>DASTXV010000001.1:0-45487 GCA_035765335.1 Solirubrobacterales bacterium
CGTCGAGATCGGTCTCACGTACATCTACGGGATCGGCCGGCCCACGTCCAACAAGCTCCTCGCCGAGCTCGGCATCAGCCCGGACACCTATGTCCGCGACTTGACCGAGGACGAGGTCTCGAGGCTCCGCGATCTCATCGATCGCGACTACACCGTTGAGGGCGACCTCCGCCGCGAGCGCTCCCAGGCCATCAAGCGCCTGATGGAGATCGGCTGCTACCGCGGGGTCCGCCACCGGCGCGGCCTGCCGGTCCGCGGCCAGCGGACGAAGACCAACGCGCGCGGTCGCAAGGGCCCGAAGCGGATGAGCGTCGCCGGCAAGCGCAAGGCCCCGGCGAAGAAGTAGCGAGGACTTAGATGCCGCAACCGAAAAAGGGCCGTTCCCGCCGCCGGGTGAAGAAGAACATCCCGTACGGGCAGGCCCACATCAAGACCAGCTTCAACAACACGATCGTCACCCTCACCGACACCGACGGCAACGTGATCGCCTGGGAGTCGGCCGGTTCGGCCGGTTTCAAAGGCTCGCGCAAGTCGACCCCCTTCGCCGCCCAGGTGACCGCCGACGCGGCCGCCAAAAAGGGCATGGAACACGGGCTGGAGCGGGTCGAAGTCTTCGCCAAGGGCGCCGGCTCGGGTCGCGAGACCGCGATCCGCTCGCTGCAGGCCGCCGGTCTTGACGTGACCACGGTCAAGGACGTCTCCCCGCAGGCCCACAACGGTTGCCGCCCGAAGAAGCGGAGGAGGGTCTAAATGGCTCGCGACACCGCCCCGCAGTGCAAGCAGTGCCGGCGCGAGGGCCAGAAACTCTTCCTCAAGGGCGAGCGCTGCTTCACCGACAAGTGCGGCGTCGAGCGCCGCTCCTACCCGCCCGGCGAGCACGGCCGCGGCCGCCTGCGGCAGTCGGAGTACCGGGTCCAGCTGCGCGAGAAGCAGAAGACCCGCCGCTACTACCAGGTGCTGGAGAAACAGTTCCGCGCCTATTACGAGAAAGCTTCGCGGCAGGAGGGCGTGACCGGCGAGAACCTGTTGCGCATCCTGGAGTCGCGCTTCGACAACGTCCTCGTTCGCCTCGGCTTCGCCGCCTCGCGGCGCCAGGCGCGCCAGCTGATCACCCACGGCCACTGGCAGATCAACGGCCGGCGGGTGAACATCCCCTCGTACCAAGTACGTCCCGAAGACATCATCTCGATCAAGTCCGGGTCGAAAGCCACCGAGACGATCCAGCGGGCCACGGAACTGGTCTCCACGGTTCCCGCCTGGCTGCAGGCTGATCACGATGCCCTCACTGCCAAGGTCCTGCGCTACCCCGAGCGCTCCGAGATCTCGGCGCCGGTCCAGGAGCAGCTCATCGTCGAGCTCTACTCCAAGTAGTCCGGAAACGATTCTGAAACACCCCAGAGCAAGGAACTCATGACCACCGATTTCCAGGTCCCCCGCATCACCTCCGAGAAAGTCGATGACCGCCGCGGCACTTTCACGATCGAGCCGCTGGACAAGGGCTTCGGCTACACCTTCGGCAACAGCCTGCGCCGCGTCCTCCTCTCTTCGCTGGGCGGCGCTGCGATCACCAGCGTCCGCATCGAGGGCGTCGCGCACGAGTTCTCGACCGTGCCCGGCGTCAAAGAGGACGTCACCGACATCATCCTCAACCTCAAGGACCTCGTCGTCCGCATGCACACGGATGCCGACGAGGTCGAGGCGCCGCTGGTCGCCACCGGCCCCGGCGAGGTGAAGGCAAAGGACATCGACCTTCCTTCCGGCGTCGAGATCCTCAACCCCGAGGCGCCGATCGCGACGCTCGAGAAAAAAACCAAACTCGAGGTCTACCTGACGATCGGCCGCGGCCGCGGCTATTCGCCGGCCGAAGAGAACAAGGCCGACGACCAGCCGATCGGCGTGATCCCGATCGACTCGATCTTCTCGCCGATCCGCCGCGCTTCCTACTCGGTCGCCGCGGCCCGTGTCGGCCAGCGGACCGACTTCGACAAACTGACCCTCGACCTTGAGACCGACGGCTCGATCGAGCCCGGGGCCGCCCTGCGCGAAGCCTCCGAGATCCTGATCAAGAGCCTGGCGATCTTCACCGACGCCGATCGGGTCGAAGAACTGACCGCGCGGGAGCCCGTCCCGGCGGTTCAGGGTGACGGCTTCTCCTCGCCGGCCGGCGATGGCGGTGCTGCCGCCAACGGCCTCGACGAGATCCTGATCGAGGAGCTGGAACTGGGCGTGCGCTCCTACAACTGCCTGAAGCGCGCCGGCGTCCAGACGGTCGGCGACCTCGTGCGCAAATCGCGCGCGGAACTGAACGCGATCCCGAACTTCGGTCAGAAGTCGATCGAGGAAGTAATCGAGACCCTGCACTCCCGCGGCCTGGACCTGCAGGCTGACTGAGGCGAGACGAACGGGAGCGGAGCAGATCGATGCGGCACAAAAAGAAGCGGAACAAGCTCAGCCGCGACGCCGCGCACCGTGAGGCTCTGCTCTCGAACCTCTCCAAGCAGCTGATCGAGCACGAGCGGATTCAGACCAGCCAGGCGAAGGCCAAGGCGGTCAAGCCCGAAGTGGAGAAGCTAATCACGCTTGCCAAGCGCGGCGACCTGCACGCTCGCCGCCAGGCGCTGGCCACCCTCCACAACGACAAGTTCATCGTTCACAAGCTGTTCGACGAGGTGGCGCCGCGCTACGCGACGCGCCCGGGCGGGTACACCCGCATCGTCAAGCTGGGCCCTCGGCGGAGCGACTCCACCGAGATGGTCTACCTCGAGCTGGTCTAGAGCCTTTTTAGGCCGGGCGGGTGCCCTACCCGCTGGACACAAGCCCGCAAGGGGGATGCGGCGCTATCTAATCCCGTGGTTCCTTTCGGACGCATAGCGTCTGTTTCGAACCACAATTTGGTCTGCGGGAGTGGAGGCTCGACTCGTGGTTCCTTTTGGACCCATGTCGTGCAAAAGGAACCACGGGATTGAGGGGCGGTGGCTTAACACCTTGGCTGTCTCTGGACGCGAGCCTTGGCCTCGCCGGCGCGGCTGGTCGGCTACCGAATCGGAATCCAGGCAGGGAGGGGATTGTCGCCGCTGATCAAGCTGACGATGAGGTGAGCCGCGAAGGCGACCGCGACAGCTAGCTGCACCCATTTGAAGGCAGTCCAAAAGAAAAGTTCCCGCTCGCCCCAGCGCTCCTCGAGGGATGGCTGTTGGCGGCGACTCTTTCCTAACAAAATGACCTCCTACACCTTCGTCTGGTGCGGAGGTCCTAAGTCAGAACGACCGCATCAGAGGGATTACTCCACGACGAACCCAGTTCGTCCCCATGTTCCAAGCTCGAATCGCTTCGGCTTGCTGGAATTGGCACCTTTCTCGACTGCTGTCGAGCCGGTTACCGGGGCTTCATTGGGCCAGTCCCTCCACCCCTCTAGATGCACTACTTATGTTGAAAGGGGACTGTAGCGGCGGGTTGTGCCTCCCGCAAGGCTTTCTCTCAGAACGGATAGCCCGGAAGAATCAGTCGTAGGTCACCGACTCCAGGTAGAGCCCGTGGGGTGGGGCGGTGTCGCCTGCCTCGGTGCGGGGAGCGCCCTCGAGGAGTTGGGTGAAGTTCTCGACGCTGCGGCGGCCGGAGGCGACTCTGAGCTGGGTGCCGACGAGGGTGCGGACCATGTTGCGCATGAAGGCGTCGGCGGTGATGCGGAAGGAGAGGACGTCGCTCTCCTGCTCCCAGGAGGCGGCGAGGATGTCGCGCTCGAAGCGGACGTGGTCGGTCTGGGTGGGGGTGAAGGCGGTGAAGTCGTGGGTGCCGAGGAGGGCGGCGGCGCAGGCGTCGAGGGCCTCGCGATCGACCCGGTGGGGCCACCAGAGGGCCTTGCCGAGCTCGAAGGGGCTGGGGGCCGAGCGCGCCAGCAGGCGGTAGCGGTAGCTGCGCGCCTTGGCGTCATGGCGGGCGTTGAAGCCGTCGGCGACCAGTGTGGCGGCAGTGACCGCGACGTCGTCGGGACCGACCCCGTTGAGGCGCCGCATCAGGTCCTCCGGCGGCTCAGCGGTCGTCTGGAAGCTCGCCACCTGCCCCAGGGCATGGACGCCGGTGTCGGTGCGTCCGGCGACGGTCAGCTCCACCGGTTCGCGCAGGATCGTCGCCAGGGCCGCCTCCAGCTCGCCCTGGACCGTGCGCAGGCCCGGCTGCCTGGCCCAGCCCCGGAAGCCGGCGCCGTCGTATTCGATGTCGAGACGAACGGTGGGCACGAGCGGCAGTATCTCCGAGACCGGGATGCGGCATCTCCGGCACCTAGAATCGAAGCAGTGCGGATCCTCCTCACCAACGACGACGGCATCGCGGCGCCGGGGCTGCAGGCGGCCCGGCGGGCTCTGGTCGAGCTCGACGGGGTCGAGGTCGACGTCATCGCCCCCGACTCCAACCGCAGCGCGATCGGGCGCGGGATCACCACCCGCTCGCCGCTCAGCGTCGAGGAGGTCACCTTCGAAGACGGCCGGGTCGGCTACGCGACCGACGGCACCCCGGTTGACTGCGTCCGCTTCGCCGAGCTGGGGCTGGTCGGCGGCCGCCCCGACCTGATCGTCTCCGGGATCAACCACGGCGCCAACCTCGGCGACGACATCACCTACTCGGGCACGGTCGCCGCGGCGCTGGAGGGGATCATCCTCGGCATCCCGGCGGTCGCCTTCTCCCAGCAGTCCTCCGCCGGCGGCCTCGGCTACGTCAGCGGCCGCTTCGACTTCACCGTCGCCGCCGCCTTCACCGCGCAGCTGGTCTCGCGGCTGCGGGAGGAGACGATGCCGGAGGCGACCCTGATCAACGTCAACGTCCCCGCCTGCGAGCCGACGGGGATCGAGGTGACGAAGCTCGGCAAACGGATCTACAACGACAAGCTGAAGCTGGTCGAGGAGCGCGACGGGCGCCGCCACTACGAGATTTACGGCTGGCAGCCGGGCTACGAGGAGATCGAGGGGACCGACCTCAACGCGGTCGCGCAGGGCCGTATCGCGGTCACCCCGATCCACTTCGACCTCACCGATCACGGCGGCCTCGAGCGCCTCCAGGGCTGGGGCTTCGAGGAGATGCTGGCCGCCAGCGCGACGACGGCGTGAGCGCCTCCCCTGAGCAGCGGGCGGCGGAGCTGCGGGAGCTCCTTGCCCACCACAACCACCTCTACTACGTCCTCGACGACCCGGAGATCGGCGACGACGTCTACGACGAGCTGCTGAACGAGCTGCGGGAGCTGGAGGCCGAGCACCCGGAGCTGCGCGCGCCGGACTCGCCGACCCAGCGGGTGGGAGCGCCGCCGCTCGACCGCTTCGAGCAGGTCGAGCACCACGAGCAGATGCTCTCGCTCGGCAACGCCCGCAACGAGGAGGAGCTGCGCGGCTGGGAGAACCGGCTCGCCAACCACCTGAAGCGGCTCGACATCACCGCCTCCCAGTTCAGCTACACGACCGAGCCGAAGATCGACGGGCTCGCCGTCACCCTCACCTACGAGGACGGGGTGCTGGTCCGCGGCGCCACCCGCGGCGACGGCCGGATCGGCGAGGACGTGACCCAGAACCTGCGCACGATCGGCTCGGTGCCGCTGCGGATCAACGGGCCCGCGCCGGAGCTGATCGAAGTCCGCGGCGAGGTCTACCTGCCGATCGCCGCCTTCAAAGCGCTGAACGAGCGCCGCGCCGAGGCGGGCGAGCCGACCTTCGCCAACCCGCGCAACTCCGCCGCCGGCTCGATCCGCCAGCTCGACCCCTCGCAGGCCGCCGAACGGCCGCTCTCGAGCTGGTTCTACGGGATCGGCGCGGTGCGCGGGCTCGACCTTCCCACCCACATGGCGGAGATCGAGTGGCTCCAGGAAGCCGGCTTCAAGGTCAACCCGGACACGGCCCACCACGAGGGCGTCGAGGGGGTCGTCAGGCGCTGCCACTGGTGGGAGGGGCGGCGCGAGGAGCTCGACTACGAGATCGACGGCGTCGTCGTCAAGGTCGACGAGAAGGCGCTCTGGCGCGAGCTGGGCGTGGTCGGGCGCGAGCCGCGCTGGGCGATCGCCTGGAAGTTCCCGCCGACGACGGCGACGACGCAGCTGAAGAAGGTGGTCTGGAACGTCGGCCGCACCGGCCACCTGGTTCCCTTCGCGATGCTGGAGCCGGTCCACGTCGGCGGCGTCACCGTCACCACCGCCACCCTCCACAACGAGGAGGATCTGGCCCGCAAGGACGTGCGCGAGGGTGACGAGGTGGTGGTGATGCGGGCCGGCGACGTGATCCCGCAGGTCGTCTCGCCGAAGCTGCCGCGCAAGAACCCGCGGGCGCGCAAGCCGAAGCCGCCCGCCAAGTGCCCCGCCTGCGGGACCCCGACCGTCAAGCCCCCGGACTCGGTCTTCACGATCTGCCCCAACCGCTCCGGCTGCCCGGAACAGGCTTTCCAGCACGTCAAACACTTCGTCAGCAAGGGGGCGATGGACATCGACGGGCTGGGGGAAGAGCTGGCCCTGAACCTGCTGCGCGAGGGGATGATCAACGACGTCGCCGACATCTATGAGCTGCGGGAGGATGACCTGGTCGGGCGCAAGATCGGCGGGAAGAACTTCAAAGAGAAATCCGCCCGCAGTCTTGTCGCCTCGATCGACGCCTCGAGACGGCAACCCTTCAAACGCGTCCTCTTCGCCCTCGGCCTGCCCGGCGTCGGCGCCGTCACCGCGGAGGCGCTGGCCGACCACTTCGGCTCGATCGACGCCCTGCGCCAGGCCGACCCGGAGGCGATCGAGGAGGTGGAGGGGGTGGGCCCGATCATGGCGGTGCAGATCAACGAGTCGATCACCGACGACGCCACCTGGGACCTCGTCAACAAGCTGCGCGAGAAGGGCCTGAGGCTGGAGGTGGACCCCTCCGAACGCCGCCGCCAGGACGGGCCCCTGCAAGGCAAGACCGTCGTCCTCACCGGCACCCTGCCGGAGCTGACCCGCGAGGAGGCCGCGGCGCTGGTCAAGTCGGCCGGCGGCAAGGTCACCAGCTCGGTCTCGAAGAAAACCGACTACGTCGTCGCCGGCGAGAACCCGGGCTCGAAGCTCGCCAAAGCGGAGAAATTCGGGACCGAGATCCTCGACGAGGCGGCGCTGCTCGAGCTGGTCGGCAGTCCCTAGCTATTAGTAACCGGCGACTGCGGCGGCGATCCGGTCCTGGTTGAGGTGGGCGAGGCTGAGGTTGCCGACGCTCGCCATCAGGATCGAGAAGGCCATCACCCGGCCGCTGCGGTTGAAGCAGTAGCCGGAGAGGTTGCTGACGCCGCTGATCGTCCCGGTCTTGGTCCGGCAGCGGCCGTAGGCGGCGGTGCCCTCGGTGCGGCTGGCGACCGTCCCCTCCTGGCCGGTCAGGGCGAGGTCCTGGATGAACTCCTCGCCCGCCGGGTCCTCCTGCATTCCCAGCAGCAGGTCGATCACCTCGCGGGGGCTGGCGCTGTTCGACCGCGTCAGGCCGGAGCCGTCGACCGCCTGCACGGTGGAGCCGTAGCCGCGGGAGAAGTCCTCGACAACGTTCGCCCCCGCGGCAGTGGTGCCGGCGCCGCCGAAGCGCGCCCCCAGCAGCTTGATCAGCATCTCGGCGAAGTAGTTGTTGGAGTAGACGTCGGTGAGGTTGGCGATCCGGTCGAGGGTGGGGGAGCGGACCAGCGCTACCCGCTCGGCGTTCGGCGGCGTTGGGCGCAGGGCGATCTCAGTCGGGAGGCTGACGCCGGCGCCGCGCAGCGAGCGGACCAGCTTCGCGGCGGCGAGCTTGGCCGGGTCGGAGGCGAAGCCGCTGGCGCTGGTCGAGCCGCTGAAGCCGGAGTTGAAGGCGAGGCCGGAGAGCGGGCCGATGTAGGGACTGGTCGCGTAGCCGGAGTCGGCGACGCCGCGGCGGCGGTCGAAGATCGTGTCGTCGGCGTAGAGGCGGCCGGTTATCGACCTGATCCCGGCGGCCTTGATCTGCGGGGTGAGGGCGAAGATGTTGGTGCCGAGCCCGCCGAAGTAGCCGTTGTAGAAACTCGGCGTTCCCAGGGCCGGGTCGCCGCCGCCCTGCAGGTAGAGGCTGCCGTGGAGGACCCCTTTGGCGTCGACCGGGCCGTCGCGGAAGACTTTGGTGGGGATCCGGTATTCCGGCCCCAGTTTCGAGAGCGCGGCGGCGGTCGTGAACAGCTTCATGTTCGAGGCCAGCGGGCGGGAGCGGCCCGGGGCGCGGGCGCAAAGTACCTGCTCAGTGGCCGCGTCGACGACGAGCAGTCCACTTGCGGAGCCGCCCCCCTGCTGCAGCCAGGCGCGCATCCGGTCGCAGCTGGGGCTGGCCTGGGCCGTGCCGGCGAGGAGCAGGAAAAGGCCTGCTAGGACCACCAAAAGCGGGATTCCACGGCGTTTCATTGGGTTTTCCAACACGGGAGATGTGGAAGGTAGCGGTCAGGGCCGACCTCCGGTCCTGGAATACTGCATGTTTCATGGGCAAGGTCGTAGACATCGAGTCCAAATCCGGCAGGCGCTCGCGGCGCAAGAAGCCGTCGAAGACGGCCCTGGTCCTGGGCGGTGGCGGCTTCACCGGCGGCGTCTACGAGATCGGCGCCCTGCGGGCCCTCGACCTGCTGGCGGTCAACAGCACCGTCAATAACTTCGACGTCTACGTCGGCACCAGCGCCGGCTCCTTCGTCGCCTCGATGCTGGCAAACGGGGTCACCCCCGAGGAAATGATGCAGGTGATCAATTCCGACGACAACATGGGCCTCGAAGACCTCGATCTCGACAAGGTCCTCAAACCCAACTACCTCGGCTTCCTCAGTAAGGCGGTGGCGCTGCCGCTGCGCACCGCCGAGCTGCTGGGCCGGCTGGCGCGGATCGGCGACTTCTCGGCGATCGACATCGGCGTCGGCCTGGCCGAGGCGCTGCCGGCCGGGCTCTACTCCGGCTCGGGCCTCTCCGATTACGTGGAGGAAGCCCTCGGCACAGACGGCCGCGTCAACGACTTCCGCCTCATCGACCCCGAGCTCTACCTGACCGCGACCGACCTCGACACCTGCGAGCGGATCGTCTTCGGCGAGGACGGCTGGTCGGACGTGCCGATCTCGAAAGCGGTCGAGTGCTCGACCTGCCTGCCGATCGTCTACAAGCCGGTCGACCTCAAGGGGCGGCAGTTCGTCGACGGCGGCATCCGCTCGACCACCAACGTCGACATCGCGGTCGAGAAGGGCGCCAAGTTCATCGTCGTCGTCAACCCGCTCGTCCCCTACGTGAACGACTTCGAGAAGACGATCCCGACCGTGTTCGGCCGCCGCGTCCGCCGCGTCTCCGACATGGGCCTGCCGGCGATCGCCAATCAGACCTTCCGCCTGATCGCCCACGCCCGTCTCCACCAGGCGGTCGAGCAGTGGCAGGAGAAGTACCCGGGCGTCGACATCATCCTGATCGAGCCCGAGCCCGACGACGAGTTGATGTTCGGCACCCCGATCATGGACTACTCGCGGCGCCTGACGATCGCCCGCCACGGCTTCGAATCGGTCACCGCCGCCCTCGCCCGCGACTACGACCGCTACGCCGAGATCGCCGAGCGCCACGGCCTCGAAATCTCCGAGCGCCGCGTCCGCAACGTGGTCGAGAAGGCCTCCGAACAAGAGCCCGAGCAGACCTCCGCCTGGCGCCGGGTCCTCGAGCAGACCACCTCAGCGCTGCTGCGGCAGACGGGCGAGGCTTCTTAGGTCCACTCTACTCATTGCTACTTGCAATAATTGCAAGTAGCAATGAGTACGACGGCCGTAGAGCAGATCCTTACCGCGCTGCCCGAGTTGGTGGGGCCCGCCCTCCTGGAACTTCCGGAGGATCAGTGGCTGGATCGCAAGTCTGCCCGCGTGGCCGGGCGTGATCTAGCCAACAGCATGATTGGCTTTGCCAATGCTGACGGGGGCTTCATCGTGGTGGGCCTTCACGATGAGAAGGTCGAGGGCATTGGGTCCAACTCAAATCGGCAGAACGAGCTTCTTCAGGCAAATCTTGATTTCTGTGTTCCGCCGGTACAAGTCCGGGTCCGTCGTACCGACTGCATCAACGAGCGGGGAAAACCCGATCAGCTCTTGGTGCTTGAGATTCAACCTAGTGAAATGGTGCATGCAAATCAGAAGGACGATGTGTACCTAAGGGTTGGCGATGAGAACCGCCGACTGAGCTTCGCTCAACGTCAGGAGCTTCTCTATGACAAGGGGCAGTCAAGCTACGAGACGCGACCTTCGGGGGCCGGGTTTGACAGCTTGGACATGTCGCTTTTGGAGTCCTATGCGCATGCCTTGAGAGCAAGGGACCCGATTCGCCTGCTGCAGGCGCGCGAGCTGGCTGTGGATGATCAGCTGACGATTTCCGGTTGCCTTCTCTTCGCCGAGTTCCCGCAGCGAATTCTGCCCGAGGCTTTCATTCGAGTCGTGCGCTACCGGGGCAAGGATCGGGGAACCGGAAGCCGTCAGCAGATAGTGGAAGACGTACGTGTCGAGGGTCCGCTGCCCGACCAAATGGAACAGGCTCGGGACTTCACCAAGCGCCTTCAGCCGACCCGGAGAGCCCTGATGGAGGACGGGAAATTTGGAGATGTGGCCCTGGTGCCCGAAGACGCCTGGCTGGAGGGAATCGTCAATGCAGCGATTCATCGCTCCTACAGCGCCGCGGGTGACCACATCCGGGTCGAGATATTCGACGACCGGATCGAGATATCGAGTCCAGGGAGATTCCCCGGCCTCGTAGACGTCACGCAGCCTCTCAGCGCGACCCGCTTCGCTCGCAATCCTCGGATAGCCAGGGTCTGCTCGGATCTCGATTTCGGGCAGGAGCTCGGCGAGGGAATTCGCAGGATGTTCGAGGAGATGCGCGCTGCCGGGCTGAACGACCCCATTTACCGCCAGACCTCCGGCAGCGTTCAGTTGGTGCTACTGGCAGAGCCTGTCGATCGCCAGTTGGAGGCGAGGCTTCCAGAAAACGCCCGACGAATCACGACGGCTCTAAGGGAAGCAGAGCGACTCAGCACCGGAGAGATCGTTGAGCTGCTTGGAGTTTCTCGGCCTGTGGCCCAGCGGGAACTGGCCGTCCTGCGAGAAGCCGAAATTATCGACTGGGTGGGGAAATCATCCCGGGATCCCCGTGCTTATTGGCGCTTGAAACCAACCTGAGGCAGGTACTTGCAACTACTTGCAATAAGACTTGAAAGGCAGAGCTACGCCGCGTAGAGCTGCTCGATCGCGTCTTCGTGCTTCTGGGCGACGACGGCGCGCTTGACCTTCAGGGTCGGCGTCAGCTCGCCGGACTCCTGGGAGAGGTCCTGGGGGAGGATGGCGATCTTCTTGACCTGCTCGACCCGGGCGAAGTTCTCGTTGATCTTGTCGACGTGGGCTTCGATCGAGGCCTTGACGTCGGCGTTCTGGGCGAGCTGGGCGGGGTCCTCGGGGAGGTTGTGCTCCTGGGCGTATTTGACCGCCTCTTCGGGGTCGAGGGTGACCAGCGCCACCAGGTAGGGGCGGCGGTCGCCGACGACGACACACTGGGAGACCAGCGGGTGCTGCTTGATTTCGGCCTCGAGGTTGGCGGGGGTGATGTTCTTGCCGCCCGCGGTGATGATGATGTCCTTTTTGCGGCCGGTGATCTTGATGAAGCCGTCGGCGTCGATCTCGCCGAGGTCGCCGGTGTGGAGCCAGCCGTCGACGATCGTCTCCGCCGTCGCCTCCGGGTTCTTGTGGTAGCCCTGGAAGACGTTGGGGCCCTTGACGAGGATCTCGCCGTCGTCGGCGATCTTCACCTCGCAGCCGGGGAACGGTTTGCCGATCGTCCCCACCTTGAAGTCGTCGGGGGTCGAGATCGTCGCCGCGGTCGAGGTCTCGGTCATCCCCCAGCCCTCGAGCACGAGCACGCCGGCGGCGTCGAAGAAGCTGAGGATCTCGGGGTTGATCGGCGCCGCGCCGGAGACCGCGAGGCGCAGGTTGCCGCCGAACAGGCCGCGGATTTTCGACAGCACTTTCTTGTCCGCGAAGTCGTACTGGCGCTGCAGCAGGAAGCTGGGCTGGCGGCCGCTGCGTTCGACCTCGCGCATCTTCTTGCCGGTCTTGATCGCCCAGTCGAAGATCTTCTTTTTGAGGCCGCCCTCTTTCTCGATCGCGCTGGTCGCGGCGGTGTAGATCTTCTCGAAGATCCGCGGCACCGAGGGGAAGTAGGTCGGTTTCAGCTCCGCCAGGTTGGGGAGGATCTTCAGCGGGTCCCGCTCCCAGTAGGCGATCGTGGTGCCGAGGTCGAAGCTGCCGAGCTGGATCAGCAGCGCGAAGGAGTGGGCCAGCGGCAGGTAGAGGTAGGTGACGTCGCCCGGCTCGATGACGCTGGTCTCGTTGACCATGTCCAGCATCGCCCGGTAGTTGCCGTGGCTGATCACGCAGCCCTTCGGCGGCCCGGTGGTGCCGGAGGTGTAGATGAAGGTGCAGATGTCCTCGGGGGTAACCGCCTCGTACAGCGTCTTCCAGGTGGCGTCGTCCCCGCCGGCGCCCTTGGCGGCGAGCTCCTCCATCGAGATCGCATCCTCGGCCTCGCCGGTCATCATCACGATCTGCTCCAGCTGCGGCAGCCGGTCGCGGACCTGGCGCACCTTCTCCAGCTGTTCGGCGTCCTCGACGACCACGACCTTGGAGTCGGAGTTCTCGAGCACGTAGCGGCACTCCTCGGGCGAGTTCGTCTGGTAGATCGGGACGACGGTGGCGCCGATCGAGAGCGCCGCGAAGTCGAAGTAGGTCCACTCCGGGCGGGTGTTGCCGAGGATCGCGACCCGGTTGCCTTTCTCGACCCCCAGCGTGACCAGGCCGAAAGCCAGCGGGCGGATGATCTCGGTGACCTCGGCGTAGGTCTTGCCGAGCCACTGCTCGCCCTCCTTGTAGCGGACGGCGACGCTCGAGCCGTACATACCCACCGCTTTCGGCAGCAGGTCGGCGAGCGTTTTCGAGTGGGTCCCTCTCCCCGGCATCTGCCGGGGGAGTCTAGATCAGTGCTGCCTCCGAGGCGAGCCCTGACTGCGCTGCGAGGAATGGACGCTGCGCAGGGAGCTTTCGAACAGCGTCCTGTCGATCCGGCCGTGGTAGATCGGGACCCCCATCTGAACGCACTTGCCGATCACCTCCCCTCGCTCCATCTGCAGCTGATCGGCGAGCTCGGCGGGCGTCAGGTGATGGGCCATCGATGACCTCCAGGGTCGTTGAAAATGGGTAAGACCATGTGTACCGACAACGGCGGACGCCGTCAATCCCGATAATGGGATCCGCATGTCCTCCGAAGTCGCCTCCAGGCCGCTGCCCCGGCGGGGCCGGCCCCTGGTCATCGTCTTGCTGACGCTCGCTCTGCTTGGGCTCGGCTACACGATCGTCGAGCTCTCGACCCAGGAGGCGGGCGACCCGGTCGTCCACCTCGACGGCATCTCCGACGCGCAGCGGTTGTTCGGCGGCATGCCGCAGGAAGGCGACCGCCTCGGCTCCGACAACGCGCCGGTGACGATCCAGGTCTTCAACGACCTCCAGTGCGGCGAGTGCCGCGAGGACTACCTGGCGACGATCCCCGAGCTTGCGGAAAGGTACGCGCGGCCCGGGGACGTGAAGCTGCTCTACCGGCACTACTCCAACGGCATCACCCCCGAGCAGCTGGGCTTCTACGGGGCGGAGGCGGCGGCCGAGCAGAACTACGGCTGGCAGTACACCTACCTCTTCTTCCGCAACCAGGAGGAAGCCGAGCGCTTCGGGATCGACCAGGACTACCTCGCCTCGGTCGCCGGCGGGGTCGAGGAACTGGACCCCAAGGAATGGGAGCGGGACCTGGAAGAGAAGGGCCTCGAGGGCGGGGCGATCGACAAGCGCCTCGAAGGCCAGGAGGACCTGGCCCGGGACCTGAAGATCCGCACCGGCCAGGCGATGATCGTCAGCGGCCCGGGCGGGACCGTGACCCTGCAGGAAGGCCCGTCGCTGGCCGAAGTCGAAGCGGCGATCGAGAAGGTGGAATAGGCGTAGCGCCCTCAGGCGACCCGCCGCAGGCGCGCCCGGGGGGCGATCACGTCGCGCCACTCGGAGTCGACGATGTGGGCGGGCGCGGTGGTGGCGAGGAAGTCGCCGAGCACGGCGGCGAGCGCCTCGGGGTCTTCCAGGTTGGGGAAGTGGGCGGCGCGGGGGATGGTCTCGAAGCGGCAGTTGGGGATCGAGCGCTCGGCTTCGAGCCCGTGCTCGAGCGGGATCGTGCGGTCGCGCTCGCCCCAGACGATCAGCGTCGGCATCTCCTTCAGCAGGTAGAGACGGTCGGTGGCGCTGACCTTCTGGCCCTGGACGTCGATCACCGAGCGCAGCGTCTGCAGGAAGGCCCGCCGCGAGCCCGGCTCCTGCAGCGGCCCGAGGGCGCGGGCGACCGCCTGCAGGTAGACGCCGGTGGAGACGCCGCGTTGGCGTAGCCTGCCGCCGACGGCCGCCAGCGCCCCGACCAGGCGGGGCCGCGTCGCCAGCCGCAGCAGCGCTCCCGAGCCCGGCATCGCAGCGCTGCGCAGCAGCGGGCTGACGTCGTGCCCGAGGCCGCCGCTGGAGATCAGGACCAGGCGCTCGGTGCGCTGGGGGAACTGGTAGAAGAACTGCATCGCGACGCCGCCGCCGAGCGAGTGCCCGACGATCGTCGCCCGCTCGACCCCGATCGTCGTCAGCAGGTCGCGGATGCTCGCCGCGTGCGCCCCCAGCGAGTAGTCCCCCCGCGGCGTCGCCGCGTCGCCGTGCCCGATCAGGTCCGGCGCGATCACCCGGTAGGAGCCGGCGAGCCGCTGCGCCACCACCTCCCAATGGCGGGAGGAGTTGATCATCCCGTGGATCAGGACGACGTTCGGCCCGCTGCCCATGGTCCGGTAGACGGCGCGGTGCCCGTGCAGGTTCGCCTCGTGTACCTCGAAGGCGGGGGCGGAAGGCATGTGAAGACCCTAGTGGGCCTCGAAGTCGGTTACTTGTAGCGGTGGGCGGCGCCCAGCATCGCGCGGCGATTTTCGATGCTGATCGGGTGCTCCCCGGGCAATGGCGCCAGCATCTCGTCCAGGATCGGAGTCGCCTCCTTGCAGCCGCGTTCCTCCGCCCGCAGCAGGGCCTGCACGCTGTCGCGGCGGTCGCCTCCGGCCTTCTCGACGGTCAGGCCGAGCTGGTAGGCGCCGAGGGCGTCCCCCCGCTCGTCGGACCGGCGGTAGGCCGCGACGGCAGCGGCCGTCTCTCCCCGCTCTTCGAGCATCAAGCCGAGTTGCAGGGGAGCTTCCGCGTGCCCGCGCTCGTCGGCGCGTTTGAAAGCGGCTTCCGCTCCCAGCGCGGCCTTGCGATCCATCAGCATCGCGCCGACGGCATAGGCGCCGTCGGCGCTCCCGCGCTCGTCGGCCCGTTTGAACGCCGCCTCGGCCTCCTCTTTTTCTCCCCGCTCCACCAGGAGGAACCCCAGTTGCATGGCGGCGAGCACGTTGCCGCGCTCGTCGGCGGCCCGGAAAGCCTCCTCGATTCCCTCCGTCTCGCCCCGTTGCCTGGCCAGGATCGCGATCGTCACGTCGGCGTCATCGTGGCCCTGCTCTCGGGCCCGTCGCAGCGCCGCCTCCGAGCCCGCCGTGTCGCCCATGGCGCCGAGCAGCAGGCCCAGGCGAAAGGCTCCTTCGGGGTCCCCGCTTTCCTCCGCGCGCCGGTAGGCCGCCTCCGCCTCGGCGACCTCTCGCCGCCGCTCGAGAAGTCGTCCGCGCGGGACCGAGGCCGGTCCGTGGCCCCGTTCCTCGGCGCGCCGATACGCGGCCTCGGCCTGCTCGAGGTCACCGCGGATCTCCAGCAGCCTCCCGTGCTCGTGGGCCCCCCAGGCGTCGCCGAGCTCGTCGGAATCCCGGAAAGCGGCCTCGGCGCCCTCGAAGTCGCCTTCTGCCCCCAGCATCAGCCCCATCCTCAGCGCCACCTCTTTGATCCCGCGCTCGTAGGCCCGCCGGACTGCGGCTTCGCTGCCCTCGGTGTCGCCGAGCTGGTGCAGGCGGGAGGCGAGTTTGGCCGCTCCCTCTCCGCTGCCGAGCTCGTCCGCCCGCCGGTAGGCGGCCTCGGCGCCCTCGAAGTCTTCCTCTGCCTCCAGGGCGAGGCCTTCGGAGAAGGCGATCGCGGCTTCTGGGGGAGGGCCCTGGTCTTCCGGCTCGCCCGGCTCGGCGACCGCCGGTTCCGGCGTCTTTCTACGGCTGAAGAAACCCATCGAGGCGCGCGAGCCTACCGCAAATGACGATGAATACTTAAGAACTCTGTGCAGAGGTCAGCTCGGGTGGCTGAACAGCTCGACCAGCCGGTCGCCGGCCTGCAGCTCGCGGATGCGGGGATCGCCGAAGCGGATCACCTCGCCATCGCGGACGACCGCGAGCATGATCGCTTCGTCGGGTCCCACCGGGGCGGGGCCGGCTTCGTCCGGCTCGATCGTCCGCTCTTTGATGTCGAGGCCCTCGCCCACCATCATCAGATCCTCCATCACCTCGGTGATCTGCGGGGTCTTGGTCGAGAGCCCGAGCAGGCGGCCGGCGGCGCCGGATGAGGTGATCACCGAGTTGGCGCCGCTCTGGTGGAGGAGGTGGACGTTCTCCTCCTCGCGGACCGCGGCGACGATGCACGCATTGGAGTTGAGCTCGCGGGCGGTGAGGGTGATGAGGACCGCGGTGTCGTCGCGCTCGGGGGCGACGATCAGGGCCGAGGCCTCGCGGACGCCGGCCTCGAGCAGGACCTCCTGGCGGTCGGCGCTGCCGTCCACCGCGGCGATCCCGTCCGCGGTCGCCCGCGTCCGCTCCTCCTCCTTGGGCTCGATCACGACGATCTGGTCCGGGCTCGTGCCCTTGTCCATCAGCGTCCGCGCCGCCGTGCGGCCCTTGACCCCGTAACCGCAGATGATCGTGTGGTCTTTCAAGCGTCTCCTCCAGCGGGCGATCCGGTAGGCGGTGCGACTCCGCTCCGCAAGTATCTCCAAGGTGGTGCCGACGAGCAGGATCAGGAAGAGGATGCGGGCCGGCGTGACCAGCACCGTCGTCAGCAGCCGCGCCTCGTCGGAGGCCGGCCGCACGTCCCCGTACCCCGTCGTCGTGATCGAGACCGTCGAGTAGTAGAAGGCGTCGAGCAGGCTGATCGTTTCGTCCTCGGGGTCGACGTAGCCCTCCCGCCCGAGGTAGGTGACCATCGCGACCAGGGTGATCAGCGCCAGCGCCACCGCCAGCCGGAACCCGATCTTGCGCAGCGGCCCCGCTTCGCCTCCCGGCAGGTCGATCGGGAGGTGGGGGCGCGGATGATCGTCCTCGGTCGATCCCTGACGGCGCATGGTGTCAGTCAGCTGTTTCGCAAGGCGAAGTCGAAAGGAATCTCGCCCGAATCCGGATCGATCCGATACTTGTCTGGGTTATCGCGATCGAAGGGATGGGTGGGGAAGTTCATCAGCTGGCAGGGTCCGTCACCGATGTTTTGATCGGCGTGCCAGACGCCTGGCGGGATGCGTAGAAATCCCGGCGCCTCGTCGACGAAGTAGAACTCGGCGAAACGCTGAAAGGTCGGCGAGTCGGCGCGCCCGTCGTAGAGGACGACTCGCAGCCGCCCGGACAGCGTCGCGTAGCGATCGGTCTGCTGCCTGTGCATTCCCCAGCCCTTGATCCGCCCTGGCGCCACGGTGATCGTGTACGCGTAGACGACTGGCTCTTTCCAAAAGGGGTTGTCGAAGTTCACGGTCTCCATCAGCGCCCCGCGATGGTCGCCGTGCACGACCGCGCGGGCGGAGACCACCCCCTCGATTTGCCCGCTCGGGCGGCCATCCGCGTCGACGGTCGCTGCGTCGCGTACGCCCTCGGGAACGATCACCTTGGCGGCCGGCTCCGTTGGGTGTGAAAATGGTGGCTGATTCATCGGGGCGCCCGGATTTGAACCGGGGACCTCACCGACCCGAACGGTGCGCGCTACCAGGCTGCGCCACGCCCCGAGAGGGGTGATTATCCCAGAGCGGGGAAGCGGGCGCGGCTGGGGGTCGCGCCGCTACTTTGGTCGCTTCCCCGGTTCCAACGATGACGATGGCGCGCAGGCTGATCCCGATCCTCGTGGTGGCGCTGCTGGCGGCGATGCCGGCGGCGGCGCAGGCGTACCTGCCGCCGGGCTTCGTCGGGGTCTCGCCGCAGAGCTCCGGCACCGTCAAGGACTACGAGCTGATGGCCGAAGCGGGGATCAAGAGCGTGCGGCAGCCGCTCGTCTGGGCCGCGATCGAGCCGCGCAACCCCGCCTTCTCGGAACGGGAGTGGGGCTACATGGACCACGAGGTGCGGCTGGCGGCGCGGGCGGGGATGGAGATCTTCCCCTTTCTCGTCAACTCGCCCGAGTGGGTCGCCCCGCAGGGCATCGACCTCCCCGTCCGCAACGCCTGGCAGCGGCGGGCCTGGGCCTCCTTCGCGCGCGCGGTCGTCAACCGCTACGGCGAGGGCGGGGGCTTCTGGCGCGAGGAAGAGGAGCTGCCCTACGTGCCGATGCGCCGCTACGAGATCTGGAACGAGCAGAACATCGTCAGCTTCGCCAGCGACCCCGAACCGGCCCGCTTCGCGCAGGTGATCCGGATCGCCGGCCGGGTGATCCACCGCGCACAGCCGGGTGCGAAGGTGATCGTCGGCGGCCTCTTCGGCCGGCCGCTGCAGATCCCGCCCAACGTCGGCTCCGGCGACTTCCTCGCCCGCATGTACAAGGCGGGGCGGGTGAAGCCGTTCTTCGACGGGGTCGCGCTGCACCCCTACGTCGCCGACGCCAAGGCGATGGAAGCGCAGCTGCGCAACCTGCGCCGGATCATGCGCAACCACGGCGACGCCGAGACGCCGCTCTACGTGACCGAGCTGGGCTGGGGCTCCAACAGCGGCCCGACCCGCTGGGAGCGCGGGCTCCAGGGGCAGGCCCGGCAGCTCGACAAGGCGCTCTCGATCATCTCCGCCAACCGGGTGCGCTGGGACATCCGCGGCGCCTGGTGGTTCACCTGGAGCGACGAGGGCGGCAGCTGCGTCTTCTGCGACTCCGCCGGGCTGCTGACGGCGAAGCGGGAGGCGAAGCCGGCCTGGTACCGGTTCGTCCAGTGGACCGGCGGCGACCCCGACGTGGTGCCGAGGGCGGGCGACGCGAACCCGGAATAGCTAGGCTCCGACTCGGACTTCGAAACCGAGACAAGGAGCAGTGATGGCTTTCTCAGTGCCCGATTTGCCGTACCCCTACGACGCGCTCGAGCCCCACATCGACGAGGCGACGATGCGCGTCCACCACGACAAGCACCACCAGGCGTACGTCGACAAAGCCAACGCCGCCCTCGAGGGGACCGAATGGGCCGACCGCGACGTCGAGGACGTGCTCCGCAACCTCAACGCCCTGCCCGGCGACAAGCAGGCGGCGGTCCGCAACAACGCCGGCGGCCACTACAACCACACGCTCTTCTGGCAGATGCTGAGCCCCGACGGTGGCGGCGCCCCCAGCGGTGAGCTCGCCTCGGCGATCGACGACAAGTTCGGCTCCCTCGACTCCTTCAAGGAGGAGTTCAAAAACGCCGGCATCGCCCGCTTCGGCTCCGGCTGGGCCTGGCTGGTCAAGGACTCCTCCGGCCTCGCCGTGGTCTCGACCGCGAACCAGGACTCGCCGATCTCCGACGGCCAGACTCCGCTGCTCGGCTGCGACGTCTGGGAGCACGCCTACTACCTGAAGTACCAGAACAAACGCCCCGAATACATCGACGCCTTCTGGAACGTCGTCAACTGGGACTACGTCGCGGAGAGGTTCGCCTCGTAGCTCTGCGGCGCTGAGGCGGGGGGAACCTCGCTCATCGCGCGCTCGGCGAGTGCGGTGATCGTCAGGCTGGGGTTGACGCCGACGTTCGCCGGCACCGCCGAGCCGTCGCAGACCAGCAGGTTCTCGTAGCCGAAGACGCGCTGGCGGCTGTCCACCACCCCGTCCTCGGGGCTGTGGCCGATCACCGCGCCGCCGAGGATGTGGGCGGTGGTCGGCACGTTCAGGAGCGCCTCGGTGACCGAGCTCTGGGCGACGCCGCCGGTGCGCTCGGCCAGCCATTCGGCCGCCTCGTTGGCGACCGGGATGAAGGTCGGGTTCGGTTTCTCCGGGTCCTGCTCGGTCTGCAGCCAGACGTTGCCCGAGCGTTTCAGCTTCGGGCGCAGGGCGATCGCGTTGTCGAGCGTCTGCATCACCAGGAGGATGATCGTGCGCCGCGACCAGCCCTTCGGCCACAGCACCTGGGCGAAGCGGAGCGGGTGGCGGACGATCTGCCCGAGCAGCTTCAGTGGCCGGGTGACGCGGGTGCCGTCGCCGACCAGCAGGGTGTAGAGCAGGCTCATCGAGTCGCCGGCCTTGCCGTAGCTGACGGTCTCGATGTGGGTGTCGGGGTCGGGGTAGATGCTGCCGCTGATCGCGACCCGCTTGGTCAGGTCGTCGGGGTAGTCCTCGGGGACGGTGACGGCGAGGATCATCTCGCTGTTGGTTCGCACCAGCTCGCCGAGGCGGGCGGAGATGCGGGGCAGGGCGCCGCCGAGGCGGCAGCGCTGCAGCAGCTTGTTGGTGCCGAGGGCGCCGGCGGCGACGACCACCCCGCGGGCGCGGAGGGTGCGCTTGCCGCGGCCGGGGATCATCCCCGAGCGCTCGCTGGCGACCGTGTAGCCGTCGCTGCCGTCGGCGGCGCCGATCGGCCGGATCTCGGTCACGGTGCGGTCGGGGATCACCTCGACCCCGCGCTGCTCGGCCAGGTAGAGGTAGTTCTTGACCAGCGTGTTCTTGGCGCCGACCGGGCAGCCGACCATGCAGCGACCGCAGAGGGTGCAGCCGGTGCGGTCGGGCCCCTCGCCGCCGAAGAAGGGGTCGGGGACGGTCTTGCCCTGCTCGCCGAAGTAGATCCCGACCGGGGTCTTCTGGTAGCTGTCGCCGACGCCGATGTGCTCGCCGTACTCGCGCAGGAGGTCGTCGGCGGCGTCGTCGGTCTCGACGTCGATGACGCCGAGCATCCGCTGCGCCTCCGCGTAGTGGGGGGCCAGCTCGGCCTCCCAGTCGGCGAGGTCGGACCACTGCGGGTCCTTGAAGAACTTCGAGGGGGGGACGTAGAGGGTGTTGGCGTAGCCGAGGCTGCCGCCGCCGACGCCGCAGCCGCTGACCACCGAGACGTCCTTGAAGGTGGAGAGGCGGAAGATCCCGCGCAGGCCCATGCGGGGGGCCCAGAAGTAGCGCCGCACGTCCCAGGTCGACTTCGGGAAGTCCTTGTCGGTGAAGCGCTTGCCGCACTCCAGGACCGCGACCTTGTAGCCCTTTTCGGCCAGGCGCAGGGCGGAGACCGACCCCCCGAATCCGGAGCCGACGACGATCCAGTCGTAGTCGTACTGGCTCATTAGCCAGTCAAGCCTACTGGGGCGGTCCTAGGCCTCGCCCGGCTCGAGCGGCCGGAAGTCCGTCGTGCGGGCGCCGCAGACCGGGCAGAACCAGTCCCTGGGGATGTCCTCGAAGGCGGTTCCGGGCGGGATGCCGCCGTCGGGGTCGCCGATCGCCGGGTCGTAGATGAATCCGCAGCTGTCGCAGATCCAGAGGGTCGCGTCTTTGGTCTCGGTAGTCATCTGCCTAGATCTTAGGGAGGCTGGCTGATCGGCCAGTTATTTGCCGAAGCTGACTTCGGGGGTGGCGCGGTCGGCCTCGGCGATCTCGAAGTACTCGCGCGCGGTGAAGCCGCCCTGGTTGGCGATGATCGAGCCCGGGAACTGCTGGATGTCGGTGTTGTAGGACTGGACGTTGGAGTTGTAGATCCGGCGCGCGGCCTGGATCTCGTCCTCGAGCTCGGAGAGGTTGCGGCTCAGCTGCTGGAAGTTCTCGGTCGCCCGCAGGGTCGGGTAGTTCTCGGCGACGGCGCGCAGTTCGGTCAGGGCGCCGGTCAGTTTCGACTCGGCTTTGGCGGTGTCGGCGACCCCGGTCGCCTGCATCGCTTCGGCGCGCGCTTTGGTCGCTTTCTCGAAGGTCGCGCTCTCGTGCTCGGCGTAGCCTTTGACCGTCTCCACCAGGTTGGGGACGAGGTCGCGGCGCCGTTTCAGCTGCACGTCGATCCCGCTCCAGGACTCGTCGACTCGGTTGCGCGCGGCGATGATCGAGTTGCGCTTCGCGATGTAGTAGAGGACCGCGAGGATGAGGATCGCGACGACGACGATGATGACGATGGTCATGGAGGCTCCTGTGGTCGGACCGGGGTTGCGCGCATCCTAACGACGTAGGATCGCGCCATGGGCGCCAAGCAGGAAGCGCAGGAATGGGCCGAGATCGCGCGTGGCTACGGCGAGCGCAACGGGCTCACTTACGAGCCGGTCGGCGGGATCAACCCGAAAGACGGGCCGGTGGCGCTCTGCGTCGGCGGCGTCAACCGCCTCACCGGGCAGCTGAGCGAGGGCTTCTGGGGCTCCTCCTGCGACGCCGACGAAAAGGAGGTCGGTGGGCTCTTCAGCAAGGCGGTGCTGCCGACCGCGGTCCTCGCCAAGGCCCACATGCCGGACCTGGCGCGGGTGGTGCCGGCCTTCAACGTCGAGTCGATCGAGGGGCACGAGGTGGTCACCCAGCGCTTCCAGCGCAAGGTCGAGTTCGAGTCGATCGACTTCAACCGGCGCTTCATCACCACGGTGCCGAGCGAGTACGACCCGGTGGCGCTGCGGGAGCTGTTCGGGCCGGGGTTCCTCGCCTGGGTGACGACGATCCAGGGGGAGATCGACTTCGGCGTCAACGACCGCCAGCTCTGGTTCCTCTGGCGCCTGCGCGAGCGCAGCGAGGCAGAATTAAAGGCGGCGCTGGTGAACGCCGGGCAGCTGTTCAAGCGGCTGCAGGTGGAGATGGAGGAGAGCGGCATCCACACCTACCCGCCGGGCCCCTGGCACGCGGGCCTGGAGCAGTTCCCGGACGCTCAGTCGGCCGGGTAGCCGGGCTCGCCGGGGAGGACGACGCGCGGTTCGGCTCCGTCCTCGACCACCTTGGGCAGGATCGGCTCGACCGCGCGCTCGCGGTAGGCGGCCAGCGCCTCGTCGGAGGTGCGGAACTCGGCCAGCCAGGCCAGCTGCCGCTGGGTCGGGAAGGAGATGACGATCTCGCCCGCTGCGTGAGCTTCGAGGGCGTCGGCGGGGCGGAACCAGCGCGCCTCGGTGGTCTCGACCCCGTCCGGCCGGGGCGGCGTGTGGGCGGGGGCGAGGGCGAGGAAGAACCAGGCGTCGAAGCGGGTCGCGATCAGCTCCGGGGTGATCCAGCGGGTGAAGAGGACGAGCTCCTCGCCGGCGTCGAGCTCGATCCCGGCCTCCTCGGCGAGCTCGCGCAGGGCGCAGGCGCGCAGGCCGGCTTCGTCGGCGCCGTCGGCCTCATCGAGCGAGCCGCCGGGGAAGACCCAGACGCCGGGCATGAACCGCGCCTCCTCGCTGCGCCGCAGCATCAGCACCTCGAGCGCCCGCTGGGAGTGCTTGCCCCCGCGCCGCAGCAGCACGATCGAGGCCGCCGGTCGGGGCGTCGAGGGCGGCCCGAAGTTCGGCATCTCCGCCGGTCCACGCCGTCGCTCCTCCATCGGCCCACCCTAACGGGGTGTGGTTGAGCTTTGGCCTCTATAGGGCGCCAAAGCTCAACCACACCCTCGGATATGGCTTCAGCCGAGGACGCGGCGGCGCTCGCGGCGGACCCAGGCGCGGTGGGTGAGCCAGGCGAGGAGGGCGATCAGGGCGATCGGGCCGAGGATCGCCAGCGAGACGACGGCGATCGCGGCGGCGGCGGCGAGGATCTTGCCGGCGTCGCCGAGCGCGTCGTCGACGCCCCAGGCGCCGCCGCTCGAGGGCGCCTCGGCGGCGCCGGTCTCGATCCGCAGGGAGACGCGGGAGAGGTCGGCGCGGCGCTGCAGGTTCTGCAGCTTCGTGCGCAGGAGGGCGCGGTGGCGGCGCTCCTGCCGCAGCTCGGCTTCGACGGCTTCGCGCTCGGATTCGGTTTCGGCTTCCTGGAGCTGGCCGAGCAGGCTGTCGATCCGCGCGTTCGAGTCCCGCAGCAGCTCGCCGGCGTTGACGGTGGGGGCGGTGATGTCCGCGGTCGACTCGTGGCGGGAGCGAACCTCGTCGATCGCCGAGAAGTCGGCGAGGGCGTCGCCGAGCTTCTGGCTCGGGATCAGCAGCTCGAAGCTGGCCCCGGCTTCGCCGGCCGCCCCCTCGCGGGTGGAGGAGGAGATGACGATGCCGTCGTGGGCGCCGACGACGTCGAAGACCTTGGCCGAGTCCTCGGCGACGTCGGCGGGATCGGCGGCGAGGGTGATCTCGGCCGAGCGTTCGACGGCGCGGTTGTTGAGGGGGGCGTTGGCTCGGGTGTAATCACCGCTGCCGTCGAAGTTGAGGTTGGAGGCGGCCCTGCTCGCTTCGGTTGCGCCTGCGGGTGCCTTCGACGTGGGTGCGATCGGCACCGCCTTCTCGAAGGTGACCGGTGGACGTTGGTCCGCCTCTCGCTGAGGAGCTTTTCCGCTCAGCAGGTCGCTTTCTCCTGAGGTGTCGTTGATGGCGACCACAGCCGTCGTGACGGCGATCGCCAAGACCGCGAATCCACTTGCCGGCAGCAGCATCCGCCGCGCCGGGATTGACCGCAGGCGGCCAAACGAGAGCCGCGGCATCCGCGAGCGCCGCGGGAAGCCCGCGGCGGCGCGCTCGTCGAGCTTGGCGGTGAACTCGGGCCGCGGCGCCGGCCGCAGCGCCCGCAGCTCGGCGGCCAGCCGGTCGTCCCGGTCCCTAGGCGTCTCCATCGCAGGCCTCCCTCAGCTTGGTCATTGCGCGGTGCAGCTTGGTGCCGGCGTTCGACTCGGAGATGCCGAGGACCTGGGCGATCTCGGCGTTGGCGAGGCCGGCGAAGAATTTGAGCGCGATCAGCTCGCGCTCGCGCGGCTCGAGTTGCTCGAGCGCGGCGGAGACCGCGAGGCGGCGCTGGCTGCGCTCGGCGCCCTCGTCGAGAGGAACGCTCGCGACGTCGGCCGGCTCCGCCGTCAGCTCCGCCTGGCGGCCGCGGCGCCGCAGCTCGTCGAGGGCGGCGTTACGGGCGATCCCGAACAGCCAGGCCCGCGGCTCGCCGCGCTCGGGGTCGAAGCGGTGGCGCTTGCGGTAGGCGCGCTCGAAGGCGGCGGCCGTGACTTCTTCCGCCGCCGCCTCGTCGCGCAGGAGGCTGGCGACGTAGGCGTAGACGTCGTCGCGGCTGGAGCGGTAGAGGCGGTCGAAGGCGAGGTCGCCGGCTCGCGGCGCGTCCTCGGCTGATGCGACAAGCGTCTGCTCCATGCCCGTACTACGGGTCACCTCCCGATCCGTCACAGGAGCAGTATCGGCTTAAGCGGCCTGCGGAAGATCCACAGGCGCAGAGGCAACCGCAGCCCGGATCGACTCCGCCGCGATCGCCACCAGCTCGCGCAGCTCGTCCACGGAGATCGAGAGCGGGGGCATGAGGACGACCGTGTTGCCGAGGGGGCGGATGAAGGCGCCGCGCCTGCGGGCCTCGACCGTCACCCGGTGCCCCATCCGCAGCGCCGGGTCGTGGTCGCCGAGGTCGAGGCCGACCATCACGCCCTTCTGGCGCACCTCCGCCACCTCGGGCATCGCCGCGACCTCGGCCAGCAGCTCCGCGAAGAGGGCGATCTTCGGCTGCAGGCGCTCCAGCGTCCGCTCCTGCTCGAAGACGTCGAGGTTGGCCAGCGCCGCCGCGCAGGCGAGCGGGTTGCCGGTGTAGGTGTGGCCGTGGAAGAAGGTCTTGAACTCCTCGTAGCTGCCGAGGAAGCCCTCGTAGATCTCCTCCGTCGTCAGCGTCGCTGCCAGCGGCAGGTAGCCGCCGGTGATCCCCTTCGCCAGGCACATCAGGTCGGGGGAGACGCCTTCCTGCTCGCAGGCGAACATCGTCCCGGTGCGGCCGAACCCGGTCGCCACCTCGTCGCAGATCAGCAGGACCCCGTAGCGGTCGCAGAGCTCCCGCGCCGCCCGCAGGTAGCCGGGCGGCTGGACGAGGATCCCGGCCGCGCCCTGGACCAGCGGCTCGACCACGACCGCGGCGACTTCCTCGCCGTGTGCCGCCAGCACCCGCTCGAGGTCGGCGGCGTCGCCTGGCTCGGCGACGTGGGTCTCGAACAGCAGCGGCCGGTAGGTGGAGTGGAAGAGGTCGATGCCGCCGACGCTGACGCTGCCGATGGTGTCGCCGTGGTAGGCCTCGCGCAGGCGCGCGAAGGTGGTGCGGCGGGCGTGCTCGCCGCCGCGCTGCTGCTGGTACTGGAAGGCGATCTTCAGGGCGATCTCGGCCGCGGTCGAGCCCGAGTCCGAGTAGAAGACGCGGGAGAGGCCGGCGGGGGCGATCTCGGTCAGGCGGGCGGCCAGCTCGGTGGCGCCGGGGTGGGAGAGGCCGAGCATCGTCGTATGGGCGACGCGGTCGAGCTGCTCGCGCACGGCGGCGTCGATCACCGGGTGGCGGTGGCCGTGGACGTTGCACCAGAGCGCCGCCGTCCCGTCGAGGTAGCGCCGTCCCTCGGTGTCGAAGAGGTAGGAGCCCTCGCCGCGCTCGATCATCAGCGGCTCTTCCTCGCTCCAGCCCTGCTGCTGGGTGAAGGGGTGCCAGACGTGGTCGCGATCGAGCTGCGCGTGGTCCACCGGCATGGGTCGCACGTTAGCCCCGGCAGCGGCGGCAGCCCCGAGTGATATACATCACACGAGCAAATATTGCCCTTTTGAAATAGTTGCGCAAGTGCAACTATTATCGGGATGGATGTCCCCGAGAAAGACACCGCGGCCCGGCTCACCGCCCTGCTCGGCCACCTCTTCCTCTACGACCGCGGCAACCAGCTGCGGGTGATCGAGGAAACCGGCCTCTCCCTCACCCAGGCAAAGGCCCTGCTCGAGCTGGGCGGGCGCGGGCACGCCGAGACCCACAGCTGGCAGGTCTGCGACCTCGCCGACCTGTTCGGCGTCTCCGCCCCCTCGATGAGCCGCGCGGTCGACGGGCTGGTCAAGGCGAAGCTGGCGACCCGGGTCGAGGACCCGGAGGACCGCCGCGTGCGCCGGGTGAAGATCACCGCCAAGGGCAAGGAGCTGGTCGACCGCCTGGTCACCGTCCGCCTGGCCGGGATCGAGGCCTTCGCCGCCACCCTCACCGCCGCCCAGCGCCGCAAGCTCGACGCCGCCGTCGAGTCGCTGATGGATCGCGAGGACATCGCCCGCTCCTACCAGCACCTGAAGGAAAGTGAGACCCCGTGACCCGTTATCGCCACCTGATCACCGAGGACAACAGCAAGTGGTGGACGCTCGGCGCGATGTGCTTCGCGCTGTTCATGATCATGCTCGACAACACGATCGTGAACGTCGCCCTGCCCTCGATCCAGAAGGACCTGGGGGCGTCGCTCAGCGGCCTCGAGTGGACGATCAACGGCTACACGCTGTCCTTCGCGGTGCTGCTGGCGACCGGCGGGCGGCTCGGCGACATCTTCGGCCGCCGGCTGATGTTCCTCGTCGGCGTCGTCATCTTCGCCCTCTCCTCGGCGACTGCCGGCTTCGCCCCGGACCAGACCGCGCTGGTCGTCAGCCGTGTCGTCCAGGGGATCGGCGCGGCGCTGATGATGCCGGGGACGCTCTCGATCATCACCGACGCCTTCCCGCCGGAGGAGCGCGGCAAGGCGATGGGCACCTGGGCCGGCGTCTCGGCGCTGGCGCTGGCGGTCGGGCCGGTGCTGGGTGGATTCCTGACCGAGCACGTCAGCTGGCGGGCGATCTTCTACGTCAACATCCCCGTCGCGATTGGCGCCGTCTTCGCGACCCTGTTCGCGGTGCGCGAGTCCCGTGACACCTCGGTCGGCCGCGAGGTCGACTACGCCGGCGTCGCCGTCCTCACCGCGGGCCTGACCGCGCTCGTCCTCGCCCTGGTCGAGGGCAACGCCTGGGGCTGGGGCTCGCCGGAGATCGTCGCCCTGCTGGCCGGCGCCGCGGTGGCCCTGCCCGCCTTCGTCTTCGTCGAGAACCGGGTGAAGGCGCCGATGGTGCAGTTCGACCTGCTCAGCGACCGCAACTTCCTCGCTGCGGTCGTGGTGGCGATGGTGATCAGCTTCGCGATGCTGGGCGTCTTCTTCTTCCTCGCCCTCTACATGCAGGACATCCTCCACTACTCGCCGCTGGAGGCCGGGGTGCGGTTCCTGCCCTCGACCCTGATGATCGTCGCCGTGGCGCCGGTCGCCGGCCGCCTCTCGGACCGCTTCGGCCCGCGCTGGCTGATCGCCGGCGGGTTGGTACTGGTCGCGGCCTCGCTGTTCAGCTTCAGCCAGATCGCGGTCGACTCGACCTACCTCGACCTGCTGCCCGGGTTCATGCTGCTCGGGATCGGGATCGCGATGACGATGTCGCCGATGACCAGCGCGGCGATGAACGCGGTGCCGGTGCAGAAAGCCGGCATCGCCTCCGGCGTCCTCTCGATGTTCCGCATGGTCGGCGGCAGCCTCGGCATCGCCGTCACCGGCGCGATCTTCCAGAACCTGGCCAGCTCGCAGCTCGAGGAGACCGGGGCGGTGCCGGGGGCGGCCGCGAAAGCCGATGCCTTCGTCTACGCGCTCAGCCACGCGATGACCGTCTCCGCCTTCGTGGTCCTGTTCGGCGCCGCGGTCGGCGCCTTCGCGATCCGGGCCAAGGCGAAGACCCCGATCGGGCCCGAGGTCGCGGCCGAGGCCAGCGCCGTCTGATGCTGGTCCTGCTGCCGCCGTCCGAAGGCAAGGCGCACCCCGAGGCGGGCGATCCGGTCGACCTCGGCTCGCTCGCCTTCGCCGACGAGCTGGGCGCGAAGCGGGCGGAGCTGATCGAGGCGTTCGACCCCAGCCTGCTCGAGGCGCCGGCGGCGCCGGCCGCCGAGGTCTACACCGGCGTCCTCTTCAAACGGCTGCAGCTGCCGGGGCTGCCGGCGAAGGCGCGGC
The DNA here is from genome assembly GCA_035765335.1 of Solirubrobacterales bacterium. Taxonomy (GTDB): domain Bacteria; phylum Actinomycetota; class Thermoleophilia; order Solirubrobacterales; family 70-9; genus VAYN01. The sequence goes on from DASTXV010000001.1 coordinate 28,970, forward strand.
GCCGGGTGCTGATCGCGAGCGCGCTGTGGGGATTCGCGCGCCCTGACGACCGCATCCCCTATTACAAGTTTCCGCCGAAGACGAAGCTGGAGGGGATCGGTGCCCCGTCGGCCTACTGGCGGCCGGCGTTGGCCGAGGCGCTGCCGGACAAGGCGGGCGAGCTGATCGTCGACATGCGCTCCGGCGCCTACAGCTCCTTCTGGAAGCCGAAGCGGGCGACCTTGCTGGCGGTGCGCGCCTTCAGCGAGGAGGGCGGGGAGCGCAAGGCCGTCTCGCACATGGCGAAGGCGGTGCGCGGCGACGTGGCGCGAGCGCTGCTGGAAGCGAAGAAGGCCCCCTCCGACCCCGAGGCCGCCGCCGCGATCGCCGAGGCCGCCGGTTTCACCGTCGAGCTGAACGACGGCAGCCTCGACGTGATCGTCTAGATCTGCAGGTGCGGCCAGCCGTCGGGGTCGCCGAGGTCGATTCGTGGAAGCGTCAGGACTGGCACCCCGGCGAGGGAGGCGATCGTCTCGCGGTTGGAGCGCTCGATCTCGCTTGGCTCTTCGGGCCAGGGGTTGAGGACGATGGCGGCGACTTCGAGGCTGGCGGCGCGGGCGGCCTCGACCGTCAGGAGGGTGTGGTTGATCGTCCCCAGGCCGGGGGAGGCGACGACGACCAGGGGGTAACCGAGATCGGCGGCGAGGTCGCGGACGAGGTAGGCAGGGGAGAGGGGCACCAGGAGGCCGCCGACGCCCTCGCAGACGATCGCCTCGGCGCCGTCGGCGGCCGCTCGTGCCGCCTGCCGCAGCCGTTCCGGGTCGATCTCCTCGCCGGCGAGCGCCGCGGCGAGGTGGGGGGAGGCCGGTGGGCCGTAGCGGTAGGGGGCGATCTCCTCGTCGCTCTGGCTCGAGCCAGAGGCGCGGCGCAGCAGCTCGTGGTCGGTCTCAATCCCTTCGTCGAGGCCGGTGACGGCGGGCTTGAAGACGGCTACCCGCCGGCCTTCGCCGGCGAGCGTCCGCGCGATCGTCGCCGCGACCACGGTCTTGCCGACTTCGGTGCCGGTGCCGGTGACGAAGACCCCGCGGGCCACGGCGGCTCAGGCGGCCAGCGGCTGGGCCTGGACGAGACCCAGCTCGCGGGCGGCGACCCCGACCATGTGGGCGGCGGCGACGAGGTCCTCTGTGCGGTGGGTGGCCATCGCCGTCAGGCGCAGGCGGCAGGAGCCCTCGGGGACCGTCGGCGGCCGGATCCCCTGGGCGAAGACGCCCTTCTCCAGCGCCCGCTCGCAGAGCTCCATCGTCGCCGCGGCCTCGCCGACCCCGACCGGGACCACCTGCGTGGTCGATTCCCCCACGTCCAGCCCCTCGACGCCGAGCGAGCGGCGCAGCGTCTCCGCGTTCGCCTGCAGTCGCTCGCAGAGCTCCGGCTCGGCTTCGAGGATCGCCAGCGCCGCCTGCGCGGCGCCGACCGCGGGCGGCGGCGGCGCCGTCGAGAAGATGAACGGCCGCGCCGAGTTGACGAGGAAGTCGACGACCTCGGCGCCGGCGCAGACGTAGGCGCCGTAGGAGCCGAGCGCCTTGCCCAGCGTGCCGACGACGACGTCGACCTCGCCGCTGAGGCCGGCGGCGGCGACCGAACCGCGGCCGCCGGGGCCGACCGCCCCGGTCGCGTGCGCCTCGTCGACCATCAGCCGCGCCCCGTGCCGCCGCGCCAGCTCCAGCAGCTGCGGCAGCGGCGCGACGTCGCCGTCCATCGAGAAGACGCCGTCGGTGACGACCAGCGCCGCCCGCTCGCCGGCCTGACCCAGCCCCCAGGCGAGGTGCTCGAGGTCGCCGTGGCGGTAGACGAAGGTCTCGGCCCGCGAGAGGCGGCAGCCGTCGACGATGCTGGCGTGGTTGAGCTCGTCGGAGAAGACGACCTCGCCGCGCCCGGCCAGGGCGGCAATGACCCCGGTGTTGGCCAGGTACCCGGAGCCGAACAGCAGCGCCGCCTCGTAGCCCTTGAAGGCGGCGAGCCGCGCCTCGAGCGCCCGGTGCGGCTCCATGTTGCCGGAGATCAGCCGCGAGGCGCCCGCGCTCGCGCCCCACTGCAGCGCTGCCTCGGCGGCGGCCTCGCGCACCTCGGCGCGGTCGGCCAGGCCGAGGTAGTTGTTGGAGCAGAGGAGGAGGACGGGGCGGCCGTCGAGGGTGACGGTCGGTCCCTGCGGTCCCTCGATCAGGCGAAGCCGACGGTAGAGGCCCCGGTCGCGGAGCTCCTCGAGCCGCTCGGAGACGTCGGTCACGCCGCCTTCGGGTAGGACGGCGGCTTCTTCGACTTCTTGACGACCCGCAGCTGCGTCGAGGGATCCCAGAAGTTCGCCTCTTCCTGGCTGTCGATCAGCTCGTCGATCGGCGTCTCCGGGGAGTCGCCCTCGAGCCAGCCGGAGCGGTTATCGGGACGCGGGTTGGCGCCGTTGTCGGGCTGGCGGGCGACGTTCAGTCCCAGCTCCTCGAACATCGCCCGGTCCTCGGCCGGCTCGGCTCCCAGGGTGGTGAGGAAGTTGCCCATCATCACCCCGTTCAGCCCGGCCTTGACCGCGAGCTTGTGGAGACTGCCGAGGTTCTCGACCCGGCCGCCGCAGAGGCGGAAGAGGGCGCCGGGGATGATCAGGCGGAAGATCGCGATCCACTTCACGACCTCCCAGGGGTCCATCACCTCGCGGTCGCCGAACTTCGTCCCCTCCTTCGGGATCAGGAGATTGATCGGGACCGAGGTGGGGTTGATCTCGGAGAGCTCGAAGGCCATCTCGACCCGCTGCTCCTCGCTCTCGCCGAGGTTGAGGATGCCGCCGACGCAGGTCTCCAGCCCGGCCTCCTTGACCGCCTGAATCGTCCGCAGCCGGCCCTCGTAGCGGACCGTGGTCGAGACTTCGGGGTAGTAGGAGCGCGCCGACTCGACATTGTGGTGGACGCGCTGGACGCCGGCCTCTTTCAGCGCCTTGGCGCGGTCGACCGACATGTGGCCGATCGAGGCGCAGCGCTTGAGGTTGGTCTGCTCGGCGACCAGCTTGGCGCCGTCAAGGATTTTCTGGAAGTCCCGCTTCGAGAGGCCTTGGCCCTGGGTGACCATGCAGAAGCGGTGGGCGCCGGCGGCCTCGGCGGCTTTCGCGTGCTCGAGCAGCTGCTCCGGCTCCATCATCGCGTGCATCGGCGTGTCGGCCTCGGCGTAGCGCGACTGGGCGCAGAAGCCGCAGTCCTCGGCGCAGCCGCCGGACTTGGCGTTGACCAGCGAGCACATGTCGGTGGAGTCGCCGAAGTTCTCGACCCGCACCTCCCAGGCGCGTTCGACCAGCGCTTCGATCTCGGCGTGCTCGGTGAGCCGACCGTAGGCGCGGGCTTCCTCGGCGGTGATCAGGGGGGGCATGCGGCGCAGCCTAGGAATCGGCCCGGACGCCTGAGTCAGGGTGTGGTTGAGCTTTGGCCTCTCATAGAGGCCAAAGCTCAACCACACCCCATAGCATCGGCGCATGGAGCGGGCGGTGAGGCGACGGCGACGGGTGGCCCTCGGGGTTCTCGTCTGCCTGGCGGTGGGCGCCTTCGCGTGCGGCGCGACGCTGGGGGTCGAGCCTGGGGCGCCGGAGCCCCTCGTAGCCGAGACGCTGCCGCTGAAGCAGCTCGCTGGCCAGCGCATCGTCGTCGGCGTGCAGGGGACCTCGATCTCGCCGCGGCTGCGGGTCGCGATCAGCCAGGGACGGGTCGCGGGCGTCGTCCTCTTCGCCGAAAACTTCCCCAGCCGCGCCGCCGGCCGGCGCCTGATCGCGCGGCTGCAGGCGATCCCGCGGCCGCCGAAGCTGCGCGACCCGCTGCTGGTCATGACCGACCAGGAGGGGGGACAGGTGAAGCGGATCAGCGGCGCCCCCGCCGTCTCGGCGGAGGAGATGGGAGCCCGCGGCGCCACCTACAGCGCCCGCCAGGGCCGCCGCACCGCCGCCAACCTGCGCGAGGTCGGGGTCAACGTCGACCTCGCCCCGGTGCTCGACGTCGGCCGCCCGGGCGGGGTGATCGCCGAGACCGAACGCAGCTTCGGCGCCACCGCGGCCCGCGTCACCGATACCGCGATCCCCTTCGCCAAGGGACTGCAAGCCGGCGGCGTGGTGGCGACCGGGAAGCACTTCCCCGGCTTCGGCGCCGCCCGCGAAAACACCGACTTCTCGACCGAAAGGATCGACCTCTCCAAGGCGGAGCTGCGACGGGTCGACGAGAGGCCCTACGCCGTCTTCGTCGCCGGCGGCGGCGAGATGGTGATGCTCAGCACCGCGATCTACCCGGCCTTCTCCGACCGCCCCGCCGCCTTCACCCGCGCGATCGCCACCGGCGAGCTGCGCGACCGCCTCGGCTTCGAAGGCGTCTCGGTCACCGACGCCCTGGAAACCCCCGCCGTCGAAGACTTCGGCGGCACCGCCAAGGCCGCGATCGCCGGCGCCCGCGCCGGCGCCGACCTCCTGCTCTACGCAAGGCTCGGGCCGGGGGAAAGAGCGTGGAAGGCGCTGGTGGCGAAGCTGCGCTCGGGCGCGCTCAAACGCGCGGGGTTCGAGGAAGCCGCGCAGCGCGTGCTCGACCTGCGCGCCGGGCTGCGCCGCTAACGCTCCCGCGCCTCCTCCCGCACCGCCGCCGGGTCGAAGACGCGGACGCCGTCGCGGCCCTCGTCCTTGGCCGCGTACATCGCGGTGTCGGCTTCGGAGAAGACGGTGGCGGAGCTGGTGCGGGGGTCGTCGCCGAACATCGCCACGCCGACGCTGACGGTCACCGGCCCCGACCCATCGCCGGACTGCTCGCGGACCTCGCGGGCGATCGCCTCGGCGGCGATCTGCGCCTCCTCGCGGCTGCAGCGCGGCAGGATCACCGCGAACTCGTCGCCGCCGAGGCGCGCCAGCGAGTCGCTCGCCCGCGTCCGCCGCCGCAGCACCGCCGCGATCTCCTTGATCAGGCGGTCCCCCGCCGGGTGCCCCTGCGAGTCGTTGACCCGCTTGAAGTCGTCGATGTCGAGGATCAGCAGCGCCCCGGTCGAGCGGTCGCGGCGGCTCCTCGCCATCGCCGCTGCCAGCTCCCGCTCGAAGCGGCGCCGGTTGTCGAGACCGGTCAGCGCGTCCTCGCTCGCCTCCCGCTCCAGCTCCTCCATCCGTTCCCGGCGACCCCAGCTGACGATCAGCGAGCCCAGCAGCGCCGCCAGCAGCAGCCCCACCACCGCCAGGGCCAGCGGCAGGCCGAGGCCCGGGCCGTCGGGGTCCTTCACCGCCAGCGTCCAGGTGCGATCGGCGATCCGGAGGGGGACGGAGGCGCCGTCGCCGAGATCCTCGGTCGCGCCGAAGACCGTGGCGCCGTTCACCCGCAGCTGCAGCTGCACGTCGGGGGAGACGGCCTCGGTGGCCGCGGCGGCGAGATCGTCGACCCGGAAGCTGCCGGCGGCGAAGGCGACCAGGGCTCGCTGCCGCTGTGCCCTGGTCGCGACCGGCGCTCTGTCCCGGTAGACGGCGCGGAAGACGTTGATGCCGCTGCCGCCGATCAGCAGCGGGATGACCGGGCTGGAGACGGTGGTGCCGGTGTCCGCGGCGCGATGCAGGAAGGGGGCCCGGCCTGGGTCCTGGCCGAGGTCATAACCGACTGCCCGGCGCTGCTGCTCCTTCTCCTCGGCGACGTAGGTGATCGGGAAGTAGACGGGCCGCGGACCCGATCGCCGGAAGCTGCGGAAGCCCACCCTTTCGAGGATCTCGATGCCGTGACTGCGTTCGAAGCGAGCTCGCTTCGTCGCTGGCACCCGCTGGATGTAGACGGCCCCGGCAAGCGCTCCCTGGCTGATCAGCGAACGCCCGTAGACCTCGAACTCGTGGCGGCTGAGGTCGTCCTCGGCCTTGAAGAAGGCGGCGGCGCTGGTCAGCTGGTCGACCGAGAGCCGAGCGACCGCTTCCATCTGGTGCGCCGCCCGCACCGCCTCGCTGCGCTGCATCTGGTGAAAGTCCTCGTGGTCGTTGCGGTAGACCAGCAGCGCGGCCAGGACCGAGCCGACCGCGACCAGGGCGACGGCGCCGATGCCGATCCAGAGCCGTCTCCTCACTGGGGCACCACCGCCAGCGACTCCCACAGGTACAGGCTCGCCAGGCTCCGGTGGGGACGCCACGGCTCACCGATCTCGAGCACCCGCTTCGGCGGCGGCATCTCCGCCAGGTCGTACTCGATCTGGATCGCTTTGCGGATCCCGAGGTCGCCGCCGGAGAGGATGTCCGGCCGTTCGAGGTGGAAGAGCAGGAACATCTCCGCGGTCCACTGGCCGAGGCCGCGGACGGCGACGATCTCCTCGATCACCTGCTCGTCGCCGAGCTCCTCGAGCCGGTCCAGCTCGAGCTCGCCGCCGAGGACGTGGGAGGCGAGGTCGCGGACGTATTCGGTCTTGCGGCCGGAGAGACCGGCGGCCCGCAGGTCCTCCTCCTTCGCTTCCAGCAGCTGCTCCGGTGAAGGGGTCCTGCCGTCGAAGAGGTCGATCACGCGGAGGTAGATCGTCCGCGCCGCTTTGGTCGAGAGCTGCTGGCCGACGATCGCCCGCAGCAGCGCCCCGTAGGCGTCATTCGGCCGCTCCTCTTTGCGCCGTTGCAGCCGGGTCTTGACGTCGATCGGGCCGATTCGCTCGATCAGCGCCGCCATCGTCGGGTCGGCGGCGGCGAGGGCCTTGCGCGCCTTCGCGCTCACCGACCCGTCCACTGCGGCCGGCGCTTCTCGGCGAAGGCGCGGATGCCCTCGCGGAAGTCCTCCGAGGAGAAGCAGGATTCGCGCAGGGCGACGAGGCCGGCCTCCTGGTGCTCGGTCAGTTCCGGATTCGAGTTGAGGAGGTCGATCGCGTGCTTGTTGCCGCGCATCGAGAGCGGCGCGTTCTCGGCGATCGCGGCGGCGAGGGCGACCGCCTCGTCCGCCACCGCCTCGTCGGCGGCCACCCAGTTGACGAGGCCGATCCGCTCCGCCCGCTCGGCGTCGACGTTGCGGCCGGTGAGGAAGAGCTCCTTGGTGTACGGCAGGCCGATCGTGTCGAGGAACTTGCGCAGGCCGGTGTGGCCGTAGATCAGGCCGAGCTTGGCCGGCGGCATCCCCAGCTTCGCCCCCGCCGCGCAGAGCCGCAGGTCGCAGGTGATCGCCAGCTCCAGGCCGCCGCCGAGGCAGTGGCCGTTGACCGCGGCGACGGTCGGCCAGGGGTGGTGGGCGATCGCCTCCATCGCCGCGTGGAAGGGGTGGGCGACGAGCGCCTCGGCGTCGCGCTCGAAGGTCTGGTCGGGGATGCCGGCGATGTCGTACCCGGCCGAGAACAGCGGCGGCGCTCCCGTGATGAGGACGCAGCGGGTCTCGATCCCGCGGTCGAGCCGGGGCAGGATTTCGGCGATCCCGTCGAGGATCTCGTGGTCGAGGGCATTGCGCCGCTCCGGGTTGGAGATCGTCAGGCGGGCGACGGCCTCCGCCGGCCGGTCGAGCAGGAGCTTTCCGCCCGCCAGGCGCTCCTCCACGGTTACTCCAGCACTACGAGGACGTCACCTTCGCTCACCGCTTGGCCCTCCTCGCAGCGAATCTCCTTCACGACCCCGTCGTCCTCGGACTCGACGGGAATCTCCATCTTCATCGACTCGAGGATGACGACGGTGTCGCCGTCGGAGACCTGATCCCCGACCGCCACCTCGATTTTCCAGACGTTGCCGGTGATGTGTGCCTCGATGTCTGCCATGGCCGGGGACAATAACCCGACCATGGGACCGCAAGCAGCAGGGGAAGGCGAGGCGTTGGCGGCGATCGTCGCCGCCCGCAACGAGGCCGATCGGGTCGGCGCCACGGTGCGGGCATTGCGGGAGGCCTTTCCCGGGGCGCGGATCTGGGTCGCCGACGACGCCTCCGAGGACGGGACCGCCGAGGCGGCGATGATGGCCGGGGCAGAGGTGGTCAGCCGCGGCCGGCCGCACGGCAAGGGCGCCAACGTCTCCGCCGCCGCGGAGGCGGCGCTGAGCGTGGAGGCGCCGCCCCGGCTGGTGCTCCTCTGCGACGGCGACCTCGGCGCCTCGGCGGCGCGCCTGGCGCCATTGGTGGAAGCGGTGCGCGCAGACGAGTGCGACCTCGCCGTCGCCGCCTTCAGCCGCCGCCTCGGCGGTGGCTTCGGCGTCGCCCTCGGCTTCGCCCGCTGGGCGATCCGCCGCCTCTGCGGCGCCGAGACCGAGGCCCCGATCTCCGGCCAGCGGGCGATGCGGGCAGAGGTGCTGCGCGCGACCCTCCCCTTCGCACCCAGCTACGGAATGGAGATCGGGATGACCGTCGACGCCGTCCGCGCCGGCTACCGCCTGCGCGAGTACGAGCTCGATCTCGAGCACCGGGCGACGGGCAAGAACCTCCGTGGCTTCCTCCACCGGGCGCGGCAGCTGCGCGATTTCCTGCGGACCTACCTGTCACGCCTGTAACCGGTGCAGATTTATAGAGGAGAATCATGGAGGGAATGAAAGAAGAGCAGCCCGGGACCGACCGCCGCAAGGAAGTGACTGAGTTCCACGAAGACAGGCAAGAGTTCCAGTCAGAAATGAACAGTCACTTCGAGGCGCTGCACCGCTTGATCATTCGAGGCGCCGCGGGTCTGTTCGCCACGCTGGTTATCGGTTTCCTCAGCCTGGCTGTCACCCAGGGCTGACCGGTCGCCAGACCGCCGCGTTAGCCTGACTGAATGCGGCGAAGGGCGAAGAGGGCTGTGGCGCTGGCGGTTCTCTCGATCGCGCTTGTCTTCGGCGCCGCTCTCGCCCATGCCGAGCTGGTCGAGCGGGGGGACCTCTTCGTCAAGTTCGAGGGCGGGATCGCTCCCACGGCGCTGCCGCGCGACGTCAACGCCCCGATCTCGGTCCGGGTCGACGGCACCGTCAAAACCCTCTCGAAGGACCGCCCGCCGGCGCTGCGCTGGATCGCGATCGCGATCAACCGCGGCGGCCGGATCGAGACGCGCGGGCTGCCGGTCTGCCGCCGCTCGCAGATCGAGTCGGTGACCGGGGCGCAGGCGCTGGACTCCTGCGGGGCGGCTTTGGTCGGCAGGGGGCGCTACACCGGCTCGGTCGCCTTCCCGGAACAGACCGCCTTCCCGTTGCAGGGAAAGATCCTCGCCTTCAACGCCGTCATCGACGGGAAGCGGGCGATCCTCGCCCACGTCTACGGCACCGACCCCTTCCCCAACACCCGGATCCTCGTCTTCAACATCCGCGAGACCAGCGGCACCTACGGGACGATCCTCACCGCCGCCCTTCCCGCGTCGATCAACCGCTACGGCTACCTGAAGCGGATCGTCCTCAACCTGCGACGGGAGTTCGTCTACCGCGGCAAGAAGCGCAGCTACCTCAGCGCCGCCTGCGCCGCTCCCCCCGGGTTCACCGCCGCCGCCTTCCCCTTCGTCCGCGTCTCGATGACCTTCGCCGACGGCCGTAAACTGGCCTCCACCTTGATCCGCACCTGCAGAGTTCGGTAAGCAACCGAGCTGTGATCCTCGCCATCGACCAGGGCACGACGGGCACCACCTGCCTCGTCTTCGACCAAGCGGGCGCCGTCGCCGGCCGCGCCTACTCGGAGTTCCAGCAGCACTTCCCGCAGCCGGGCTGGGTCGAGCACGACGCGAACGAGATCTGGGAGGTGACGCGGCGGGTCGCCCGCGAGGCGATCGCCGACGCCGGGATCGAGGGGGCGGAGCTGGACGCGATCGGGATCACCAACCAGCGCGAGACCGTCGTCGCCTGGGATCCGAGCACCGGCGAGCCGGTCCACCGGGCGCTGGTCTGGCAGGACCGCCGCACCGCCGGCCGCTGCGACGAGCTGCGCGAGGCGGGGCACGAGCCGCTGGTCCGGGAGCGGACCGGGCTGACGATCGACCCTTACTTCTCCGGCACCAAGATCGAGTGGCTGCTGCGCAACGCCGAGGGGGCGGAGCGGGCGGTCTTCGGCACGATCGACTCCTGGCTCCTCTTCAAGCTCACCGGCCGCCACGTCACCGACTACACGAACGCCTCGAGGACGATGCTGTTCGACATCCGCAAGCTCGCCTGGGACGAGGAGCTCTGCGACCTGCTCGGGATCGACCCGGCGCGGCTGCCGGAGCCGCTTCCCTCCTCCTGCCTCTTCGGCACCACGACCGAGTTCGGCGGCGAGGTCGCGGTCGCGGGGGTGGCGGGGGACCAGCAGGCCGCCCTCTTCGGCCAGGCCTGCCACCAGCCCGGGATGGCGAAGAACACCTACGGGACCGGCAGCTTCGTCCTCCTCAACAGCGGCCCGGAGCCGCCGTCCGCCCCCGAGGGCCTGCTGGCGACCGTGGCCTGGGGCCTCGGCGAGGAGGTCGCCTACGCGCTGGAGGCCTCGATCTTCGTCACCGGCGCCGCCGTCCAGTGGCTCCGCGACGGGCTCGGGGTGATCGCCGAGGCGGGGGAGACGGAGGTGCTCGCCGCCTCGCTCGACTCCAACGAGGGCGTCTACTTCGTGCCGGCCCTGACCGGCCTCGGCTCCCCCCACTGGGACCCCTACGCGCGGGGGACGATCGTCGGCCTCACCCGCGGCAGCGGCCGCGCCCACCTGGCGCGGGCGGCGCTGGAGGCGATCGCCTACCAGACCGTCGACGCGGTCCGCGCCCAGGAGGCCGCCTGCGGCGAGCGGCTGGAGGTGCTGAAGGCCGACGGCGGCGCCGCGGTCAACCGCTGGCTGATGCAGTTTCAGGCCGATGTCCTCGGGGCGCCGGTCTCGGTCCCGGAGATCGCCGAGACGACCGCGCTGGGCGCCGCCTATCTGGCCGGCGTCGCCACCGGCGTCTGGACGGTCGAGCAGGTGGGCGAGATGTGGCGCGAGGCGGACCGCTACGAGCCGCGGATGGAGGCGGCGCAGCGGGAGGAGCTGTTGGCCGATTGGCAACGAGCCCTGGAGCGCTCTCGCGAATGGGCGAGATGAAGCCGCAGGTCTACAAGGACCCGCGCCCGGCCGAGTACTTCGACCAGTTCCACCAAGCGGCCCGCAAGGGGGTCGGCTGGACCTACACGCTCGTCCGCCTCATCCTCACGATCCCGACGATCCTGCTCTACCGGGTGCGGGGCATCGGTGTGAAGAACGTTCCCAAGGACGGGCCGCTAGTCCTCGCCCCCAATCACTTCAGCCAGATGGACCACTTCCTGGTCGGCGTCTACCTGCGGCGGAAGGTTCGCTTCATGGCCAAATCCCAGATGTTCGGCCCGCCCGTCCTCACCTACGTCTACAAGCACGGCGGCGTCTTCCCGGTCCGCCGCGGCCATCGCGACGAGGAGGCTCTCGAGACCGCCCGGCAGCTGCTCGACCAAGGGGAAATGCTGCTCGTCTACGCGGAGGGAGGCCGCTCGCGGTCGCAGAAGCTGGGCGAGCCGAAACCGGGAATCGGCCGCATCGCCCTGGAAACGGGCGCCCCGATCGTCCCGGTCGCGATCCACGGCTCCGAGCGCGCCCGGCAGTGGAAGCGGCTCTACTTCCCCAAGGTCACGGTCCAGTTCGGCGAGCCGGTGAGCTTTCCGGTCGAGGCAACTCCGAGCCGCGAGCGCCAGCTCGAGGTCGCGACCGAGATCTTCGCCCGGGTGCGGGAGATGCACGAGGCGCTGGCTACTCGTAGCGCTGCTTGACCCGGGCGAAGAAGTCCGGATCGTGGCTCGGGGCGATCACTGCGTTGGGGAACTGGTTGCGGAAGAGGCGCATCTCCTGCAGGGAGCGGCGGAAGTTGTGAGCGTCCTGGGGTCGCGGCGGCCCCGGCTCGGAGCCATCGAGCTGGGACAGCGTGTACATCGTGTCGCCGGCGATGACGAAGTCGTGCTCTTCGAGGCGGCAGACCACCGACATGTGGCCGGCGCTGTGGCCGGGGGTGAAGGTGAGGTGGATGGAGCCGTCGCCGAAGAGGTCGAAGGTGCGGCCGAAGCTGGCGTAGGAGTCGATGTTGTCGCGGTTGAAGTCGACCGTGCGGTAGTCGAAGGCGTAGTCGAAGTGGGAACGGCGGTAGCCGTTCATCATCGGGCTGGAGCCGTGGGCGGCGGCCTTCCACTCGGTCTCGCTGACGACGAAAGTTGATTTGGGGAACTCGGAGATCGCCGAGGTGTGGTCGAGGTGGAGGTGGGTCATCACCACGATCGGGATCTCGCCGGGCTCCAGGCCGCGCTTGCGCAGCTGCGAGGGAACGTCTTCGCCGGCGGCAAGGGTGGGATGGCCGTAGCGCGCCCCCAGCGAGCCGAAGTTCTCGCGCGGGTCGGTCGCGATCGAGGGGTGCAGGCCGGTGTCGACGAGGATCGCGCCGGCGCTCGGGTGACGGATGAGGAAGGCGGGGCAGGGGACGGTGGCGGCGTTGCGGCCGGTCAGCAGCGATCGCAGCAGCCTCGCGGTCAGCAGGCGGCCGCCGGGGCTGACCATCATGTCCCGCGACCATTCGACGTGCCCGGCGACCAGCGGTTCGACCGCGACGGTGGCGCCGCGGGTGCCGCCGGCGAGCGGCTCGTGCAGGGGGGTCGGTTCGACGGAGATGCCCATCAGCCGGCACATTTACGCAGTTCTGCCCGCCTATAGGCTTCGCTGCCGATGTCTGAAAGCTCGCATTCGCAGGTGTTTCGGGACGGCCTCCTCGAGGGGCAGGTCTGCGTCGTCTCCGGCGCCGGCAGCGGTCTCGGGCGGGAGGCGGCGCTGGAGCTGGCACGCCTCGGCGCCACCGTGGTCGCCTGCGGCCGCCGCACCGAGCCGCTGGAGGAGACCGCCGAGCTTGCCGCCGCGCTGCCCGGATCCTTCGAGCACGAAGCGCTCGACATCCGCGAGGAGGAGCCGGTCGGCCGCTTCTTCGACGGCCTGCTCGAGCGCCACGGCCGCCTCGACGTCCTCGTCAACAACGCCGGCGGCCAGTTCCTCAGCCCCGCCGAGGCGATCACCCCGAAAGGGTTCAAGACCGTGATCGACCTCAACGTGATGGGGACCTGGCTGATGACCCACGCCGCGGCGACCAAGGCGTTCATCCCCCAGGGCGGCGGCAAGGTACTCAGCGTCACCCTCTCCCCCCACAACGGGATGCCGGGAATGGTCCACTCCGGCGCCGCCCGCGCCGCGGTCGAGAACATGATGCGGACGCTGGCGGTCGAGTGGGCCCGGTTCGGGGTCAAGACCGTCGCCCTCGCCGCCGGCCAGTTCGCGACCGAGACGCTGCTGACCAAGTATCCGCAGGTGGTCGTCGACAACCTCGAGCGCTCGATCCCGATCGGCCGCGCCGGCCGCCCCGAGGAGATGGCCTGGCTGGTCGCCTACCTCGCCTCGCCCGCCGGCGACTTCGTCTCCGGGACGACGATCACCATCGACGGCGCCCGCGACAACTGGGCCGGCCCCTGGCCGCCGGAGGCGATCGCGACCGAGTCCGGCGACCCGGTCGCCGAGGAACGCCGGCCGAAGTAACTGAGCCGCCGAAGGGCGTTTTACCGCGGCTCGAGGATGACCATCTGTATTTCGCGGCCCTGGCTGCGCTTCTGGTAGGTGCGGTAGCCGGGCCAGGCCTCTTCGGCCTTCGGCCAGAGGCGGTCCCGCTCCGCTTTGGTGGCGACCCGGGCGCGGACCGGCAGCAGCTCCTTGCCCACCTGGACGGTGGTCTCCGGGTTGGCTTTGAGGTTGTAGAGCCAGGCGGGGTGCTTGGGGTAGCCGCCTTTGGAGGCGACGAGAACGATGTCCTCGCCGTCGCGCACGTACAGCAGCGGCGCGGTGCGCTTCGTCCCGCTCTTGGCGCCGACGTGGTCGAGCAGGCACATGCTCCCCGGCACCCCGGGGATGCGCTCGCCGATCCGCCCGCCCGTCGCCCGGTAGGCGCGGGTGTGCAGGCCGGCGACGCGGGTGAGAGCAGGCCAGATCCGGTCCGCCACCTCGAGGTAGAGGACCTTCGGCCTGCTCTCCGCCGCGGAGCTCAGGTGTACATCCCCCCGAACATGCCGCCGGTCACGTTCAGCACCTGGCCGTGCATGTAGTTGGCGAGCGGCGAGCTGAGGAAGAGGACCGGGCCCGAGGCCTCCTCCGGGGTCGCCGGGCGGCCCAGCGGGATGATCGCCGAGGCCATCGCCCGCATCTGCTCGGGGATGCCGAGCTCGATCTTCTCGCCGGTCGGCGAGGTCATCTCTTCGCCGGCCTCTTTGGCGGCGGTGAGGCGGGTTTCGACGAAGCCGAAGGCGACCGCGTTGACGTTGATCTTGAACTGGCCCCACTCCTTGGCCAGGGTTTTCGTCAGGCCGACGACGCCCATCTTCGCGGCCGAGTAGTTGACCTGGCCGGCGTTGCCCATCATCCCCGAGGTCGAGGAGACGTTGACGATCTTGCGGAAGACCTCCTTGCCCTCGCCGCGCTCGGCCTTCGCCGCCTCGCGCCAGCTCGGGGCAAGCGCCCGGGCGACCCGGAAGGGGACGATCGTGTGGATGTCCAGCATCGCCTGGAACTGCTCGTCGGTCATCTTGTGGGCGACGCCGTCCCAGGTGTAGCCGGCGTTGTTGACGCAGATGTCGACCGCGCCGAAGGCGTCGTTGGCGGCCTTGACCAGCTCGTCGGCGGCGCCCTCCTTGGTCAGGTCGCCGGCGAAGACCGCGGTCTCGCCGTTGATCTCGCTCGCCGCCTGCTCGGCGACGTCGGCGTCGAGGTCGTTGATCAGCACCTTGGCGCCCTCGCTGACGAACAGTTCAGCGGTGGCCCGTCCGATTCCGCGCGCCGAACCGGTGACGATCGCGGCTTTCCCGTCCAGAAGTCCCATTACTCCGTCTCTCCTTCGATCGATGAAAAGTCGGCTCGGGAGGCTATCGGGATCGAAGGCTCCTGGTTGACTGGCCAGTCGATCGGACCCGCATCGTCTCGTGTGGCCAACTCCCGATGAACACCCTGTCCAGATTCGCCACAATCGTGGGGATGACGGTTCTGGTCGCTTACGCATCGAAACGCGGCTCCACCGCTGAGATCGCCGAAACCGTGGCTGCGACGCTGCGTCGCCAAGGGTTGGCGGTCTGCCTGGAGCCCGCGGCGGAGGTGCGGAGCCTGGAGCCGTTCGACGCCGTCGTCCTTGGAAGCGCTGTCTACATGAAGAGGTGGCGCGGGGACGCCCGGCACTTCCTCAAGAAGCACCGCAAGGCACTGCGGCAGTTGCCGTTCTGGGTCTTCAGCTCCGGGCCCGTCGGGGACCCGGTCAAGGACGATCCAGACTGGATGGAGCCGCCGAAGCTGGCAGCCAAGGTCGATGCTCTAGGAGGCCGAGGCCACGTCGTCTTCGGCGGCTGTGCGCCGGCGGAGCCACGGGGAATGATGGAGAGGGCAATGGTCGAAGGAACCCCCAAGGAGTTCCGCGACCGCCGCGACTGGGACGAGATCCGCGCCTGGGCCAAACAGGTCGCCTCCGATCTTGTTCCAGTCCAGTCCTAGTGGTGCGTAGCCCTCGCAAATCTACGCGTGCGGACCTGCTCCTTTGCCTTGATTTTCTTTAAGCGGTGGGTCACGTTCTCCTCCGTTCTAGACGAGCTACGCGGAGGAGAGCCGTGAATAAGTTAATTTTGACGACCCTGGGCCTGGTCATCGCCGTGGCTTTTGCCCTCGGCTGCGGGGGCGGGGAGGACGAGGCCACCTCGGCGGACGAGGCGGCATCTCCCCCTCTCACCAAAGCCCAATTCATCAAGCAGGCCGATGCGATTTGCGCGCAGATATCAGAAGACCGCACGGGGGAACTCAATCGCTGGAAAAAGCAAAATCCTGAGAAAGCCTCCACCGAGCGGGAGGAACTAGACGCCGGATTCAAAGACGTGATCGGTGCTTCGGTGGCACGTGAGGCCGAACAGCTGGAAGCTCTCGTGCCTCCCGAAGCTGACGAGATTGAAGTCTCTCAGATGCTCGCAACCCTCTCGAAGGTGAGCGAAGAACTCGAACAGGAAGGGGTCAAGACGCTGGACAGACCCCATCTTCGGCAGTTCAAAACCGAAGCAGCCGAATACGGTTTGGAAGTCTGTCGCTTCCCCTAGCTACGGCAGAAGGATAGGGCTCGGAGGCGCCGCAATGCGGCGCCTCTTTTTTGTTTAAGGCAGTGCGCAGGATTGCGAGGGCGTAATTCTAAAATTACCTTGTTTTGCAGGTGAAATCTGTATCGCGGTCTATGTCGGGGGGTTGTTAAAGGCAGTAAAAGACAAGGTCACTTGACTATTTAGGTACCGCTCGATTACTGATTCTTATGCAAGGAGAGAGGCCGGCAGATCTAAGAGATCCACCGGCCCCTGTCAAAGGCCCGGCGGGAGAGGCCTCGAGCCATCTCCCTTGCCGGGAAGCAGAAGAAAGGTAAAGCATGAGCAAGAAAATTATGCTGCTCGTAGCTGGAGCGCTCGCCGTTCTCGCGTTTACGGCGGTTCCGGCCGCGGCCGAACCGGGTGAGCCTGAGGTCGAGTGCGCAGGGCTACCGTGTGGTGCATTCAATATCAGCGGTGGGACAGCCGAATTGAACAAGACAAGCGGCCCCAGCGTGCACTGCTTCAAC
>DASTXV010000002.1:0-14756 GCA_035765335.1 Solirubrobacterales bacterium
GATCTCGTCGCGCTGGTCGGGGGTGACGAAGGTGATCGCGCGGCCGGTCCGCCCCACCCGGCCGGTCCGCCCGATCCGGTGCACGTAGGTCTCCGAGGAGTTCGGCACGTCGTAGTTGATGACGTGGGTGACGTGCTCGACGTCGAGCCCGCGGGCGGCGATGTCGGTCGCCACCAGCAGCCTCACGCGGTGGTCCTTGAAAGAGATCATCACCCCGTCGCGGACGCCCTGGCTGAGGTCGCCGTGGAGGGCCTTGACGTCGAGCCCCTTGTCCTTCAGCGTCTTCTCCAGCTTCGAGGCGCCGATTTTGGTCCGGGTGAAGATGATCGCCTGCTCGGGTTCTTCGGTCTTCAGCAGATCGACCAGGCGCGAGGCCTTCTCCTTGGCCGGGACCTCGACGAAGGCCTGGGAGATCTTGTCGACCGTCAGCTGCTTCGGGGTGATTTTGATCGTCACCGGGTCGTACATGTAGCCCTCGGCGAGCTTCTTGATCGGCGGCGGCATCGTCGCCGAGAAGAGCGCCGTCTGGCGCCCGCTCGGACACATCCGCAGGATCTTCTCGACGTCCTCGATGAAGCCGAGGTCGAGCATCTCGTCGGCCTCGTCGAGGACGACGTAGCGGGCCGCGGTGAGGACCAGCGAGCGGCGCGACATCAGGTCCATCATCCGGCCGACAGTGGCGACGACGACGTGGGCGCCCGAGCGCAGCTGCGACTGCTGGGAGCGGATCGGGGCGCCGCCGAAGACGGCGACGATCTCGATCGGCAGGTGCTCGGCGAAGGTGCGCAGCGCCTGCGTCACCTGGATGCAGAGCTCCCGCGTCGGCGTCAGGACGACCGCCTGCACCTCGTCGTTCTCGGGATCGAGGTACTGCAGCAGCGGCAGCCCGAAGGCGGCGGTCTTGCCGGTCCCGGTCTGGGCCTGGCCGATCACGTCGTGGCCGCCGAGCAGCTCCGGGATCGCCTGCTCCTGGATCGGCGTGGGCTCCTCGAAGCCGAGCTCGTCCAGCGCCTGCTGGATGTCAGGCGAGAGTCCGAGGTCTTTGAAGGCGGTCACTGAGGGGCAGTCACTTAGAAGGGGTCACTTGCTGGGATCGAGGAGGAGCTTGCCGGTGGTGCGGCGCGCGATCAGGTCTTCATGCGCGCGCTTGGCTTCCGACAACGGGTAAACCTCCCCGATCGTAACCGCCAGCTCACCTTTGGCGATCGCCCCCAGCAGATCCTGAATCATCGGACCCAGCAGATCGGGACGGGTGAGCAGGTGGGCGAGCCAGAAGCCGATCACCGCCTTCGAGCCGCGCAGCAGCGAGGCGGTCGAGATCTGGCGCTGTTCGCGCGAGGCGATCCCGAAGACGACCATCCGCCCCAGCGGCGCCAGCACGTCCATCTCGGCGTCGAAGGCGTCGCCGCCGCTCATGTGCAGGACGGCGTCGACCCGCTTGCCCTCGTTGGCCTCGCGGATCGCGGCGCCGAGGTCCTCGGCGCGGGAGTCGACGCAGGCGTCGGCGCCGAGGCCCCGCACCAGCTCGCGCTTCTCCTCGCTGGAGGCGAGGCCGATCACCTTCGCTCCGGCCCGCTTCGCCAGCTGCACCGCCAGGGTGCCGGTGCCACCGGCGGCGGCCTCGACGACGATCGTCTCGCCGGGCTCGATCCGGGCGCAGCGCTGGACCAGCGCGATCGCGGTCAGCCCCTGCAGCAGCCCGCCGGCGGCCTGGTCGTAGTCGACCCCCTCGGGCAGCTCGATCAGCTGCGCCTGCGGCACCGCCACCTGCTCGGCGTAGCCGCCGCTGCCGAGCAGGGCGACGACGCGGCGGCCGTCGTTGAGCTGGCCGCTGACCTCGGCGCCCGGGATCAGCGGCAGGGTCTGCTCGGCCAGGTAGTCGTTGCGGGAAGCGTGGGTGTCGGCGAAGTTGACCCCGCAGCGCTTGACGTTGATCACGACCTCGGCCAGCTTCGGGCTGGGGTCGGGGACGTCGCGGTAGTCGAGGACCTCGGGCCCGCCGAACTCGTCGATCTGGATCGCTTTCACAGTTCTCTCCTCGCTCAGGGACGTGGCGCCACAAACAGCCGCCGCTCCGTGAAGCCGGCCGCCTCGGCAGGGTCTTCACAGCCGCAGGACGCGTAACGCAGTTCGTAGGTGTGCGTTCCCGGGGTCGTCTGGAAGAGGACCGGGCCGGGAGCGCCGAGGCTGCCGCAGATCGCGATTCCACCGGCGGCCGGCGTCGCCACCGTGATCGGTTCGCCCGCTTCGGCGCTGACAGCGAAGAGGACGCCGGTGTCTTCGTCCGGGCTGCAGAAGGTGGTCTGCCCGCTCAGCGGTTTCCCGTCCTCGAAGAGCGAAACGGCGCCCTCGCCGAAGACCCTCGCCTGCGCCCAAACCTCGATCAGGCCCGAAGGCGGAACGGCAACGGTGACGGTGGGGCCACCGGGGCGCGCGACGAACGCCTCCGAGGAGACTTCGACGCCGTCAGGAGCGAAGCCGCTCTGCACCCGACTCGATTCGAGCGTGGCGCCCGCCTTGGCGGCGCCCGCTTTCGCTTCGCCGGCCGCGGCGCTGGCGCCGGCAGCCAGCGCCTGCGCCTCACGAGCCCGCCGGTTTGCCTCCCGCGCCGTCCGCAGCGCCGTCGCCGACTTCTTCAGCGCCCGCTTCGAGATCTTCTGCAGCTTCGGGGTGACCGCGCGCTCCTGGGCCACCACCGGGATCGCCACCGCGACCACGAGGACGGCGGCGAGACCGAGCACCATCAGCTTCCGAGTCATCGCGGCGATCCTACGGATACTGTTCCCGCCATGTCCCTGACGGTGGTCGGCTCAATCGCCTTCGACGCGGTCAAGACCCCGTTCGGGGAGCGCGAGCGCATGCTCGGCGGCGCCGCCGTCCACTTCTCCCTCGCCGCCAGCTTCTTCACCGAGGTGCGGCCGGTGGGGCCAGTCGGCGACGACTTCGGCGCCGAGGAGTTCGCGGTGCTGGAGCGGCGCGGGATCGTCTGCGAGGACATCGAGCGCGTCCCGGGCGGGGAGAGCTTCTTCTGGCGCGGCCGCTACGAGTACGACCTCAACGTCGCCCACACCGAGGACACCCGGCTCGGCGTCTTCGCCGAGTTCGAGCCGAAGCTCTCGGCGGCCTCGCAGGCGGCCGACACCCTCTTCCTCGCCAACATCCAGCCCGACCTGCAGCGCCAGGTCCGCGCCCAGTGCGGCGCCGCCCGGCTCAGCGGCCTCGACTCGATGAACCTCTGGATCGAGACGGCGAAGGACTCGCTGAGCGCGGCGATCGCCGAGGTCGACTGCCTCGTCGTCAACGACGCCGAGATCCGGATGCTTACGGCTGAGTCGAACCTCGCCCGCGCCGCCCGCGCGGTGATGGCGATGGGCCCGCGGGCGGTGATCGCCAAGCAGGGCGAGTACGGCGCCGCCCTCTTCACCGAGAGCGGCTTCTTCGCCCTGCCCGGCTTCCCGCTCGAGGACGTGCGCGACCCGACCGGCGCCGGCGACAGCTTCGCCGGCGGCTTCTTCGGCTACCTCGACAGCGTCGAGGGCGATCTCGACGACGACGAGCTGCGGCGGGCGATGGGCTACGGCACCGTGCTCGCCTCCTTCAACGTCGAGGAGTTCGGGACCGAGCGGGTCTCGCGGCTGACCCGCGAGGAGATCGACGCGCGCTTCGAGGAGCTGCGCTCGATGACCCAGTTCGAGGGCCCCGTCGCTTCTTAGTACCTCTTAACAGCCCGACGCGAGCGAAGTGACAGAATGGTCGCCGTTCATGGCCACTGACTCGCTGACGATCACCGACAACCGCACCGGTCAGAGCTACGAGGTGCCGATCTCCGACGGCACGGTGCGGGCCATGGACCTGCGGCAGATCAAAGTCGACGAGAGCGAATTCGGGATGATGGCCTACGACCCGGCCTTCACCAACACCGCCTCCTGCCGCTCGTCGATCACCTACATCGACGGCGCCGCCGGCGTCCTCGAACACCGCGGCTACTCGATCGAGCAGCTCTGCGAGAAATCGACCTACCTGGAGGTCGCCTACCTGCTGATCTTCGGCGAGCTGCCGACCGAGGCGCAGCTCGACCGCTGGGTCTACGACATCACCCACCACACCTTCGTCCACGAGGACCTCAAGCACTTCTTCGAGGGCTTTCGCTACGACGCCCACCCGATGGGGATGCTGCTGGCCGGGGTCGGCGCCCTCTCGACCTTCTACCCCGACGCGAAGCAGATCGATGACCCCGAAGAGCGCTACATGGCGGCGGTTCGGCTGATCGCCAAGGTCCCAACCCTGGCCGCCTTCTCCTACCGCCACAACATGGGCCTGCCCTACGTCTATCCCGACAACGAGCTCGACTACGCCCAGAACTTCCTCTCGATGGTCTTCAAGAAGACCGAAGACCGGCACGTGCCGAAGCCTGTGCTGGCGAAAGCGCTCGACGTCCTCTTCATCCTCCACGCCGACCACGAACAGAACTGCTCGACCAGCGCCGTGCGCAGCGTCGGCTCCTCCGACGTCGACCCCTACTCGGCGGTCGCGGCCGGGGTGGCGGCGCTCTACGGGCCGCTGCACGGCGGCGCCAACGAGGCGGTGCTGCGGATGCTGCGGCGGATCGAGTCGCCGGAGAACATCCCCGACTTCCTCGAGCGGGTGAAGCAGCGCGACGAGAAACTGATGGGTTTCGGCCACCGCGTCTACAAGAACTACGACCCGCGGGCGCGGATCATCCAGCAGCACATGGACGAGGTCTTCGAGGCGACCGAGTACAACCCGCTGGTCGAGATCGCCCGCGAGCTGGAGAAACGGGCGCTCGACGACGAGTACTTCACCTCGCGCAAGCTCTACCCGAACGTCGACTTCTACTCGGGGATCATCTACGAGGCGCTGGGGATCCCGGCCGACATGTTCACGGTGATCTTCGCCATCCCCCGCACCTCCGGCTGGGTCGCCCAGTGGATGGAGATGCAGGAAGACCCGGAGAAGAAAATCGCCCGCCCGCGGCAGATCTACACCGGCGAGCGCGAGCGCGAGTACGTAGCGATCGAGAACCGCGAGGGACCGGAGAAAATCGTCGGCCCGCCGGCCCGCCGGCCGAAGCGCACCCGCCGCGGCGCCTGACAGCGCCGCAGCTCTCGACCCTCGTCTCCCTGGTGAAGAAAGCCGGCCTGGTCGGCGTCCTCTCGCCTTCGACAAGGTCCCGCAGAAGACCCTGGCGCCCGCCACAGCGGTGCGCCTTATCCAGCTATAGCGGGGATAAGGCGCACCGATTCCCATTAGCCTCCCGGCATGCCCAGCTGGAAGCTGACCGTCCGCCACGGCTCCGACGTCGACCACGAGCGCTTCGACGACCTCACCGCGGCGGTGGCGGCGATGCGCGAGCGGGCGCTGGCGATCCGCAGCGAGGGTCCGGTACGGCCGGTGCGCTCGATCCGGGACTTCGAGCCCGGCGACCAGGTCCACGCCCGCCTGCAGCTGAGCAGCGGCGGCTTGCTGAGGAAATCGGCGGCGGGAGTGGACGTGCGCGGCGACGGCACGTTCGTCCCCTTCAAGGGCGGGGTAGTGCGGGAGGAGCTGGACCCGACCAACCACGACACGCCGTTCGACCTCGTGCGCGAGACTCTGGAAGCGGAAGGCCGATGAGCAAGACCGAGACCGAGATCCCGAAGGGCAGCTACGCCGCCGGCGAGCGGGTGAAGCTGCCGGCCGGCGCCGAACCCCCGTTCACGGTCTTCATCAACGGGGTCGAACAGGACCCCTCCAGCTACCGGATTGAAGGCGGCGAGATCGACTTCGGCCGCCCGATCGTCAAGGAGAAGGTCGGGGCGAGCCGCTGGCTGGCGATGTACCTCGGCCTCTGGGGCACCTACCGCAAGAACGAGACGATCGACCTCCAGTTCACCAGGGGCGGCAAGATCGAGCTGCGCTCCGACCTGCCGGTGATCCCCTACGCCGAGGGCGAGGCCCCGTGAACATCGGCTTCCTCCTCCTCTGCGACTACAGCGAGGCGGTCAACGGCAAGCTCTACCTGACCGGCGGCGGCTGGAACGTCCTCCGCCTCCCCGAGCTGCCGGCCGAGTGGTCCTTCTCGATCGGCCTCGGCATCGACGTCGCCTGGCACGAGACCAACGATCCTCACGAGCTCGTCGTCACCATCCAGGACCCCGACGGGGTCGAGCTCGGCGAGGGCCTCACCGCCAACTTCGAGACCGGCCGCCCCCCGGGCCTCCCCCAAGGCCAGGAGCAGCGCCTGGTGATGTCGATCGCCGCCAACGCCACCTTCGCCACCGCCGGCCCCCATGCCGCGGTGGTCCAGGTCAACGGCGAGGAGCTCGGCCGCGCCCGCTTCTACCTGATGGAGGGCGGCGGGCCGCCCGAAGTCGACCTGGCTTAGTTGAAGACGTAGAGCAGCAGGAACGCCACGATCGCGAAGGCGGCGCCGGCGGCCTGGATGCCGCGGTCGCCGGCGATGATGCCGGACATCGAGCGGTCGTCGTTGCGGTCGTAGATCAGGTAGAGGTAGCGGAAGATCCCGTAGACGGCCGGGGGGATCGTCCACATCATCTGGCTCCCGATCTGGGGGGAGTCGACGGCGTAGATCGCGTAGCTGATCACGGTGCCGGTGGTGACCAGGGCGACCATCTGGTCGAGGAAGGGCAGCGAGTAGTGCTCGAGCACGGGCCGGGTCGAGGTGCCTTCGTGCAGCTCGGAGACCGCCTCCTGGCGGCGCTTGGTGAAGCCGAGGAAGGCGGCGAGCATGCCGGTGCAGAGCAGCAGCCATTCGGAGGCGTGGGCGTCGACGGCCTCGGCGCCGGCGGCGACGCGGAGGATGAACAGCCCCGCCAGCGTCATCACGTCGATGATCACGATCTGCTTGAGGCCGAGGCTGTAGGCGACCTGGGCGACGCCGTAGCCGACGACCATCAGCCCGACCTCCCAGTTGACGAGGAAGGCGATGCCGATGCCGACCGCGGCGACCGCCGGGGCGATCAGCTTCGCCGCCGTCTCCGAGAGCTCCCCCGCCGCCAGCGGGCGGAAGCGCTTCTTCGGGTGCTTGCGGTCGAGCTCGACGTCGATCAGGTCGTTGAGGAAGTAACCGGCGCTGGAGATCAGGCAGAAGGCGACGAAGGTGACGGACGCCGCGGCGATCGCGTCGACGTCGGTGAACTCGCCGGAGAAGAGCAGCCCGGCGAAGACGAAGACGTTTTTGACCCACTCCTTCGGACGGCCGGTCTTGATCGCCGCCCGCAGCGGCGAGCGCCGCGGCACCACGGGCTCCTGCCCGGGCTGCGTCGGCTCAGCGGGCACGGTTGGCTGTTCGGAGGTGATCGTTTCCATCTACAGGCGGCGGCCCGGGCGCCAGGATTGGCGGCCCGACCGGGAATGCGGGTCGCGAAAGGGTAGCGCCGGGAGCCGTCACGCCGGGTCTATGAGCACTCCCGGATTGAGAATCCCGGCCGGATCGAGCTCGGCCTTGGCGGCGCGGAGGGCGGCGGCGAAGGGGGCGGGGCGCTGGCGGTCGTACCAGGGGCGGTGGTCGCGGCCGACGGCGTGATGGTGGGTGATCGTGCCGCCGGCGTCGATCAGCGCCTCCGAGACGGCCGCCTTGATCTCGTCCCACTGCTCGACCTCACCGCCGCGAACCGCCGGGGCGAGGACGGTGAAGTAGGGGGCGGCGCCGTCGGGATAGACGTGGGTGAGGCGGCAGCTGACCCGGGGGGAGCCGGGGCCGTCGGCGGCGACGGCGCTGACCTCGGCGACGGCGCGGCGGGTCGTCTCCATCACCGTCGCGTGGAACTCCTCGAAGCGGTCCCAGGTGATCGCCGTCTCGAAGGTCTCCGAGAGGACGCCGCAGGCGACGAAGGTGTCCCGCAGGTACGGAGCCAGCAGGAAAGCCCCGCGCCACTGCCCGACCGCGTCCTCGCCCTCCCCGGAGGCGCGGACCTCGCCGGGGGTGCCGGCGTGGTCGCGGGCGATGGCGAGGGCCCGGTCCATCCAGTGGTCGACGGGATGGTCGGCGGACTCGAAGCCGAGGATGAGGAGGTGGGCGCTGCCGTCGCCAGCGCCGGTCAGCTCGGCCTCGGCGGCGTCGAGGAGGCGGCAGTTGGCGGGATAGAGGCCCGACTGGGCGATCGCCCGCGCGGCTCCGGCGGCCGCGCCGAAGTCGTCGAAGGCGACGCTGGTCGAGGCCTTGTACTGCGGCCGCGGCCGGACCCGCACCCAGGCGTCGGCGATCACGCCGAGGATGCCCTCCGAGCCGATCAGCATCCGGTCGGGAGAGGGACCAGCGCCCGAGCCCGGCAGCCGCCGGCTCTCCCAGGTCCCCCGCGGGGTGATCGCCCGAACCGACTCGACCAGGTCGTCGATGTGGGTCTCCAGGGTCGCGAAGTGACCGCCGGCCCTGGTCGCGACCCAGCCGCCGAGGGTCGAGTACTCGAAGGACTGCGGGAAGTGGCGCAGGGTGAGGCCGTGCTCGCGCAGCTGGTCCTCCAGCCCCGGCCCGGTCGCCCCCGCCTGGATCCGCGCCGCCAGGGACACGGAGTCCACCTCCAGCACCCGGTCGAGCCGCCGCAGGTCCAGCGAAACCACCGGCCGCTCTCCCACCCGCGGCTCCACCCCGCCGCAGACGCTGGTGCCGCCGCCGAACGGGATCACCGCCGCCCCCTCGGCCTCCCCCCAGCTCAGCACCACCTCGATCTCCGACTCGTCCTCCGGAAACGCAACGAGGTCCGGCGGGTTCTCGAATTCCCCGTAGAACCCCCGCACCACATCCCGATACGCCTTCCCCAGCGCATGCGATACCCGCTCGTAGCGCCCGTCGGAGAAGAGGTCGCCAAACCCATCGGGCCGCTTCAGCCGTGGCTTCCGCAGCTCCACCTCCTCCAGAGAAACGGGCTTCTCCACCTCACCCCCGAACCCAAACCGAGCCCGAATCCCTTCTGCAGCCTCCCGCAGCTGGTTGGCGGTAGGAGCCTGGTCCTCGTACCCCCACCCCCAATGCTTGAGCCTGCGCTCAGCCATCTGCTGAACCTACATGTGTCGGTCGGGTCCAGGGGACGTCCTCCCAGGACACTCAACATCGAGCCATAGCGAGATGTGTCCTGGGAGGACGTCCCCTGGACCCCCACCGCCGGCTTGCTACCAGTGCACGCCTTTCATCAAGTGCGCGAACGCCACAGCCTCGGTCGAAGGCGGTTTGTCCCGCGCCTCCTCCTTCTTCCCCTTGGCCGCCTGCGAATCCGGGAACAGCTTGTAGGCGGTGTTGAGGATCGAGTCGCTCGCCTTCGGCGCGATCGCGTACATCAGCTCGCCGATGTTGCCGAGCGTCGTCGCCACCTTCTTCGGCCGCCGGATCATCGCCTTGGTGATCATCTCCGCCGCCTCCTCGGGGGTGATCGCCGGGAACATGTCGTACATCCGCGTCGGCGCGATCATCGGCGTCCGCACCAGCGGCATGTGGATCGTCGTCAGGTGGACGTCGTCTTCGACCACCTCCGAGGCGATCACCCGGCTGAACGCGTCCAGCGCCGCCTTCGAGGCGACGTAGGCCGAGAACCGCGGCGGGTTCGTCTGCGTCCCGATCGAGCTGATGTTGATGATGTGGCCGAACTTGCGCCCGCGCATCGCCGGCAGCAGGGCCAGGATCAGCCGCACCGCCCCCAGGTAGTTGAGCTGGATCGTCCGCTCGAAGTCGTGGAAGCGGTCGTAGGAGAGCGAGATCGAGCGCCGGATCGAGCGGCCGGCGTTGTTGACGAGGATGTCGACGTGGCCGTGGTAGGTGAGCACCTCCTCGGCCATCCGCTCGATGTCGTCCATGTCGGAGAGGTCGCACTGGTGGATGTGGGCGGTCCCGCCCGCGGCGACGATCTCCTCCTTCGTCGCTTCCAGCTTGTCGAGCGAGCGGGCGACCAGCAGCACCGTCGCGCCGGCGTCGGCGACCTTGACCGCGGTCGCTTTGCCGATCCCCGAAGAGGCCCCGGTGATCAGCACGACTTTGCCCCGCACCGCCGCCGAGAGCGTGCGGTTCTTGAACAGGTCGGGATCGAGGTTGCGCTCCCAGTAGTCCCAGACCCGCGCCGCGTAGCTCTCCAGCGGCGGCACCTCGATCCCCGAGCCTTTCAGCGCTTTATGGGTCTGGGTCGAGTCGAAGGTGGTGGGATAGTCGACGTAGGAGAGGAGCTCGGGCGGCAAGTCGAGCTGGCCGAGAGCCAGCTTCGCCGCGCGCTTGGCCGGCGGCAGCAGATTCAGCGCCGTGCGCACCGCCCCGGTCGCCGGTTCGGTGACGTCGGTGTCGAGGCGGACCGCCATCTGCGGCGCGTCGGCGGCGCGGGCGAAGATGTTGATCACCTCGCCCGCGGTGTGCGGGTTGGGATCGGTGAGGTGGAAGGCGCGCCCGTTCAGCCGCGGCTTGTGGGCGATGTGGTCGATCGCCGCGGCGACGTAGTCGACCGGGACGATGTTGATCTCGCCGCCTTCGATCCCGAGGATCGGCAGCCAGGATGGCGCCACCCGGCGCAGTCGCTGCAGGGTCTTGAAGAAGAAGTAAGGCCCGTCGATCTTGTCGATCTCCCCGGTGCGCGAGTCGCCGACCACGATCCCCGGCCGGTACACCCGCCAGGGCCGCTGGCACTCGTCGCGGACCAGCCGCTCGGACTCGTGCTTGGTGCGGAAGTAGGGGTTGTTGTCGAGCCGTTCGGCCTCGTCGAACATCTCCTCGGTCCAGACGCCCTTGTAGAGGCCGGCGGCGGCGATCGAGCTGACGTGGTGGAAGCAGCCGGCCTCGAGCGCCCCGGCGAGCTCGATCGCGTGGCGCGTCCCCTCGACGTTGGCCACCTCCTGCGCCTCGGCGTCGGCGGTGAGGTCGTAGATCGCCGCCAGGTGGAAGAAGTGGTCGATCTCCCCCCGCATCGTCAGCAGGTCCTCCTCGGAGACGCCGAGTCCAGGCTGGGAGAGGTCGCCGGTGATCGGGACGATCCGCGCCCCGTCGGCGCCGAAGCTGGTCCGCAGCTCCTCCAGCCGCCCGCGCGATCCGGCCCGCACCAGGGCGTAGATCGTGCCCTCGCGCTGAAGCAGTTTCTGGACCAGGTTTCGGCCGATGAATCCGGTTGCGCCGGTGACGAAATAGCTCATTGGGGTACCAGGGTATCTCCATTCACATGCTCGTAAACCTCATTGCCTAGACTGAGGCAAGAGATGCCAGAGACGGCCACCGTCCAAATCACGATGCCCGAGATGGGCGAGTCGGTGACCGAGGGGATCGTCCTCGAGTGGCACGTCGCCGAGGGCGACACGGTCAGCGAGGGCGACACGGTCGTCGAGGTCTCGACCGACAAGGTCGACGCCGAGGTGCCGGCGCCGGTGGACGGGGTGATCACCAAGATCGTTGCGGCGGTGGATGACGAGGTGCCTGTGGGTGCGCCGTTGGCCGAGATGGAAGCTGGAAACGGATCTAGCGAGGGACAAAGCGCCTCAGCCGCGGGTCCTGTCTCCGATTCCGGGCTCTCCCGATCGGGAGAGTCCTCGGAATCGTCGCCACCCGCGGAAGAAGCGCCTGGGTCACAGGGTTCGAATGGCGGAAACGGCGGAGCCGATGTCAGGGCGACGCCCGTGGCGCGGCGGATTGCTGAAGCTACCGGCGTCGATCTTGCTTCGGTTAGTGGGTCGGGGCCTGGGGCCAAGGTCACTAAAGACGATGTGCTGGCGGCTGGAGATGGCAGTGGCAATGGGGCTGCAAGCGCCGCCGTCAAGGGCGAGGCAAAGCAACTGCGCGGGGCGGCGGCGATGTTGGCCAATGCCATGGACGAAAGCCGGGCGGTGCCTACGGCTACCTCGTTCCGGACGATCGCGGTCGACACGCTGGACGCCAAACGCAAGGCGATCAACGGGGTCTTGAAAGACCGCGGGCTGAAGGTCTCCTTCACCCACCTCGTCGCCTGGGCGATCGTCGAGGCGGCCAAAGACTTCCCGGTGATGGTCCGCATCTTCGCCGAGGAAGACGGCAAGCCGTTCGCGATCGAAGGCAACCCGATCAACCTCGGGATCGCCGTCGACGTCGAAAAAAAGGACGGCTCCCACAGCCTCATGGTCCCGGCGATCAAGAACGCCGACGGGCTCGACTTCAGCGGCTTCCACTCCCATTACGAAGAGCTGATCGCGAAGACGCGCGAGAACAAGCTCTCCGCCGACGACTTCCAGGGCACCAACATCAGCCTCACCAACCCGGGCGGGATCGGGACGATGGCCTCGGTGCCGCGGCTGCTGAGCGGCCAGAGCGCGATCATCGCCACCGGCTCGATCGCCTACCCGCCGGAGTGGAAGCACGCTTCGCCGGAACGGCTGAAGCAGCTCGGCGTCTCGAAGGTGATGACGCTGACCTCGACCTACGACCACCGCGTCATCCAGGGGGCCGAGTCGGGGGCCTTCCTGCGTCGGGTCGAGGAACTGCTCCAGGGCGAGGACGAGTTCTACGAGTGCGTCGCCAAGGACCTCGGCTTCGAGGCCTCGGTCGTCAGCACCGCCCACCCTGCCTCCGCCTCGGCGCCGCCGCTCACGACCGCCGCCCCGAGCGCCGAACCGACCACCGCCCCCGGTGAAATCGACGAAGAGCTGCTGCAGGGGGTGCAGGCGGCGACCTCGCTGCTGAAGGCCTACCGCACCCACGGCCACCTCGCCGCCCAGCTCGACCCGCTCGGCTCCGAGCCGAAGGGCGACCCGGCGCTGGCGCCCGAGAACGTCAACCTCACCCCGGAGCTGATGGAACGGATCCCGGCCTCGATCCTGCGCATCGGCGTCCCCGGCGAAACCCTGCTCGAGGCGCTGCCGCGGATGCGCGACGCCTACTGCGGCACGATCGGCTACCAGGTCGAGCACCTCTCCTCCCACCAGCAGCGGATCTGGCTGCGGGAGATGATCGAGACCGGCGCCCACCGCCAGCCCCTCACCGACGAGGAGAAAAAGCGCCTGCTGAACCGGCTGATCGACGTCTTCCAGTTCGAGCGCTTCCTCGAGAAAGCGTATTTGGGGCAGAAGATGTTCTCGATCGAGGGGCTCGACATCGTCGTGCCGATGCTCGACGAAGTCGTCACCCTCTCCCAGCGCGCGAGCGCCGAGGAGGTCGTCTTCGGGATGGCCCACCGCGGCCGCCTCAGCGTCCTCGCCCACAACCTCGGCCGGCCGGTCGAGTCGATCCTCGCCGAGTTCGAGGGGTCGAAGCAGATCGACGCCGTCAAGGCGGTCGCCGCGATCCCCCACGGCGGTACCGGCGACGTCAAGTACCACTACGGCCACCGCGGGGTCTACGAGACCGCCGACGGCAACAAGATCTCGGTCCGCCTCTACCCGAACCCGAGCCACCTCGAGTTCGTCGACCCGGTGGTCACCGGCGGCACCCGCTTCCTGCAGCAGGACTTCGACGGGCCGAGCCTGACCCACGACTTCAAGCGGGCGGTGCCGGTGCTGCTGCACGGCGACGCCGCCTTCCCCGCCCAGGGCGTGGTCGCCGAGACGCTCAACCTGCAGGCGCTGAAGGGCTACTCGACCGGCGGCACGATCCACCTGATCCAGAACAACCAGGTCGGCTTCACCACCGACCCCAGCGAGGCCCGCTCCACCCCCTACGCCGCCGACATGGCGAAGGGGTTCAACGTGCCGATCATCCACGTCAACGCCGACGACGCCGAGGCCTGCATCGCCGCGGTGCGGCTGGCGATGGCCTACCGCGAGCGCTGGTGCCGGGACATCGTCATCGACGTGATCGGCTACCGCCGCTTCGGCCACAACGAGACCGACGAGCCCGCCTACACCCAGCCGACGATGGCGGCGAAGATCAAGTCGCACCCGCCGGTCTCGGAGATCTACTCCGAGAAGCTGATCGAAGAGGGGACGGTCTCGGCCGAGGAGGTCGGCAAGGCCTCCGACGAGCGCCACTCCGAGATGTCGGCGGCGCTCAAGGGCCTGCGCGAGAAGATGGAGGCGGGCGAGTACGAGGACCCGACCGTGACCGGCACCACCCAGACCGGCGAACTGCTCGACCGCACCGCCAGCCCGCCGGTCCACACCGCGGTCGAGGCGGAGAAGCTGCGCTCGATCAACGAGGCGCTGCTGAAGACGCCGGAGGGCTTCAACGTCCACCGCAAGCTGCGGCGCCCGCTGGCGAAGCGGGTCGACGCGCTCGAGGGGGGCGGCATCGACTTCGGCCAGGCCGAGGCGCTCGCCTTCGGCTCGCTGCTGACCGACGGCGTCCACATCCGCCTCACCGGCCAGGACACCGAGCGCGGCACCTTCTCCCACCGCCACCTCGTCCTCCACGACGAGAACACCGGCCTCGAGTACACGCCGATGCAGCACCTCGAGGACGCCTCCGCCCCCTTCGAGCTCTACAACAGCCCCCTCTCGGAGACCGCCTGCCTCGGCTTCGAGTACGGCTACTCGGCGGCGAGCCCGAGCGCGCTGGTCCTCTGGGAGGCCCAGTTCGGCGACTTCGCCAACGCCGGCCAGGTGATCATCGACAGCTTCATCGTCTCCGGCGAGTCGAAGTGGGGGCAGACCAGCCGGCTCACCCTGCTGCTCCCGCACGGGTACGAGGGCTCCGGCCCCGAGCACTCCAGCGCCCGGATCGAGCGCTTCCTCGCCCTCGGCGCCGAGGGCAACATCCGCATCGCCAACCCGACCACCGCCGCCCAGTACTTCCACCTGCTGCGCCGCCAGGCGCTGATCAAGAAGCCGCGGCCGCTGATCGTCTTCACCCCGAAGGGGCTGCTGCGCCT
>DASTXV010000003.1:0-5074 GCA_035765335.1 Solirubrobacterales bacterium
GAGCACCGAGTGCCCGCTGGAGAAGTGGTTCCGCGACGCCAAGATCTACCAGCTGTTCGAGGGCACGGCCGAGATCCAGCGGATGGTCATCTCCCGCATGCAGGCGCGCGAGTACGCCGAGCGCCTCGGCTACGCCGCCGAACTGGCGGACGAGGCGATCAAGAAGGAGCCGGTCGCGGCGTAAGCTCGCACCGTGCACGGGCCGCGCGGACACGACCACACCCACGCGCTCGACGCCCGCCGGGAGGACAGCCGGCGGCGGATGCTGTGGGCGCTGGCGATCAACGGGGGGCTGCTGCTGGCCGAGGCGGTCGGCGGCATTCTCACCGGCTCGCTGGCGCTGCTCGCCGACGCCGGCCACCTCCTCTCCGACGTCGGCGCGATCGTCCTCGCCCTGATCGCGGTGCGGCTGGCGGCGCTGCCGGCGGCCGGGCGGCGCACCTTCGGCTACCAGCGCTCGGAGGTGCTGGCGGCGCTGGTCAACGGCGTGGCGCTGGTGATCGTCAGCGTCGCGATCGCGATCGCCGCCGTCGGCCGCTTCGGCGACCCGCCGGAGATCGACGGCTGGGGCGTCCTCGCCCTCGGCGTGGCGGGCCTCGCCGGCAACGTCGCCGCCACCGTCGTCCTCGCCCGCGGCCAGCGCGAGGACGTCAACCTCGAGGGGGTGCTGCGGCACTCCGCTGCCGACGCGCTCGGCTCGGTCGGCGTCGTCATCGCCGGTGCCGTCGTCCTCCTCGGCGGCTCGCCGGTCGTCGACCCGATCGTCGGCCTCTTGATCGCGGTTCTCATCCTCGCTTCCTCCTGGCGCCTGATCAAGGAGCCGGTCGACGTGCTGATGGAGGCGGCGCCGGCGGGGGTCGACGTCGACGGGGTGGGGGCGGCGATCTGCGGCGAGGAGGGGGTCCGCTCCGTCCACGACCTCCACGTCTGGACTGTCACCGCCGGCTTCGGCGCGATCGCCGCCCACGTGGTGGTGGCGCCGGGGAGCGACCGCGACCTGATCCGCCGCCGGCTCGAGCTGACCCTGCGCGAGCGCTTCGGGATCGAGCACACGACGCTGCAGATGGAGGAGGAGGCCGAAGGGGGCCTGCTTCACGTCGAGAACGCACCGGGTGGCTGAGGCCGCTTTCCGGCGCGCTCATGCTTGCGTCTACTTAATTTTAGTAGTTCGTCTTGCCTCCCGGTGTAGGCGCCCCTAGCCTGGGTAGGCGAACCGCGGATGATCAGGCAGGCGAAGAACTACCTGGTGGGAGCGGCCTCTGGAGCGGGGCTGATCGCGGCTGCGATCGTCGCTTTCGTGTTGCTCGTCTCGGCTGCGGTGTTCGAGGATTTCCCGATCGCCGGGCTGGTCGGCGGTGGCGACGAGGAGGCCGCGGTCTCCGAGGCGCGACCGGCCGCGGCGGGCGCTGACGTCGCGGCGGTATCGGCCGGGGCTGGCGCTCAGGACGGCGATGGCGCGGCCGGCGGGGGCGCAGGCAAAGGGGGCGACGGCGGAAACGGCGGTGGGGGACAGCCCGCGGCCGGAGACCAGGGAGTCGGGGGCGCTGGCGAACAGCCGGCGAGCACCGGCGGTGGTGGCGGCGACGGCAGCCCCTCCGGCGGCGGCGATTCTGCTCCGGCCGCGGCACCCGGCGGTTCTTCCGGTGGCGGCGGTACGGCGTCCAACGCCGGTGGGTCTGGCGGCGGCTCGGGCGGCGGTGGTGGCGGTGACACGCCCACCTCCTCGACCTCGGGGAAAGTCGCCTCGACCGTCAACGAAACCGTCGACCAGGTGGACCAGAACGTGACCGGCGGCGCCCTCGAGGAGACCGGCGTCACCCAGGTGACCGAAGAAACGGTCAACGGCGTCGCCGGGCCGGAATCGCCGGTCGGCAAAGTGGTCGACGAAACCACCAGCACCGTCGAAGGCGTCCTCAAACCGAAATAGCCCGAAGGGCTATGGACTCGGCGTTCCGCCCCCTCGGCGGCTAATCGTCAAAATGCCCGTCCTATGGCGGAGAGCGGACAGGCGGGTTCGGTAGTGGGCGATCCGATCGCGGGCTCGGCGGTCTTCCCGCAGGGGAGCCGCGTCAACGAGGAGGGGCACCTAGAGGTCGCCGGCTGCGACGTGGTCGCGCTGGTCGCAGAGCACGGCACCCCCGCCTACGTCTACGCCGAGGACGACATCCGCGCCCGCGCCCGCTCCTACCGCGAAGCGTTCGAGCGCCGCACCGGGGACTTCGAGGTCCTCTTCGCCAGCAAGTCGCTGCCCTGCACCGCCGCCTACCGCCTCCTCGCCGAGGAGGGGCTCTCGGTCGACGTCGCCTCCGGCGGCGAGCTGCACATGGCGCTGCGCGCCGGCTTCGACCCCGACCGCATCCACATGCACGGCAACAACAAGTCCGACGAGGAGATCCTCTTCGCCGCCCGCTCCGGCATCCGCCACCTGATCCTCGACTCCTTCGACGAGATCGAGCGCTGCGAGCGGTTGCTCGACGAACCGCAGCGGGTGCTGATCCGGGTCACCCCCGGGATCAAGCCCTCGACCCACGACTACATCACCACCGGCCAGCTCGACTCCAAGTTCGGCTTCGGGCTCGAGGACGGGCTGGCGGCGAAGGCGGTCGAGCGCGTGCTCGCTTCCGAGAAGCTGGAGCTGGTCGGGCTGCACGCCCACATCGGCTCCCAGATCTTCGAGCTCGAGCCCTACAAGCTGGCGATCAAGGCGCTGGGGGAGCTGGCCGGCGACTGGTGCCAGGTGGTCAACGTCGGCGGCGGCCTTGGCGTCGCCTACATCGCCGAGGACGAGCCGCCCTCGATCGAGGCCTACGTCGACGTCAAGGTCCGCGGCGTGCACGAGGTCTTCGGCGAGGGGGTGCGGATCCTGGTCGAGCCGGGCCGCTCGCTGGTCGCCAACGCCGGCCTCACCGCCTACCGGGTCGGCACGGTGAAGGAGATCCCCGGGGTGCGGACCTACGTCGCCGTCGACGGCGGCATGTCGGACAACCTGCGGCCGATGCTCTACGGCTCCCGCTACGAAGCGCTTGTCGCCGACCGCGCCGCGGCGCCGGCCGACACCCTGGTGACGATCGCCGGGATGCACTGCGAGTCCGGCGACGTGATCGTCCGCGACACGATGCTGGCCGAGCCGGCCGTCGGCGACGTCCTCGTCACCCCGGCGACCGGCGCCTACGGCTACGCGATGGCCAACAACTACAACGGCGTGCCGCGGCCGCCGGTGATCTTCTGCCGCGACGGCGAGGCCCGCGTGGTCGTGCGGCGCGAGACCTACGAGGACCTGACCGCGAGGGACGCCTAGGCGCCGTGGCCTCCGAGGGCTCCAAACCCGTCCGCATCGGGCTGCTGGGACGCGGCACGGTCGGCGCCGCCTTCGCCGACCTGCTCGCCGAGCGAGCCGAGGCGGTCGAGGCGGCGACCGGGCGGCGGCCGGAGATCTGCGGCACGCTGACCCGGGAGCAGGGGGACTTCGAGCAGATCCTCGCCGGCTCCGACCTCGTCGTCGAGTTGATGGGGGGGACCGAGCCGGCGCGCGACTACGTGCTCGCCGCCCTGCGCGCCGGCAAACCGGTCGTCACCGCCAACAAGCAGCTGCTTGCCCAGCATGGCGACGAGCTCTTCGCGGTCGCCCGCGAGGCGGGGGTGCAGCTGCGCTTCGAGGCGGCGGTCGCGGCGGTGATCCCGATCGTGCGGGCGATCCAGGAGAGCTTCGGCGTCACCGAGATCGCCAAGGTCTTCGGGATCGTCAACGGCACCACCAACTTCATCCTCACGGAGATGGCCGCCACCGGCGCCGCCTACGAGCAGGTGCTGGCGCGGGCGCAGGAGCTGGGCTACGCCGAGGCCGATCCCTCCGACGACGTCAACGGCGCCGACGCCGCGGCGAAGATGGCGATCCTCGCCCGCCTCGCCTTCCACACCCCGGTCACCCTCTCCGAGGTCTCCTACGAGGGGATCGAGGCGATCCAGCCCGACGACCTCGCCTACGCGAAGGAGCTCGGCCTCTCGCTGAAGCTGCTCGGCGTCGCCGAACGGCGCGACGGCGGCATCAGCGTCCGCGTCTTTCCCTGCTTCCTCTACCCGGGCCACCCGCTGGCGCCGATCGAGGGCCCCTTCAACGCGGTGATGGTCGAGGCGCCGGCGATCACCGAGGTGACGATGTCGGGGCCGGGCGCGGGCGGGCTGCAGACCGCCTCGGCGGTGCTGGGCGACGTCGTCTCGATCCTCGCCGGCGACGCGCCCGTGCACGAGACCCGGACCGAGCTGCCGATCGTCACCGACGTCAGCTCCTCCTTCTACCTGCACCTCGAGGTGGCCGACCGGCCGGGGGTGCTGGCGCGGGTGGCGACGGTGCTCGGCGACCATGAGATCTCGGTCAAGAGCGTGGTCCAGCGCGGGACCGGCTCCGACGCGCGGCTGGTGATGGTGATCCACGAGTGCCTCGAGTCGCGCTTCACCGCCGCGGTGGAGGCGCTGGCCGAGCTCGACGACCTGCGCTCGGCGCCTCGCTCCATCAGGGTGATCGAGGAGGAGTACTCCGCGTGAACCAGGGGGAGCGCTGATGGCCGCCGGGCTGATCGATCGCTATCGCGACCGGCTTTCGCTGGAGGCGGACGACCCGGTCGTGACCCTGAACGAGGGCTCGACGCCGCTGATCGAGGCGCCGCGGCTCTCGGAGCGGATCGAGGCGCGCGCCTACCTCAAGTTCGAGGGGCTGAACCCGACCGGCTCGTTCAAGGACCGGGGGATGACGGTGGCGGTCTCGCGGGCGAAGGGGCGCGGCGCGGAGGCGATCATCTGCGCCTCGACCGGCAACACCGCCGCCAGCTGCGCTGCCTACGCCGCGCGCGCCGGGCTGCGGGGGGCGGTGATCGTCCCCGAGGGGAAGATCGCGATCGGCAAGCTCGCCCAGGCGCTGATGCACGGGGCGCGCGTGGTCGCCCTGCAGGGGAACTTCGACGACGCCCTGCGGATCGTCCGCGAGCTCTCGCAGAAGCACCCGATCGAGCTCGTCAACTCGGTCAACCCGCACCGGATCGAAGGCCAGAAGACGGCCGCCTTCGAGGTGGTCGAGGAC
>DASTXV010000004.1:0-44558 GCA_035765335.1 Solirubrobacterales bacterium
TGGCGCCGCTGGAGCTGCTCGGGATCTTCGTCGGCCCGGTCCTGGTCGGGGCGTGGCTGACGCTCGGGGAGCGGGCGATGCTGGGGGACACCGGGTCCAACCTGATCGGGGCGATCGCCGGGGTCTGGTTGCTGACCACGTTGGGCGGCGATGCCCGGCTGGTGGCGCTCGCGATCGTGCTGGCGCTGACGATTTACGGCGAGTTGCGGTCTATTTCGCGGACGATCGATTCGGTTCCGCCCCTGCGCTGGCTAGACTCGCTCGGCAGAGCATGAGTCCAGGGAGCAAAGGCGACACGAAGTTCATTTTCGTCACCGGCGGGGTCGTTTCGGCACTCGGTAAGGGGATCACCGCGGCGGCGATTGGCCGACTCCTCGTCTCTCGCGGTTACCGGGTCCAGCTGCAGAAGTTCGACCCGTACATCAACGTCGACCCGGGGACGATGAGCCCGTTCCAGCACGGCGAGGTCTTCGTCACCGAGGACGGGGCGGAGACCGATCTCGATCTCGGCCACTACGAGCGCTTCACCGACGAGAACACCACGCGCGCCTCGAACGTCACCGCCGGCGCCGTTTACAACTCGGTGATCAAGCGCGAGCGTCGCGGCGACTACCTCGGTGCGACCGTCCAGGTGATTCCCCACATCACCAACGAGATCAAGCAGAAAATCCTCATCGTCGCCGAGTCGCAGTCGGTCGACTTCGTGATCACCGAGATCGGCGGCACCGTTGGCGACATCGAGTCGTTGCCGTTCCTCGAGTCGATCCGCCAGCTCTACACGGACCTGGGGCCGA
Source organism: Solirubrobacterales bacterium (assembly GCA_035765335.1). Taxonomy (GTDB): domain Bacteria; phylum Actinomycetota; class Thermoleophilia; order Solirubrobacterales; family 70-9; genus VAYN01. The sequence goes on from DASTXV010000004.1 coordinate 795, forward strand.
AGCGGGCGATGTTCGTCCACCTGACCCTGGTGCCCTACGTCGGCCACGCCGGCGAACTGAAGACGAAGCCGACCCAGCACTCGGTCAACGAGCTGCGGCGGATCGGGATCCAGCCGCACGCGCTGGTCTGCCGCTCCGAAGGGCGGCTCGACCGCGAGATCCGCGGCAAGATCGCGCTCTTCGCCAGCCTCCCGGTCGACGCGGTGATCTCCGCTCACGACGTCGACAACATCTACAAGGTGCCGCTGGTCTTCCGCGCGGAGGGCGTCGACGACCTGGTTCTAGATCATTTCGGGATGGAGGCGCCGGCGCCCGACCTCGCCGAGTGGGAGGAAATGGTGCGCCGCGCCGACTCCGCCACCGGCAAGGTGCGGATCGCGCTGGTCGGCAAGAACGTGCAGCTTGCCGACGCCTACAAGTCGGTGATCGAGGCGCTCGAGCACGGCGGTTTCCACCACGGGGTCAACGTCGAGGTCGAGCTGGTCGACTCCGAGAACTTCGACCCGGAGAAGCTGGAGGGCTGCGACGGGATCCTGATCCCCGGCGGGTTCGGCGAGCGCGGGATCGCGGGCAAGGTCGAGGCGGCGCGGATCGCCCGCGAGAAATCGATTCCCTACTTGGGCATCTGCCTCGGGATGCAGATCGCGGTCGTTGAGTTCGCCCGCCACGTCGCCGGGATGGAGGGCGCCAACTCCGCCGAGTTCGATCCGGAGACGCCGTTCCCGGTCGTCGACCTGCTGCCGGAGCAGAAGGAGGTCTCCGACATGGGCGGGACGATGCGCCTCGGCGCCGACCCGGTGAAACTGCACGAGGGGACGAAAGCGCGCGAGATCTTCGGCGAGGCCGTCATCTACAAGCGCCACCGCCACCGCTACGAGGTCAACAACCAGCTGCGGCGCCGGCTCGAAGACGAGGGCTTGGTCTGTGGCGGCACCTCGCCCGACGAGCGGCTGGTCGAGATGGTCGAGCTGCAGGACCACCCCTTCTTCGTCGCCTCCCAGTACCACCCGGAGTTCAACTCGCGGCCGAACCGCCCCGAGCCGCTGTTCCGCGAGTTCGTCGGCGCCGCCGCCCGGCAGGCCGGTGAACGTCCGGCCAACGGTGGCGAGCTCGAGGCGGTCGAGCCCGAGGAGAGCGTCGAGGACGACGTTCGCCTCCGCCGCTCCGCCTGAGCGCCCCCCGCTCGTTCCCGGTTAGCCTTCCGCCCATGGGGTCGCGATTGCACGAGCGCTTCGTCCGCTACTGCGAGATCCGCAGCCCGACCGGGGAGGAGCGGGAGATCGCCGACACCCTCGCCGCCGAGCTGCGGGCGCTGGGGCTCGAGGTGACCGAAGACGACGCCGCCGAGGCTGCGCGGGCGGGGGCCGGGAACCTGATCGCCCGCGCGCCGGGGACCGCTGAGGGCTGGCTGATGTTCTGCGCCCACGTAGACACCGTTCCCCACCGCGGGCAGGTCGAGGTGGTCGAGGACGAAGGCGTCTTCCGCAGCCGCGGCGACACCATCCTCGGCGCCGACAACAAGGCGGCGGTGGCGGTGTTCATGGAGCTGGTCGCCCGCCAGGTCGAACGGCCGGGGCCGGTGGGGGTCGAGCTGGTACTGACGGTGGCCGAGGAGCAGGGGCTGCGGGGGGCGAAGGCGTTCGACGCCTCGCAGCTGCGCTCGCGCGCCGGCTTCGTCCTCGACCACGCCGGCCCGGTCGGCGAGGTGATCGTCACGACCCCGACCCAGCAGAAGATCCTCGCCGACTTCATCGGCGTCGAGGCGCACGCCGGGATCCGTCCCGAGGACGGCAACAACGCGATCGCCGCGGCGTCGGCGGCGATCGGCCGGATGGAGCTGGGCCGGCTCGACGAGGGGACGACCGCGAACGTCGGCCTGATCTCCGGCGGCACCTCGGGCAACGTCGTCCCGGGCCATTGCGCGATCCACGCCGAGGCCCGCAGTCTCGACACCGAGCGGGCGGCGGAGGTGGCCGGGAAGATCGCCGACGCCTGTGCCTGGGGCGCCAGCGAGCACGGCTGCGACGCCGACGTGCGGATCGAAGAGCTCTTCCGCGGCTACGAGGTGCCGAAGGACTCGGCGGCGCTGGCGCTGGCCGAGGAGGGCCTGCGTGCGGCGGGGGTCGAGCCGCAGCGGGTGGCGATCGGCGGCGGCAGCGACGCCAACGTCTTCCGCCGCGACGGCTTTGACTGCGTCCTGCTCTCCAACGGCACCGACATGGTCCACACCTCCGACGAGATGGTCCCCGCCCGCAGCCTCGACAAGATGCTCGAGGTCTGCGAGGGCATCTTGCAAGCGGCTGCGCCCGCGGCGGCCGAGTGAGCGGCCGGCTGAAGCTCCGCCGCGGCGTCGTCGTCTCCGTCGACCCGCTGCTGGTCGAGGTCGAGGGCGAGCAGCGCCCGGCCTGGGCTGACGAGGCGCTGCTGGGGGAGATGCGCGAAGACGACGAGGTGGTCGTCAACTGCGCCGCCCTCGACCTCGGTCTCGGCTCCGGCGGCTTCGACGTGGTCCACGTCAACCTGACGCGGGGGCTGGCCGGCGGGGCGGAGGGCGACGCCCACGTGATCAAGCTCAACTACACCTCGCTCCAGCACCCGGTCGAGCCGGTGGAGGGGGAGTCGAGGGGCGCGCCGGTCCCGGTGCTGGTGTTGCCCCTGCATGGGCACCTCGCGCCAGCGGCGTGGGCGGCGGCGCAGGCGGCGCCGGGGCTGCGGGTCGGCTATGTCCAGACCGGCGGCGGCGCCCTGCCGGGCTCGCTCTCCCGGGACGTCAGGCAGCTGCGCGAGCGCGGCCTGCTCGCCGGCCACGTCACCGCCGCTCCCGCCTACGGCGGTGAGCACGAGGCGATGAGCGTGGTCGGGGCGCTGGACGCCGCCGCCGCGCTCGGGTGGGACGCGGTCCTGGTCGGCCCCGGTCCCGGGATCATCGGCTCCAGCACCGAGCTCGGCCACGGCGGCATGGCGGCGCTGGACAGCGCTCACGCGGCGCTGGCGCTGCGCTGCCCGACGGTTATCTCCCCGCGTCTCTCCTCCTCAGACCCCCGCGAGCGTCACCGCGGCCTCAGCCACCACACCCGCACCGTCTTAGAGCTGCTCCTGGCGCCGGTGGACGTTCCGGTCCCCGAGGGCGAGCCCCAGATCGCACGGGCGATCGACGGCTCCAAGCACCGTATGCACACCGTTCCCGTGGACCTGGGTGGTTACGCGGAGTCGAACCTGCCGACGAGAACCATGGGCCGGTCCCTGGAAGAGGACCCGCTCTTCTTCTCCACGCCGCTCGCCGCTGGAACCTTCCTTGCGCGCCAAGGGTTGTAGCGACGCAGCGAGAACCAGCGGCCATGGCTGTCGCGATCAAGCCTCAGTCGCCCGGGCCCTCCGCCGGCCCCGGCGCCGACAAGCGCTTCCAGTCCCTCGTCCTCGACTTCCTCTCCTACCTGGAGCTCGAGCGCGGCCTCTCGCGCAACACCCTGAACGCCTACCGCACCGACCTGCTCCAGTACGGGGAGTACCTCTCTGCGCGCGACCGCGACGCGCTGCAGGCGAGCGCGGCCGACATCGCCGACTTCCTCGCGGAGCTGGCGACGGGGGAGGGGCGGCCGGCCTGCTCGGCGGCGACGATCCACCGCAAGGCCGCCTGCCTGCGCTCCTTCTACAAGCACCTGCGCCGCGACGAGCTGATCGGCGACGACCCGACGGCGGCGCTGAGCGCGCCGCGGCGCTCGAAGAAGCTGCCGCACGTCCTCAACTACTCCGAGGTGCAGAAGCTGCTGGCCTCGCCGAAGGGGAGCGAGCCGACGGCGCTGCGCGACCGGGCGCTGCTGGAGGTGATGTACGCCTGTGGGCTGCGGGCCTCGGAGACGATCGGGCTCGAGCTGGGCGACGTCGACCTGCGCGAAGGCTTCCTGCGCGCCCGCGGCAAGGGGTCGAAGGAGCGGCTGGTGCCGCTCGGCCGTCAGGCGATCGCGGCGATCAACGGCTACCTGCGCGGCGGCCGGCCGAAGCTGGTCGGCGACCGCCACGAGGCGAAGCTCTTCGTCAACTTCCGCGGTGGCCCGCTGACCCGCCAGGGCCTCTACAAGATCGTCCAGCGCCACGCCCGCGAAGCCGGCCTCGCCGGCAAGATGAGCCCGCACACGCTGCGCCACAGCTTCGCCACCCACCTGCTGGCCGGCGGCTGCGACCTCCGCGCCGTCCAGGAGATGCTCGGCCACGCCGACATCGCGACCACGCAGATGTACACGCACCTCTCCGGCGACCGCCTCAAGGAGGTCTACTTCAGCGCCCACCCGCGGGCCAGCGATTGAAGTAGAACTCAATGCATGCCCGAGCTGCCGGAGGTGGAGACCGTCGTCCGGCAGCTGGAGCCCGAGGTCGAAGGGCACCGGATCGAGCGGCTGGAGGTGCTGGACGAGCGCTGGTCGCGGCCGGTCCCGCCCCAGAGACTGGGTGACGCTGTCAGCGGCAGCACGATCGAGCATCTCGGGCGGCGCGGCAAGTACATCCTCATGGGCCTCGACGGGGCGCGGACGCTGGTCATGCACCTGCGGATGACCGGCAACCTGATCCTGCGCGAGGGCGAGGAGATGCTCGACCCCTCCGAGGGGCGGCGGCTGTACGAGGGCGAGCGCTCGACCGAGGAGCGTCACCTGCGCGCCCGCTTCGTCCTCGACGACGGGCGCGAGCTCTGGTTCACCGACCCGCGCCGCTTCGGGGAGGCCTTCCTGCTCGCCGACGACGGGCTCGAGACCCGCTTCGCGAAGCTCGGGATCGAGCCCTTCTCGCCCGAGTTCACGCCGAAGGCCCTGGGGGAGATGGCCGCGGGGCGGACGGCGCCGCTGAAGTCCTTCCTGCTCGACCAGTCGGGGATCGCCGGGGTCGGCAACATCTACGCCGACGAGGCGCTCTTCCGGGCCGAGCTGCACCCGCTCTCGCCTGCCGGCTCGATGAAGCCGGAGCACCTGGAGGCGCTGCGCGACGCCGTCGTCGCGGCGCTTGAGGCCGGGATCGACGCCGGTGGCTCCTCGATCGACGACTACCGCGACGCCCGCGGCGAGAAGGGGTCGATGCAGGACGAGTTCCATGTCCACACCCGCGAGGGCGAGGACTGCCCGCGCTGCGGCGCCACGATCGTCCGCATCGTCGTCGGCGGCCGCTCGACCTACTTCTGCCCGAGCTGCCAGGTGCGGCTGCGGAAGCGGCCGAAACGGCGCCGGGCGCGAAAGTAGCGTCCGGTCCGTCGGTCATATTTGGTTTCGTGGCCGGAACCACGGTTAAGACCGAGGCGATCGTTCTCCGCAGCATCCGCTACGGCGAGGCGGACCGGATCCTCCACCTCTACTCGAGCACGCGGGGAAGGATCGGCGCGATCGCCAAGGGCGCCCGCAAGCCGAAATCGCGCTTCGGCGGGCGGCTGGAGCCGTTCTTCCGGCTCGACCTGATGCTCCACGAGGGCCGCAGCGACCTGATGACGGTGACCAGCGCCACCACCGTCGACGGCTACCCGCGCCTGCGCTCCTCCGGTGCCGCTCTCACCGCCGGCGCCCGCGCCTGCGACGCGGTCCTGCGCCTGCTCGACTCGGCCGAGCCTAATCCGCCCGCCTACAACCTCCTCTGCCGCTACCTGTCGCTGCTCGACGATCCGACTGCAGCCCGCGCCGCTGATCTGGAGACCGCCCTCTCCTTCCGGCTCAAGCTGGCGCTCGCCGCCGGCTTTGCCCCCGAGCTCTCCTCCTGCGCCGGCTGCGGCGAGGCCGAGCACCTGGTCGGCTTCTCCGGCGCCGCCGGCGGGGTCGTCTGTGCCAGCTGCGAAGCGGACTCCTTCCCGCTCAGCGAGGAAGCGCACCGGTTCATGGTCGCGGGGCTGGCCAAGCCGCTCAGCGAAGCACCCGAGGCGGAGCTGCAGGCGCTGCGGCAGGTAGAGCGCGCGGTCGGGGTGACCCTGGAGCACCACGCGCACGTGCAGCTTCGGGCCGCGGCATAAACGCTGGGCGGTAGGGGGAGCGGGGTACCCCTGCCCGGAGCACCTCCGCCGCGAGAAACGTCAGTGGCTGACCGCGAAGGTCTGGTGGCGCGGCTCCATGCTGAGTACCGGTCAGGGGTACCCCGCTCCCCTCGCGACAGCATCTGGGGGAACAGCTGTTTCACTGGAAGCTGTTGGGGGAGGGGTCGGTGGGGGTGTCCCGGGTACTCAGCATGGAGCCGGGCTGCAGGCTCTTGAGGCGTTAGCTGCAGGCGTTCCTCCCGGCGGAGGTGCTCCCGGGGCACCCCCACCGACCCCTCAACCTCAGGCTGCTCGTGGTTGCCACTTATGATCGATGCGTGCCCGCCACCGTGACGTTCCACGACCGCATAGCTGCTTGGGAGGAGGAGTTTCTGTCTCCTCAGGCGACGCGGTCGTATCCGGCCAGGCGGCCGGTGGAGGAGGCGGACAGTCCGCTGCGGACGCCGTTTCAGCGGGATCGGGATCGGATCGTCCACTCGAAGTCGTTCCGGCGGCTGAAGCACAAGACCCAGGTCTTCGTCGCCCCCGAGGGGGACCACTACCGCACCCGCCTCACCCACACCCTCGAGGCCTGCGGGATCGCCCGCACGGTCGCCCGCGCGCTCGGCCTCAACGAGGACCTGACCGAGGCGATCGGGCTCGGGCACGACCTTGGCCATCCACCCTTCGGCCACGCCGGCGAGGAGGCGCTCGACGCCGCCCTGCGCGACCACGGCGCCGGCGGCTTCCGCCACAACGAGCACTCGCTGCGGGTGGTCGACGTGCTCGAGCGGGAGGGCCAGGGGTTGAACCTCACCGAGCAGGTCCGCGACGGCATCCTCAACCACACCGGCTCCCGCAGGCCGGCGACGATGGAGGGGCAGATCGTCAAGCTGGTCGACCGCGTCGCCTACATCAACCACGACATCGACGACGCGCTGCGGGCGGGAATCCTCCGGCCCGAGGACCTGCCGGCGGAGGAGATCGAGCTGCTGGGGCCGACCGGGTCGCAGCGGATCGACACCCTCGTCCGCGACATCGTCGATCACTCGGCGGGGGCGGAGGAGATCAGCCAGGGCCGCGAGGTCGGCCAGGCGATGCTGCGCCTGCGCAAGTTCATGTTCGACCGCGTGTACCTGGGACCGGAGGCGCGCAGCGAGCAGGACCGGGTCCAGCGCACCATGCGCGGCCTCTTCGAGCACTACCTCGCGCATCCCGACGAGGTCCCCAGCCGCGATCCGGGGGCGAGCGACGTCCAGCGGGTCGCCGACTACATCGCCGGCATGACCGACCGCTTCTGCATCGCCAAGTTCACCGAGCTGACCGTGCCGGAAGAGTCGAGGTTCTGATGGCGCTGATCTCCCCCGAGAGCGTCGAGCGGGTGAAGCAGGCGACCGACATCGTCGAGGTGATCTCCGCCCACACCGACCTGCGCCGACAGGGCGCCCGCTATGTAGGCCTCTGTCCCTTCCACGACGAGCGCACCCCGTCGTTCTCGGTCGAGCCGACGGAAAAGCTCTACCACTGCTTCGGCTGCGGGGTCGGCGGCGACGTGATCAAGTTCGTCGAGGAAAAGGACGGCCTCAACTTCGCCGAGGCGGTGGAGCTGCTGGCCGACCGCTACGGGGTCGAGCTCGAGCGCGAGCAGGAGGACCCGCGGGCCGAGGCCAGGCGCCAGCGCCGCCGCCGGCTCGAGCAGCTGCTGGACCGCGCCGCCGCCTTCTACGCCAACTACCTCTGGGAGTCGAAGGAGGCGGGGAAGGCGCGCGACTACCTGGCCGGGCGCGGCCTGGGGGAAGAGGTGCTGCGCGACTTCGGCGTCGGCTACGCCCCCAGCGCCTGGGACAAGCTCCTGGTGGCGAGCCAGCGGGCCGGGTTCAGCGTCGAGGAGCTGCGCGGGGTGGGGCTGGTCCAGCGCGGGCGCAGCGGCGGCGAGTACGACCGCTTCCGCGAGCGGATCATGTTCCCGATCCGCGACCGCCGCGGCCGCGTGCTGGGCTTCGGCGGCCGGGCGATGCGCCCCGACCAGGGTGCCAAGTACGTCAACACCGCCGAGACCGACTTCTTCCACAAGAGCCAGATCCTCTACGGGGTCGACCGGGCCAAAGCGGCGATCGCCAAGGCCGGCCGCGCCGTCGTCGTCGAGGGCTACACCGACGTCATCGCCCTGCACCAGGCGGGGATCGAGGAGGCGGTGGGGGTGATGGGGACGGCGATCACCGGCGAGCAGGTGGCGGCGCTCTCGGGGATGGTCGAGGAGGTCGTGCTCGCGCTCGACGCCGACTCCGCCGGCCAGGAGGCGATGCTGCGCGCCCAGACCGTCGCCGCCGGGCGGCGGATGCGGCTGCGGGTGGCGGCGATGCCGGCGGGCGAGGATCCGGCGGAGATGATGAACGAGGCGGAGGGGCCGGAGCGCTTCCGGGCTCTGGTGGAGGGGGCCGAGGAGCTGACTTCCTTCCAGGTCAGCCTCGTGCTCGGCCGCACCGACGTCGGCTCGCCGGTAGAGCGCGACCGGGCGCTGGCCGAGGTGGCGCCGGTGCTGGCGGGGATGGGCGAGTCGGCGAGCCGCGACGACCTCGTCCGCCGCGTCGCCGAGCGGCTCGACCTCGACCCGGCGATGGTGATGGGCCGGGTGGTGGCCGCGACCCCGGCCAGCGGCGGGCGCGAGCAGGCGGCCCCGCAGGCGAGCCACCCAGAGGCGCCGCGCCCGCAGCGGGCGGCGGAGCTGACCTCGCGCGAGCGGCGCGAGAGGGCGCTGCTGGCGATGTGCATCGCGATCCCGAGCGAGGGCAGGGAGTACCTGGCGCGGCTGACCGACGCTCACCTCTCGCCGACCGGTCTGCGCGCCGCCGCCTGGCTGCGCGAGCACCCGGAGGATCCGGCTTCCGAGCTCCCTCACGACGACGCCGAGCTGGCGGGCCTGATCGCCGAACTGGCGATCATGTCCCGCGAGGAGCCGGCCTCCCACGAGGCGATGGAGCTGAACTTCCTCCTCCTCGAGCAACGGCGCCTGGAGGGCGAGATCGCCGCCGCCGGCGAGCGCGGCGACTACGAGCGCCGCGCCGCCCTCAGCCGCGAACGGGCGGCGCTGGTCGAACGGATCGCCCACGCGGAGCGGCCGGCGGGAAGTGTCTAGAGCTAACTCTCGGTCAAGGTATCGAGTGTGCAGTTGACCGTCTATGTGAGGGCGAAGTGCACACTCGCGATCGTCGTGGCATGAATCACCGTGGTGCCGCTAAATTCTCTTCTAACGATGATCCGGGGTAGCTCATTCGGGTCAGCGCGATCCGGGGTAGCTCAACGGCAGAGCATTCGACTGTTAATCGAAGGGTTGTGGGTTCGAATCCCACCCCCGGAGCTTCTTAGGCGGCGGTGAGTCGGCTCAGCGCCAGCTCCTCGACCAGCTCCGCGCCCCGTGCGGCCCCGTCGTTTGCCCGTCCCCAGGCGGCGGTCTCCTCCGCTTTCGTCGTGAAGCTCGGCTCGCGCAGCAACCGTCGCGCAGCCCAGCGCAGCGGTGCCGGGCGGCAGAGGCGCCAGGGGAGCGAGAGGCCGGCGCCGGCCCAGGCGACGCGCATCGCGGTCTCGCTCATGTCGCCGATGATCGGGCAGACGAGGACGGGGGTGCCGGCGCCGAGGGCGCGGGCGACGGTGCCGTGGCCGCCGTGGGAGACGACCAGGGAGGCGGCGGGCATCAGCTGGCTGTAGCTGAGCCATTCGACCAGGGTGGCGTTGGCGGGGACGTCGATCGGGCGCAGCGGCTTGACCCGGTTGGTCGTCGCCACCACCCGCACCGGCTCCTCGGCCAGCGCCGCCAGCGCCGTTCGCACCAGGTGGTTCTCGGAGTCGTGGGCGGTGCTGGGGGCGACGAGGACCAGCGGGTCCTCGCCGGGCGGCAGCTCGATCTCGGGGTGGGGGACCTCGAAGGTCATCGGGCCGGTGACCTCGACCCCGGCCGGCCAGCGCCGCGGGTACTCGAGCTGCGGATAGGTCGCGACCAGCGCCAGGTCCGGGCTGATGCCGCCGTGGAAGCGGTCGATCGGCGGCAGCCCGAGGCGGGAGCGCTGGATGTTGAGGTCCTGCCGCCCTTGCTCCAGTCCGACCCGCAGCGCCCGGTCGTGCCCGGTCCGCCAGATCTTCCTGCCGAGCCCCGTCCGCGGCGGCCGCAAACCGATCGCGAAGAAGGGCAGCCCCGGCTCGACCACCGGGAAGATGTGGGGGATCAGCGTCGCCAGCGGGATCCCGGCCGCCTCGGCGGCGAGGGTGGGGGCGAGGGTGAGGATGTCGCTGACGACCGCGTGCGGGCGGAAATCCTCGAGCAGCGGCGCCAGCGCCTTCGCCGCCTCGGCCGCGTGCTGCCCTTCCTCGGAGTCCGGGTCGGGCGGCGGGAACATCCGGTATTCCTCGGCCGCGGCGAAGCCGAGGCCCTCGCCCTCGACCGCCCCCCGCCGCTCCTCCCAGGTCTCGATCACGACCTCGTGGCCGTGCGCCGCCAGGGCCTTGCCCAGCGCGATCGCCGGGAAGACGTGACCGGCGTCGCCAAAAGCGGCGACCAGTATCCGCAGGCTTAGCGGGTTTCTGGCGTCGCCATGCGGCGTCCTCGGTCGCCTAAATGGCGCTGCCATTCAGGCTCCCTGCGTCCTTGCCTGGCAACCCCAGAAATCCCGCTAAGGAGTATCCAAGCCCTCACCGGGGCGGGTGAAGACGATCTCCGGCACGTGGCAGTTGCGCGAGGTGCGGAGCAGGAAGCGGACCGCCTCGCCGAGGTCCTCGGGGCGGATCATGTCCTCCGGCGGGATCTGACCCTGGACGAACTCGGTCATCGGCGTCTCGACGAAGCCCGGCGCCAGCGCCGTGCACTGGATGCCGGCGTTGCCCGCCTCGCGATGGGTCGACTGGGTGAAGTTGATCACCGCGGCCTTGGTCGCGGCGTAGATCGAGAGCCAGGCCTGGCCGCCCTTGCCGGCGATCGAGGCGGTGTTGACGATCAGCGCCTTGCCGTGCTCGGCGCCGGCCTCGCGCAGCATCGGCAGCCCCTCGCGGGTGCCGAGGATCAGCGCCCGCAGGTTCACCGCCAGCTGCATGTCGAGGTGCTTGGTCTGGATCTGCTCCATCGGCGCCCCGATCCCGACCCCGGCGTTGTTGACGAGGACGTCGAGGCGGCCGTGCTTCTGCCGGTGGGCGGCGAAGATGGCGACGACGTGGTCCTCCTCGGCCATGTTGGCCGGGATCGGCTCGACCTCGAAGCCCTCGGCGCGCAGCTCTTCGGCGGCCTTCTCGAGCTTCTCCGGCCGGCGCGCGGCGATGGTCATCGCGTAGCCCTCTTCGCCCAGCGTCCGCGCGATCGCCAGTCCGATCCCGCTCGATGCTCCAGTTATCAGCGCCGCTCGCTCAGCCATCCCATCTCCTTCTCGTCGAGAACCCCGGGCACCCTATCTCTCCATAACATGCCGCCGATGCGCCGCCCCTGCTCCGTCCCAGCGCTGCTCTGCCTGCTCGCGACCGGGGCGCTGCTGATCGGTTGCGGAGGCGACTCCGGCTCGGAGGACTCGACGGAGAGCGTCGCCACCGCCGTCGAAAACCGCCCGGCGCCGCCGAAATCGGCCTTCCCCTCGGCGCAGGGCCGGACCCTGCGGCAGGTGCTGAAGGCCGCCGACGCCCCCACGGAGCTGGTCGTTCAACCCTCCGCGGTGGTCTTCTATCCGGGAAGGAACAGGTACCCGTTCGGCGTCTTCGACCGCGAGGAGGGCGAGGTTGCCGATGCCGAAGTGGCCCTTTACCTCGCGAGGGTGCCGGAGCCGAAGCCAGGGGCCAAATCAAGATCCGGCAACCGTGGACAAGCCGCGAAAGCCCAGGCCAAGGCGCTGGACCAGCCGGCACGGGGACCGTTTCCCGCCTCGATTGAAAGCCTCGCCACCAAGCCGGCATTTCGCGCGGAGACGACGAACGAAGACGCCGAGGCGGCGACCGTCGTCTACTCGACCCGGCTGAACCTGCCGAGCGAGGGCGAGTGGCGCCTCGCCGCGATTCTGAGGGAGGACGGGGAACTGAAGGGGACGCCGTTGCCCGGTGTGGTCGTCGGCGAATTCGAGAGGATCCCGAAACCGGGCGAGAAAGCCCCGGTTATTCATACGCCGACCGCGCAGGACGTCGGCGGTGATCTGTCGAAGATCACGACTCGCATACCCCCCGAGAGCCAGAACAAGGTGGATTACGCGGAAGCGCTGGGCAAAGAACCGATCATGCTCTTGTTTGCGACCCCCGAGTTCTGCCAGAGTCGGGTTTGCGGCCCTGTCGTTGACGTGGCCGAGCAGGCAAAAGAGGAATATGGAGACAAGGCGGCCTTCATCCACATGGAGATCTACAACGAAAACGATCCGGCCCAGGGGGTTCGATCCCAAGTGCGAGCGTTCCATCTGCCGACCGAGCCGTATCTGTTCGCGATCGATCGCGACGGCATCGTCCGCGACACGGTCGAGGGAGCCTTCGGGCTCAAGCTGATGCACCGGGCCGTCGACAAGGCAATCGCCCGATGAACGAGCAAGCGGCAACCGACGAGCAGCTTCTCCAGTCCTTCGCCGAAGAGGCGAAACGGCGCTGCGATGTGATCGCCGCCGGTCTCGCCACCGGCTCCAACGACTTCGAGACGATGCGGGCCGAAGCCCACGCCCTCAAGGGCACCGCCAGCGTCGTCGGCCTCCGTCGCCTGGCCGAGCTGGCCGGCCTGATGGAGTCTGACCTCGCCGAAGCGAAGAAGACCGGCACGATCAGGGGCGGCCGCGACCACCAGATCGCCGACGCCGCCAAGGCCCTCGCCGACGGCGCCGCCGCCGCCGCCAAGGGCGAAGAGGAGCCCCCAGATGTCGGCCGTTCCCTGGCGCAGCTTTTCAGCGCCTGAGGCCTCGACTCGCGCTACGCTCGCCTTTCGGGGCAGTAGCTCAGTTGGTTAGAGCAGCGGACTCATAATCCGTCGGTCGCTGGTTCGAGTCCAGCCTGCCCCACTTACTGCTCTTTTTCACCCTTTCGGGGAGGCCAGGTATCGCGCTACCGCCTGCGCCCGATTCGCCACCCCCAGCGCCTTCAGGATCTTCCGCACGTGCCACTTCACCGTGCTCTCGGTGAGGTAGAGGCGGGAGGCGATCTCGGCGTTGCTGAGGCCCTCGGCGACGAGGGCGAGGATCTCGAGTTGACGGCCCGACAGGAGCCGGCTGAGGTCGTCGTCGCGGCGGGGGCGGTCGGGTAGCTCGTGGAGCTCGGCGGCGCGGCGACCGAGGTCGCTGGCCGTCTGGTGGAGGACTTCGGCGGCGGCGCGGAGCTCGGTCACGTCCTGGACGGTCCCGGTCAGGCGCAGGGGGCTGCCGTCGCTGTCGGCAATCAGCTCGGCTCGACTGTGGATGCGGCGAACGCGGCCGTCGGGTCTGATGATTCGGTATTCGAAGTCGATCGGGGTGCCGGCCTCCACCGCTTGGCGCAGCTCCCGCTCGACGAAGGCCCGATCGTCGGGATGGACGTTCCCCGTGTTGCTGGGGTCGTAGTTCTCGAAATCCTGCGGGGGGATGCCGTAGATGGCGAAGAGGCCCTCGGAGCAGGTCAGCCGGGCGGCGGGGATGTCCCACTCCCAGCTCCCCATCCGCGCCACCCGCTCGGCCTCCGCCAGGCGCGCCCGGCTCCGTTCGACCTCCTCTTCGATTCGCCGCCGCTCGGTGATGTCGGTGACGAGGACGAAGAAGCCACGGACGTCGCCTTCGACCACGTCGGGAATGTACGAGGCCTGGGTGAAGCGGGTCTCGCCCGAGGGCGTGACGATCGCCCGGTCGAACAACTGCGTCTCTCCGGCCAGCGCCGCTTCGATGTGGGGTAGGTTCTTCTCGAACAGCTCCGGCCCGAGCAGGTCCCGGATGTGGATCCCGCGCATTTCCTCGGGTGTCTTGCCGAAGTACTCGACGTAGGCGTCGTTGGCCATCCGGTTGCGCATCTCGCTGTCCCAGTAGCCGACCATCGCCGGCAACGCGTCCAGCATTGTCTGGATCCCCTCGGGGGAGTCAGAAGGCTGGCGCGGGGGCTGAGGTCCCATATAGAGATGATGGACCAGCCCTGGGGCGGGATCAACCCTCCGATCGAAGGGCTAGGGGGGTTCTACTCTTGTTCTTGTGCTCGACCGCGCTGAATACCCGGCGTCTCGCCCCTTTCGACGCCGGCAAGGCATGCGGACGAGCACTTCCCCCGCCGGGGCTCAGCGGCCGCGGCCGGCTGCTGAACCCCTGCCAGCGGTCGGCCGCGCCGCCTCGGACTCCCCGCTCGCGGAAGTGGAGGCGCTGCTCGGCGAGGAGCGCAGCATGAAGCTGCTCAGACGAGGGTCGCCTGCAGGATCGCCCCGACCGCGCCACAGGTGAGCACCACGTAGAGCACCGTCAGCTTCCCGTGCCAGCGGTTGAGGGCGAGGAAGGCCCCGATCGCCAGGGCGGCGGTGTAGGCGTCGTTGACGCTGGCGTCGACGATTTCAACGGTGACCGCGGCGATCAACCCGATCACGCCGGCCGCGACCCCGAGCAGGAACTGGTGGAGGCGCTCGTTCTCGGCGATCGCGACGAGCTGGCGGTGGAAGAAGATCGGGAAGAGGAAGGCCGGGATGAAGATGCCGAGGGTGATCGCGAGCGCGCCCACCAGCCCCCCGGCCAGGTAGCCGACGAAGGTGGCGAAGATGATCAGCGGGGCGGGGAGGATGCCGCCGATCGCGAGCCCGTCGACGAACTGGCTCTCGGTCAGCCACCCCTGCCCGTCGATCGCGCTGTCGTGGAGGAAGGGCACCACCGTGTAGGCGCCGCCGAAGGTGAGGAGCCCCGCCTTCAGGCCCTCGAAGAAGATCTCCGCGGTGAGGGTGACGCTGATCGCCCCGACGCCGATCCAGACCCAGGCCGGCAGGCCGAGCGAGAGCGAAGATGGCCCGCCGAGCCAGCCGCGGGCGTTCCTCCACACCTCGTAGAGCAGCCCCCCGCCCAGCAGCACGAGGACGAAGTTGGCGCCGGCGAAGAGGGTGAGCGCGAACCCGGCGATCGCGATCAGGACCAGGGGGAGGTCGACGAGGAAGGATTTCCCCAGCCGCACCAGCGCCCGCGCGACCAGCGCCCCGACCGCCGCGCTCAACCCGTAGAAGAGGGCGTCGAGGTCTTCGGCGAGGCTCGTCTCGACATAGAGGGCCGAGAGCCCGAGCATCAGCAGGAAACCGGGCAGCATGAACCCGAGGCCCGCCGCGAAACCGCCCCAGCGGCCGCCGCGCAGGCGACCGAAGTAGACGCATAGCTCGTGCGCCTCCGGCCCCGGGAGGACCTGGTAGACCGCCAGCGTCCGCTGGAAGCTGCGCTCGTCGACCCACTTCTCCTCGTCGACGCACTCGCGCTTGATCATCGCGATCTGCGCCGCCGGCCCGCCCCAGGCGAGGCAGCCGAACTTGAGGAAGCGGATGAAAATGGCGCCCGGGGATTCCAAGGGAGCGTTTGTCTATCGCACTGAGGGGTAACCGCAGCGTGAGACCCCAATGTCGTGCCGTCTCGGTCAGGTTCGCGCCGATCTTGGGAACAGGGACTGCGGAGTGGCGAGGTTGACGAGCCTCGGACCTGGCCGCCGGTCATATCAACGGCAGATGCCGTCGCGTGCCCCTACCCGGGCGCGGACAAGCAAACGAGGACTTGGAGGACTGAAATGGCTGACGGAAGCGTTGGCGGAGCGCAGGAAAAAGCGCAGGACGTCGCGGGCCAGGCGCAGGAGAAAGCGCGCGAGGCCGCGGGCAAAGCGCAGGAGGGCCTTCGCCAGCAGATCGACGATCGCTCGACCCAGGCCGGTGAGCGGGTGAGCGGCACCGCGCAGGACCTGCGCAGCGTCGGCGAGGAGCTGCGCAAACAGGGCAAGGAGGCGCCGGCGAAGCTGGCCGATCGCGCCGCCGAGCAGACGGAGAAAGTCGGCTCCTACCTGAAAGACAACGGCCCCGACAGGATGCTGGAAGACGTCGAGGACTTCGGGCGGGAGCGCCCCTGGGCGGTGCTCGCCGGGGGCCTCGCGGTGGGCGTGCTCGCCGCGCGCTTCCTCAAGGCGTCCAGCCGCGGGCGATACCAGCAGCGGAACGGCACGCGGCCCGGCGCCCAGGTGCCGCAGACGGTGACCCCGCAGCGCTCCGCAGTGGAGCCCGTGGCGACGCCGCCGCCCGCGACCGCAGTGCCGAGCAGGCCGCCGACTCCCGCAGTGCGATGAGCACCGCGAACGGAGAGGCGAACGAGCTGCGCTCGCACTCGACCGGAGAGCTGGTCAAACAGCTCTCCGAGCAGACGACGACGCTCGTCCGCAAAGAGATCGAGCTGGCGAAAGCCGAGCTGAGCGAAAAAGGGAAGGTGGCGGGCCAGGGCGCCGGGATGTTCGGCGGCGCCGCGGTAGTGGGCCTGCTGGCGCTGGCGACGCTGACGACGATGATCCTCGCCCTCCTCGACAAGGCGATGGACCTCTGGGTCGCCGCCCTCATCGTCACGGTCGTCTACGGGGCGATCGCCGCGGTTCTGGCGATGTCCGGAAAAGACCGTCTCAAGCAGGCAACGCCACCCGCCCCCGAGCAAACCGTTGAAACCGTGAAGGAGGACGTGCAATGGGCCAAGAGCCAAGCCAAATCCGCGAGGAGATAGAGGAGACGCGAGCCGAAATGGGCGACACCGTCGACGCTCTCGCCTACAAGACCGACGTGAAAACCCGCGTCAAGGAGTCGATCAGCGACAAGCGCGAGCGGCTGATCTCGCAGGTCCAGGGCACGACCCACAAAGTGGGCGATGCCACGCCCGACGGGCACCAGGTCAAAGAAGGCGCGCAGCAGGCCGTCGGCGTCGCCCAGGAAAACCCGCTCGGGCTCGCCATCGGCGGCATCGCCGCCGGCTTCCTCGCCGGGATGATGCTGCCGAGCACCAAGGTCGAGGACGAAAAGGTCGGGCCGCTGGCCGACCAGGTGAAGGAATCCGCCGCCGAAACCGGCCAGGAGGCGCTCGAGCGTGGCCGCGAGGTCGCCGGCCAGGTGGCCGAGCAGGCGGTCGAAGGCGCCAAAGAGGTGGGCCATCAAGCGATGGACACCGCCAAGGAAGCCGGTCAGGAGCAGACCGAAGAGCTCAAGGACAGCGCCAAGGAAAACGCGCAGGAAGTCCGCGAGCAGGCCCGTACCTGAGGGGACGAAGGAGCGAGCCCCGGCCGGGGCTCGCTCCTTCCCCGGCTACCGCTCGCAGCTGCGGGTCACGTCCAGCCCGGCGCCGCCGCGGCAGACGTCGAAGCCGCGGTTGCCGAACAGCCGGTCAGGCCCGCCCCGGCCGAAGAGGCGGTCGGCTCCGCCGTTGCCGAAGACGCGGTCGGCTGCCGTCCCGGCGTTGACCCGGTCCGACCCGCCGCCGGCGCAGATGAGATCGCGGCCGGCGAAGGAGAAGACGACGTCGTTGTCGCCCCGGGCCACGATCACGTCACGCCCGCCGGTCCCGGTCAGCTCCTCCGAGCCCGCGGTGCCGACGATCGTCGCCCTGGCGCCGCGGCAGGTCGCGGTGGGCGCTTTGGCGAGGATCGTCACGGTCGCCGTCGCGCTGTCGTTGGCGGCGACGGGGTCTTTCTGGTTGCTGGAGACCGAGGCGGTGTTGGTGGCGGTCCCGGCCTTGCGGGCGACCACGTTCAGGGTCACCGTCGCCGAGCTGACTTTCGCCGTCGGCCCCGCTTCCAGGCTCCCGACCGGGCAGACCACTTTCCGCCCCTGCAGCGCACAGGTGCCCTGGGTGCTGGTGGCCGAGGCGTAGTCGACCTCTTGCGGCAGCGGGTCATCGACCGTCACTCCCGTCGCCGTCTCCGGCCCCAGGTTCTCGACTTTGATCGTGTAGGCGATGGTGTCGCCGACGCTGACCGTCCCGGCGCTTGCCGTCTTCGTGACCTTGAGGTCGGTGGGATCCCCCGGGGCTGCCGTGCTGACTGCGGCAATCCCCAGAACCGCGATCACCGCTACTGCGAGAACTCGCTTCATCTTTGAACCCCCTCTAGTGGATCTCCCTCGTTGCTGGAACGAGCGGCGGCGGCGGTTGTCAGCGGTCAGGTTCAGGCCGATCGAGATTCCCTCCGGCTGGCTTTTCCGGATTCCACCCGTCAAACTCTCGGCATACCGATGGAGCGTTGGAACAACGGTAGGAGGTTCGAGGGCAGGGTCGCGCTCGTCACCGGGGCCGGAGGGGCCCTCGGCGGCGCCGTCGCGCGCGCCTTCGGCAGGGAGGGGGCGACGGTCGCGCTTGGCTACCGCTCCTCGGAGGGGTCGGCCCGCGAGGCGCTGAGCGAGATCGAGGGTGGCGGCTCCAGCGGCCACGTCGCCCAGGTCGAGGTGACCGACGAGGAGTCGGTCGAGCGCTTCGTCGCCGAGGCGGCCGAGCGCTACGGCCGCGTCGACGTCGTCGTCAACGCCGCCGGCCGGATCGACCCCGAGGACGCGGTCCGCTTCGCCGAGTCGAAGGCGGGCGCCTTCGCCACCCTGCTCGACGTCGACCTGCTGGGGACCTTTCGCGTCTGCCGGGCGGCGGCGCCGCACCTGCGGGCGAGCGGCAACGGCGCGATCGTCAACTTCTCCGGCTCCTACGGCAACGGGGTCAATCAGGAGAACGTCGTCAACTCCGTCGCCGTCACCTACTGCGCCGCCAAGGGCGGCGTCCGCGCCTTCACCTCGGCCCTGGCCCGTGACCTGGCGCCCGAGATCCGGGTCAACGCCGTCGCCCCCGGGCCGATCGCGGCAAACTGGGAGGACGACTGGGAGATCCCCAAGGAGCACATCGACGAAGCCCTCGAGATGACCCCGCTGGGGCGGATGGGCAAGCCCGAGGAGATCGCCGAAACGGTCCTCTACCTCGCCTCCGACGGCGGTGGCTACACGACCGGGCAGGTGCTCGAGGTCAGCGGCGGCTGGATCCTGGATGGTTGAGAGATGAGCGAGATCGACGTAGACCTCAGCGCCCTGCTTCCCCCCGACCTGCCCGACGGCAGGGAGGCGGTCGCGGAAGGCCGCGAGATGGCCAAGGGGGTCGAGCGCGCCCGCTCGTCCTACTGCGAGGAGAAGGGCGTCGGCTCCGAGCGCGAGTGGCGCGAACGGGCGCGCGAGCAGGGAATCCCCTGCACCTGCATGAACATCGGCCTCGCCACCTGGGCCGACACCCGCGAGGCGCTGGGGCTGATCTACGAGGACGCGCTCTCCCGCGGCGTCCGCCCGCCCGACCGCTTCAACCTGATCGCCGAGCGCCGCATGGGCCTGCCCAAAGAGAAACGGGCCGAAGCGCCGCAGGAGACCGGCCCGGTGATGATGACCGAGCAGGACTGGTGGGAGCTGGCGCACACGGTGCCGATCCAGCCGGAGGCGGCTGACAACACGATCGGGGGGCCGGGCTCGGTCGAAAACGCCCTCGACGCGCTGCAGGCGGGGATCACCACGATCGGGGTCCTCTCGCAGTACTCCTGGCGCTGGCCCTACTACGACGACGACGTCAACCAGACGGTGGTGACGCTGCAGGCGGCGGGGCTGCTGGCGGCCTTCAAAGACGAGGGCGTGGTCTTCGACTCCTACATGGAGGACGGCTATCCCGGCGTCTTCCACGACTACGCCAACTACATCGGCTGGGCGATGGTCGAGCGCTACGTCAGCGAAGAGCTGATCGGCGCCGCCTACTCGCCCTCCTGGGGCGGTCTGACCCAGAACCCGGTGATCAAGTCGGCGGTGACGCTGGCCCTCGACGCCGTCAACCCCGACAAGGTCCCCTTCTCCTACCTGCAGGGCGACACGATCGGCAACACCGCGGACTTCGACGCCAACATGGCGGTGCTCAACACCGACCTCCTCTTCAACAAGATGGTCGACATGCGCTACCGGCTCGGCGCCGCGCCGATCGCCGTCCCGGTCACCGAGACCGAGCGGATCCCGACCTGGCAGGAGGTCGCCACCGTGCAGACGATCAGCCGGCGGATGGAGGACTACGTGCCGATGGTCGAGCCGGTCGTCGACTGGGGCAAGATCGAGGCGATGCGCGACGAACTGGTCCGCGGCGGCAAGGCCTTCTTCGAGGCCGCGATCAAAGGCCTCGACAGCGCCGGCATCGACGTCCGCGACCCGGCGCAGCTGCTGCTCGTGCTCAAACGGCTCGGCTCGACCCGCTGCGAGGAGCTGTTCGGCGCCGGCGAGCCGGATCCGGAGTTCCCCCGCGGCCGCCGTCCGGTGCTGGAAACGGACCTGGTCCGGCAGACGATGGAAGAGCGCGGGCGGCTCCTGGTCGAGCTGCAGGGTCGCCGCGAGGAGGAGGCGATCCGGGGGATGAAGGTGCTGGTCACCTCCACCGACGTGCACGAGTTCGCCGAGTTCCTCCTCGCCTCGACCCTGGCGGCGGTGGGGACCGAGGTGATCGACTTCGGCATCAACCGCGACCCCGAGGACATCGTCAAAGCGGTGATCGAGACCGACGCCGACGCGGTCGTGATCACCACCCACAACGGCGTCGCCCGCTCCTTCGGGAAGTTGCTGATCAGCGAGCTGCGCAGCGCGGGGGTGGGGGAGGTCCCGGTCTTCATGGGCGGGGTGCTGAACGAGGACGTCGAGGGCTCGGACATCCCGATCGACGTCCGCGGCGACCTCAACGCCACCGGGATCGAGACGCCGGGGACGATCGACCGCCTCGTCGACGCCCTGATCGAGCGCCGGCGCGGCGGAGTCCCCGCCTGACGGTGGGCGTCGTCGCGCTCGCCGACTTCGGCAGCACCTACACCAAGGTCAGGCTGGTCGATTGCCCCGAGGGGAGGCTCTTGGCGCGGGCCGAGGCGCCGACCAGCATCGCCACCGACCTGATGGACGGGTTCGGGGTGGCGCTGGGGGCCGCCAAGGCGGCGGCGGGGACGACCGCGATCGACCATCGGCTCGCCGTCTCCAGCGCCGGCGGCGGACTCAAGGTGGCGGCGGTGGGGCTGGTCGAGGACCTGACCGCGGCCGCGGCGCGGCAGGCGGCGCTCAACGCCGGCGCCCGGGTGGAGACCGTGCTCGCCGGCAGCCTCGGCGACGAGCAGCTGGATCGGCTGGAGGCGGCGCGGCCGGAGATCGTCCTCTTCGCCGGCGGCACCGACGGCGGCCAGGCGGAGCTGGTGCTGGAGAACGCCCGGCACCTCGCCTCGCGCCGGATCGGCGGCAACGCGGTCGTCGCCTGCAACGCCGAGGTGGCGGCCGAGGTGGCGACGCTGCTGCGGGAGGCGGAGATGCGGGCCGAGGTCGCCGGCAACGTGATGCCGGAGCTGGGGAAGCTGGAGATCGAATCGGCCCGGGAAGCGATCCTGCGCGCCTTCCTCGAGCACGTGATCGGCGGCAAGGGGCTCAGCGCCAGCCGCGAGTTCGAGCAGATGGTGAAGCTGCCGACGCCGGAGGCCGTCCTCGAGGCGACGCGGCTGCTCGGCGATGTGGTCGTCGTCGACATCGGCGGAGCCACGACCGACGTCCACTCGAACCGCACCTCGGAGGCGGTGATGCCGGGGATCGAAGACCCTTTGCTGCCGCCGCCGCTGATGCTGCGCACCGTGGAGGGAGACCTGGGCTTGCGCTCCGGGGCGGCCGGAGCGCTCGCTGCCGATCGCCGCTGGCTCGAAGCGGAGGGTGGCGGCGGGGAAGCGTCAATTAGACAGAGTGTCTCGTTACGGGGAGCGGACCCCAAGTGGCTGCCGCAAGGGGAGGGGGACCTGCGTTTCGACGCGCTGCTGGCGGTCGGCTGCGCCACCCATGCCCTCACCCGCCACTGCGGGACGATGCTGCTGAGCCGGGGAAAGGGGGGGCCGCCGACGCTCGCGCGCAGCGGTCCCGACCTGCGAGAGGTCGATCTGGTCTTGGGTACCGGCGGGGTGTTCGCCCATCGCCAGGACGGTGAGCTGATCCTCGAGCGGGCGCTGGCGCGGAGGCCGCCGCGCTCCCTCTTCCCTCGGGCCCCCCGGCTCGCCGTCGATCGCAACTACATCTTGGCCGCAGCGGGGTTGCTCGCTACCGAGGATCGCGAGGCGGCCATGCGACTGCTCGACTCGGAGCTCGAGCTCGCTCGAAATTAGGCATGGTGACCAGTTCACGGCGTCGGCATGGGCGCTGGTCGTCGGCTGGATGGCCCATGATCTTCGTGGGAGAGATGTTCAATCGCCGCCAGAAGAAGCCGATCACGCGCCTGTTTTACGCGGGTGACATTCATGGCTCCCGGGTCTGCTGGAAGAAGTTCGTCAACGCCGCCGCCCACTACCCGGCCGACGCGCTGGTGATGGGCGGGGACCTGACCGGGAAGGCGCTGGTCCCGATCGCGCGGGAGGGAGACGGCTCCTACTCCGCCCGGGTGATCGGCGAGCAGCGGGTGGCGCGCACCGCGGAGGAGCTCGACCAGATGCAGCGGGCGATCTCCACCAACGGGATGTACCCGCTGATCGTCGATCCGGAGGAAGCCCGGGTCCTGGCCGACGACAGGGAGCGGCGGGACGAGGCCTTTGAGCGGGCGCTGCTCGACGAGCTGCGGCTCTGGGTCGAGTTCGCGGACGAGCGCCTCGCCGGAACCGAAGTTCGCGCTTACGTCATCCCCGGCAACGACGATCCCTGGTCGATTGACGAAGTGCTGGCGGCGGGCAGTAGCGTCGTCGCCTGCGACGAGACCATTGAGTGGCTGGGACCGCACGAGATGGTCTCCTTCGGTTACTCGAACCGCACTCCCTGGCAGACGCCGCGCGAGCTCGACGAGGAGGAGATCTACTCGCGTCTGAAACGACTCGTCGATCAACTTGAGCAGCCTGGCCGCGCGATTCTCAACGTCCACGTCCCGCCCTACGAGAGCAGCCTCGACACCGCCTTCGAGGTCGACGAGGATCTGCGTTACGTGATGAAGGGCGGCCGCCCCCACGAGGTGCCGACCGGCAGCTCAGCGGTGCGGCAGATCATCGAAGAGACGCAGCCGCTGCTCAGCCTTCACGGTCACATCCACGAGAGCAAGGGCGTGACGAATATCGGCCGAACGGTGGCAATCAACCCCGGTTCCGATTACGGTAGCGGGCACCTGGATGGATGTTTGGTGCATTTGGGGTCGGATCAGGTAATCAACCACTACCTGGTCTCGGGATGAGAGTTGACAAACGACGGGAGAGAGTGAGGGGGAATGACCGAGCTAGGGGAGAGGCCGGTGGCCGAGGGTAGGCCACAGGGCAGTTACGTGAGAAAAGCGACGGGACTGGTGCGCGAGGTCTCGCCGTTTTCGACCTTCGTCTTCAACATGGCGGGGCAGCCGACCGCGATCTTCCTTGCCATCTCGATTTTCTTCACCCTCGGGGTGTACCCCGGCGGCTCGATCTGGCTGGGCTTCGCGATGGCACTTGTCGCCGCCCTCCTGATCTGCCTCTGCTACGGCCTCTTCACCTCGGCGATCCCACGCAGCGGTGGCGACTACGTCCTGATCGGGCGCGTAACCCATCCCGTGGTCGGGTTGATCTCGTCGTTCTTCTGGACCTCGGGGGTGGTCCTCTCGATCGCCTTCGTCGCCGAAGCGTTCGTCACCGTCGCCCTCGGCCCCTCCCTGACCGCGATCGGGCTGGTCAGCGATCAGAGCTCGCTGGTCACCGCCGGGGAAGACCTGGTCACCGGCAAATGGTGGAAATTCGGCCTCGGTACCGCGCTGATCCTCGTCTCGGCCGTCCTGCTCGCCGGGGGGTGGCGTTGGACGACCCGGATCATGAAGGGGCTTTGGGCGGTGATGATGCTCGGCCTCGCGACCGTGTTCCTCGTCCTTCTCTTCAAGAGCCAGGACGGGTTCATCAGCAGCTTCAACCAGTTCGCCGGCTCGATCACCGGTGAACCGGACACCTACAACACGGTCATCGCCGATGCGAAGAAAGAAGGGATCGACACCAACCCCGCCTTCAGCATGGACAACACCTGGCCTGTGTGGGCCGCTGTCTGCAGCCTCTCCCTCTACAGCTGGCTCTCGATCTACATCTCCGGGGAGGTGCGGCGGGCGAAAGACATCACCCAGGTGAAGATGATGAGCCTGGCCACCATCGTCCACATCGGGATCGCGGTGGTCTTGGCGATCGTCTTCTTCAACAAGTTCGGTCACGACTTCTTCGTCGCGATCAACAGCCTGGGCGAAGAAACGTATCCCTTTGCGGTGGCGCCCTACTACACCTTCCTGACCTCGATCGCCGGTGGCAGCACCTTTCTCGCCTGGTGGTTGTTCATCGCCTTCGTCGCCGCCTTCCCGCTGCTGATCCTGCCCAACATCACGATCGCGGTTCGCACCTTCTTCGCCTGGGGGCTTGACGGGTTGCTGCCCTCGCGCATCTCCAGGGTCTCGCCTCGCACGCACGCGCCCAACTACGCGATAGGGCTGACGGTGCTCCTCAGCATCCTCGTTCTCTACTGGGCGGTCGCGAACGAAGAAGGGTTCTTCAGCGTCCTGATCGAGGCGGTGCTGCTGCAGCTGGTGACGATGATCCTGCTGGGAATCGCAGCCGTCCTGCTGCCCTATCGGCGCCCCGATTCCTGGCGCGCGTCGGCCACGACGCGGCGTCTTCTCGGGATCCCGATCGTCGCCTGGGCCGGGGGCCTGGTGGCGATCATCCTGGGGGGCTTGTTCGCCGTCTACATGCGCTACCCCGAACTTGGAATCGACAGGGGTCAGTTCTTCCGCGACTGCGCGATCATCCTCGCCGCCGCTTTGGTGACCTTCTTCGTCGCCCGCGCGGCCCGTCGGCGTCAGGGAGTCGACGTCGACAAGCTCGCGGCGGAGATTCCGCCGGAGTAGGTCGGGAGGGACTTGGAGCCGCTTCCGGACCCTGTCGCCGAGGGAAGGCGAATCGCGGAAGCGGCTGCCGTGGGGGGCGTGCCGTTGCGCCTGCTGGGGGGTGTCGCTGTCGCGGTCAGCTGTCCCAGCAGCCGGCGGCCACCCCTGCAGCGGCAATACGGCGACATCGACTTCGCCACCGCCGGCGCCGCAAAGGGGGAGGTGGGTGAGCTGATGGCAGCTCTTTCCTACGCACCCGATCGCGAGTTCAACATGCTTCACGGCCACCGCCGCCTGGGCTTCTGGGATGAGGCGAATGGGCGCCAGGTGGACGTCTTCGTCGACGAGGCGAACCTTTGCCACCGGATCAATCTCCGCGATCGGCTCGAGGTTACGCCGATGACGCTTCCTCTGGCGGACCTGGCGGTATTGAAGCTTCAGGTGGTCGAAACGAACGAAAAGGACTACCTCGATCTTTGCGCGATCTTCGCCGATCACGACGTTACCCACGACGAGAGCGGGGTCAACGCTGCCTATATCGCCTCTTTGGCGGCAGCGGACTGGGGGCTGTGGCGGACTCTTAACATGGTCGCGACCCGGACTGGACAGTTCGCTAGGGAGCTGCCGGGTTTCGAGGCGGGGGATCGCGTTGCGGAGCGGCTTGAAAGGTTGCAAGCCGAACTGGACACTGTTCCCAAGAGTCGCGGCTGGAAGTTGCGCGCCCGGGTGGGTGACCGCAAGCGCTGGTACGAGCTACCCGAAGAGGTCAATTGAAAATGGTCATTCCCCCTCCATTGGATAGTCTCGCCTGTGTGAAGGGGCTGATCGACCGCCTCGGGAGGGGCGAAAATTGACGCGACCACGGCACGGGGAGCCAAAAGCGAGAACCAAGATCCTCCAGGCGAGCCAAAAGCTGTTCGCTCGGCGAGGGTTTTCGGAGACCTCGATGGGCGACATCGCTCGGGCCGCGCAGGTGGCCAGAGCAACCGTCTATAACAACTTCGACGACAAGCAGGACATCCTCACGGCGATCATCAGCGACTACATGTCTGGTTACGGGTTGATCGCGCAGCGCCTGCGCGAGAACGCCCGCTCCGGCCAGACGTCGTTCGAGCTGATCTACGAGATGGTCCGTGAGGCGCTTGCCTGGCGGGTCGAGAACGCCGAGCTGAGGCCGATCGTCGCCGTCGCCCGCAACCTCCGCGGCTCCGGCTGGGAGGAGGCGAATAAAGCCGCTGACGAGGCGATGCTGGGGTGGATCATGGCGGTGCACGCCGCCGACGAAGACGCCGGTTTGATCCGTGAGGACATCGACCTCGAATTCGGCGTCCGCGCCGCCTACGCGATGATCGACTCGGTCATTTCCTCCTTCGACGTCAACTCGACCGAGGAGGAAATCGACAAGGTCGCGCACCAGTTGGCGCTGCTGCACTGGTACGCGATCTGCGCCTTGCCCCCGGAGAAGGCGCCGCGCAGTCCCCTGGGGCGGAAGTCGGCATGAAATTCTGTAGACGACCTGTCTAATTTCTATTACTGTGGGACGGGCTCGTGTCCGCCCCAGATCATCGCGCAGGGGATCTGGCTCACCTGATCCACCCCTTGACCGACCACTCGCGATTGCGCGAGGTGGGCCCGCTCGTGATCGCCGAAGGCGAAGGTTGCGAGCTGATCACCGAGGACGGGCAGCGGTTGATCGACGGCATGTCCGGACTGTGGACGGTGAACCTCGGTCACAGCCGTCAGGATCTGGTCGACGCCGCCAGCGTCCAGATGCAGAAGCTCCCGTACGCCTCCACCTTCGGGGGTGTTGCTTCGCGGCCGGCGCTGGAGCTGGCGGAGCGCATCGCCGGCCTGGCGCCGCCCGGCCTCAGCGGGGTCTTCTTCGTCAGCGGCGGCAGCGAGGCGAACGAGACCGCGATCAAGCTGGCGCGGCGTCACTGGGTGCGGCGCGGCGAACCGGAGAAGTCAGTCGTGCTGGCCCATGAGCGGGGCTACCACGGTCTGTCGGGGAGGACGACCACCGCAACCCGGTTGGACCCCTACCACGGGGACTTCGGGATCCAGGCGGCGGACATCTTCGAGGTGCCGGTTCCCTACACCTACCGCTGCGCGGCCGGCGTTCCCTGCGACCCCTGCGCCTGTCCGATCTGCACCGGCAAGGAGCTCGAGGGGAAGATCGAGGAGCTGGGGGCGGGCCGGGTGGCGGCGGTCATCGTCGAGCCGGTATTCGGGTCCGGCGGCGTGATCGTGCCGCCGCCTGGCTACTTGCGGCGCCTGCGGGAGATCTGCGACCGCTACGAAGCGCTGCTGATCGTCGACGAGGTGATCACCGGCTTTGGGCGGACCGGAACCTGGTTTGGATGCGAGCACGAGAACGTCTCACCTGATCTGCTCACCTTCGCCAAGGGTGTGACCAGCGGCTACATCCCGCTCGGAGGAGTGATCGTCAGCGACGCGCTCTGGGACGAGCTGCGCGATCCGGACCGCAACCCTGGCTACCTGATGCACGGCTTCACCCACTCTGGTCATCCTGTCGCCTGCGCCGTCGCTCTGGCGAACCTGGAGGCGATCGAGCGCGAGAACCTGCTGGCGCGGGTACGGGAGACAAGCGAGCGGCTGGCGGAGCTGATCGCTCCCCTGCGCGAGCATCCCGAAGTGGGCGAGGTCCGGCAGGCGGGGCTGATGGTCGGTGTCGAGCTGGTCGCGGATGAGGAGACGCGGCGGAGGTGGCCGGTCGAGGACGAGCGAGGGCGGCGCGCTGCCGCCGCAGCGAGGGACCGTGGCTTGCTCACCCGGGCGCTGCTCGACGACATTCTCTGCCTGGCGCCGCCCTTCACGATCTCAGACGAGATGATGGGGAGAGCGGTGGAAATCCTCCACGACAGCATCGAGGCCAGCCGCGGGTAGCTTCCCGGGGCGCGGCGGCCGCGCGCGCCCCGGGCCAGCTTGGGTTAGGGCAGGTACTTTTCCGCCTGTTCCTTGGCTTCTTCGAGGCCCTTTTCGGCCTTGGCCTGACCTTCTTCCAGGCCCTCTTCGGCTTCCTTGCGCGCCTTGTCGAACTTCTCGCGGGTCTTTCCGTCGGTGCCCTCTTCTACCTCTTCCTTGGCTTCTTCGAGGCCCTTCTGGGCCTCGTCGACCCCGTCCTCGAGGGCTTCTTCGGCCTCTTTGGTGCCTTCTTCGACCTGCTTTTCGGCGTTCTCGCGGATCGTGCCGGTGGTGTCGCTATCGCTGCCGCAGCCGCTCCAGACGGCGCCGCCGGCGACGATCGCAATCACGGCAAGAAGCGAGCCGAAGGTGCGCAGCTTCCTGGCGGAAATGGGCTGATCGTCTCTCATCTGTGAGTACCTCCGGTCGCTTGCTGATTAACGTGGTGCGGCAGTGAATCAAACGGAGCCGGACAGCTTCGAAGTTCTCGTCGCCGATGCGATCGACGCGCTTCCCGACGAATTCCAGCGCCTACTGGAGAGGGTACCCGTGGTCGTCTCCGATCTCGGCTTCGAGCGCAACGCCTACGGCGAGTACTTCGGCGACGGTCTCGCCGCCGAGCGCTACGAGGACCGGATCGTGATCTACCGCGACACCCTGGAGCGGGACTTCGGCCACGACCGGGAGCTGCTGGCCCGCCAGGTCGAGCAGACGCTGCGGCACGAGCTCGCCCACCACCTCGGCTGGGACGAGGGTGGCGTCGGCGGCCTCGGCCTCTGACCCTCAGCGGACCGCGCAGTCACGGACCAGCGTGGCGCGGATCTCCCGGTGCGATTCGAAGCGGAAGCTGGCGCGGGCGAAGGAGAAGAGGGCGCCGGGGAAGCCGGGCGGGGCACTGCAGGCGGCGGAGATGTAGCTGCGGCGCTGGCCGCGGAAGGAGTAGCGGCGCGCGATCGCCAGCTCGATCTGGGTGACCGAGCCGAGGCCGCCGCCGAGCCTGGGGATCTTCGCGCGCAGGACCGTGCCGAATTCACCCTCCTTTCGGTGGCCGATCGTCAGCGGCACGACCAGGGTGAAGCGGACCGGCACCCCGGCGAAGAAGTGGAGCAGCAGCGACTGCTTGCCGTTGCGGCGGCTGTTGAAGGCGAGGATCTCGCCGACCGCCGGGACCTCCCGCCCCAGCAGCACGTCGGCGCGGAAGTCGCCGCGCCCGACCAGGGCAGGGCCGCAGCGAGACAGGGCGGTCTCGGTGCTGGTCGACTGCAGGGTCGGGGCGGAGCAGGTCGGCAGGCCCTGGGTGAACAGGCGGCCGTTGCGGTGCAGTTCGACTTCCAGCCAGCGCAACGCCGGCGGGTGACTGCCGTCGGTGGTGGCGATCCTGCCCTCGATCTCGACCTTCACCGGGGCCGGGCGGTCACGGGGGAGGGCGTTCGGCGAGAAGTCGGCGTCGAAGGTGACCCTGAGGTTCCCCGTCTGCTCCACCTCGGCCCTCGACACCGCGCCCGAGCTGAGCGCGAGCAGGGCGACGAGGAGCGGGATGAGGAGGCGGCGGCGCATGCCTGGGACGAGTCTAGGCACTCGATCCTGCGGTTAGGGTTGGGCGATGGTTGAGCCCTCTCGCTGGACCGAGCTCTCCGAAGGCGACGAGTTCGCCGGCTACCGGATCGAGCGCCGCCTGGGGCGCGGGGGAATGGGGATCCTCTACCTGGCGCTCGAGCCCGGCCTCGAGCGGCGGGTGGCGCTGAAGCTGATCGCCCCCGAGGCGGCCTCCGACGACGTCTTCGCCCGCCGCTTCGCCGAGGAGTCGCGGATCGCCGCCTCGATCGAGCACCCGAACGTGGTCCCGATCTACGCCGCCGGGGAAGAGGACGGGGTGCCGTGGATCGCGATGCGCTACGTCGCCGGCTCCGACCTCGACCGCCGCATCGCCCGCGAGGGGCGGCTGGAGCCGGCGGAGGCCGTGGCGCTGATCGCCCAGGTGGGGAACGGGCTCGACGCGATCCACGCCGCCGGCCTCGTCCACCGCGACGTCAAGCCGGCCAACGTCCTGCTCAGCGGCGAGCCCGGGGCCGAGCATGCCTACATCACCGACTTCGGCGTCGCCCGCAACGTCGCCACCCAGTCCGGCCTCACCCAGACCGGCCGCTTCGTCGGCACCCTCGACTACGTGGCGCCGGAGCAGATCTCCGGCGAGCCGATCGACGCCCGGGTCGACGTCTACGCCCTCGGCTGCCTCCTGTTCAAGCTGCTGACCGGCGAGGTGCCGTTCCCCCGCGAGGGGGAGGCCGCCCGGCTCTACGCCCACCTCAACGATCCGCCGCCGGCCCCCTCGCTCTACGCGACCGCGGTGCCGATGGCGCTCGACGACGTCGTCGCCAGGGCGATGTCGAAGTCCCCCGACGATCGCTACCCCTCCGCCGGCGACCTCGGCCGCGCCGCCCAGGCGGCCCTCAGCGGCACCACCGTCTCGATCCCCGAGCGCACCGTCGCCACCGGCGCCGCGGCGACCCGGGAGCGGTCGGTTGCTCCCTCGCGCGAAGCGCAGACGGAGAAGCTTCCGGAGGACCCGCCTCGTGGTCGGCGCCCCCTCCTGCTCGGCGGCCTCCTGGCGCTGATCGCCGCGGTGGTCGTCGTCGCGCTGATCGCCTCTGGCGGCGGCGACGATCCCACCGTCTCCACGACCACCACCCAGGAGGCGAAAGAAGAAGAGCCGAAACCCAAGCCGGAGCCGCGGCTCTCGACCTCGGCGCTGATCGCCCAGGCCGACGAGATCTGCGCGGAAGCGCAAGCGTCCTACAAAGCCAGCAAGGCCCGGTTTCCAGACGGAGAAACCGAAGCCGGGATGAGCACCGAGTTCGCCGAGCAGCTGGTTGAAAACTCGGGCCGGCAGGTGAGCAAGATGAGCCGGCTCAATCCGCCGCAGAGGAAGGAAGACGAGTTCCGCGAATACCTGCAGCTGCGCAAGGACATCGCGCGGATGGACCGCCGCGCCCTTGCCGCGGCAAGGGAAGGAAATCCGACCGCCTACGTCCAGACCTACGAATCACGCAGCCCGATCGACGAACAGCTGGCGCGGGTCGCCGACGAAATCGGGTTCAACGTCTGCAGCAACGGCAGCTAGCGTTTCGACAGTTCTTCCAGCGCGTGGGTCGGCTTGCCGCCGACGATGTCGCGGAAGGCGTTCTTGAAGCGCTCGGTGCGGCGGTCGGGCGGGAAGCGGGCTTCGGCGCGCGCCTGCTTCTGCGGCCGCCGCTCGCCGTAGCGGCGGCGGGCCCAGGCGGAGTCGGGCTTGCCGAGGCGGCAGGCGCCATAGAGGGCGATCGGGAAGACGAAGAAGCCGATGGTGCCGTGCACGATCCGCTTCTTGGCGAAGCAGACCGCGACCAGGAGGAAGACGATCAGGGCGCTGAGGACCGAGCCGAGGATCGCGCCGACCGAGCCCTCTTCGATCGTGAACGGGGTGAAGCCGAGCAGGGCCAGCATCATCGCCGCGGCGGCGAGCACGGTGGCGTCGATCGAGCTGCGGCCCTCCTCGGCCCAGTAGACGTCTTCGAGGTAGACCCAGAGGGCGAACTCGTCGATCGTCAGCCCGGCGCCGACCCCGAAGGCGAAGGCGCAGATCTCCAGCCAGGGGCTGTCCCCGAGCGAGGCGAAGCCGGCGGCGCCGGCGACCATCATCGTCACGATCCCGAAGACGAGGTGGTGGACGTGGACGCCGCCCTCGCTGACGATGCTGCCCGGCCACCACGGCACCTTGGGACTGCGCATCAGCCGCGTGCTCATGCGGATGAAGCCGAAGGAGAGGATGAAGCCGACCAGGACCAGGTACAGGCCCTGCAGTTCGTGCTCGGAGATCCGGTCCCAGAACTCCGTGAAGATCGAGGCGGTGATCATGCCGGCACCGGGACAGAGTGCAGGGGCGGGGCGGCGCCCTCGCCGTCCTTCTCGGCGATCAGGTCGACGGTGAGGAGGACGGCGGCGACGGCGAAGACGGGGGAGAGGGCGGCGTCGGCGAGAGCCTCGGCCAGCCAGGTGGCGACGAAGGTGTGGCCGAGGGCCTCGTGGACCAGGGCGGCGAGGCCGTTGCCGATCGCGTCGCCGGCGATCTCGATCGGGACGATGACGAGGAAGACCAGCCAGAAGCTGCCGCGGACGAGGTTGAGGCTGCGCTTTAGGGCGCCGAACGCGGTTCGCTCCTCGATCTCGACCACGGGTCCGGCGAGGGCGAGCCAGACGAAGGCGAGGACGCCGGGGATCACCCCCAGCAGCAGCCCGACGGCGACGATCGCGACGAAGAGGAGGTCGACCGCGATCAGCCGGCCGTAGTTGAGGCGGCGGGCGATCTCGCGCAGCGACGGTGGCTTCTCTCCGCGCGGGTGGGTGAGGGAGACCGCGATCGCGCCGCTGAAGAAGACCTCGCCGAGCAGCCCCGTCGCCGTCACCACCCCCACGGCCAGCGCGAGCGCCGCGAGCTTGATCCCGTTGGTGAGGTCGAGCGAGTCGAGCTCGACGTTCATCGTCACCGCGTCGAGCAGGCCGAGCGGGAGGAAGACGATCAGCGCCAGCAACAGGATCGACGGCGCCCAGCTCCAGTAGGTGCGCCAGATCCGCCCGTAGGTGGAGGTCAGCTGGCGGCGCAGGCTCACGGCCGGCGGCGACGTCCGGAGGGGCGGCGCCCGCGCGCCTCCAGCTTCGACTGGCTCGATTCGGCGGCGGGGACGCGCTTCAGGCTCCGCAGTTCGGGGACCAGGAGCTCTTCGGCGCAGCGCCGGTGCCAGTGGTGGTGGTCTGTGCCGCCGAGCCGGCGGACGTACTGGACGATGGTGTGCTCCTCGCCGACGGGGATGTCACCGTGGCAGCCGGGGCAGTGGTAGCGCTTGCGGGCGATCCCGCGGATCAGCCAGGTCTCGTCGCCTTCCTCGTCGAGCCCGAAGAGGCTCCAGCGTTTGCTCGGCTGTCCCTCGAACTGGCTCATTTGGAGCGCTTCGACATCCAGGCGAAGCCGGCGGCCATCGCCACGTTGGCGACCCCGGCGAGCTGCAGACCGAGCTTGGCGCCTGGTCGGCTCACCGCCGGCGAGGCGGACCAGAGGGCGTCGGTGGCGATCTCGGTGCCGCGCAGCCAGGCCAGCGACTGCCAGTCGGCGGCGGAGCCGCGCCGGTCGGCGACGAGGTGGGCGGCGGCGAAGGTGAGCCAGATCGGCCCGCAGCGGCGGAAGAGGTGCTTCGCGTCCGGCGAGGGCTCCTCGTGGCCGAGGACCTTGAGCGTCGCTGCCGGGGCGGCGATGGCGGCGCTGCCGAGCAAGAGATCGAAGGCGATCATGTTGCGGTTGGTGAGGCGCAGGGCCTGTTCCAGGGTCATCTCTCGACAAATCCAACCAGAAGCTGGAAGGGAAAGGGTCAGGTTCGGCGAAATGGACCGCCGTGACCAAGACCGCAACGAAGTCCCCACAGCTCAAAAGCCTTTCCGACTACATCCAGGAGCGCTTCGAAGAGTTCTCGCGCTCCCAGAAGGACGTCGCCCGCTACATCGTCGACCACCTCGACGAGGCAGCCTTCCTCACCGCCGAGGAGCTGGCCCGGAGAGCGAGCACCTCGTCATCGACGGTGGTGCGCTTCTCCCAGGCCCTCGGCTTCGAGGGCTACCCGGAGCTGCAGCAGGCGGCGATCGAGGAGTACCGCGCGACGATCGCCACCAGTGGCAGCGCCGGCGGCGCGCTCTTCTCCTTCGACCATTCCGAGCTGGAGGGGTCGCTCAGCGCCGACTACGCCAACCTGGAGGAAACCGCGCGCAAGCTGAGCACCGAGCAGGTCCAGTCTGCGGTGGCGGCGCTGGCCGAAGCGCAGCGGATCGTCATCGTCGGCGTCGACCAGATGGCCTTCTTCGCCAGCTACCTGCGTCACACCCTCAGCCTCCTCGACATCCGCGCCGAGATCGTCGCCAGCACCGGCGGCGAGTCGTTGCAGCGACTCGGCCGGATCGACGAGGACACGCTCGTCATCACCCTCTCCGCCGGCCGCGCCCATCCGCTGCTGCTGCGGGCGATGAAGCTCGCCCTGCACCGCGGCGCCCGCACCCTGGCGATCTCCGACGCGACGATGTCGGAGGTGGGCGAGCACGCCGAGCTGACCCTCTACTTCTCCTCCAACAGCCCCAGCTTCACGCGCAGCCACACGGCGCTGATGGCTTTGGTCCAAGGTCTCGCTCACGGTCTTTACGCTCGCGACGAAGCGGCGCACAAAGACCGCATCCGCGCCTACAAACTCAAGTAGGCAGGAGCGGTCGCCGGCCACGTAAGATGGCCGGAATGACTGAGCGCGCGACGTTTCGACTGAAGACCGGCCTCGCCGAGATGCTGAAGGGCGGGGTGATCATGGACGTGGTTACGCCCGAGGAGGCGAAGATCGCCGAGGAGGCCGGCGCCTGCGCGGTGATGGCGCTGGAGCGGGTTCCGGCGGACATCCGCCGCGACGGCGGCGTCGCCCGGATGTCGGACCCGGCGATGATCAAGGGGATCCAGGAGGCGGTCTCGATCCCGGTGATGGCGAAGGCCCGGATCGGCCACTTCGCCGAGGCCCAGGTCCTGCAGGCGCTGGAGGTCGACTACATCGACGAGTCGGAGGTGCTGACCCCGGCCGACGAGCGCAACCACATCGACAAGCTCGCCTTCGAGGTCCCGTTCGTCTGCGGCGCCACCAACCTCGGCGAGGCGCTGCGGCGGATCGGCGAGGGGGCGGCGATGATCCGCTCCAAGGGCGAGGCCGGGACCGGCAACGTGGTCGAGGCGGTCCGCCACATGCGGGAGATCACCTCCGGCATCAAGCGGCTGGCGCAGCTGCGCCCGGAGGAGCTCTCCTCGGCCGCGAAAGAACATCAGGCGCCGCTGGAAGTGGTCCAGGAGGTCGCCAAGGCCGGACGCCTGCCGGTGCCGCTCTTCTGCGCCGGCGGCATCGCCACGCCGGCCGACGCGGCGCTGATGATGCAGCTCGGCGCCGAGGGGAACTTCGTCGGCTCCGGCATCTTCAAGAGCGCCGACCCCGAGCGGCGCGCGCGGGCGATCGTCGAGGCGACCACGCACTACAACGATCCCGAGCGCGTCACCGCTGCCTCGATCGGCCTCGGCGAGGCGATGCCGGGACTCGAGATCGCCGGCCTCGCTGCCGAGGACGCCCTGCTGCAGAACCGCGGAGCGTAGGTGGCCGGCCCTGCGGTCGGCAGGACGCTGGTGGTCGGCGTCCTCGCGCTCCAGGGCGACTTCGAAGCTCATCTTGCGACCCTGCGCCGGCTCGGGGCCGAGCCGCGCGAGGTGCGAACGCCGGCCGAGACGGAGGGTCTGGACGCTCTCGTGATCCCCGGCGGCGAGAGCACGACGATCGGCAAGATGATCGAGTCGGCCGGCCTGGAGCCGGCGCTGCGCGCCCATCACGAGGCGGGGCGGCCGATCCTCGGCACCTGCGCCGGGCTGATCGTCTGCGACGCCGAGCACCTCGGCTTCATCGACGCGACCGCGAGGCGGAACGCCTTCGGTCGCCAGCTGCAGAGCTTCGAGGCGGACCTCGAGGTCGAGGGCGCGGGCGACGAGCCGCTGCGCGCGGTCTTCATCCGCGCGCCCTGGGTCGAGCGCTGGGGGCCGGAGGTGGAGGTGCTCGCGGCTTACGACGGGCACCCGGTGGCGATCCGGGAAGGGAGCGTGCTCGCCTGCGCCTTCCACCCGGAGCTGACCGACGACCCGCGCTTCCACGCGATCTTCATGGCGATGACGACTGCCGCCCGCGAACGGGCGGGGGAGGAGGCGGCGAGATGAGCGGAGGCGACCCGCGGGTCCAGAACCTGGCGAAGATCCTGGTCGGCTACTCGACCCAGGTGAAAGAGGGCGACGTCGTCGCGATCGACGGCGAGACCGCGGCGGCGCCGCTGCTGCTGGCCGTCTACGAAGAGGTCCTGAAGGCCGGCGGGAACCCGATGCTGAACGTCGCCTTGGAGGGGCAGATCGCCGCCTACTTCAAGCACGCCTCCGACAAGCAGCTGGAATGGATCTCGCCGTTCGCGGAGTGGATGGTCGACAACGCCGACGCGCGGATCGCGATCGGCGCCAGCACCAACACCCGCGAGCTCTCCGGGGTGCCGCCGGAGCGCCAGACCCTGCGCCAGTCGGTCACCGGCGACCTGATGAGGCGGGCGATGAAACGCAGCGCCGAGGGCAAGTTCCGCTGGTGCTACACGCTCTACCCGACCAGCGCCTACGCCTCCGAGGCGGAGATGAGCCTCGCCGACTACGAAGACTTCTACTACGGCGCCTGCCTGGCGACCGACCCGGAGCCGCTGACCGCCTGGAAGCGGGCCTCGGAGGAGACGACCCGGCTGGCTGAGTGGATCGAGGGCCACGAGGAGGTGCGGGTGACCGCCCCCGGCACCGACATCAAGCTCGGCATTGCCGGCCGCAAGTTCATCCCCTGCGTCGGCGACAACAACATGCCCGACGGCGAGTTCTTCACCGGCCCGGTCGAGGACTCGGTCGAAGGCGAAGTCAGCTTCCACCTGCCGGCGGTGATCGGCGGGCGCGAGGTCTCCGGTGTGCGCCTGCGCTTCGAGTCCGGCAGGGTCGTCGACGCCGCCGCCGAGCGCGGCGAGGAGTACCTGCTGAAGCTGCTCGACACCGACGAGGGCGCCCGCACCCTCGGCGAGCTCGGGATCGGCACCAACTACGGGATCACGAAAGGCACCCGCGAGGTGCTGCTCGACGAGAAGATCGGCGGCACCGTCCACATGGCGGTCGGCAGCAGCTACCCCGAGTCCGGCGGCGAGAACGAGTCCGCCGTCCACACCGACCTCGTCTGCGACCTCCGTCTCGGCGGCAAGCTCGAAGTCGACGGCGTGGTGATGCAGGAAGACGGCCGCTTCGTCGTCTGAAGCTGGCTACACCTGGGTGAGGATGGCGATGACGCCGACGATCCAGGTGACGATCATCCCGCCGAAGAGCCGGTAGATGGTCTGGTTCAGCATCGCCGTTTGAGCTGCCATCTCCATGCGCACCGCCCTGAATTCTTCGCGCATCTCCTTGAACCCGGCTTCCATCCGTCGGTCGATGCTCTCGACCCGTGCGTTGAGGTCGTCGAGCCTCTCGTCGGTCCATGCTTCTCTCGCCATCACGGCCATATTGCCAGCCTACAGAGCAACCTGCAACGTGTTGTGCGCGAAACGTAAAAGTTTCGCAACAACTTAGCTACTGATCTGGCAACGGCGAGCCGGCGAGGAAGAAGAACCAGAGCGTCAGGGCCAGGGCGGCCAGCATCACCGAGGCCATCAGCACCGCCTCGACGACCGTGACCGAGTTCGTCGCCGGCGCCGTGTCGCGCATGCTTTTCAGCCAGTTGGGGCGGATCGGAGCCAGGCGGTTGGTCCCGGTGATGCGGACGTAGAGGTTGTTGAGGCGGCCGATCAGCCAGGCGACGGCGATGATCGAGGCGAAGATGCCGACGGCGACCACCGCGTAGGGGCCGCCGCTCGGGAACTGGGTCTCGGAGAGCTTGGAGCCGATGTAGACCCAGCTCAGCGGGATCGCCGTCCAGAGCGAGAAGGCAGCCAGGAGCATGGCGATGAAGACAAGGCCCGCGGCGACCCCGCGACCTGCTCTGCCGGTTCTCTCCTTCGTGCCCATGGAGCGACTTCATAGAATGCCAGGCGATGTCCGGACACTCCAAGTGGCACTCGATCAAACACAAGAAGGGCGCCGCCGACGCCAAGCGCGGCAAGCTCTTCAGCAAGCTCGCGCGGGCGATCACGGTCGCCGCCCGTGACGGCGGCGGCGACCCCAGCGGCAACCCGACGCTGGCGACGGCGGTCCAGAAGGCCAAAGACGCCTCGATGCCCAAGGACAAGATCCAGAAGGCGATCGACGTCGGCACCGGCGCGGGCGCCGACGGCGCGGCGATCGAAAGGATCGTCTACGAGGGCTACGGGCCGGCCGGCGTGGCCGTTCTGGTCGAGGCGCTGACCGACAACCGCAACCGCGCCAGCGCCGAGATCCGCCATGCCTTCTCCAAGCACGGGGGCAATCTCGGCGAGCCGGGCTCGGTCGCCTGGATCTTCGAGAAAAAGGGCGCGATCGTCGTCGACGGCGAGCGCTACGGCGAGGACGACCTGATCGGCGCGATCGACGCCGGCGCCGAGGACGTGCGCGAGGACGAGGGCAAGCTGCGGGTGATCTGCGACCCCCAGGACCTGACCGCGGTGCGGGAAGCGCTGGAGGGCGAAAGCATCGAGTTCGAGTCCGCCGGCCTCGTCACCGAGCCGAAGAGCACGGTCGAGCTGAAAGGGCACGACGCCGAACGGGTCCTGAAGCTGCTCGACGCCCTCGACGACCAGGACGACGTCGACGAGGTCTACGCGAACTTCGACATTCCGGCTGAGGTGCTCGAGAAGCTCGCTGCTTAGCGATGGGGAGGGGTCGGAGGGACCCTCGCCAGACACATCTCGCTATGGCTCGATGTTGAGTGTCGGGAGAGGGTCCCTCCGACCCCTGGCAGATCGCCAAGCGCGGAGAGAAGGCATCCGACGCGGGCCACAGAATCAATTCCCATGCAAGTTGTGATGGGCATTGATCCTGGTGCGGCCAATCTTGGCTTTGGCATCGTGCGGGTGGAGGGCAGCCATATGGTGGCCCTCGACGGAGGTGTGGTCGAGACCACGCCGGATCTGCCGATGGAGCGGCGGCTGGAGAAGATCCATCGGTCGCTGAAGGAGCTGATTGCCTGGCACGAGCCGAAGGCGATGGCGATCGAGGAGGTCTACTTCGGCAAGAACGTGCGCTCGGCGATGGCCGTCGGGCAGGCCAGCGGAGCGGCGATGCTGGCCGCCGCCGAGCACGGGGTGGGTTGCTTCACCTACACGCCGCAGGCGATCAAGATGGCAGTCTGCGGGTCCGGCGGCGCCGGCAAGCGCCAGGTGCAGCGGATGGTCGGGACCCTGCTGGGGCTGCCGGAGCCCCCGACCCCCGATCACGCCGCCGATGCGCTCGCGGTGGCGATCTGCCACGGCGGTGGCAACGGTCATCGCCAAGCGGTGAGCTTCGCCCAGGAAGCGGCCGGCAAGCTGGGCGGGGAGCGGATCGCCGGATGATCGCCGCGGTGCGAGGCGAGGTGATGGTCCGCCGGCCCGACCACGTCGTGATCGACGCCGGTGGCGTCGGCTACCGGTTGACGGTCTCGGCGGAGACCCTGAAGGCGGTCCCCGCGACCGGCCGCGATGCCTTTCTGCACGCCGAGCTGATCTCGCGCGACGACTCGCTCTCCCTCTACGGGTTCTCCTCCGAGGAGGAGCGCGACCTCTTCCAGCTTCTGATCACGGTCAGCGGCGTCGGTCCCAAAGTCGCGATCGCGACCCTCTCCGGCGGCACCGCGCGCGACCTCCTGCGGGCGATCGCCGCCGGTGACGCGAAACGGTTCCAGGCGGTCCCCGGAATCGGCAAGCGCACCGCCGAACGGATCATCGTCGAGCTGCGCGAAAAGGTGGCGGGCGCGTTGGAGGAAGAGGTGGCGATCGCCGCCGCGGAGGGCGGCGACGCCCGGGCGCTGGCCCGCGACGGGCTGGTCAACCTCGGCTACGCGCCGCTGGAAGCCGAGCAGCTGCTGGACGGCGTCGAGGGCAGCGAGCCCCAGGATCTGGTCGCGGCGGCGCTGCGCAAGGCCGGGGCATCCAGGAACGCCGCGTGAGCGGGCCTCCCGACATCGGCGGCAACCGGATCCGCACCCCGGGGGTCGACGGCGAGCCGGTGCCCGTCGACGCCGAGGTGAAGGTCCACGACGCGCGGGCCGAGGCGCCCGACGAGGACCTCGACCGCTCGCTCCGGCCTCCGACCCTGGACGATTTCGTCAACCAGGAGCAGGTGACCGAGCAGCTCTCGATCTTCATCGAGGCCGCCAAGCACCGCGGCGAGCCGCTCGACCATGTCCTCCTCGCCGGCCCCCCCGGGCTCGGCAAGACCTCGCTCGCCCACATCGTCGCCGCCGAGATGGGCGTGCCGATGGTGCAGACCGCGGGGCCGGCGCTCGAGCGCAAGGCCGACGTCGCCTCCTTCCTCACCTCGCTGGAGCCGGGCAGCGTCTTCTTCATCGACGAGATCCACCGCCTCGGCCGGGCGGTGGAGGAGACGCTCTACCCGGCGATGGAGGACGGCGAGCTGCCGGTGGTCCTCGGCCAGGGCGCCGGGGCGCGGACGGTGACGCTGCCGCTGCCGCCCTTCACCCTGGTTGGCGCGACCACCCGCGCCGGGCTGTTGACGACCCCGCTGCGCGACCGCTTCGGGGTCTCCCACCGGCTCGAGCACTACACCCCCGAGCACCTGGCGCTGATCGTCCAGCGCTCGGCCGGGATCCTCGGCGTCGAGATCGACGCCGGCGGGGCGGAGACGATCGCCTCGCGCTCCCGCGGCACGCCGCGGGTGGCGAACCGCTTGCTGAAGCGGGTCCGGGACTTCGCCCAGGTGAAGGGGAGCGGCCGGATCGGCGCCGACGTCGCCGCCGCGGCGCTGGAGATGCTGGAGGTCGACGCCGGCGGCCTCGACCGCAGCGACCGCGCCCTGCTCGACACGATCGCGACCAAGTTCGGCGGCGGCCCGGTCGGTCTCTCCACCCTGGCGATCGCGATCGGCGAGGAGCAGGACACGATCGAGGACGTGCTCGAGCCTTATCTGCTTCAGCAGGGCCTGCTGAAGCGGACCCCGCGGGGCCGGGTCCTGACCCGGCGCGCTTACGACCATCTCGGCTTGATTGCGCCTGAAGGTGCAGCCAGCCTCTTTTGAGGCGCGCCAGCTAGCCTGTCGAACATGCCGTTCTTCATCTGTCCGAATTGCGGACACCGGGAGGTGAGCGGGGAGAGGACCGCGGGGTTCAGCACCCGTCCCAAGGGCTGCTCGAAATGTGGCTTCGGCTTTGTCTTCGAATTACTCGACGATTATTATCCGGCTCCCAATGCAGCCTTTTTCGTCTGTGACAAGCAGGGACGCGTGATCGACGCCGGCAAAGGCAGCTTCGAGCTGACCGGTTTGACCGATGAAGACGTGATCGGTCGGCCGGTGCGCGAAGTCCTGGGGCTCGACTGGATCGACGCCGGCGACGGCGGCGAGGAGGCCGACACCAACGGCGACGGCGTCAGCGATCCGATCGAGACCTCGCTGGAGTGGGGAGTGCGCTCGCTCGGCAAGCGGGTCGCGGTGAACGCGGAGGGAGATTTGCCGGCGCGAGCGGTCGCCGACGTGTTCCCGGCCTACGACGACGACGGCGGGCTGCTGCTCGTCCTCACTCCGGAGGGCTGAGGAAGATGGGATCCAGACGCCGCAACCTCTTCGTACTGCTGTTCGTGATCGGGCTCGTCGTCATCTCCGGCGTGATCATCGCCGAGAAGGAAACGAAGCTCGGCCTCGACCTGCAGGGCGGCCTGGAACTCGTCTACGAGGGCCAGGCGACCGGAACGACGGAGGAGGTCAGCGGCGAAGACATCGACGACTCGATCTCGATCATCGAAGAGCGCATCAACGTGCTCGGCGTCTCCGAGCCGGAGGTTGCGCGGCTGGGCAGCGACGAAATCACCGTCAGCCTGCCGGGCGTAACCGACGCGCGGCGGGCC
This sequence comes from Solirubrobacterales bacterium, assembly GCA_035765335.1. Lineage (GTDB taxonomy): Bacteria > Actinomycetota > Thermoleophilia > Solirubrobacterales > 70-9 > VAYN01. Next base: position 42,123 of record DASTXV010000004.1, read on the forward strand.
GAGGAACAGGTCGGATCGACCGCGCAGCTCTACTACTACGACTGGCAGGACAACCTGATCGGCCCCGAGCGCGCGATCGGCGGCAAACCCGGCTTGCAGCCGCCGGAAGGGGCGCTGCGGGCGTCGGAAAAACGCTGGGAAGAAGCCGGTCGCAACATCACCAAAAAAGAGAACCAGCAGCTGATCTTCTCCGGCGCCTACCCGACCGCCTACGAAGCGGCGCTGCTCGCCTCCGAACAGGAGCCGGTCGAGAACTGCGAGGACTGCTCGGTCGCCCGCCCGCGTTACTACCTCTTCGACAATGTCAAACCGGACGAGCCTATCGCCGGGCCCGAGCTGGCGGAAAAAGACCTCTACATCAGCCCGACGGGCGAAAAACGGCCCAAAGACGGGATCGTCGTCAAGGTGCCGCCGGGGACGATCGTGGTCTCCGAATACCCGACCGACGAATCGGGCCAGGTCGACGAAAGCGTCGATCCGGGTTGGTACGCGCTCAAGGACAAACCCGCGCTCAGCGGCAACGACATCACCGACCCGGAACAGACCTTCGGGCCCAACAACGAACCGATCGTCACCTTCGGCTTCACCGACGAGGGTCAGGACGCCTTCCAGGAGGTGACCCGGAGGATCGCCCAGCGCGGGCAGGCGCAGGCGATCGGGCCGGTCAGCGGCGAAGAAGCGGAACGCCTCTCCCACCACTTCGCGGTCATCCTCGACAACGAAGTCAAGACGCGGCCGATCATCAACTTCGCCGAAAACCCCGATGGGATCGACGGCCGCACCGGCGCCCAGATCTCCGGCGGCTTCAAAGACATCAACGAGGCCCAGGATCTGGCGACGACCCTGCAGATCGGCGCCCTGCCGATCAACCTCAAACTGGTCAGCCAGACCCAGGTCTCGGCGACCCTCGGCAGCGAAGCCCTCGACCAGGGCATCAAGGCGGGGGTCATCGGGCTGATCCTGGCGATCATCTTCCTGGTCGGCTACTACCGCTTCCTCGGCCTGATCGCCTCGATCGCCCTCGGCGCCTACGGGGTGATCTTCTTCGCCCTGATCAACCTGATCCCGATCACCCTGACCCTGCCGGGGATCGCGGGCCTGGTGCTGACGATCGGCGTCGCCGCCGACTCCAACATCGTCATCTTCGAGCGAATAAAGGAGGAGGTGCGGGCTGGGCGCTCGATGTCGAGCGCGATTGCCGCTGGCTACAAACGCGGGATCAGCACGATCATCGACGCGAACGTGATCACCTTGCTGACCGCGTTCATCCTCTTCGTGCTGGCCACGGCGGGCGTCAAGGGCTTCGCCTTCACCCTCGGCGTCGGCACGATCGTCTCGCTGCTGACCGCCGTCGTCTTCACCCAGGCGCTGCTCGCCAGCATGGGCCGCTCGCGCCTGCTGCGCTCGCGCGGCGTTCTCGGCGCCTCCGGCGAGGGCAAACAGTGGCGCTTCGACTTCATGGGCGCCAGCCGCTGGTTCTTCTCGGTCTCCGGCGTGATCCTGCTGATCGGCGGCTTCGCCCTCGCGACCAAGCAGCTCAACTTCGGGATCGACTTCGAGTCCGGGACCCGGATCAAGGTCGCGCTCGAGCAGCCGACCGACGAGGAAGGCGTGCGCAACGCGCTCGAGGAGGCTGGCATCGAGGGCGAGGAGATCCAGCAGGTCGACGATCCCAACTTCGGCTCCAACGTCTTCCAGATCCAGTCGCACCAGCTGGAGCCGGGTGAAGTCCGCGATGCGGAATCGGCCCTGATCGACGAATTCGGGGTGGTGAGCGAGGGCTTCGACAGCACCAGCGTCGGGCCGACCTTCGGCGAGCAGATCGCGCGCAGTGCGCTGTACGCGATCTTCTTCTCGCTACTGTTGATCTCGGGCTACGTCGCCTTCCGATTCGAAGGCAAATACGCGGTGCCGGTATTGATCGCGGTCGCCCACGACATCCTGATCACGGCCGGCGTCTACTCGCTGGCGGACCGTGAAGTGACGAGCGGGACCGTCGCCGCGTTCCTGACCATCCTCGGATACTCGATCTACGACACGATCATCGTCTTCGACCGGATCCGCGAGAACGTGCCGCGGATGCCGCGCGCCGCCTTCTCCCAGATCGTCAACCGCTCGATGAGCGAGGTGCTGACCAGATCGCTGATCACCGGTCTCTCCTCGGTGTTCCTGGTCACGGTGCTGCTGATCTTCGGCGGCACCACCCTGCAGGACTTCGCCTTCGCGATGATGGTCGGCATCTTCTCCGGAACGTATTCCTCGATCTTCATCGCCTCCCCCGTGCTGACCGCATGGAAGGAGCGCGAACCGTCCTTCGTGCGGCGTAGGGAGCGAATCGCCTCGGCCAACCAGGGCATCGTGCCGGCCTTTGCCGAGGACGCGGAGCTGGAGAGGCTCGACGACGGCTCCGAAGGGGAGCCGCCCGAGGTGGTCGAT
>DASTXV010000005.1:0-7021 GCA_035765335.1 Solirubrobacterales bacterium
GCATCTCCTTGGTGAAGATCAGGTCGGAGCGGTTGTAATCCGACATCTCGTAGTCGTGGCCCATCGTGATCGCGTCGAATGGGCACGCCACCTCGCAGTAGCCGCAGAAGATGCAGCGGGAGAGGTTGATCTCGTAGACCGCGGCGTAGCGCTCGCCGGCCGAAACCCGCTCCCCGGGGATGTTCTCGGCGGCGACGACGCGGATGCAATCGGCCGGGCAGGCGGCGGCACAGAGCGAGCACCCGACGCACTTCTCCAGGCCGGTGTCCTCGAAGCGATGGAGTTTGTGGCGGCCGCGGAAGCGGGGGTAGACGGGCGTCTTCTCCTCTGGGTACTGGATCGTGACCGGGCCCTCGATCAGCCGCGCCAGGGTCGTCTTCAGCCCGCGCAGGGTCTCGCCGAAGGCGCGGTAGGCGCCGCCGAGACCGCCCGGCTCGGGCCCGCGCTGCACCTCGACGACGTCGATCGAGTCGAGGTAGGAGGCCGACTTCGGGTCGAAGCCGCCGCTCATGGGAGCACCACCACGAGGATCGCGGTGACGAGGACGTTGAGGGTGGCGAGCGGGAGCAGCACCTTCCAGCCGAGGCTCATCAGCTGGTCATATCGAAGCCGCGGCAGCGTTGCCCTCACCCAGATGAAGAAGAGGACGAGGACGAGCATCTTCGCCAGCATCCAGATCGGGTCGAGGAAGCTCGGGCCGGGGCCCATCCAGCCGCCGAGGAACATCGCCGCGGCGATCCCGGAGACGACCAGGATCTCCATGTATTCGACCAGGAGGAAGGAGCCGAAGCGCATGCCGCCGTACTCGGTCATGAAGCCCTGGACCAGCTCGGCGTCGGCCTCGGGCATGTCGAACGGGGTGCGGTTGGTCTCGGCGAAGCCGGCCAGCATGAAGATCAGGAAGCCGACGAACTGGGGGACGATGAACCACATCTCGCCCTGGGCGTGGACTGCGTCGACCAGCGAGAGGGAGCCGCTCATCATGATCACGCCGAGCAGCGCCAGCCCCATCGAGACCTCGTAGGAGATCAGCTGCGCGGCCGAGCGCATCGCCCCCAGGAGGCTGTATTTCGAGCCCGAGGACCAGCCGCCGAGGACGAGCCCGTAGAAGGCGATCGAGCCGACGGCGAAGAAGTAGAGGATCCCGATCGGGACGTCGATCCCGTAGAAGCCGACCCCGCCCTGGACGTCGCCCCAGGGGATGATCGCCAGCGCCAGGACGCCGGAGAGCACCGGCAGCAGCGGCCCGAGGATGAACAGGGTGCTGACCGCGTTCTCGGGCCGGAAGGACTCCTTGGAGATGAGCTTGCCGACGTCGGCAAGCGGCTGCAGGAGGCCGTAGGGGCCGACCCGGTTGGGGCCGTAGCGGTGCTGGAAGCGGCCGATCAGCTTCCGCTCCAGGACGGTCAGCAGCGGCAGGATGCCGAAGATGACGGCGAAGATGACGATCGACTTGACGATCATGATCCAGGTCGCTTCGGCGAACGTCGTGTCGGCGAGCGGCAGCATCAGGCGCCGACCTCGTTCAGCTTCTCGATCTTGACCTGGACGGGGCCGCCGTTGAGCAGCGCGTTGGCGTTGCCGTCGAGGACGCCCTCGGCCATGAAGACGACGCCGGCCGGGACGCGCTCCTTGATCTGGACGTTTGCGTCGACGGTGGAGCCGTTCTGGCCGACGCGGACGCGGTCGCCGGACTTCAGGCCCAGGCGCTCGGCGTCGGCGGTCGAGATCTCCACCCGCTGCTGGGGGGTGAGGAACCTCAGGGGCGGGTTCAGCTCGGTTACCGGACCTGCCCACAGATCCCGATACGTCCCCAGCAGGAGGGCGCCGTCGCTTGGGGGGGTCGTGACGGACTCTTCGGACGCGACTCGGCGAGGAGTGGGGTTGGGTTGGACCGTGCTGGTCGGCGCCTCGCGCTGAGTGTCCGCCGAGTCCATCACGACCCCCTTGGAGGCATCGACCTCGGAGGTGTCACGGTCCTGCCAGCGGAATCCTCTGCCGCCGATGTCGGAGTCCTCGATGCCGTTGTAGAAGGAGACGGCCGCGGTGAGGGCTGCGAAGGCGGTGGGTTGGGAGTCGATGCCGGTGTCGAGGCCGAGCTTCGAGGCGAGCTCCGAGAGGACGATGATGTTCGGGAGGACTCCTTCGGGACGGGAGGCGGAGGGGCGGACTCGTTGGAGGCGGCCGTCGGGGTGGGTGACGGTGCCGTCTTTCTCGGCGTGGGTCTCCAGGGGGAGGACAACGTCGGCCTTGGCGGTCGTCTTGTTCTCGTGCATCGAGAAGGAGACGACGAAGTCGGCGGCGGTCAGGGCCTCTTCCCATGCCGGGGTGTCGGGGAAGTCGCGCAGCGGGTCGGCGCCGAAGAGGACGAGGCCGGTCAGCTCGCCGGAGACGAGGGCGGCGCGGATCTCCTCGGTCGACATGCCGGCGGCGGTCTCCGCGAGGCCGGGTCCGGCGTCGGGGAGGACGCCCGCCTCGCGCAGGCCGCGGGCGTTGGTCGTGTCCGGGATTTCGAGCAAGCCGGAGCCCTCGCTGCCGGCCATGCCGGCGGCGGACGCGACGTCGAGCAGGGCCTCGGCGGCGCCGTCCTCGCGGGCGATCCGCTCGCCCCAGATGACGACGATCCTTCCGGCCTCGCGCAGCGTTTCGGCCACGGGCGTCGCGACGTTGTCGGCGCCGCCGATCGCGCTCGCCAACTCGGAGACGAAGTGCGCGCCCTGGCCGGGCGCGTAGCGGGCGATCGCCTCGGCGCCGCCGTCGAGCGCGGTCGGCCGCTCGGTGGCGACGACCAGCTTGGCGCCGTTGCGGCGGATCGCCTTGCGGATGCGGAGGTCGAGGATCGGGCTGCTGTGCAGGGGGTCGGTGCCGAGGACGAGGATCGCGTCGGCCTCGTCGATCTCGCGCACCCGGGCCGAGATCGCCGGCTCGGCCAGCCGCCGCAGCACCTCGGCCTTCGGTCCGCGCGAGGGGCGCGAGTCGAGGTGGGGTGAGCCGAGCGCGTCGCGGACGATCCGCCCGACGAGGAAGCCCTCCTCGTTGGAGGCGTCGCCGACGATCGCGGCGACCTTGCCGCCGGCGCGCTGCAGCCCCGCGGCCACGGCCTCGATCGCCTGTTCCCAGGAAGCAGCGCCGCCCTTCAGCTGCGGGCCGCGCACCCGCTCCGGCGCGTCGAACATCTCGAACCCGTAGCGGCCGCGGTCGCAGATCCAGCCGTCGTCGACCTCGTGGTTGTCGCGGGTGACGACCCGTTTCACCTTCTCGTCGCGGACGGTGAAGCTGACGTTGCACTGGCTCGGGCAGAGCGTGCAGACCGAGCCGGCGTGCTCGATGTCCCAGGGCCGGGCGCGGAAGCGGTAGGTGTAGCTGGTCAGCGCCCCGACCGGGCAGATGTCGGTGATGTTGCCGTGGAAGGGGGCGACGTAGGGGCGCTCGTCGAAGGTGCCGACGAAGGTGCGGTCGCCGCGCTCGATCAGCTGCAGCTGCGCGTCCTCGGAGACCTCCTGGCTGAAGCGGACGCAGCGGTAGCAGAGGATGCAGCGCTCGCGGTCGATCGCGACCAGCGGCGAGAGTTCGATCGGCTTCTCGAAGTGGCGCTTTTCGTCGATCACGCGGCTCTTGCCGGGGCCCCAGCCGTAGGAGATGTCCTGCAGCGGGCATTCGCCGCCTTTGTCGCAGACCGGGCAGTCGAGCGGGTGGTTGACGAGCAGGAACTCGACCACCGCGCTCTGCGCCTCTTTGACCTGCTCGGTGCGGGTGTGGACGACCATCCCCTCGCGCACCGGCGTCGAGCAGGAGGTCTGCAGCTTCGGGATCCCCTCGATCTCGACCAGGCACATGCGGCAGGCGCCGACCGGATCGCCGAGTTTCGGTTCGTAACAGAAGTAGGGGATCTCGACGTCGCCCTTGCGGGCGGCGTCGTGGAGCATCTCGCCCTCGACCGCGGCGACCTCGCGCCCGTCGATCGTGATCGTCACCTCGCGGCCGGCGGGGCTCACGTCGACGCTCCCAGGGTCTCGGGCGCGCCCCGGACGACGGCGCGCGGGTCGAGGACCAGCTCGGGGTCGGCCATCACTTCTTCGAACTCCTCGCGGAACTTGCGGACCATCGCCCCGACCGGCATCGCCATCGAGTCGCCGAGCACGCAGAGGCAGTGGCCGATGATGTTCTGCTGGACCGAGCTGACGATGTCGAGGTCCATCGGCGTCGCCTCGCCGCGCACCATCCGCTCCAGCATCTTCACGGTCCAGTTGGTGCCCTCGCGGCAGGGGACGCACTTGCCGCAGGACTCGTGGTGGTAGAAGCGCGCCGTCCGCAGCGCCAGGTGCGGGATCGAGACGCGGTCGTCGCAGACGATGATCGAGCCGGAGCCGAGCATCGAGCCCGCCTCGGCCATCGCCTCGAAGCTGTAGGGGAGGTCGAGGCCCTCCTCTGCGGTCAACACCGGGGACGAAGACCCGCCGGGGAAGAAGGCCTTGATCTCGTGACCCTCCTCGGGGCCGCCGGCGAGATCGCAGATCAGCTCCCGGGTCGGGATCCCCAGCTCGACCTCGTAGTTGCCGGGGCGGCGGACGCCGCCGGAGATCGAGACGACCTTCGTCCCCGGCGACTGCTCGGTGCCGAAGCCCTTGAACCACTCGGCGCCGTGGCGGACGATGTGGGGGACGTTGGAGAGGGTCTCGACGTTGTTGATCAGGGTCGGCCCGCCGTAGAGCCCCTGCACCGCCGGGAACGGCGGCTTCAGGCGCGGGTTGCCGCGCTTGCCCTCGAGCGCGTCCAGCAGCGCGGTCTCCTCGCCGCAGATGTAGGCGCCGGCGCCGCGGTGGACGACCAGCTCGAGGTCGCGGTGGCAGCCGAGGATGTTCGTCCCCAGGTAGCCCGCCTCGTACGCTTCCGCGACCGCCTGGTCGAGGATGTCGGCCTGCTCGTCGTACTCGCCGCGGATGAAGATGAAGGCGTGGCCGGCGTCGGCGGCGAGGGCGGCGATCGCGATCCCCTCGATCAGCTGGTGCGGGTTGCGCTGCATCAGCTCGCGGTCCTTGAAGGCGCCCGGCTCGGACTCATCCGCGTTGCAGCAGAGGTACTTGGCCATGTCGCCGCGGGGCAGGAAGGAGGCCTTTTTGCCCATCGAGAAGCCGGCGCCGCCGCGGCCGCGCAGGCCCGAGTCTTCGAGCTCCTGGAGCACCTCGTCCTGCTCCAGCTCCTTGTAGGCCCGCTCCTGCGTCGCGTAGCCGCCGGCGAGGCGCTTGTAGCCCTCCAGCGTGCGCAGCGCCGGGTCCTCGGCGTGCTCGAGCAGGACGCGCTTCTCCAATCGGTGCGGCATCAGGCGTCACCCGCCAAACCGCGCTTCGCCAGCGCCTTCTCCGGCAGCACCTCTTGGCCGGCGCGCAGCTGGTCGATCGCGACTCCGGCCTCGGCCGCCTCCAGCGGGCCGTAGTAGCGCTGGTCGATCGAGGCCATCGGGGCGATGTCGCAGGCGCCGAGGCACTCGAACCCGGTCACGTAGAAGTTCTCGCTGTCGTCGCCGGCGGCCTCCTTGAAGGCGTCGAGCAGGCGGTCGGCGCCGCGCATCCAGCAGCTGATGTTGGTGCAGACCTCGATCCGGTGCGTCCCCACCGGCTTGGTGTGGAGCAGGTCGTAGAAGCTCGCCACCGACTCCAGGTAGGCGGGGGTGACCCGCATCACCGCGGCGGCCTGGCGGATCCCCTCCGGGGTGCACCAGCCGTAGCGCTCCTGCACCGCCCACAGGGCCGGGATCGAGGCCGAGCGGCGGTCGGGGTAGCGGCCCATCAGCGCCTCGATCCGCTCCTGCAGCTCCGCCGGGCAGTCGACTTCGTGCAGCTCCGGGATCTCCTCCTCGGCGCGGCCGGGGACGCGACCCTGGTTCACCGCCTGGTCGACGGGGAGGTTCGGGTTGAAGGCGCCGGCGCCGTCGACGGGGCTCATCGGTCGACGCCTCCGAGGATCGGGTCGAGCATGCCGAGGCTGGCGATCATGTCGGCGACGTAGCCGTCGACCGCCATGTCGCGGAAGGACTGCAGGTTGACGAAGGAGGGGTCGCGGAAGTGGACCCGCGCCGGCTTCGCCGAGCCGTCGGCGAGGACGAAGCAGCCGAGCTCCCCGCGCGGTCCCTCGATCGAGTAGTAGACCTCGCCGGGCGGCACCCGGTAGCCCTCGGTGACGAGCTTGAAGTGGTGGATCAGCGACTCCATCGAGGTCGAGAGCTCCGAGCGCGGCGGCAGCACGTACTTGCGGTCGTCGGCGATGAACGGTCCCTCGGGGAGGGCGTCGAGGCACTGGGCGACGATCCGCGCCGACTCCACCATCTCCGCCACCCGCACCCGGTAGCGGTCGTAGTTGTCGCCGACGGTCCCGACCGGGATCTTGAAGTCCATCTCCGGGTAGGCGAGGTAGTCGAAGGCTTTGCGCAGGTCCCAGGGGTCGCCGGCGGCGCGCAGCAGCGGCCCGGTCACGCCCAGCTCCAGCAGCCGCTCGCGGGGGACGATCCCGGTCCCTTTGGTGCGCGAGAGGAAGACCTCGTTGCGGTCGAGCAGGTCTTCGTACTGGCCGACCCGGATCGGCATTTCCTCGGCGAAGGCGCGGCACTTCGCCTCGAAGCCGAGGGGGATGTCCTCGATCACGCCGCCGACCTGGAAGTAGCGCGTGTGCATCCGCTGGCCGGTCGCCATCTCGAACAGGTCGAGGATCTTGTCGCGCTCGCGGAAGCAGTACCAGAGCATCGAGATCGCGCCGAGGTCGAGGGCGGTGGTGCCGAGCCAGACCAGGTGCGAGTGGATCCGGTTGAGCTCGAGGAAGATCGTCCGCAGGTACTTGGCGCGGGGCGGGATCTCGAGGTCGATCAGCCGCTCGACGGCGCCGCAGTAGGCCTCCATCTGGAAGAAGTAGGAGACGTAGTCCATCCGCTCGACGAAGGGGATGACCTTCCAGTAGCTCTTGTCCTCGCAGGACTTTTCGATCCCGGTGTGGACGTAGCCGATCACCGGCCGCAGCTCGCGCACCATCT
>DASTXV010000006.1:0-24709 GCA_035765335.1 Solirubrobacterales bacterium
TTGACGAGATCCTCGTAACCGCCGGCTTCGACGATGACCGCGAGGACGTCCGGGCTGCCCGTCTCGTAAATCGCCACCAGGCGGTCGCGCAGGGTCACCAGCGCCCGCTTCAGCCTCGCTCGCACTTCGGCCAGGTGCCGCTTCGCGCCGTCCAGCTGCTCCACCGCCGAGTCCAGCTCTTCCTGCTTCGCCCGCAGCCGCACCCGCACCGCCGCCTCCTGCGTGCGCAGGTCGGCCACCTCGCGCGTCAGGCGTTCGATGCTGTCCCGGTAGCGGGAGATCGTCGTGGTGAGGACGCCCTTGCGTTCCCGCACTTTGGCGAGCTTCGCTTCCTTGGTGTCGAGCTTCGAGCTGAGGTCCGCGGCCGGCGCCTGCGGGCTGAGCACGAGCAGCACGACGAGCGCCGCCGCGGCGGCGCACAGGGACGCCGCCATGGCATGGCGAGTCTTGAACATGGCTGCCCAGGCTAGCCAAACGATCGATTTGCACCGCTTTCGGGCGGCCTCGCTGCAACCCCGGTTGCGCCCGCTCAGGCCGGTACGGCCTCGCGCTTCTCGTCCGGGGCGGAGCCGTTGCCGCCGCCGCCACCGCCGTTCATCGCCCGCTCGGCGACCTCGGCGCCGTAGGCGAGGCGCTCCGCGTACTCGGCCGCCTGCATGCGGGAGATGACCATGCGCTGGATCTCCGCCGTGCCCTCGAACAGCTGGTAGATCTTGGCGTCGCGGAACCACTTCTCCAGCGGGCACTCGGTGCTCTGGGCGTAGGGGCCGACCAGGTCCATCAGCGTCGTCGTCGCCCACATCGTCACGTCACCGGCCTTGAGCTTCGACATCGAGCCCTGGCCGCCGGTCATCGGCACCCCGTTGCGGCCCATCCAGGCGGCGCGCTGGACGAGCAGCCGGGCCGATTCGATCTCGGTGGCGACGTCGGCGAGGGTCTGCTGGATCCGCTGCGACTGCAGCAACGGCACCCCGCCTTCGGACTGGCCATCGAGGTACTCGAGCGTCCACTCATACGAGGCCTGGGCGATCCCGAGAGCGGAGGCGCCGACCAGCGGCCGGGTGATCTCGAAGGTCGCCAGCGCGTCGGCGCCGCGCGATTTCTTCCCTTCGCGGCCGCGCTGCAGCTTCTTCTCCAGCTTCTCCTCGCCGCCGAGCAGGTTCTCGGCCGGGATGCGGCAGTCCTCGAGCACGATCTCGGCGGTGTGGGAGGCGCGGATCCCAAGCTTGGTCTCCTTCTTGCCCTGGCTCAGGCCGGGGGTGCCCTTGGGGACGACGAAGGAGGCCTGGCCGCGGGTGCCGAGCTCCGGGTCGACGGTGGCGACGACGACGTGGACGTCGGCGATGCCGCCGTTGGTGATGAAGACCTTGGTCCCGTTGAGGACCCACTCGTCGCCGTCGCGCTTGGCGGTCGTCTTCAGGCTCTTGACGTCGGAGCCGGCCTGCGGCTCGGTGACGGCGTAGGCGCCGAGCTTGATCTCCTCGCCGCTGCCGAAGCACTCCGGCACCCACTGCGCCATCTGCTCCGGCGTGCCCGAGGCGGCGATCCCGGCGGCGGCGAGGCCGGAGCCGCTGATCGCCAGGGCGATCCCGGCGCAGCCCCAGTGGAACTCTTCGGCGGAGATGACCTGCATCTGGCCCTCGGGGTCGGCGGCGTTGCGCTGGATCGCCTCGAGCCCGCCGAAGCCCTGCCGCCGCGCCTCCTTGATCGCCTCCCAGGGGATGCTCTCCTCTTCGTCGTGCTTGCGCGCGACCGGCCGGATCACCTCGCGGGCGAACTTCCGGCACCGCGCCTTGAACTCCTGCTGCTCCTCGTTGAGTGCGAAATCCATCTCTTCCTCTCTCCGCCGCCTACCGATTGACTGGTCAGTCAGCCAGTCGGGGACTTTACTCCTCCCCGGCCCCTCCCAGCAACAGGCACCCCGATACGTTTCCCGAGTGATCCCGAAGCGGCCGATCAATGCCGACGTCCCCGCGCCGGAGGAGAAAGGGGGTAGGGGGCCCCTCGCCGACAAGGAGAAGTCACAGGCGAAACCGGAGCAGAAGCCGAGCGAGGCGCCGAAGCAGGCGAACCCCGGGGCGCCGAAGGCGCTGGCGGCGCTCGTCGTCCTCGCCCTCGCTTTCATCGCCGCCGCGATCGTCTTCGGCAGCGGCGGCGAGGGGGACGAGAGCGGCACCTCGGCCGCGCCCACTCCGGCACCGACCACCGCCAACGAGGCGGAGGCGCCTTCTTCGCCCACCACCGAAGAGCTGGGCTACCCGAGCTTCGCGACCAACAACACGGTCCGCATCGGCGGCTCCGACCCGGTCGCCAACGCCGCCGCCGTCTCCCTCGCGGTCTTCCCCTCGACCACCGAGGAGCAGCGGCCGGCCGCCGTCACCGTGGTCGGCGAAGAAGACTGGGCCGGGGCGATCGCCGCCTCGGTCTTGATGGCCGCCCCGGTGCGGGCGCCGATGCTCTTCTCCAACCCGGAGGAGATGCCGGAGGTGAGCGAGGAAGCGCTGGCGGCGCTCGACCCGCAGGGCAGCAAAGACACCGGTGAAGCGCCGCTCTTCGCCGTCGGCACGGTCGCCTACCCCGGCCGGGCCGCCCCGATCGACTCCGGCGACGCCGCCGCCACCGCCGCCGAGATCGCCACCCTGCGCGACCGCCTCTTCGGCAAAGCGCCGCAGCACATCGTCATCGCCTCCAGCGCCCGGCCCGACTTCGCGATGCCGGCCGCCGCCTGGGCCGCCCGCTCCGGCGACCCGGTCCTCTACGCGGAGCCGGAGCAGCTGCCGTCCCAGACCGCCGGCTACCTCCAGCGCCACCCGAAAGCGCCGGTCTACGTGCTCGGCCCCGAGGACGTGATCTCCAAGGACGTCGCCGGGAAGATCGAGGCGATCTCGAAACGGGTCGAGCGGGTCGCCGGCGAGGATCCGGTCGCCAACGCCCTCGCCCTCGCCCGCTTCCGCGACGGCAGCTTCGGCTGGAACGTCAACGACCCCGGCCACGGCTTCGTCCTCACCCGCAGCGATTCCCCGGCGAACGCCGCCGCGGCGGCGCCGCTCTCGGCCTCGGGAACCTGGGGACCGCTGCTCCTCACCGACGACGCCGGGACGCTGCCGCCGGCGCTCCGCAGCTACTTCCTCGACGTCAAGCCCGGCTACACCGACGACCCCACCCGCGCCTTCTACAACCACGTCTGGGTGGTCGGCGACCAGGAGGCGATCAGCGTCGAGCAGCAGGCGGAAGTCGATGGACTGGCCGAGCTTGCCAAGATCGGGGGCGAAGAATGAGCGAGGCAGAGAACCCACAGCTGCTCGGCGGAGCGAAGGAGATCACGCCGGAGGACATCCGCGCCCTCGCCGGGCCGGTCACGCCCCACTTCGCGCTGCAGGTCCGCAACCGCATCCGCCGCCTGATCGAGCCGCTGCCGGCCGATCACCCGGCGCGCCGGGAAGGCGAGCGGCAGATCGCCCGCCTCGAAGAGCTCGCCCAGCACAGCGGCGAGCCCCGCGAGGGGCTGGGGATCTCGCATTGAAGTACCTCGCTCCCGGCGTCTGGCGGCTGAAGGAGATCCCGGCGCCGACGATCAACGTCTACCTCGCCGAGGACGTCCTCATCGACGCCGGCCGCACCTGGGACCGGCGGCGGATCTTCGCCGAGCTCGAGGGGCGGGAGATCTCGCTGCTGGCCCTGACCCACGTCCACCCCGATCACCAGGGCGCCGCCAAGGACGTCTGCGAAGCGCGCGGGGTCCCGCTCGCCTGCCACGCCGGGGACGTCGACGCGATGGAGGGACGGCGGCCGGTCCAGGAGGCCTCCCAGTCGAACCCGGTCAACCGCCTGGTCGCCTCGATCTGGCAGGGGCCGCCGTACGAGGTCGGCCGCGTGCTGCAGGAGGGCGACGAGGTCGCCGGCTTCCGCGTCGTCCACACCCCCGGCCACTCGCGCGGCCACGTCGTCTTCTTCCGCGAGGGCGACCGGGTGGCGATCTGCGGCGACGTGATCCGCAACATGAGCTACGCCACCGGCCTGCCGGGAATCAAGGAGCCGCCGCCGATCTTCACCTATGACATGGCCGAGAACCGGCGCTCGATCCGCAAGCTGGCCGAGCTCAACCCCTCGCTGATCCTGCCGGGCCACGGCCCCGCCGTCACCGACATGGCGGCCTTCGAGCGCTTCGTCTCCTCGCTCCCCGGGTAGGCCCACCGCACCGACTCGCCTTCCGGCGGGTTACTTGATTTCGGGTACTCGGTCACAACTGGAAGGGAGTCCGGATGAAAACGCTGAAGAAGGGCCGCCCGTCGCCGGCGATGGTGGTGGCGGTGATCGCTCTCATCACCGCCCTGGCGGGAACCGCTTACGCGGCGCAGACGATCAATGGCGGCGCGATCAAGAAGCAGACGATCGGCGGCGGCAAGCTGAAGAAAAAGACCCTCACCGGGTTCCAGATCAACACCAACAAGCTCGGCACGGTGCCGTTCGCGAAGGTCGCGACGCACACCTTCTGGGCGGTCGTCAACAACCCCGCCTCGCCCGGCAACGCGGTGCTGGCGCGCTCCAGCGGCCCCAACATCACCGCCACCGAGGGCGGCGGCGCGGTCACCGTCACCTTCCCGTTCAACGTCTCCGGCTGCGCCAACATCGCCGCCCGCAACAACGCCGGCACCACGGTGCCGAACTCGGGCTACGCGCAGACCAACACCTCGGCGGCCAACCCGAACGCGATCGAGGTGCGGACCAAAGACAAAGACGGCACTCCCGAGGACGCCGACTTCCACCTGATCGTCATCTGCCCCTAGAAGGACCCCCTGCCATGACCTCGGCCATGGCGGCTAGGATGCCACCATGGCCGAGGAAGGCATCGATCGTCCGGAGCACGCGCGCGAGCTGGCGATCCAGCGCCTGAAGCTGAAGCAGGACTTCAAGGGCATGCTCGCCGGCGGAGTCTTCGCGATCCTCGTCTGCGTCGTCATCTGGCTGCTCGGCGACGGCGGCTACTTCTGGCCCGTCTGGGTGATCTTCGGCATCGGCATCGCCGTCGCCGTCCAGGCCTGGAAGGCCTACGGCCCCAGCAACCGGATCACCGAGGCCGACGTGCAGCGGGAGATGGAAAAGGGCTAGCCGGCGAAGCGGGCGCGACTCATCTCGACGCGCTCGCCCCGAAACGGAACCCCCTCGGCCCGCAGCAGCACCCGCTGCCGGTCGCCCTTGGCAAGCGAGCCATCGGCACGGACGACCCGCCACCAAGGTAGGTCGGGATCGTCGGCGTGAAAAAGCACGGTGCCGGCGAACCGCGGCGCCCCCGGCGAGACGTCGCCATAAGTGCGAACGAACCCCTCCGGGATCTCCCGCACCCGCTCCAGCACTTCCAGCTCGCTCACGCCTCCGGGCCGAAGGCGTCGATGATGCGGTTCTGGAACTCGCTCAGCTCGTCGGGGGAGATGAAGTAGGTGGGCGGGGTGAGGAAGAGGCCGTCGGCGCGCTCGGCGGTGGCCTCGACCCGGGCGCGGACCTTGTCGAGGGGGCCGGCGGCGCAGTAGGCCTCGACCATCTCGTCGCTGATCGCGGCCGGGACCGCGGCGAGGTCGCCGCGGCGGAAGGCCTCCCCCGCGGCGACGGCGTTGTCGGCGAACCCGTGCAGCTCCCAGAGCGGCATATAGGTCTTCACCGTCGCGTAGAAGGAGATCGTGCGGCGGGCCATCTCGATCGCCCGCCCCTCGTCCTCGTCGATCGCGCAGCAGACGGTCGGCAGGTAGTCGAAGCCGGAACGCTCGCGGCCGGAGCGGTCCAGGCCCTTCTCGAAGGCGGGGACGATCACCTCGTCGATCCAGCGCAGGCTCTGGATCGGGTGGCCGATCAGCCCGTCGGCGACGTCGCCGGCCATCCGCGCCATTCCCGCCTGCACCGCGGCGGTGTAGATCGGCACCGCCTCGCGCGGCGCCGGGTGGGGCCGGACCCAGCCCTTGATGTCGATGTCGTAGTACTCGCCCTCGTAGCGGATCGGCTCGCCGGCGCTCGCCTGGCGCATGATCAGCCGCGTCGCCTCGATCGCCTCGCGCAGGTGCGGCGCCGGCCGGCCGTAGTCGGCGTTGTGCCAGGTCTCATTCAGCCGTTTGACCCCCGCCCCCATCCCCAGCCGGAAGCGCCCGCCGGACATCTCATCGACGTCGAGGGCGCTGATCGCGTGGATGAAGGGGCTGCGGGTGAAGGCCCAGACGATCCCGGTGGCGACCCCGATCCGCTCGGTCTTCGCCGCCAGGTAGGAGGCCTGGGTGACGGCGCTGCGGAACAGCTCCGGCGCCCAGACGCACTCGACGCCCGCCGCCTCGGCCCGCAGCGTCTCCGCCTCGAGGTCGGCGACGGAGGTCCCGATCGCGGCGACGGAGATGCGATCGAGGGCGCCCACCGTCGCTCCCGCTCAGGAGGCGGCCGAAGCGGGCTCGTCGGCGAGGACGGCCTCGGCGACCCGCTCGCGGTGCCACTTGGCCTCGCCGAACATCGCCGCGTTGCCGCGGCCGCGCTTGAGGAAGAAGTGGAGGTCGTGCTCCCAGGTGAAGCCGATCCCGCCGTGGACCTGGATCGCCGCGTCGGGCACCCGCCAGCCGGCGTCGGAGGCGTAGGCCTTGGCCATGCAAGCGGCGAGCGGCAGCGACTCCGGCTCGGCGTCGGCGGCCCAGGCGGCGCCGTAGACGGCGGAGCGGGAGTTCTCGGTCTCCAGCAGCATCTGCGCGCAGCGGTGGGAGACGGCCTGGTAGGCGCCGATCGGCCGCCCGAACTGCTGGCGGTCTTTGGCGTAGGCGACCGACATCTCCAGCGCCCGCTGGGCGAGCCCGGTCGACTCGGCGGCGATCGCGACGCAGGCACGGAGGAAGACCGCAAGGTAATCCTGGGCCTCCCCCGGCAGCGAGGCCTCGGCCGCAACCTCGACGCCGTCGAAGCGGACCGAGGAGATGCGGCGGGTGAGGTCGATCGACTCCTCCGGGGTGACGGTGACCCCGGTGGCGCCCTTCTCGACGATGTGCCGCCGCCCGTCGGCGGTGGCGACGAGGAAGAAGTCGGCGCTGCCCGCGTCCATCACCAGGATCTTTTCGCCGTTGAGGACGATGCCGTCGCCACTGGCCTCGGCAGCCATCGAGAATTTCCCGGGCTCCACGGGCATGCCGGCGTCGAACAGGGCCGGCGCGCCGCGCAGCGTCCCTTCCGCCAGCGGCTGCAGCCAGCGCTCCTTCTGCTCGTCGGAGCCGCCGGCGCTGATCGCCAGCCCGGCGACCGTGTTGGAGAGCAGCGGCGAGGGCGCCAGCGCGTAGCCCATCTCCTCGAACAGGACCGCCAGCTCGACGATCCCCAGGCCCTGGCCGCCCCACTCCTCCGGCAGCGCCAGCCCGGCCCAGCCGAGCTCGGCCATCTCCTTCCAGCCGCTCTCGTCGAAGCCGCTCTCGCTCTCGGCGATCTCGCGGATCCGCTCCGATTTGAAGCGCGAGGCGAGGAAGTCGTGGGCGGTCGACTTGATCGCCTGCTGCTCGTCGGTGAGGTCGAAGTACATGAAGAGGCGTCCCCGGCGGCCTAGCGCAACCTCGGCAGGCCGAGCACCCGCTCGGCGATGATGTTTTTGAGGATGTCGGTGGTCCCGCCCTCGATCGAGTTGGCGCGGGAGCGGAGGAAGCCGTACTGCCAGGCGCCGCCGGCGACCGCGTGCTCGGAGCCGCGCATCAGGACCGAGTAGGCGCCCTCGATCTCCAGCGCCAGCTCGGTCAGGTCCTGGTTGATGTCGGCCCACTGCCACTTGCCCAGCGAGCCCTCCGGCCCGGGAATCCCCGACTGCATCGTCTTGGTCAGGCCGCGGTAGGCGTTGAGGCGCATCGTCTCCACCTCGATGTGGAGCTGGGCGATGCGCTGGCGGAAGTAGGGGTCGTCGGCCGCGGTGCCGCCGTTCGTCCGCGTCTCGCGGGCCAGCTTCGAGAGGCGGCCGAGGCTGTTCTGGATCTGGGAGATCGCCCCGAAGGCGAGGCCGGCGCGCTCGTTCATCAGCGTCGTGATCGCCACCGCCCAGCCGTTGCCGACGCCGCCGACGACGTTCGCGTCGGGCACCCGCGCCTCCTCGAAGAAGACCTCGTTGAACTCGCCCTCGCCGGTGATCTGGACCAGCGGCCTGGTCTGCACCCCCTCCTGCTCCATGTCCATCAGGAAGTAGGTGAGGCCCTGGTGCTTGGGCGCGTCGGGGTCGGTGCGGGCGACCAGCATGCACCACTTCGCGTACTGGGCGAAGGTGGTCCAGACCTTCTGCCCGGTCACCACCCATTCGTCGCCGTCCTTGACCGCGCGCGTCTTCAGCGAGGCGAGGTCGGAGCCCGACTCGGGCTCGGAGAAGCCCTGGCACCAGATCTCCTCGCCGGTCAGGATCGGCTCCAGGTAGCGCGCCTTCTGCTCCTCGGTGCCGTGGGCGATGACGACGGGGCCGCCCATCGCCAGGCCGAGCACGTTGGCCGGGCTCGGCGCTTCCTGGCGGCTCGCCTCGGCGGCGAAGATCGCCTGCTCGATCATCGTCGCGCCGCGGCCGCCGTACTCCTTCGGCCAGGAGATCCCGGCCCAGCCGGCCTCGTGCAGCTTCAGCTGCCACTCGCGCCGGAAGGCCATCACCTCGTCGAGGCCGGCCTCAGGCTCCGGCCCGGGGTGGTTCTCCCGCAGCCAGGTGCGAACCTCGTCGCGGAACTCCTCCTCCGATGGCGACAGCGTCAGGTCCATCGAGGAGGCAGCATATAGAGCTTGCCTGGCCGGCTGGCCAGGCTCACCGGGTCAGGGCTGACCGCAGAGCCACGGCCCGTAGTCGGTCGTGGTCCGGTAGCTCGCGTCGAACGGGTTGGGCAGCGGCCGCTGCCCGGGTCGCGGTTCGGCGAGGGATTCCGGGATCAGTTCGGAGGCGATCAGGCCCCGTTCGAAGGCCCGGATCATCGCCTGCACCTCTTTCTCGTCCCCCTCCGGCGCCGGCAATGACTTGAAGTAGGCGATTTTGTCGCGGACGTAGTCGAAGACGATGGCCTCGTTGAGCCGTTCCTGTTCCCATGGCTTTCCGCCCCCGAAGACGAGCCCGTGCTTCTCCGCGTAGCGTTCCATGTCCCGTTCCTCGGCCTTGTATTCGCGCTCGCAGAAGTCTTCGGTGAGGCGGACGAACTGCGCTTTGGTGAGCGACCTCGCTTCGGTCTCGTCACCACCCCCGCAGCCGCTTGCGACCAGCAGCGCCGGGAGGGCCAGGGCCGACGCGATCCATACCCTCGCCTTCATCGCCAGCTGCTCAGAAGGCGCACTCGGTGAGGCCGTAATCGGTCAGCGGCTGGTTGAATTCCTCGAACGGGTCGCCGCTGGTTTTGAAGTTGGGTTCCTCTTCGATTTTCTCGAGGGCTTCTTCCCGCCGCTCTATGAGGGCCTCCACCTTCTCCTCCTCGCCGCTGGGAGGGGTGAGTTGACGCAGGTCCTCGATCTCCTGCTTCGTCGCCGGCACGGTCACCGCTCTGATTCCCTCGGCTGCCTCGGCAGGGGAGGGACTCGGGTTTTCTTTGCTGAATTCGACGAAGGCCTTCGTCATCTGCTCGTTGTACTTCGAGCAGAGCGCGTTCGCTTCTTTCACGAATTGAGCTTTCGTCACCGACGACGTCTCGTCGTCGCTGTCACCGCAACCGAGAGCGAACGCCCCGAACGCGAAAGCGAGAAGGATTAATAAGGTTCCCCTGCGCATGGCGGAGGAGTATAGGAGCTTCTTCCCTCTCGCGCCATCGAGCCCCGGCACCCGCAGACCTACACGCGCTGGATCAGCGTGCCGGTGCCAAGTCCGCCGCCGCAGCACATCGTCACCAGGCCCATCTCCTTGTCGGAGCGCTCCATCTCGTGCAGCAGGGTGGTGATCAGCCTGGCGCCGGTCGAGCCGAGCGGGTGGCCGAGGGCGATCGCGCCGCCGTTGACGTTGACGCGGTCCATGTCCGGGTCGAGCTCCCGCCGCCAGGCGGCGACGACCGAGGCGAAGGCCTCGTTGATCTCGACCAGGTCGATGTCGTCCATCGTCATCCCGTTGCGCTCGAGCAGCTTCCGGGTCGCCGGGATCGGGCCGGTCAGCATGATCACCGGGTCGACCCCGACCGTGGTCTGGTCGAAGATCCGCGCCCGCGGCTTCAGCCCCAGGGCGTCGGCCTTCTCGCGGGTCATCAGCAGCACCGCGGCGGCGCCGTCGGAGACCTGGGAGGAGTTGCCGGCGGTGATCTTGCCGTCCTCCTTGAAGGCCGGCTTCAGGTTCGAGAGGCCCTCGATCGTCGTCTCCCGCAGGCCCTGGTCGGTGACGTAGGTGTCGCCGTTGACCTGCATCGGGATCGTCTCGCGCTCGAAGCGACCCTCGTCGGTCGCCTGCTTGGCCAGCTGCTGCGAGCGGACGCCGAGCTCATCGAGCTCGGCGCGGGGGATCTCCCATTTGTCGGCGATCATCTCCGCCGAGAGGCCCTGCGGGATCAGGTCGTAGCGCTCCATCAGCTCGGGCGAGAAGGCCAGCCCGTGCTCCTCCATCACCGAGTAGGAGTCGGCGAAGGAGATGTGGCCCATGTGCTCGACGCCGCCGCCGATCGCGACGTCGTGAACGCCCGCGGCGACGAGCGCGGCGGCGAAGTTGACGGCCTGCTGGGCGGAGCCGCACTGGCGGTCGACGGTCGTCGCCGGCACCTCCTGCGGCAGGCCGGCCTCGAGCCAGGCGTTGCGGCCGATGTTCAGCCCCTGCTCGCCGAACTGCTGGACGCAGCCGGCGATCACGTCGCCGACCTCGTTCGGGTCGATCCCGGCGCGGGAGATCAGCTCCGAGTAGGTGCGGGCGAGGAGGTTGGAGGGATGGAGGTCCTTGTAGTAGCCCTTCTCCGGGTGGCCGCGCCCGATCGGGGTCCGCGCCGCCTCGACGATGACCACCTCTCGCCCGCCGAACTTGCCGTTGCCGTTGTCCATCGCCAGCCTCCGTTCTGAAGAAGATCTTCGGGCGCGCGTCGCGCTGCCTCTTTGTATGAGGGTAGCTGACTGACTGGTCAGTCAGCCAGGGTTCCCGGCGCCCTGCGGCCTCACGTCATCGCACCGGGGCCGCGTGATAGGAACCCCGGCCAATGAGCGCTAATCAGGGTTACTCGAGTCCGGGGATCGCGGGCAGCGGGGCAATTGCCACCGGCCTTGCCGCGGTTTCAACCACGACCGCCGAGACGATCTTGCTCGCGCGCAGCGAGGCTTCGGCCTGGCGCGCCGAGGAGAAAGTGGTCGCGGCCTGCGCCAAGATCGAGGGCGCCGAGCCCTCGCGGCTGCGGGTCACCACCGATCCCAAGGACCTCGCCGACTGCGACGTCGTCGTCGAGGCGATCGTCGAGGAGGTGGCGCCGAAGGGCGAGCTGCTGCGGACGATCGCCGAGGCCTGCCCCGACGCCGACCTCGGCACCACGACCTCGTCGCTCAGCATCGCCGAGATCGCCGAGGCCGCGGGCACTCCCGCGCTGTTCGGCTTCCACGTCTTCAACCCGGTGCCGCGGATGAAGCTGATCGAGGTCTGCATCCCCGACGGCGCCGCCGACTCGCGCGAGAAGGTGCTCGCCTGGTGCGCCGCGCTCGGCAAGACCGCGGTCGAGGTCCCCGACCAGGCCGGCTTCGTCGTCAACCGCCTCCTCTTCCCCTACCTCTTCGACGCCGTCCGCCTGATCGAGCGGACCGGGATGGAGCCGAGCGCGGTCGACACCTGCATGAAGCTCGGCGCCGGCCACCCGATGGGTCCGCTCGCCCTGCTCGACTTCGTCGGCCTCGACGTCGCCAAGGCAATCGGCGACGCTCTCTACGCCGACTCCGAAGAGCCCACCCACCGCCCCCCCGGCCTGGTCGAGGAGATGGTTGGCGAGGGCAAGCTGGGCCGCAAGAGCGGCGCGGGCTTCTACTCCTACGACTGAGGAGCTGGCAGCGCAGGAGGGTGCCGGCGGGGGTCCCTGGGAGCACCTCCGCCGAGAGAAACGGTTTTTGGCTGACGCCTCGGGCGCCGCTGGCTCGGCTCCATGCTGAGTACCCAGGGACCCCCACCGGCACCCTCCCCCATCGAGCCCGGGCAGAGGTCCCAGGGTCCAGCAGCTTCTTTAAAGCTGCTGGGACTCAGCCGTCTAAGGAGTGTGTGTCGGATAGGGGCCGGGGGTGCCCTGCTCGGTACTCAGCATGGAGCCGAGCCGCCGGCCTTCGCGGCCAGCCGCTCTCGATCCTCTCGGCGGAGGTGCTCCGAGCAGGGGCACCCCCGGCCCCTCACCGCACCCGCCTAAGCCGCTTTGCTCTTCCCCGAGACGTCCCAGATCACGTCGGCCTCGCTGATTCCCTGGCGGCGGGCGGAGATCTCGATCTCGTCCCAGGGGAGCTCGGCCTCGGGGAGATCGTCCCAGCGGGCGAGGTCGAGGGCCTCGAGCGAGCCCTTCAGCGCCGGCCCGAGGTGTTCCTCCGAGCGCAGCAACGCCCTCAGGACCTCGAGCTGCTTGTCGGTCAGGCGTACAACCCACATGCGGTACCTCCAAGATTTGAGCGGTCGCGGGTTGCTCGGTGAAGCTAGGCGACAGGGCGGACGGAATCGCCGCCGCTGCCGCTGATCCGGACCGCCTCGATCCGGTTCTCCCGCACCGCCTCGACCCGGATCGTGTAGCCGTTGGTGACGATCGAGTCGCCCCGCTTCGGCAGCCGGCCCAGCTCGCCGAAGACGTAGCCGCCGACCGAGTTGTACGTTTCCGTGTCGACCGGCAGCTCGATCCCGGCGTCGGCCAGGTCGCCCAGCGAGACGTGGCCGCGGACGAACCAGTCGCCGTTGGTCAGCCTCCGCACCGCCGCGGCGCGGGGGTCGGTCTCGTCCTCGATCTCCCCCACGACCTCCTCGAGGATGTCCTCGACGGTGACGATCCCGACCGTGCGCCCGTACTCGTCGACGACAACCGAGAGCGAGGTCCGCTGCACCTGGAGGTCGTGCAGGAGGTCGTCGAGCGGGCGCGTCTCGGGGACGATCAGGGCGTCGCGGGTGACGGTGTCGAGCGCGGCCTCCGGGCCCTCGCTCATGTAGAGCCGGGCGAGGCTGTTGTTGTGGACGACGCCTTTGACCCGGTCGGGGTTCTCGTCCTCGATCACGACCAGGCGGGTGTGGCCGGAGGTGACGCAGCGCCGCAGCGCCGCCTCCACCGTCTCCGAGGCGTCGACGGTGACGACCGCCGGGATCGGGGTCATCACCTCCCGCGCCTCCTGCTCGTGCAGGTGGAAGACGCCGCCGAGCATGCCGGCCTCGCCGGGGTCGAGGCGGCCGCGCTGGGCGCCGCGGGATATCAGCAGGCGCAGTTCCTCCGGCGAGGTCTCCTCGCCGTCTTCGACGTCGACTTTCAGCACCCGCTGGACGAGGAAGTTGGCGGGGGCGTTGGTGGCGACGATCAGCGGGTGCAGGATCCTGCGGAAGAAGGCCATCGGGCCGGCGATCCACATCAGCACTCCCTCGGCCTTGCCGATCGCCAGCATCTTCGGCGCCTGCTCGCCGAGGATCACGTGGAGGAAGGTGACGATCGTGAAGGCGATCGCGATCGAGACCCCGATCGCCAGCCCGTGCGAGAAGAACTCGCCGAAGAGCGGCTCCAGCAGCTCCGCCAGGGCCGGCTCGCCGAGGAAGCCGATGCCGAGGGACGCGAGCGTGATCCCCACCTGCGAGGTGGCGACGTACTGGTCGACGTTGTCGACCTGGTTCAGGGCCTGGGTGGCGCGCTTGTCGCCCTCCTCGCGCAGCTGCTCCAGCCGCGAGCGCCGCGAGCGGACGATCGCGAACTCGGCCGCGACGAAGAAGCCGTTGACCGCGATCAACAGCAGCAGGAAGACGAGCAGCAGGACGCTCATCGGCTATGCGGCCCGGTACTTCGGGCTGGGACGTCCTCGGCCATTCGGCACCGTGAATATAGCTACCCGATCCGCTGATCTCTCCTCAAAGCTCCGCTCGAGTGCGATATTGACCGGGCAATGCGAATCGCCACGCTCAGCGAGATGCTCGAAGAGGTCGTCAGGCTGGGCGAGGCGACGGGGATGGAAGAGCATGCCCACGAACTGCGGGGCGAGCTCGAGGGGCGGCTGGCGACGGTGCGCGCCGCGGTGGCCGGGACCGGCTCGCCGCGGGTGATCGCCCTGCAGCGGCTCGACCCGCCGCGGGTCGGCGGCTTCTGGATCCCGGAGATGATCTCGATCGCCGGCGGCGAGGACGTCGCCGGCGACCCCGGCCTCAACCCCCCGGCCGTCGGCTGGGGCGAGCTGGCGAGCCTCGGCGCCGACGTCGTCGTGGTGATGCCGGAGGTGGAGCTGGGCGACGCGCAGGCGCTGGCGATGGAGCACTGGGAGAGCATCGCGGCGCTCGGCGCGACCCGCCTCTACGCGGTCGACGGGACGGTCTTCGCCGACCCCGGCCCGCGCCTGGTCGACGGCGTCGAGCTGCTCGGCCACGTCCTCCACCCCGACCTCGTCGACCCCCCGGGCAACGTCGGCTTCGTCGCCCTGCGGGCGCCGGCGTCGCGACCGGCCTCGGGCAACTACTAGACGACCGAGACGGCGCCGACCACGGCGGCGATCCCGATCGCCGCCATCGCCAGCAGCTCCAGCGGCAGCCGGTTGAGGCCCAGCCTGCCTTTCTCGCCGGCGACGATCACCAGGGCGCAGAGGATGCCGCCGATCAGCCCGCCGATGTGGCCGCCGACGCTGATGTTGGGCCAGAAAAAGCCGAACGCGAGGTTGAAGAGGATGAGGAAGCCGATCTCCCCCGCCAGCGCGTCCATGCCGCGGCCCCGGGCCATGACGAAGGTGGCACCGGCGAGGCCGAAGACCGCCCCCGACGCGCCGATGGTGAAGGCATTCGGATCGAGGAACAAGGCTCCGAACGAGCCCGCGAGCAACGACGCGAAGTAGAGAGCAAGGAAGCGCGGAGTCCCAAGCGCCGGCTCCAACAGACGCCCCAGCATGTAGAGCAGGAACATGTTGAAGCCGATGTGGATGATGCTTGCGTGCAGGAAACCGGCGGTGATCAACCGGTACCACTCGCCTTCGGCCACTGCCGGGCCGAAGAGGGCAAAGTCGGTGATGACGCTGCCTCCCAGCCTGCCGAAGCCGCCTGATCCGGTGCCGATCTCGATCAGAAAGGCGAGTACGTTGAGCGCGATCAGAGCGTAGGTGGCGGGAGCGCGCCGCCACCCCTCCTCCTGGCCCACCCCCTGCACGACCTTGGTCCGCTGGCTCGCGCACTCGGGGCAGCGCATCCCGACCGGGGTCGGGGTCATGCAGTCGGGGCAGATCGGCCGCCCGCAGGAAGAGCAGGAGACGCCGGTCTCGCGGTCGGGGTGGCGGTAACAGGTCTCGGCCATCGAGCAGGGGAGCCTACAATCGCCGCCGATGGAGCCCGCCAGCCCCGCCCGCCTCTACGCCGCCGTCGCCGGCGCGCTGCTCGTCGTCCTCGGCATCCTCGGCTTCTTCTACGACGCCTCCTTCGGCGACCTCGACAGCTACGAGGAAGCGCTCGGCGCCTTGGAGACGAACGGCTGGCTCAACCTCTTCTACGTCGCCACCGGCGCTCTCGGGCTGCTCGCGGCCAGCGCCGCCGCCCGTCCCTACGCCCTCGCCGCCGGGCTCCTCTTCACGGCGCTGGCGATCGTCGGCTGGGGCAGCGGCTGGCTGCAGCTGACGATCGGCCTGCTCGGCCTCGCCGCGGCGGCGGGGACGCGAACCGAGCGGAGCCGGCGGCCGGTCAAGAAGAGACGGCGGCGCTCAAAGCCGCGAGCGAAGGCCGCCGGCAAGGGCGCGTAGGCCGCTCTCGCTCTTCCGGCGGCTGCGGCGGCGCAGCTCCAGCAGCACCAGCGCGCCCGTCGCCGCCCCGCCGGCGGCGGTGGCGACCACCGGCCGCACCCAGTTGCGCGGGTCGCGCAGCGCCCGCAGCTCTTCCTCGGAGAGCTCCTCGGCCCAGTCGGAGAGCTCGTCGGCGGCGGCCTGGGTGACCGCGGCGAGCGTGTCCTCGAGCCGCCCCGAGAGCCGCTCCGGCGGCTCGATCGGCCGCAGCGCGTCGCTCAGCAGCGCCTCGACGTCCCAGGTTGACCCGCTCAGATGCTCACTCGGCATCTTCCATCTCCTCCTGCAGCTGCTTGATCGCGCGGTGGATCAGCACCTTGGTCGCCCCGTCGGTGCGCCCCATCGCCCGCGCGATCTCGCGGTTGTCCATGCCGAGGGCGAAGCGCATGATCAGCGCCTCGCGGCGGTCGTCGGAGAGGTGCTGGAGATGCGCCATCACCTGCCGCAGCTCCTCCCGGCCCTCGGCGATCGCCACGGTGTCGTGGCGGGCGGCGATCGGGTCGGCGTTTTCCAGCGGCGTCTGCGGCCGCCGCGAGCGGTCGCGGTAGTAGTTGGAGGCAAGGTTGTGGGCGATCCGGATCACCCACGGCCGCAGCGGCCGCCCGTCGGACTCGCGCCGCGCCCGGTCGAAGTGGCGGTAGGCCTGCAGGAACGCCTGCTCGGTCAGGTCCTCGGCGTCGTGGTGGTTCCCCACCCGGTAGTAGGCGTAGGAGTAGACGTCGCGCAGGTGCGAGCGGTAGAAGTCCTCGAAGGCGCGGTCGAGCTCCGCCTTGGCCGCCGGCTCCAGCTGCGCGGGCTCGACGTTCTGCTTGGGGTCGCTCACTCGCCCAGCCTACCCCGGGGCGCATCAGGCGGCCCGCCTCTGGCGCTCGACCTGGCGCAGGGTCGCCATCCATTCCTCGACGTCGATCTCGCCGCCGATCAGCGCCGCCAGCGCCGCCAGCGCGTCGGCGTCGACGCCGGAGGACGCGACCGCCTGCGCCAGGAGGGGGACGGTGTCGAGGCCCTCGGAGGCCTGGCCGATCTTCTTCGGGATCTCCTTCGCCGGGGTGCCGTTGCCCAGCAGCTCGCCGGCGCGGCGGTTGCGGCCGGCGGGGGCCATCATCGTCGCGGTCAGGTCGCCGACGCCGGCGAGGCCGGCGAAGGTCTCGAGCTCGGCGCCGCGGGTGACCGCGTGCTCGATGCACTCGCGCCAGATCGCCGCCACCGCGATCCCGGCAGCGTTGAGCCCGCGCGGCTCGGCCGCGGCGGCGGCCAGCGCGGCGGCGTTCTTGGCGGCGCCGGCCATCTCCACCCCGATCACGTCGCGGGTGCGCTCGCAGACGAGGCCCGCCTGGTCGAAGACCTCGCCGATCTGGACCCGCAGCTCCTCGTCCTCGGATCCGAGGACGAGGGCCGCCGAGCCCGAGACCGCCTCGCGGGCGTGCGCCGGGCCGCCGAGGCAGGCGATCGCCCGCGCCCGCACCCGTTCGCCGACGTACTCGGAGGGCAGCTGGGCCTGCGGGGCGATCAGGCCCTTGGTCAGCATCAGGACGGCGCTGCGCGAGCTGACCCGGTCGGCGATCGCCCCGACCGCCTGCGGAAGCTGCGCCGAGGGGATCGCGAGGCAGATCAGGTCGAGACCGGCCAGCTCGATCGCCGAGGCGGGGCGGACGTCGATCGACTCCGGCAGCGGCACGCCCGGCAGGTAGCGACGGTTCTCGCCGTCCTCGATCATCTCCTCGACCCGCTCCGACGTGCGCGCCCCGAGCTGGACGTCGAGGCCGCCGCGGGCGAGCAGCACCGCCACCGCCGTCCCCCAGCTGCCGGCGCCGATCACCGCGGCGCGGCGCATCGGCGGCAGCCCGCCGAGGTCTTCCCACTGCAGCAGCACGTTGGGCCAAATCCGTCCCGTCACCGTTTCCGCCAGCGCCGGCGAGGGCTCCTCGGCCCGCGGGAAGGTCATCGGCGGCCCCAGCCGCACCTTCACCTTGCGCGGGCGGATTCGCCAGCCGCGGCGCACGTGTTCGGTGCCGAGGACCGCGGTGGGGATCACCACCGCGCCGGTCTGCAGGGCGAGCCGACCGACGCCGCGCTTGGGGTTGGAGAGGGTGCCGCGGCGGATCCGCGTCCCCTCGGGGAAGACGCAGACGGCGCCGCCGCGTTCGGCGATCATCCGCGCGGTCAGCATCGATTCCTCGTCCGACTCGCCGCGGCGGACCGGGAAGGCGCCGAGCCGCGACAGCATCCACCCCTGCCAGCGCCGCTCGAACAGCTCGACCTTGGCCATGTAGTTCATCGGCCGCCGCCAGGGCAGACAGGCGCCCACCACGAAGGGATCGAGGAAGCTGCGGTGATTGGCGGCGACGATGATTCCGCCCTTGGCCTTCCCGTAATCCCGCCCCAACCGCGCCAGCCGGAAGTAGACGAGGAAGAACGGCAGCAGCACCGCCCTGGCGACGTGGTACATCGGCCAGTTGACGCTGTGCTTGCGCGTATAGGCGTGATACGAGGCAAGACGCTCGGGGGTCACGCGTAGCGCTACACAGCCTCCCCACTCCGGTTACAAACCGCGCGCCACGCGCGCGAAGTTCCCTGGCAGCCTCGGCCCCCATGCCCACCCGTTTCGCCGAGACCGTGAAAACCCGCGATATCCGCGGGTTGAGACGGTCTCGCGGGAGCGAGGGTGAGATCGCCGAGCTAGATGGCTGGCAGAGGCACCGGACCTGCGGCGCTGCTCACCAAGCCCTCCTAACCAGCCTCTCCAACTCCTCGCGGGAGACAGCGCCCGGAACCCGCCCCAACTCCGAGCGCTTCAGCATCGCGTCCAGCGCCTCGTCCAACTTCGACTCGTCGCCCCCGAGCTCGCCCAGGCGCCGCGGGCGACCGAGCTCTTCGACTCTCCGGGGCAAGCCGCTCAGGTCAGTGCCCAGCGCAACGGCCAGTCCCTCATAAGCCTCCGGCGCCCGCTCCGCCAGAAAGCCCACCGCATGCGGCAGGACCGCGGCGTTGGTCTCGGCGTGCGGCGTCCCGCAGACCCGGACCAGGGTCTGGCAGATGAGGTGGTGGAGGGCGAAGCCGGCCGAGTCGATCGCATAGCCGCAGAGCAATGAACCGGAGGCCAGCGCGGCGCGGTCGCGCGCCTCCCGCTCCTGGTCGAGCGCGCTCGCGATCAGCTCCGCGCCCCGCAGCGCCGCCATCTCCGAGACCGGGTTCGAGAGCGGTTGGTACAGCGTGTCGGCGCCGTGCGCGAGCGCGTTCATCGCGCTCGCCCGCAGCTCCGGCTCGTCCTGGCCGGTCATCGCCTCCGGGTCGGCGATCACCAGCGACGGCCGCACCATCCCCCGCGCCCGCTGCTCCGCTCCTTCCGGTAAGCGGTGGATCGCCGTCATCGGCGCCCCCGACAAGGTCGTCGGAACCGCCACCACCTCCGCCCCGGAAATCGCAGCCACTGCCTTGGCCACGTCGATGACCCGGCCGCCGCCAAGCGCCACGAGCGGGCGCACTCGCACCCCCTCCTCTGCTTGTGGTGGGGGTGCGAGTGCGCCCGTCAACGCCGCCGCGGCGGCCGGGACCTGCCCTTGCGCAACCCTGTGAACCCCGCTTGCCGTCGCCGCCAAATGCTCCGCCCCGGCCAGCGCCCGCGGCGTGCTCAGCAGCTCGAACTCCCCGACTCCGTTCTCGCGCAGGACCTCGACCGCGCTCGCGACGCCGCCGCGCCGGAGGACGACGAGGCGCCCGGCGTCGCGCCAGGTGAAGTCCGCGGTCAACCCTGGGCTTTGACCCGCGGGTTGATCACCGGCCGCAGTTTCGGTTCGACCTCGTCGCGCAGGTGCTCGTAGTCGGGCGGCAGCGAGAGCTTCTCGCCGAGGCTCTCGAGCGGCTCGTCGACGGTGAAGCCGGGGCCGAGGGTCGCGATCTCGAAGAGGACGCCGCTGGGCTCGCGGAAGTAGATCGAGCGGAAGTAGAAGCGGTCGATCTCCGGGGTCGGCTGGGCGCCGCCGGCGACGGCCTTCTCCCGCCAGTCGAGCAGCTCGTCCGGCTTCGAGGCCCAGGCGACGTGATGGACGCTGCCGGCACCCTGCAGGCCGCGCTCGGCCGGCGCCTCGTCGAAGACGTAGAGGCCGCCGCGCTGCTCCCCGCGCGCCTCCCAGCCGCCGTCCGCCGGCTCGAACCCGAGCGCCTCCAGCAGACCGCTGCTGGCCTCCGGCGCGGCCGAGTAGGCCCGCACGGCGTGGAAGCCCTGCAGCGCCAGCTCCGCCGGCACCTCCGGGTGGTCGGCGATCAGCGGCTGGTCGGGAACCTCGGCGACCAGCAGCTCGTGGTCGAGGCCCTCGGGATCGGAGAAGACGAGGCTCTCGCCGCTGCGCTCGGACTCGGTGTCGTTGGCGCGCAGGCGCTCGGCCCAGAAGTCGAGGGCATCGCCGGAGGCGACCCGCCAGACGATCCGGTGCACCATCCCCGCGCCGGGGCGGCCCGGCGCCGCGCCGGGGTACTCGAAGAAGGTCAGGTCGGAACCGGCGTCCCCCTCCTCGTCGGCGTAGAAGAGGTGGTAGACGGTCGGGTTGTCCTGGTTGACGGTTTTCTTGACCAGCCTCAATCCCAGGACGCCGACGTAGAAGTCGACGTTGCGCTGGGCGTTCTCGGTGATCGCGGTTATGTGGTGAATGCCCTCGAGCTTCATTGTTCACGTATACCATCCGCAGATGAGCCGCGGACGGCGACGTACTGTCAGGGCCCTTGTAATCCTCGGCTCCGTCCTCGCCTTCCTCAGCGTCGTCGCGATCTGGACCGAGCGCCAGGCGCTCAACACCGACGACTGGGTCTCGACCAGCGGCCGCTTCCTGGAGAACGAGACGATCCGCGCAGAGCTCAGCGACTACCTCGTCGACCAGCTCTACGAAAACGTCGACGTCCGCAAGGAACTCGAAGACATCCTCCCGGACGACACCAAGGACCTGGCCGGGCCGGCAGCCGGGGGGCTGCGCCAGGTGGCCGGCCAGGGGGCCGAAAAGGTCCTCGAAACGTCGACCGCGCAGGAGCTCTGGGAAGAGGCGAACCGGACCGCGCACGAACAGCTCCTCGCCGTTCTCGAAAACAAGAAAGAAGCGGTCGAGACCGCCGAAGGCAACGTCAAATTGAACCTCGGGCAGCTGCTCACCAACCTCGCCGAGCAGGTCGGGATCGGCGAAGACCTGGCGGAGAAACTGCCCCCCGACGCCGCCCAGATCGAGATCCTCAAGTCCGACGAGCTGAAAACGGCGCAGGACATCGCGGTCGCGATCAAGGGCCTGGCGCTGCTGTTCTCGATCCTCACCTTCGCCTGCTTCAGCGCCGCGATCTACCTCTCCCGCGACGAACGCTGGGTCACCGTCCTGCTCAGCGGCATCGGCCTGATCGCCGCCGGGTTCGGGGTGATCGTCGCGCGCCAGATCGCCGGCGGCATCGTCGTCGACCAGCTGGTGAAGACGGAAAGCGTGAAGCCCGCCGGCGAGGCGGCCTGGTCGATCGGCACCTCGCTGATGACCGGCATCGCCACCACCGTGATCGTGATCGGCGTCTTCTTCCTGATCGCCGGCTGGCTCGCCTCGCCGACCCGCGGCGCCCTCGCCACCCGCCGCTTCCTCGCCCCGACCCTGCGCCTGCACACCGCCTACGTCTACGCCGGACTGGCGATCCTCGTCGGCTTCTACTTCCTCACCGGCCCGAGCCAGGGGCTGCGCATCTTCCTCACCACCCTGGTCGTCGCCACGATGGCGGCCTTCGGGATCCACGAGCTGCGCAAGCAGACCGAAGAGGAGTTCCCGGAAGCGACCTACGACGACGTCTTCGGCCGCACCCGCGACAAGGTCGTCGGCGCGGTCAAGGACGCGAACATCGGCGAGCGGGTCAGCGAGCAGGCCTCGAAGCTGCGCCTGCCGGAGGTGCGCCGCGGCGGCGAGGGCGAGGGAGCGGCGGGCCCCGAGGCGCCGACGGCGACGCTGCCGACCAGCGACGAGGACGTCCGCCTGGAGCGGTTGGAGCGGTTGGGGACGCTGCGTGAAAAAGGCGTCCTCACCGAGGAGGAGTTCGCGGCGGAGAAGGCTCGTTTGCTGGGCCGTGATAAACAATCCGGCTAATGACGACGCTCGAGAGAGAGCGCCTGAGCCACGCCCCCGCACCCCAGGCTCAGGAGCCCGGCTGGTACCCCGACCCACTGGGGACCACTTCTGAACGCTTTTGGGACGGGCAGTGGATGGAGTTGATCCGCACCCCGCGGCTGCGCCTGGCCGCCGAGGCGCTGGTGCGCGAGGAAGCGGCGCAGGCGCCCCGCCCGTCCCTCCTCGACCGCGTCCCCTCGCTGCAGCTGCCGCCGCTCTCGAAGGAGAAGCGGGAGCAGCGCAACCGCGAACGCGAGCAGATCAAGCAGCGGCTGTGGATGGAAGCCGAACGCCAGGCCTTCTTCCAGAGCCCGGCCGGCAGGGCCAGGCTCGCCTTCATCCGCGGCCAGCACCTGTTCCAGTACGAGCTCGAGATCGACCGGGTCGAAGCGACCGTCATCCCCGGCCCCGCCAGCGGCCGGGCGCGGGTGACCGAAGACGCCGTCGACATCCTCAACTCGGTGGTCGACGAGGGCTGGAAGCTGGTCGACGGCAAATTCTTCTACGTCGAGCCGCGCGGGCTGGTCGGCTGCTACCTCTTCAAGCGGTCGAAGAAGCGCCGCCAGCAGATGAACGATCCCTGGCGCGCGTAAACCGAGGATCGAGCGACGAAGCCCGCCGCCGGAGTCGAACCGGCAACCTCCTCATTACAAATGAGGCGCTCTCCCAGGTTGAGCTAGGCGGGCAGGGGTGGCAATGATGTCCGGAATGGACGTGACGTTCAGGCTGTTGGAACCCGACGAGGGTGGGTTGCTGTCGGGCGCAATCGAAGCCGCATACGGGCAATCTTACGACGTTCGGTGGGTATACGACCCGGCCGAGGTCGCGGCGCGGATCGAGGCCGGCACCTACGTCGCCTGCATCGCCGAATCCCCTGCAGGCGAGCTGCTTTGCCACATCGGGATGAGCCTGGCGGCGGCGGGCGACGCGGTCGGCCACTCGGGCCAGGCGGTGACGCTGCCGGCGGCACGGGGGCAGCACCTCTTCACCCGCGCCAAGCGCTACCTGATGGACTGGGCGCGGGAGCGCGGACTGGCCGGGATGTACAGCGAGGCGACCGCCGCCCACCCCTACAGCCAGAAGGCGAACATCGAGCTGGGGGCGCGCGAGACCGGCTTCCTGCTCGGCTGGATCCCGGCCTCGGTCAGCAACGACGCGGCGAGCGACCGCCGCGGGCGGCAGTCGGCGGCGCTGCTGTACCTGAAGCTGAACGACGGGCACGAGCGCGCGGTCTACGCGCCGGAGCGGCACCGCGAGATCGTCGCCCAGACGATCGAGCTCTGCGAGCTGCGGGGAGAGCTCGCCGACCCGCCGCCCGATTGCGAGCTGCCGCCCAGGAGCAAGCTGCACGTCGAGGTCGATGCGGACCACAACCTCGCCCTGATCACCGTGCTGCGGCCCGGCGCCGACCTGGAGGAGGCGATCGGCGCCGAGCGCCACCACCTCTTCCACCGCGCCAACCTCGACGCCGTCTACGTCGACCTGCCGCTGGAGCAGCCGGCCACCGCCCTCGTCGCCGACCACCTGGAGCGGCTCGGCGTCTCCTACGCCGGCGTCTTCCCCAACTCGCGGACCGACGGGGACGTGCTCCGGATGCAGTCGCTGCACCGGGTCCGAGTCAAGGCCGACGACGTTGCCGTCGCCTCGGACCACGGGCGCGAACTGCTCGAGTACGTCCTCGACGATCTGCCGCGTAGTTAGAGCGCGACCTCCCGCGAGGACAAGTGGGCGCCGACCTTGCGCTTGACCCGCTGCAGGGCGTTGTCCACGGTCTTGGTGTCGCACTCGAGGCGCTCGGCGATCAGCTCGTAGGAGTGGCCGTCGAGGTAGAGCGAGAGCACCCGGCTCTCCAGTTCGGAGAGCACGCCGGAAACCCCGGAGAGGCAGGAGACGAGGCTCTCCAGCTCTTCGCTGGCGATCACCTGGTTGACCGGGTCGTGGACGCTGGGGCCGGGGAGGATCTCGTCGAGAGTGGTTTCCGAGTCCCCGGCCGCGGCTGGAGTCTGGCTGAAGGAGACGTACTGGTTGAGCGGCGTGTGCTTGTTGCGGGTCGCCGTCTTCACCGCGGTGATGATCTGCCGGGTGATGCAGAGCTCGGCGAAGTTGCGGAAGCTCGACTCGCGGTCGGTGCGGTAGTCGCGGACGGCCTTGTAGAGGCCGACCAGGCCCTCCTGGATGAGGTCGTCGGCGTCGCCGCCGGCGAGGAAGTACGAGGAGGCCTTGAGCCGGACGAAGCCGTAGTACCGGCGGACGAGCCGGTCGTAGGCAGCCGCGTTCCCCTGCTTGGCCAGCGCGATCAGGTACCCGTCTTCGACCTGAAGCTGACCTTGAGAGTTTGCGGAGAGACGTGCCATGAGCGTGTCCTTCCTGCCCGATGCACGGGCAAGATCGAGTGCTCAGTGGCGCGCTCCTCCCCTGGCGCCGCTGATGGATGACGGAAACGTGTGGTTCAACCTCGAGTCGAGGCTGATGTGGACGCAACTTTTACCCGGTTTTTGCGGACTCTGTCAACTGGCGCGTTGGCGCACCGTTTGTTCCGGGCGGTTCCGGAGGCTCTCGTAGAGCAGGATCGCGGCCGCAGCGCTGACGTTCAGCGACTCGATCCGGCCATGGAGAGGAATGGACACGAGCACGTCACAAGATGCACGAACCCTCGGACGGAGCCCCGTCCCCTCGGCCCCCAGGACGAGCACGGCGCGCTCGTCGAAGCCGGCCTCGTCGTAGGG
>DASTXV010000007.1:0-6823 GCA_035765335.1 Solirubrobacterales bacterium
CTACACGACCGGCTACCAGTCGAACCTGGGCGCGATCGGCACCCTGCTGGAGCCCGGCGACACGGTGATCTGCGACTCCGGCGACCATGCCTCGATCCTCGACGGCTGCCGCCTCTCGGGCGCCAAGCTGCGCCCCTTCCGACACAACCGCATGGACAAGCTGGAGAAGATGCTGCAGCGGGCGGCCGAGGACGGCGGCGGCGTCCTCGTCATCGTCGACGGCGTCTTCTCGATGGAGGGCGACGTCTGCGATCTGCCCCGCATAGTGGAGCTCTGCCGGGCCTACGGCGCCCGCCTGATGGTTGACGAGGCCCACGGGGCCGGCGTCCTCGGCGCCCGCGGCGCCGGCGCCTGCGAGCTGTTTGGGCTCGAGGACCAGGTCGACCTGCGGATGGGGACCTTCTCCAAGAGCCTCGCCTCCTGCGGCGGCTTCATCGCCGGCCCGGCCGACGTGATCGAGTACCTGAGAATCTCGTCCCGCTCGTTCGTCTTCAGCGCCTCCGCGGTTCCCGCCGCCGTCGGCGCCGCGCTGGCGGCGCTGCGGGTGATCCGCTCCGACGGTCCCGAACTCTTCCAGCGCCTGCTCGCCAACGCCGAGTACCTGCGCGAGGGCCTGCGCCACCTGGGCCTGAAAGTCGTCGAGCCGGGGACGCTCCCCGACGGCACCGTCGCCACCACCCCGGTGGTGCCGGTGATGGTCGGCGACGACTGGCAGGCGGTGCTGCTCTGGAAGGCGCTGTTCGATGCCGGCGTCTACACCAACGTCGCCATCCACCCGGCGGTCCCGCCCGGCGGGGCGCTGCTGCGGACGAGCCTGATGGCGACGCACGAGCGCGAGCATCTCGACGGCGCTCTCGGGACCATCGCCCGGGTCATCGCGGACTTCCCGGACCTTCCGCGCACCTAGTTTTTTGGTCACAACTTCTTGACATCCCCCCCGGGGGGGAGTTTTGCCCTTGTCCAAAATCCGACAAGGACGAAGATGTTGCGAAATTGTTGCTCTTAGCGAATGGGTCGGACAGAACTTTGGGCATGGTGGGTTGACGCCCGGCACCTCGAAGACGTAGCTTGGCCTCCTCGCCGAAACGACCCAGGCGGGGCGTTCGGGAAGAGAGAGTCGGTCCGGGAAGGCCAGCCTCCTCGACGGGGCACTGGCCGCGGCCGGACGCGATAAACCCCCAGTTCAACGATTCCTTGAAGGGAGGAGTCCAGTGGAAGCTGCCTCAACGGCACCACCATCGACCATCGCTGCCTCAGCCGAGGCTCCGCAGCACATGAGGGCCCTGGAGAGAGCCAACATGGTGCGGCTGGCCCGCGCGGAGCTGAAGCGAGCGATCGCCCGAGGAGACATGGATGCTGCGGAGGTGGTGCGCGACTGCCCGTGGGAGACCGAGAGCATGACCATCGCCGAGCTGCTGACCAGCCAGCGCCGCTGGGGCCGCACCCGCGCTCGCAAGTTCCTCATGCCCCTCTCCCTGAACGAGAACAAGCAGCTCGGGACGCTCACCGCCCGCCAGCGGCGTCTCCTTGCCACCGAGCTTGCCACTCGTTCCAACGCGCGGGAGCCCATCCCCGCGTAACTCGGTCAGCCGCGCATTCCGCCGATCCGGTAGCTGAGGCCGCCGGAGGCGCGCTGGAATGCGCGGCGAGCCAGGAAGAAGGTGATTGCAAAGGCGACGGCGCCGCAGGCCAGGGCCACCGCGAGGATCTGGTTGGCGGCGTAGAAGACCAATCCCGTCGTCAGCACGAAGGCCGCTCCCGCAAGCAAAGTGGTGTGGGAGCGGTAGCCGGCGAAGTGCTCGCGGATCGCGACCTCGAGCCCGCCGAGCCCGGCGAGCGCGACGCCGACCCCGATCGCGGTCGGGTGCCCCCCGATCGCCCCGATCGCCAGCGCGACGATGCCGGCGAGGATGACGAGCTCGGCAAGCGGCGCCGAGCCCCACGGGGCAGGCGGTCGCTCATCTGATGCCGAGACCCGCTTCGCGGGCCGGGACTTGGCGCTCAACGGCCGCAAGCCGCCCGGGTAACGGGCATCCGGAGGAGACCTTGACCCGCCACCAGCCCATCAGCATCCCCAGCGGGCCGAGCCGCGGTTTCGAGTGCCAGTGGCCGCAGCCGGGCAGACCCATGTCTTCGCGGGAGACCCGGACCCACTTGAAGTCCTGAGGGGCCGCGAGCATCCTCTCGACGAGCTCGCGGTTCTCCTCCTCGACCCGCTGCCGCGCCGCCAGCGCTTCCCTCGCCTCGGCCACCCGGGCGGCGAGCCCGTCCCGGACCGCCTCCAGCTCACCGAGGTCGAGCACCCGCGGCTGCGCCGCCACGGCGTCGACCCGGTGCGGGACCTCGACGTGCCCGAAGGCGTCGCGGAAGAGGCCGGCGA
Organism: Solirubrobacterales bacterium; assembly: GCA_035765335.1. Lineage (GTDB taxonomy): Bacteria > Actinomycetota > Thermoleophilia > Solirubrobacterales > 70-9 > VAYN01. The sequence goes on from DASTXV010000007.1 coordinate 2,381, forward strand.
GCTCGGCCTCGAGCCGGGCGATCTGCCGCCGCAGCTGCAGCCGCGCCTCGCGCTCGTCGACCGCGACGCCAAACCCGTCGAGCCCTGGTTGTCTCAGCAGAGTCGGCATCTCTGGAAAGTGTAGGCGAGGAATCAGGCGGCCTCCAGGGTCGACGCCGCCATCCACAGCGCCTCCTCGACGGCGATCTGCGGCACCCCCTTGACCTGGACCGCGGCGACGGCGATGCGGCGGCTCTCGCGCTCGACCCCGAACCCCTCGCCGGTGGAGCCGAAGAGGAGGCCGATCGGCTGCGAGTCGTCAGCGATCGCCAGGGTCCCCTTCGCCAGCTCGCCGGGGTGGCCCGGCAACGCCTCGCCCGGCGCCGAGTCGCGGATGCAGAGCTTGCCCTCGATCTTCTCGGCGTCGAAGGCGCGCAGGGCGACCCCGGTCTCGACGATCGCGATGTCGAGCGCGTCGGCGGGGAGGCCGTGGCTGCGGAAGCCGCCGTCGTGGAGGCGGTCGAGGGTGAGCTGCTCGACCGGCGTCCGGGTGCGGTCGGGGTCGAGCCCGATCTGGCGGTAGAAGACGCGGTAGGCCCAGGGGATCGGCCGTTCGCGCAACCGGATCGCCTGCGAGCCGTTGGTTCGGTCGGAGAGGATGCGGAGGCGGCGGCGCACCGGCTCCGGGCTCCTGCCCGGCTTCGCGTCCACCTCCACCCAGGCGATTCCCAGACCCGGGAACTCGGAGGCGATGTGGGGGGCGACCCAGCCCTGGCGCGGGGCCGGCACCCATCCCATTCGCTGGTGGGCGGCGCCGGCGTCCATCTCAGCCCCGTTCCGCCGTCGCGGTGGCCTCGAGCAGGCGGTCTACCCGGCGGCTCAGCTGCCGCTCGGTCAGCTCGCCGATGCTGGCGTCCTGCAGGGTCCCGCCCGGATAGACGTAGGCGAAGGTCGGGCAGCCGCCGACGCCGTAGAGGCTGGCGACGGCGCCGTCGCGGTCGTAGCCGACCGGCATCGTCCAGCCGCGTTGGCGGATCAGCTCGCGGAGCGTGTCGCGGTCGTCGCGGATGTCCAGCGAAAGGAACCCCACCTCCCCACGGTAGCGCCGGTGGACCCGCTCGACCAGGTCCTGCTGCTCGACGCACTCGTCGCCTCTGCTGAACCAGAACGAGATCACCAGCGGCCGGCCGAAGAGGTCGCAGACCCGGATCGCTTCCGCCAGGTCGACCCGGCAGGCGGGCGCGCGCCGGGCGTCCTCGGGGCAGGGGATCGCCGAGGTCTCGCAGTCGTCCTGGGCGACGTTGGCGTCGCCTTCGAGCTTGCCGCCGCCCTCGGGAACCGCGAACTCCGGCAGCGGCCAGCGCGGCGGCAGCCGGTCGAGGCCGAGCGTCTCCCCGCCCTCGCCGCCGATCGTGTTGAAGGCCGCGACCACGATCACCGCGAGGAAGAGGAGGCCGACGACGATCGAGTAGCGGTCCCTCATCGGCGCTCCAGCAGCAGCAACGAGGCCGGGAGGACGAGCAGGACTCCGACCAGGGCGGCGCTGAGGTCGACGACGGTGACGAGGCCGAAGTCCCGCAGCATCTGGACGTCGCTGGCGACGAGGACCGCGAAGCCGGCGATCGCGGTGACGCCGGAGGCGAGGACCGCGGCGCCGGTCCGCGAGTAGGCGCGGTCGAGCGCCTCCTCCACCCCCACGCCGCCGCGGCGCTCCTCGTGGAAGCGGCCCGTCAGCAGCACCCCGAACTCGGTCGCGATCGCGATCGTCAGCGCTCCCAGCGCGGCGGACATCGGGTTGAGGGGGATGCCGGTGAGCCAGAGCAGCAGCGAGGCCCAGCCGGTGGCGAGCACGGTCGGCAGCAGCGGCACCAGCGCCCGGCGCCAGGAGCGGTAGATCAGGAGCAAGGCCAGTCCCACGGCGAGGAGGCCGGCGAGGGTGAGCCAGTACCTGCTGCTCGAAAGGTCAGAGGCCGATTCCGCGGCGATCACCGACAACCCCGCCAGCTCCACCTCCACTCCCTCTGGCGTCTCCCCAATCTGATCCCGCACCCGATCCACGAGCGCCTGCTGGTCATCCAGCGACTGCGCCCTGATCCCGAACGAGATCAACGCCTCGTTGCCGACTTCCCCGGTCTCGGTATTGATCGGGGCCACCTGCCGCAGCGCGTAGGGCGACAGCGCCGCCAGCGTCGCATCGATCCGTTTCGCCGTCGGCGTTTCCCCACCGCGCACCAAGAAGTCCGACAAGGCCGGACCGGGGCAGACATCTGCGTCAAGGCAGCTCGGATTTTCCCCGCCGAACCCACTGCTCTCCAGCACCCGCTGCTTGAACCCGGCCATCCACTCGATGACTTCGGGATCCGTCAAGTCAGGAGCGCTGATGCTCACGTCCAGCTCTCCGGAAACGCCAGTCGTCTCCTGCAGCTCGTTCAGCCCCTCGACCGCCTCGATGCTCTGCGGCGCCAGCTCCCGGATGTCCGAGACGGTCTCGACCCTCGTCCCGGCCGCCCATCCCATCACGGCCAGGCCGACTCCGACCCCTAAGACCGCCACCGGATAGTCCCGGGCCAGCGACAGGAGGCGTTCCGGCGGGCGGGTCCTGTCGCGGGAGGGGGACGCCTGCGCTGGATGCTCGGCATCCCCCTCCCGAGCCACCCGCCCGAGAAGCGTTCTCTGGCTGAGCGCCGCTGATCCCAGCGTCAACGCCAAGACGAAGGCAATCGCGATGCCGAGGATGAGCACCCAGCCGAACTCCCGAACCATCGGGATTGGCGATAGCTGTAAGGCGAGGAAGCCAGCAGCAGTTGCGGCGCAGGCGGCAGCGATAGTGGGTCCGCCGGCCGCCGCTGCCTTCTCGACAGAGTCCGATTCGTCGAACCGTGCCTGGAACTGGATCGCGTAGTCCACGGCCAGCCCGATCAGGATCGGCAGGGCGGCGATCGAGGCCATGGTCAGCGAGCCACCGACGAGGGCCAGCAGCCCGAAGGTGATCCCGGCGGCCATCAGGGCGATTGCCAGGGGCAGCAACGGCCATCGCGAGCGGAAGACGAGGAGCAGGACGAGGGCCATCACCGCGACGGCGAACGCGAAGAGGACGAGCAGGGCGTCCTGGAGGGCGTCGGCGACGCCGTCGATCACGACCGGGGCGCCGGAGACGACGTAGCTGCCGCCCTCGAGCTCGAAGCACGGCGCCGGCTTCCCTTTCTCCTTGCAGGCCTCCCGCGGCGTCGTGTCGGCGACAGCGGCTTCGATCAGCTCGATCGCCCGCCGCCGCTCCGAGTCGCCCAGGTCGGGCTTCAGCCGGATCACGATCTGCGCCGAGCGGGCGTTCGGGAAGAGGTATGCGAGCCGCGCCTTCGGGGTGCCGCGGGGACGGGCCAGGTCGAAGATGACGGTGGCGACGAATTCTTCGTTGGTGATGCTGGGGACGCTGGTGATCCCGTACCGGGTCGCCACCGCGAGCAGGTATTCGCGGAAGCGGTCGGCGGGGACGTTTTCGGCCAGCCGCCGCAGCTGGTTGTCGATCTGCACCACCGACTCGTTGAGGAAGGTGGCGGGGCCGGTGAGGAACTCCACCGCGCCGAGCTCGGCGAGCTCGGCGCAGGGCCCCGGGATCGGCTCGGCTCCCTGCGGGACCTTGCCGGAGAGGCACCCCTCCAGCCGCAGCAGCCGGAACAGGTTGTCGGTCAGGACCAGCTGCGGCAGTTCCCCCTTGGCGAGGACGACGATCGGTTCTTCGCCGAACTCCTGCTTGACCCGCTGCGTCGCCTCATAGGTCGGCGAATCCGAGTCGGCGAGGGTGTCGACGCCGGCGTCGGTCGGCAGTTGGCTGGCGCCGACCGCGGCGGCGACCGCCAGCGCCGCGCTGAGGACCAGGAGCGGCCGGGCGTGCCTGGCCGCCCACGCCGCGACGCGCCCGAACCGGGTCCCCGCCTCCAACCTCAGTCCATCGAGAGCGGCCCGCTGACGTCAGCGTTGAGGAACTGGCTGACGAACGGGTTGCTCGAGTCGAACAGCTCCTCTTTGGGGCCCGACTCGACGATCTTGCCGCTCCACAGCACGGCGATGAAGTCGGCGATCCGGCGGGCGGTTCCGAGGTCGTGGCTGATCACCAGGTAGCAGCCGCCGTTCTCGGCATGGACCTCGCGGATCAGCTCGCAGAGCAGCGCCGTCCGCACCGGGTCGAGGCCGGAGTCGGGCTCGTCGAACATCACGATCGCCGGTTCCAGCACCAGCGCCCGGGCGAAGCCGGCGCGCTTGCGCATCCCGCCCGAGAGCTCGTTCGGCATCTTGTAGGTGGCCTCGCTGAGACCGACCTCCCGCAGCCGGCGGTTGACGATCTCGCCGATCTCCTCCTCGCCTTTGTCGGTGTGCTGCCGCAGCGGGAAGGCGACGTTGTCGTAGATGTTCATCGAGCCGAACAGCGCCCCGTCCTGGAACAGCAGGCCGAACTTTTTCCGCACC
>DASTXV010000008.1:0-80850 GCA_035765335.1 Solirubrobacterales bacterium
CTCGAGCTCGCCCAGCTCGGTCGCCGGCGGGTCTGCATAAACCCACTCACGGGCGATCCGGTGCCAGTTGCGCTTCGCCCGCAGCTGCCCGAGCACGGCGACGACGCCGATTTCCATCCGCCGCCCCATCAGCTCGTCGGCAGGCAGCGACGCGCGCCGCATGATGTCGAAGTACTCCGAGCGCGGGTCGTTGGTCGACTCGATGATCTTCATCACCAGCCGTGGCGTGATCTCCAGCTCCCGGTCCTCCGTCACGAACCATCCCCCGACGTCGCGCATGTGTTCCAGCAGGCGCTCCGCGGCGAGCTTCGAGGGCTTCTTGACGAAGCCGAGGTCGTGCAGCGCCTGACGGAAGGCCTCCGGTTCGTTGCGGGAGGCGGCGTCGAAGGCACGCTGCTCGAGCAGGATCTGCTCGCGGTCGAGCTTCTTCGTCATCCCGAAGTCGAGGAAGGCGACCCGGCCGTCCTCCATGAGGATGTAGTTGCCCGGGTGGGGGTCGGCGTTGAAGTGCTGCAGGTGGTAGATCGAGCCGAAGCTGCCGCGGAAGACGATCTCGCCGAAGCGGCTGCGCTCCTCATGCGGCAGCTCCTTGATCTCCTCGAAGCCCTTCCCCTGGACCAGCTCGGTGACCAGCACCCGGCGCCGCGAGAGCCGCGTCACCACTTCCGGGACGTAGATGAAGGGGTGGCCGCGGTAGGCGCGGGCGAAGGAGCGCTGGTTCTGCGCCTCGTACTCGTAGTCGAGCTCCTCCATCACCCGCTCGCGCAGCTCCTCGGCGATCTCCTTCGCGTCGAGGCCGGGGGCGAGCGCGCGGGCGAGGCGCACGATCGTGCCGGCGTTGCGGAGGTCGGCGTCGAGCGCCTCGGCGATCCCCGGGTACTGGATCTTCACCGCCACCTGGCGGCCGTCGAGCAGCTCGGCGCGGTGGACCTGGCCGATCGAGGCGGCGGCGAAGGCCTCCTCCTCGAACTCGGCGAAGAGCTCGGAGAGCGGTTCGTCGTCGTACTCCTCTTCCAGCACCTTGACGACTTTCTCCCACGGCATCGCCGGCGCGTCGGTCCGCAGTTTCGCCAGCTGCTCCTGGTAGACCTCGCGGTACTCCTCGGGGATGAACTCGGTGTCGATGAAGGAGGCGAACTGGCCGAGCTTCATCGCCGCGCCCTTCATCTGGCCGAGGGCGCCGACCATCTTCATCGCCGTCTCCAGGTGGCGCTGCTCGAGCGCCTCCTTGCCCTCCTCCTCGGAGCGGCCGACGTTGGCGGCCTTGGTGCCGGCGTAGCGGGCGCCCTGCACGCCGACGATCGAGCCGAGCTTGGCGGAGCGGCGGATCCGCCCTTTGGGGATCTTCGATTCGTCGGCCATCGGGGTCGAAGGGTGTCACAGCCGCCGTCCTGGGAGGACTCCTTGCGGCGACTTCTCTATTCTCTCCCGTCCGATGGCGAGCAAACGTTCCTGCCTCAAAGCCGCGCCCCGTGCCGACTTCGGCTCCCGCTCCTCGCGCCGCATGCGCCGTGAGGGCCTGGTGCCGGGCGTCGTCTACTCGGGAGGCTCGGAGGCAACCGCCTTCCAGGTCGCCGAACGCGACGTGCGCAGCATCCTCAGCGAGGGCGCCGCGCTCTTCGACCTCGAGATCGAGGGCGGCAAAGCCGTTCCCGTCGTGATCAAGGAAGAACAGCACCACCCGGTCCGAGGCAGCATCCAGCACCTCGACCTGATGCAGGTGAGGCTCGACGAGGCGATCCAGGCCGAGGTCGCGATCGAGCTCGAGGGCGTCGACAGCGCCCCCGGCGTCAAGGGCGGCGGCGTGCTCGAGCACGTCACCCGCGAGATCACGATTGAAGCGCTGCCGACCGAGATCCCGGACAACATCGTCGTCGACGTCTCGGCGATGGAGGTCAACGACACCCTTTCGCTCGCGGTCGTCACCCCGCCCGAGGGCGTCAAGTTCGTCGCCGACGATCCCGAGGAGATCACCATCGTCACCGTCTCGCCGCCCCGCGTCGAAGAGGTCGCTCCCGAGGTCGAAGAGGAGGCCGAGCTGGTCGGCGAGGAGGGCGAGGAGGCCGCCGAGGGTGAGGGCGGCGACGAGTCGGGCGGCGACTCCGAGGGCGAGTAGCCCCTGTCGCTGTTCCGCCGCCTTGGCAGTGAAGGCGAGGGGGGCGACCGCATCCTCATCGTCGGCCTCGGCAACCCCGGGCCCGAGTACGAGCGCACCCGCCACAACGTCGGCTTCGCGGTGGCGAGCGAGCTGGCCCGGCGCTGGGACCTGCCGAAGCCGAAGCAGAAGTTCAACGGCGTGATCTCGGAAGGGCGGATCCGGCCCGGGGGGCCGCGGGTGGCGCTGCTGCAGCCGCGTACCTACATGAACGAATCCGGCAGCTCGGCCGGGCCGGCGCGCGGCTCGCTGAAGGTGCCGCTCGACCGGGTGGTCGTCCTCCACGACGAGATCGACCTGCCGTTCGGCGAGATCCAGGCCAAGCTCGGCGGCGGCCTCGCCGGCCACAACGGCCTCAAGAGCCTCAGGCGCGGCTTCGGCGACGCCGATTTCTGGCGGGTGCGGGTCGGGGTCGGGCGGCCGGACACCACCGACCCGGAGATCGTCTCCGCCCACGTGCTCGGCCGCTTCAGCGAGCCGAAGGCCGAGGTCGAGGCGCTGGTTCGCGACGCCGCCGACGAGACCGAGCGCCTCGTCGAACGAATAGCTTCCGAGGCATGAGCGCAGACAACGGCACCCCCGAGACTTCAGAGACGTCGGTCACCAGCTACTCCGTCGACGAGCATGGCGTCGCGGTCCTGCGGTTGAACCGACCCCAGGCCCGCAACGCGATCAACACCCAGATGCTGGTCGAGCTGCTGGAGCACCTCGCCGTCGCCCGCGGCGACGAGGCGGTGCGGGTGCTGGTGATCAGCTCCGCCGACCACCTCGGCCTCTCGGCGGGAGCCGACGTCAAGGAGCAGCTGGACGCCGAGGCCCACGTCGCCCGCATGCAGCTCTTCTCCGACCTCTACGACACCATCGTCGCCTTCCCGAAGCCGACGATCGCGGTCTGCCACGGCGACGTCGTCGGCGGCGGCGCCGAGATCGCCGTCGCCTGCGACATGCGGGTTGGCGGCTCGAACCTGCGGATGCGCTTCCCGGGCGCGGCCCTCGGCATTCCGGTCGGGCCGGCCCGGCTGGTCACCCTCTGCGGTCTCGCCGCCGCCAAGTACCTGCTGCTCAGCTCACGGACGGTCGGCGCCGACGAGGCGCTCCGCCTCGGCCTGGTCAACCGGGTCGCGCCGGCGGCCAGCACCGAGCAGGCGGCGCTGGAGCTGGCGGCCGGCGTCGCCGCCCACCCGCCCGAGGCGGTCGCCCGGCTGAAGGCGATGCTGCACGAGTGGGACGACGTCGTCGGCCGCTCGGCGTCCGAGGGACGCGGCCAGGTCGAGCACGTGCGCAGCGCCGCCGATCTGCCCTTCGGCAAGTAGCCCTTCGCCGCTCCCTAGAATCGAATGTCCTCGCCCGGATCGCCTGATCCGGTCGTTTTCCCTGCCATGAGCCTGCGTCCGCTGATCGACATCGCCGCCGAGAACGAGCGCGTTCACGCGCTCGCGGCGCGGGTGCGCGCGGCGGCGGAGGGGGGCGAGGGGGCCTCGGTCCGCGCCTCGACGATGCTGCGGCCGCTGCTGCTGGCGGCGCTGCTCGAGGACGACCGCGGGCTGGCCGAGCGCCCGGCGCTGCTGGTCGCCCCCGACGACCGCTCGGCCCGCGACCTCGCCGCCGACCTGCGCTCCTACCTGGCGCCGCGCCGGGTCCGCCTCTACCCCTCGCGCGGGACCGGCTACGCCTCGCACGTGACCCCGCCGCCGCACCTGGTCGGCCTGCGGATCGACGCGCTCGACGCGCTCGGGGCCGAAGCCGACGCGGTCGTCGTCGCCTCGGCGGTGGCTTTGGCGGAGGCGGTGCCGGACGCCTCGCTGCGGCCGGCCGGCTTCGCGATCGAGCTGGGCGAGGAGATCGAGCTCGACGGGGTCGCCGACGACCTCGTCGCCGCCGGCTACGAACGGGTCGAGCAGGTCGAGGAGCGGGGCCAGTTCGCCGTCCGCGGCGGCATCCTCGACGCCTTCCCCGCGACCGAGGAGCGGGCGGCGCGGATCGAGCTCTTCGGCGACGAGGTCGAGTCGATGCGCTGGTTCTCGACCTTCACCCAGCGCTCGCTGGGCGACGCCGAGCGGGTCGAGCTGGCGCCGGCGGCCGAGCTCGACGCCGAGCACCGCGAGCTCGCCGAGCTGGCGGCGATGGCGGCCGAGGAGGAAGGGGCCGAGTCGCCGAACCTGGCCGAAGCGCTGCCGCTAGAGCGCTTCCGGGCGCCGCTGGAGTTCGTCCCGGAGGCCGCCGCGGTCGTGCTCGTCGGCGCCGAGGAGATCGAGCCGGCGCTGCGCGACCACTGGGAGGACGCGACCACGGCGATGCACGCCGAGGACGCCCAGCACCTCTACGTCGACGTCGCCGAGCCGCTGAACGAGCGCGCCGCGCTCGCCCTGACCAGCGCCGGCGACGGCGACGAGGACGCCTTCCGCGCCGCCCGCGCCGAGTCTCCCGCCCGCAGCGTCAAGGAGGCCGAGGGGGAGCTGGAGAAACTCGTCCGCTCCGGCTACCGCGCCGTCGTCGCCTTCGACAGCCGCGGCGAGGCCGAGCGCGCCCGCTACGGGCTCGACCGCCTCGACGCCCGCCTGCTCGAAGGCGGCCGCGTCTCGCCCGATCCCGGCCTTTCCTTCGCCGAGGCGCGCCTGCGCGAGGGCTTCGTCAGCCCGGAGCTGAAGCTCGCCGTCTACCCCTTCCGCCGCCTCGTCCACCGCCGCCGCGCCGAGGAGCCCGCCCCCGGCGCCGGCCGCGGCCGCCTCGCCTTCGGCGAACTGCGGGTCGGCGATTACGTCGTCCACGAGGACCACGGCGTCGCCCGCTTCGCCGGCTTCGAGACGCGCGAGGTCGGCGGCGTCACCCGCGACTACCTCTACCTCGAATACAAGGGCGAGGACCGCGTCTACGTCCCCACCGAGCAGCTGGCGAAGCTGAGCCGCTACGTCGGCGCCGGTGGCGAACCGTCGCTCTCGGCGCTGGGCGGCAAACGCTGGCAGAACATGAAGGCGCGGGCGCGCAAAGCCGCCGGCGCCCTGGCCGGCGAGCTGCTCAACCTCTACGCCGAGCGCCGCGCCCGCAAGGGCCACGGCTTCCCGCCCGACGGCGAATGGCAGATCGCGATGGAGACCGCCTTCCCGTACCGGGAGACCGCCGACCAGCTGGAAGCGATCGAGGCGGTGAAGGGGGACATGGAAGCCGAGCGGCCGATGGACCGGCTGGTCTGCGGCGACGTCGGCTTCGGCAAGACCGAGGTGGCGCTGCGGGCCGCGGTCAAGGCGGCCTCCGACGGCAAGCAGGTGATGGTCCTGGTCCCGACCACGATCCTCGCCCAGCAGCACTACGGCACCTTCCGCGAGCGGCTGGCCGACCTGCCGTTCCGGGTCGAGGGGGTCTCGCGGCTGCGGCCGGCGGCCGAGGTCAAAGCCGTGCTCAAAGACTTCGAGGCGGGCAAGGTCGACGTCCTGATCGGCACCCACCGCCTGCTCTCGCGCGACGTCCGCGCCAAGGACCTCGGCCTGGTCGTGGTTGACGAGGAGCAGCGCTTCGGGGTCAAGCAGAAGGAGCTGCTGCGGCAGCTGAAGCTGAAGGTGGACGTGCTGGCGCTCTCGGCGACGCCGATCCCGCGCACCCTGCAGATGAGCCTCGCCGGCCTGCGCGACATCTCCGTGATCGAGACGCCGCCCGAGGGCCGCCGCCCGGTCCGCACCTACGTCGGCCCCTACGACGAGGACCTGGTCGGCAAGGCGATCCAGCGCGAGCTCGAGCGCAAGGGCCAGGCCTTCGTCCTCCACAACCGGATCGACTCGCTGCCGGAGACGACCGAGCGGCTGCGGGCGCTGGTCCCGGCGGCGCGATTCCTGGAAGCGCACGGGCAGATGGACGAGCACGCGCTGGAGGAGACGATGCTCGCCTTCCTCCGCGGCGACGCCGACGTATTGGTGACGACGACGATCATCGAGTCTGGCCTCGACATCCCCACCGCCAACACCCTGATCGTCGAGCGCGCCGACCAGCTCGGGCTCTCGCAGGCCTACCAGATCCGCGGCCGGGTCGGGCGCTCTCGCGAGCGCGCCTTCGCCTACCTGCTGTACCCCTCGGCGGAGGCGCTGACCGAGGAGGCGGCGGCGCGGCTCTCGACCCTCGCCGACCACACCGAGCTCGGCTCCGGCTTCCGGATCGCGATGCGGGACCTCGACATCCGCGGCGCCGGCAACCTGCTCGGCGACGAGCAGTCCGGCCACGTCGCCGCGGTCGGCTTCGAGCTCTACTGCCAGATGATCGACGAAGCGGTCGCCGAGGCCGCCGGCGGCGAGGACGAGGAGCGGGAGGAGGCGCCGGAGCCGGTCCGCCTCGACGTCCCGGTCGACGCCTACCTGCCGGCGAGCTTCGTCCCCTTCGAGGCGGCGAAGATCGACATCCACCGCCGCGTCGTCGCCGCCCGCGAGCCGGGGCAGCTGCGGGCGATCCGCGACGAGCTCGAGGACCGCTTCGGGCCGCTGCCGGCGCAGGCCGAGAACCTGCTGAAGCTGCAGCGGGCGCGGATCGAACTGGGCCTGGCGGGGGCGCGCAGCGTCGAGTTCCGCGGCGGCCGGCTCAGCGTCACCGGGGTCGAGCTCGACTCCGAGGCGGCCGGGGTCCTGGCCGAGCAGGTCGAGGGCGCGGTCTACGAATGGCGCGAGCAGACCGCCGCGGTGAGGGTCGCCGGCGACCCGGAGGAGCGCCTGGCGGCGGTGCTGGCGCTGGCGCAGGGACTGCGCGAGGCACAGCGCGCCGCCGAGCCCGCGGCTGCGTAAAACGCGCTGCGCGCACCTGCGCGAAGGGATTTGACTATGCTCCTCGCTTCGTGGGAGCGAAATCGGGGCAGAGAAGGAAAGCCGCCGGCGACGATCGGTCCGCGGGCCGGCAGCGCCTGGCGCTGATCCTCTTCGGCGGGCTCCTGGTCGCGCTCTTCATCGGCTTCGCGGTGGCGCAGGGAATCGGCTCGCCCAGCGTCCCCTCCGGCGACGTGGCGCTGATCGAGGACGTGCCCAGCGAGATCAGTCACATCAGCCAGGAGGAATTCGACCGGGCGCTGGCCCAGCAGGTCTCCCAGGGGAAACTGAAAAAAACCCCCAAGCCCGGCAGCGACAAATACGAAGAACTGCGCGACGCCGCCCTCGGCGAACTGCTGGACCTGGTCTGGCTTCAGGGCGAGGCGGAAGAGCTCGACATCTCGGTCACCGAAAAACAGGTCGAAGACGAACTCGCGTCGATCAAAAAACAGAACTTCCCCTCCAAAGGGGCGTACGAGAAATTCCTCGAGGAATCAGGGTTCACCCAGGAGGAAGTCAACGAGCGGGTGAAGCTGCAGCTGCTGAGCAGCAAAATCCAGGAAGTGATCAACAGCAGCGCTCCGTCGCCGAGCAGCGAGGAAGTCGAGACCTACTACGAGGCCGAAAAAGACGCGCAGTTCACGAACAAAGAAAGCCGCGACGTGCGCCTGATCATCAACAAAGACAAAGGCGAGGTCGAGGCGGCCAAGGCGGAGCTCGAAAAAGACAGCTCTCCGGGCAGCTGGAAAAAAGTCGCGGCCAAATACTCCAGCGACCCGACCAGCAAAGGCAAAGGCGGCCTGCAGAAAGAAATCACCGAGGAATTCCTCCAGGGCCCGCTCAAATCGGCGATCTTCGACGCCGGCACCGGCGAACTGAAAGGGCCGATCCAGTTCCAGGGCAACTACATCCTGATCGAAGTGGTGAAACTCAACCCGGAGAAAGTCCAGACCCTGGCCGAAGCCAAAGCGCAGATCGAATCGACGCTGGGCCAGGAAAAACAGCAGGAATTCTTCAATGAATTCGTCGCCGAGTACCAGACGAAGTGGCAGCAGCGGACCTTCTGCGCCGACGGTTTCGTGATGGAACGGTGCGCGAACTACAAGGGGGACGGCCGCCCCGCCAACGCTCCGCCGGCCTGCTACGAAGAGGATCCGAAAACCCCGGCGACCGAATGCCCGTCGCCGGTCACCCCGATCTCCCCCGCGCTGCCGGGAAGCGTCACCGAGGCGAAACCGAAAGGCGAACCCTTCCCCCAGCGGCCGCAGCCCGAAAACCTGGGCGAACAGGGCGAAGAAGTGCCGACGCCCGTGCCCGGCGCAGCGCCGCCGCCGACCGGCGAATAACGGGATCGAGCCTCGCCGCGTTACGCCGGGGCCGGTGAATAGACTGGCGCGCCCGTGAGCACGATCTCCTCGATCCACGCGCGCCAGATCCTCGACTCGCGCGGCAACCCCACCGTCGAGGTGGAAGTCGCGCTGGAGTCGGGCGCGCGGGGTCTTGCCGCCGTGCCCTCCGGCGCCTCGACCGGCGAGTTCGAGGCGGTCGAGCTGCGCGATGGCGGCGATGCCTGGGCCGGCAAGGGCGTCGGCCGTGCCGTCGCCAACGTCAACGGCGAGATCGCCGCTGCCCTGACCGGCGCCCGCGCCGCCGAGCAGGGGGCGCTGGACCGGACGATGATCGAGCTCGACGGGACGCCGAACAAGGGACGCCTCGGCGCCAACGCGCTGCTCGGCGTCTCCCTGGCCGCCGCCAAGGCCGCCGCTGCGGACTCGCAGCAGCCGCTCTACCGCTACCTGGCCGAGCTCTACGGCGGCGGCGAGCCGAGCGTCCTGCCGGTGCCGATGATGAACGTCCTCAACGGCGGCGCCCACGCCGACAACTCGGTCGACTTCCAGGAGTTCATGATCGTGCCCGCCGGCGCCGAGAGCTTCTCCGAGTGCCTGCGGGTGGGGGCGGAGGTCTTCCACGCGCTGAAGAAGTCGCTCTCCTCGCAGGGCCTCTCGACCGCCGGCGGCGACGAGGGCGGCTTCGCGCCTGACCTCGACTCCAACGAGGCGGCGCTGCAGGCGGTCCTGGCCGGGGTGGAGGCCGCCGGCTACGAGCCCGGCAAGGACGTCTTCATCGCCCTCGACCCCGCCACCAGCGAGGTCTTCGAGAACGGCTCCTACAACCTCGAGCACGAGGGCCGCACCCTCTCTTCCGAGGAGATGGCCGCCTACTGGGAGGACGCCTGCTCCCGCTACCCGATCGTCTCGATCGAGGACGGGATGGACGAGGAGGACTGGGACGGCTGGAAGCTGCTGACCGAGCGCCTCGGCGAGCGGGTGCAGCTGGTCGGCGACGACCTCTTCGTCACCAACCCCGAGCGCCTGCGCCGCGGCATCGAGCTCGGCGTCGGCAACTCGATCCTCGTCAAGGTCAACCAGATCGGCACCCTCTCGGAGACCCTGGAGGCGATCCGCACCGCCCGCGAGGCTGGCTACACGGCAGTGATCTCGCACCGCTCCGGCGAGACCGAGGACACGACGATCGCCGACCTCGCCGTCGCCACCGGCGCCGGCCAGATCAAGACCGGCGCCCCCTCGCGCTCGGACCGCGTCGCCAAGTACAACCGGCTGCTGCGGATCGAGGAGGAGCTGGGCGCTGCGGCTGAGTTCCCCGGCCTGAACGCTTTCGTCCAGCGGGCAGGAAAACCCCTTTAAGGAACAAAGTAAAAGGGGTGGCAAGACGCCCGGCACCCCGCAAACGACGCCCCGCGGCGCGCAGCGGGCCGAGCCGGATCCAGTGGGACCGGGTGGGGCGGATCGCCCTCACCGTCGTCCTCTTCGCCGTCCTCTACTCGTACCTGAACCCCTCGATCGAGTTCGTCAAGACCTACACGGGCACGACCGAGGCGAAAGCGAAGCTGCACGGGCTGCTGGACGAAAACCGCCGGCTCCACAACCGCATCCAGTCCTCCGAGGACCCGCTCGTCGTCCAGCGCGAGGCGCGGGCGCAGGGAATGGTCGGCGAAGGCGAGACCCCGGTCGTGATCCGCGGCAGCCTCGGCGGGTAAGAGCCGCTCCGGGGGCGCACCATGATTGACCTCGGCGGCTACCTCCTGGGAGTCGCCCAGCTGGCCCTGGTCGTCGGACCGCTGGCCTTCGGCGCGTATCGCCTGCGGCAGCGCCTGCTGCCCTCCTGGGAGGGCGCCTCGGCCCGCCTGGTCGAGTCCATAACCGCGATCGCGCTCCTCATCTGGATCTCTGAGCTCCTGGGCATGTTCGGCCTCTTCTACGCCGGTTCTCTGATTGCGCTTGCGCTCCTGATCTGTCTCGCGGTCGCCTTCCTGCCGGGGGGTGGCGCCGATTTGGGGGACCATCCCGAGAGGGATGGTGGTGCCAAATCGGGGACAGGACCCGCCGGCCCGAAAGCTCTCGTCTTGCTGCTCGTGATGGCCGGAGTAATCGCGGTGACCGTCTTCGATTACGCGACCACCACGCAGCACGCCCTGGACAGAGGCATCTTCAATTTCGATTCGCTCTGGTACCACATGCCATTTGCGGTGGAGATGGCTCAAAGCCATTCAGTTGTCGGAATGCACCACACCGACACGGTCTTCACCAACTGGTTCTATCCGCAGAACTCAGAGCTGTTCCACGGTGTTGGGATCCTGCTAACCGGCAGGGACACGCTCAGTCTGTTCCTCAACTTCGGTTGGCTGGCAATTGCCTTCCTCGCCGCCTATTGCGTCGGCCGCCCCTACGGCCGCGGAGCCGTCACCGCGATCGCCGCCGCCATCCTCCTCGAGTGCCACACCCTGGTCGTCCGCGACCCCGGCGCCGCCAAGAACGACCTGGCTGCAGCTGCCCTGATCCTCGCCTCGATCGCGATCCTCGTCGAGGCCTGGAGCCATCGCAGAGCCATATCCCAGGGTGTGGTTGAGCTTCGGCCTCCTATGGAGGCCAAAGCTCAACCACACCCCCTAGGGTGGGACCGGTGGGCGCTGGCGGCGGCCGGGTTGGCGGCGGGGCTGGCGGCCGGAACGCGGGTGACGGCGCTGGCGATGGCTGCTGCGCTGACGGTTGCCGTGGTGGCGCTGGCGCCGCGGGGGCGGCGCTGGGCGGCGGCGGGGTGGTGGTTCCTGCCGGCGCTGGCGGGGGGCGTCTTCTGGTACCTGCGCAACCTGGTCGTCGCCGGCAACCCGATTCCGGAGGTGGGGTCGCTGGGGCCGATCTCGCTGCCGCACCCCGAGCGGCTGCAGGAAGGGCGGCCGGACTTCAACATCGTCCACTACGCGACCGACACCGGCGTCTGGCGCGAGTACTTCGGCCCGGGCCTGGAGCAGGCCTTCGGGGCGCTCTGGCCGCTCGTCGTCTTCGGGGCGGCGGCAGCGGCCCTGGTAGCCGTCCTGCGCGGCCGCGACAGGATCGTCCGCTGGATCGGCGCCGTCGCCCTTTTCGGTCTCCTCGCCTACCTCTTCACGCCGCTCAGCGCCGCCGGCGCGGAGGGAGAACCGGTCGGCTTCGGGATCAACATCCGCTACGTGATCCCGGCCCTGCTGGTCGGGATCGTGCTGTTGCCGCTGGAGCGCTGGCTGGACTCGGATCGGCGCCAGTGGGGCCTGGTGGCAGCGCTGGTTCTGGCCTTCCTCGCCACCAACCGCCCCGACGACGCCCTCCACGACCCCGCCCGCGTCTTCGCCTTCTTCCTGGTCGCGCTCACGGTCGGGGTGCCGGCATTGCTGTGGCTCCTGCGCGAGCGTGGGGCCGGCACCGCCGTCGTGGCGGGCGGCGTCGCCGGCCTGATCGTCTGCCTGCTGGCGATCGGCTACCCGCTGCAGCGCCACTACCTCGAGAACCGCTTCGCCAACACCGGCAGCGCCGACGAGCGCATCCCCGGCATGGACCTGAACAGCGCCTACCGCTGGGCTCGCGACCTGGAGGGCGCCCGCATCGGCCTCGCCGGCACCACCGCCGGCTTCGCCGGCTACGGCTTCTACGGGACCGACCTCACCAACGAGGTCCAGTACCTCGGCGAAGAGGGCCCGCACGGCGCCTTCAACGCGATCCCGACCTGCGCCGGCTTCCGCGCCGCCGTCAACGACGCCGACCTCGACCACCTCCTCACCGCCCCCTTCCTCAACTTCCTCCACCCGGGCGACCCGATCCCCTCGCCCGAGGCCCGCTGGCTGCGGGGGGAGGAGGCGGTGCGACCCCTTCTGCGCAGCGGCCCGGTCACCGTCTGGGAGGTCAGGGGCGAGCTCGACCCGGCCGCCTGCGGCCCTCCCAACGCGCCTCTGCGCGAGGTCCCGCAGACGCCCGCCTCCTGATTGCCGCCTGAGCCCGCGGGGTAACCTCGGCCAATGGCTTACCCGCTCGAGAACGCGCTCTTCCAGTTCGAGGAGGGATGGCGCCGGTTGCAGGCGATCGAGGACCAGCGGCAGCGGCGAATGGCGGACCGGGTGGTCGACGCGATCCGCGAAGAGCTACGGCGCCGGATCGGCCCGACCTTCAGCGCGGCCGAGCTGGCCGACCTCTATGGCCAGGGCACCGACTGGGCCCAGCAGGTGGCGATCGACGTGGCGCCGGCGATCGAGAGCGAGGCGCAGTCGCTGGCCGACGCCGCCTTCTGGCTGTACCTACGCGGCGCTACGGACTTCGCCGGCGGCAGGCAGCTGCCGGTTTAGTCGTCTGAGTCGTCGGAGCCGTTCGACTCGCCGCCGGAGCCCTGCGGCTCGCCGGCGCGGCGGATCACGATCTGGTCCTGCTCGATGCGGACGGTGACGTCGCGCTTGCCGGCCCAGTGCTCGGTGTAGACCGGGTTGTCCTTGACCGCGGCGTCGAGCCAGAGGCCGTAGCCGTCGGTCTCGCCGTGGTCGAAGGTCGCCTCAAGCTCTTTGCGCCGCCCGCGCCCGCCGCGGCGTCCCCGCCGGCGGCGACGTTTGCGACCGGCGCCGCTGCCGCCCTCGGGCCGCTCCTCGCGCTCCTCGTCCTCGTCGCCCTCGCTCTCGGGCTCCTCGGCTTCCTCGGCTTCGGTCGCGGCCTCGATCTCCGCTTCGATCTCGTCGCGGAGGTCGATTTCGCTCGCGCCGGCGCTCTCGTCGTCGGGCGAGAGGTCGTACTGCTTGCGGAACTCGCGCAGCTCGCTGGCGCTGACTTCGAGCTGGTGGGCGATCCAGGCATCGGTCCGCCCCTGGTGGACCCAGGCGCGGATCTGGTTCAGCTGCGGCTTCAGCGAGCGACGAGCCATCGGCGCGCGAGTCTATTGAAGGAGAGCACTGGGAGGTAGGGAGGGGTGGGGCGCTACGACATCAGGAAGGCGAGGGCCTCGAACATCGCCACCACGACCACGATCACGGTGGCGGTGAGGCAGACGGCGAGGACGCTGAAACGGACCTTCCCCTCCTGCTCGACACGGTTGATTTTGCGCGCCCGCGACCGATTTGCGGCACGGCGGCGCAGCTGCTCGCGTCGGCGGCGCTCGAGGTAGGTCTCCTGCTCGAAGGCCGTCTCGAACTGGGAGATGCTCTGTCGCATTCTCATAGGGAAGGGGCCCGAAGGCCAGCGGGCACCGTAGCAAAAGATCTTGCAGGGCTCACGATTCGCTCATGAATCAGCAGGCTCCCCAGAGGCCCCGTCCGGCCCGCGCAGCCGCTATCTCAAGCCGTTTCAGCCGCCCCGCGAAGCGGTCGTCAGGGGGGATGGTGAGGGTGCGGGCGAGTCCCCGTCGCACCAGTTCGGCGCTGACGAAGCGCCTGCCGAGGTAGACGTAGGCGAGCAGCCTCCCGTAGACGTCTCGGCGCTGGACGTCGAATACCAGTTTCACCTGCCGTCCCTCGACCAGGCGATGGTTGAAATGCGACGCCTGCGGACCGAAGCATTCCACCGGCTCGCCCGGCTTGACCGTCTCCGGGGTGTCGACGCCGATGTAGCGGACGTCCTCGACCTTCCCGCCCAGCCGCACCTCGATCGTGTCGCCGTCGACCACTCGCGTCACGTAGGCGCGGGCGCTCCCAGGGGGGTCGTCCTGCCAGAGCTCGTCCCACGACTCCCACGGCCGCAGCAGGACGACGGCGACGAGCAAGAGCAGCAGGACGCTGCCCCGCCCGCCGGATCGCATCTTCGGTGGTGCGCCGCCTTTACGGCGTACGGCGCACGTTGGAGAGCAGCGTCTCCTTGATCTGCTCGATGATGCCCAGCGCCTCGTTCCACTCGCGCTGCCAGACGTTGCGGCCGAAGATGACGCCGGAGCCGCCCGCGTGCATCACGTCGCGGGTGTTGGTGAGGACCGTGTCGTCGTCGGTCTTGGAGCCGCCGGAGAGGACGACGAGGGCGCGGCCGGCCGACTCGACGCACTGGCGGATCGCCTCGGTCTGGTCGACTTCCATCTCGTTGTAGGGCGCCGGGGCGTCCTTGTCCTTGGAGGGGTCGACCTTCGGCATGTTGAGCTTGACCACGTCGGCGCCCATCTCCATCGCCATCCGGGCCGCGTAGTCGATCGCGTAGAAGGAGTTCTGGCCGCCCTTGGCCTCGATCGCTTCGCCGCGCGGGTAGGACCAGACGACCAGCGGCATCCCGAAGCGGTCGCATTCTTCGCGGACGCGGCGCAGCTGGGCGAGGTCCTCGTCCTGGCGTGGGGAGCCGACGTAGAGCGTGTAGCCGATCGCGTCGGCGCCGAGGCGGACGCCGTCCTCGACGCTGGCGTTGCAGCTCGAGAAGGCCTTGGAGGAGGAGGGGACGTCGGTCTTGCCGTTGACCTTGAGGATCAGCGGCACCCGGCCGGCGTAGTCGGGGTAGTACTTCTCGGCCATCCCGATCTGGCAGGCGAGGGCCGAGTAGCCGGCCTCGGCGGCGAGCCGGAACTGGTAATCGGGGTCCTTGGAGGCGGGGTTGGGGAAGAAGTCCCGCGGGCCGTGCTCGATTCCCTGGTCGATCGGCAGCAGCATCAGGGTCCCGTTGCCCGGACCGAACTCGAACAGAAGGCGGTGCAGGCGAGCGCGTTTGCCCGGCGGCAGAACCTCCAGCAGCGATTTCTGCTCGGTCAGACTCTTCAGCTCCACGTGAATTCCTCCTAGAAGACGGTTGTATCGGCAGTATGTCACCGCCCGGGTATCCTCGGAACATGAGCGAGACTGAGCTCAGCGTCATTTGCAAGAACTGCGGTTCGGAGGTCAGTCCCTACGTAACCGAGTGCCCGTACTGCGGCGCGCGGCTGCGCAAGCGGGCGCCGAAGCTGGAGCGCCGCGGCGACGGGCTCGAGGCGCAGCAGCCGCGCCGGCGCCGGCGCCGGGTGCCGCGCCCGGGCCGCCCCGACTTCGGCGTCTCCACCGACTTCCCCTACGCGACGGCCGCTGTAATCCTCGCCTCGGCGATCCTGCTGCTGCTCCAGAAGGCGACCGGCTACGGCGTGCTCAGCTTCGGCGGCCTGGTGATCCCGATCGAGGACGACTGGTGGCGCTACCTCTCGGCCCCCTTCGCCTATATCGACGTCGGCTTCCTCTTCGTCGTCGCGCTCGGGCTGGCGATCTTCGGGACCGGCCTGGAGCGCCGCCTGGGGACGCTGCCGACCCTGGCCCTGCTGATCGCCTGCGGCTCGCTGGGGATGGTCGCCGCCGGCCTCTTCGCCGAGGCCCAGAACGAATTCCTCGTCGCCGCCGGCGGCAACGGGATGGCGCTCGGCGCGCTCGCGGCCTGGCTCGTGATCCGCCGCGCAGAGACCCGGGGGACGATCGGCGACGACTACGACTGGATCGGCGTCGTGGTCGCGGCCGTCGTCCTCATCCTCCTGCCGCTCTTCGTCTACACCGCGGACTGGGTCGCCGGCCTCGCCGGCGGCGCCGTCGGCGCCATCTGCGGGCTCTTGGCTACCGCCTTCCGCCGCACCGAATAGGAATTGGTCACTGTCCTGCGGCGCCGGGCCGGGCTAGGCTGAGGGTGTGCCCGACGACAAGGAGCTCGAAGCCGCGGTCGAGCGGCTGCTCGACCCGGAGCGTTTCTCCGCGGCCGAGCGCGTCGTCGCCAAAGCCGCGCCGCAGCTGCAGAAGGTCCTCGCGGCGGCCCTGGCAGAGGGGGGCTGGTTCGGCGAGCCGCACGAAAACGAGACCCTCAAGGCGGCGACCCTCCCCGACCCGGACGAGCGCATCGCCGCCGTCCGCGCCCTGCTCGCCGAGGAGGCGAGGATGGGGATGATGGTCGGGGTCGCCGTCGGTTGGGCGCTGAGGGAAGAGTTGAGCGAGAGCAACGAACCTGAAGGAGAGCGCTGATGGAGATCAAGTTTCACGGGCAGTCCTGCTTCGAGCTGAGCGGGGAGGGGGCGACCGTCTTGGTTGACCCGTTCCTCAAACCGAACAACCCCGCCGCCGTCCACACGGCCGAGGAAGTCGAGCCGACCCACATCGCGGTCTCCCACGGCCACGCCGACCACATGGCCGACCTGCTTCCGGTCGCCAAGCGCACCGGCGCCCACTGCATCGGCATCGTCGAGCTCGCCGAATGGATGAAGGGCCAGGGCATCGAGAACGTCAGCGATCCCAACTTCGGCGGCACGATCGAGTTCGAGTGGGGCTACGTCAGCCTCGTCCCCGCCTGGCACACCAACACGCTCCCCGGCAACCCGGACGCCCCCTACAGCGCCGAGCACGGGATCGTCCTCGGCCCGCCCGCCGGCCTCGTGATCAAGATCGGCGAGACGACCGTCTACCACGCTGGCGACACCTGCCTCTTCAGCGACATGAAGCTGATCGCCGAACGCAGCGACGTCGACGTCTTCCTCGTCCCGATCGGCGGCCACTACACGATGGACCGCCGCGACGCCGTCGTCGCCTGCGAGTTCGTCGGCGCCAAGACGGTGATCCCGATGCACTACGACACCTTCCCGCCGATCGAGACCGACGCCGAGGCCTTCAAGGCCGACGTCGAGTCCCAGACCTCCTCCCAAGTCGTGATCCTCGAGCCGGGCCAGACGCACAGCGTCTGAGCGAAAACTGGCCAGGCAGCCAGGCCGCTGCTAGGCTCGGCCGATGGGCACGCAGTCGAGGACCGAGCGCTCTGACTTCCAGGCGACGGCGGATCCGGCGCTGAATGAGGCGGCGGATCGCACCGCTGACATCAAGCTGCTCAGCTACGCCGAGCTGTATGACCTCTGGGAGCGGCAGCAGTGGCAGACCCAGGAGCTCGACTTCAGCCGCGACCGCGAGGACTGGCACGAGCGGATCAGCGAGGAGGAGCGCTTCCAGCGCATGTACGGGCTCTCCTCCTTCTTCATCGGCGAGCAGAAGGTGGCCGAGGAGCTGGGGCCGATCATGCGGGCGGCGCCGACCGAGGACCAGAAAATCTTCCTCTGCACCCAGATCGCCGACGAGGCCCGCCACGTCCGCTTCTTCGAGCGCTTCTACCGCGAGGTCGGGGTGCTGGAGTCAGACCAGCTCAGCGAGATGCTGAGCGAGACCTCCTCGCACCTCAACGACAACTTCGGCCGCCTCTTCGACGGGATGCTGAAGGAGCGCACCGATCGTCTGTCCTCTGAGCCGGAGGACACCGAGGCGCTGGTCGAGGCGGTGACGCTCTACCACATGGTGATCGAGGGGATGCTGGCCCTGACCGGGCAGCACTTCATCATGGACTTCAACGAACGCGAAGGGACGCTGCCGGCCTTCGTCGAGGGCTTCTCCAACGTCGCCCGCGACGAGCACCGCCACGTCGCCTTCGGCTCGGTCTTCCTGCGCGAGAAGGCGCGCGAGGACGACCGCTACAAGCAGGCGATCCAGCGCGCGCTGGAGCAGGCGCTGCCGATCGCCGACGGGGTCCTGCAGCCGCCCTGGGCCGAGAACGCGGGCGACGACTTCGAGCTGTTCGGCTACTCGCTCGAGGAAACCCGCCAGTTCGCCGGCACCTGCCTGATGCGGCGGCTGAAAGTGATCGGGCTCGGCTAGAGCGCTATTCGGCGGCGGCTTCGGGCGCCGGTTCCGGCTCGGACGCCGGCGTCGGCGCCGGTGCTTCGACCGGGGGAGCCGGGGGCGGCGGCGTCACCACGACGACCGGCGGCGGGCTGCTCGGCGCCGGTTCGCTCGGCGGCGGACTGGAGGAAGGCGCCGGTTCTTCGCTGGGCGGCGGGGGCGGCGGTTTGCTGCCGACGGTGACGACGACGGTGCCGCTGCCACCCGGGGCGCCGGCGGATTCTTCAGAAGGCTTGGCGGCGGTGATCCCCTCCGACTCAGGGTCGCCGATCGTCACTTCTTCGCTGGTGGCCGAGCCGGCGGCTTCTTCGTCTTCGACTGGCGCAGGGGTGGGGGCGGGTTCTTCTTCGGCCGCCGGAGCCGGCACCGGCGGTGCTTCGACCGGCTCGACCGCTACCTGGTGCTGGTGCGGCTCGCCCGCAGGCGCGGGGGTGGCGGCGATGACCTGGGCGGTGGGCGTGGGCGTTTTGTCGGCCTCCTGGACGATCGGCGCCGCGGCGGAGTCGACCGGCGTGGTGCTGGTCGTCTGCTTCACCTCGACCGCGCCGGCGGTGAGGACCGCGGCGGTGACGACGCCGGCGACGGCCTTGCTGCCGAGCGCCGCGCCGATGCCGCCGGCGGCCGAGCCGCCGCCGATCGCGGCTGCGGCCCCGATGCTGCCGACCGCGCCCGCGCCCGCGCCCGCGCCTGCGGCACCGCCCGCGCCGGCACCTGCGCCCGCGCCGCCGGCTCCGCCGAGCCCGAGCTTGGAGAGGATGAAGCCTTTGAAGGCGATCAGCGGACCGACCGGGAACAGCGCCGCCAGCGCCTTCTCGTTGGAGCGGAGCTGGCTGCGGAAGTCGGCGCACTCGTCGCACTCGCGGACGTGGCGGCGGACCGGCGCCGAGGCCTTGCGCAGCCCCTCGGCCGCTTCGGAGAGCTCGACCCGGACCTCGCCGCAGGTCAGCAGGCGCGCCTGGCTGGCCTCGGTCAGCGAGATCCGCGCCCGCACCAGCAGCGACTTCACCGAGGGCACGGTGGTGTCCATCGCGGCGGCGATTTCCTCGTAGGAGAGGGCGTCCATCTCGCGCAGCAGCAGGGCGGCGCGCTGGGTCTCGGGAAGCTTGTTGACGTCGCTGAGGATCTGGCGGAACTCCTCGCGATTGTGGACGCGCTCGGCGGTCGAGGCGGCGTCGACCTCGGGGACCATGTCCATCGTCTCCTGCGCGTCGGCCTTCGGCTTGCGCAGGTGGTTGAGGCAGCGGTTGCGGGCGATCCGGTAGAGCCAGGGGCGGAGGTTGATCTCGCGCTCGTCGGCCAGCATCGCTTTGTAAGCGTTGACGAAGACCTCCTGCAGGACGTCTTCGGCGTCCTCGGTCGAGCCCAGCATCTGGCGGCAGAAGCCGAGCAGGCGGCCCTGGTAGCGGTCGACGATCGCCTCGAAGGCCCCCGGGTTGCCGGCTCGCGCCATCGCGATCAGCTTCTCGTCGCCCTGCAGCTTGAGCAGCGGCGAGCGGCGGGCGAGGAGCCCGCGGCGACTGGCGTGAGTTAGGGCTGATGCCTCCAAAAGACTCTCCCCGGGAAGGACTGTTCCAGGACTACAGACACGCTAACAGGGACGAAGTTGCGGCCCTAAGACTTTTATTGCCGTTTTAGGTGGGGGAGAAACCGCTGCTCCTGCCCCGGATCTAGCCTTCCAGGCGCTTGATCTCCCTGGCCAGGGCTTCCTGCTCGTCTTCGAGCCTCCAGGTGGTCTGGTGGTGCCTCCCGGTTTTCCGGGAGAGCCCCCGCGAGCGTTTTTGCGCCGCGCGGTAGGTCGGGCGCAGCTCGCGGTACCTGGCGACGTCGCCGGAGCGCAGCAGGGCCAGCCGCACCCTCACCAGCCTCAGGTACACGGCGGAGGCCTTCTTGTATTCCCGTGTCCCCCGCTCCCCCTTACTGCGTTCGACCGCGATCTTCTGCCGGACCCGCTCGTATTCGGCCCTCGCGTCGTCCAGCCGCGCGTCCGCCTCGCTTCCGCACCCGGCGGGGGCGAGCGCCAGCGCCGCAATGGCCAGGACCGCCAGGGCGCAGCCCCGCAGCCTGCTCGTCGTGTCCCTCTCCCACCGCACGCGGCCGAGCCTATTAGAGGCATTGCTTCAAATCAATAAGGAGATTTAAAGTGCCCGGGGCGGGACTCGAACCCGCAAGCCCCCGGAGGGGCGGCGGCTTTTAAGGCCGCTGCTTTTGCCAGTTTCGCCACCCGGGCCAGGCGATGGTAACCCGACATGGCCGGCCAGCCAATAGGCTGCCCGCATGGCTGAGCACGGCGGCAGGTTGGTCGCGAAGGCTTTGAAGTCGCGCGGGGTGGAGCACCTCTTCACGCTCTCGGGCGGGCACCTGTTCTCGATCTACGACGGCTGCAAGGAGGAGGGCATCGCCCTCGTCGACGTCCGCCACGAGCAGACCGCCGCCTTCGCCGCCGAGGGGATTGCGAAGGCGACCCGGAACGTCGGGGTGGCGGCGCTGACCGCCGGGCCCGGGGTGACCAACGGGATGAGCGCGATCGCCGGCGCCCAGGCCAACAACTCGCCGATCTGCGTGCTGGGCGGGCGGGCGCCGGAGCTGCGCTGGGGCTCGGGCTCGCTGCAGGAGATCGATCACCTGCCCTTCGTCTCGCCCTTGGTCAAGTCGGCGGAGACGGTCAAGGACCCGGCGCAGATCGCCGCGGTGACCGCCGCCGCGCTGGACCGTGCTGCGGCGGCGCCGAGCGGGCCCACCTTCGTCGACTATCCGCTCGACGTCGTCTTCACCGAGGCCGAGGTAGACATTCCCGCCGCGCCCGAGGCCGGGGCGGCGGAGCCGGCCGCCGGGGTCGAGGAGGCGGCGGCGCTGCTGGCCGCGGCCGAGCGGCCGGCGATCATGGCCGGCACCGGGCTCTACTGGGGCCGCGGCGAGGGCGAGCTGCGGGCGCTCGCCGAGGCGCTCGGCATCCCCGTCTTCCTCAACGGGCTCGGCCGTGGCTGCCTGCCGGCCGACCACGAGCTCGCCTTCAGCCGGGCGCGGGGGACGGCGCTGCAGGGCGCCGACGTCGCCCTCGTCGTCGGCGTGCCGATGGACTTCCGGCTCGGCTTCGGCGGCAGCTTCGGCGAGGAGACCCGGATCGTCCGGCTCGACATCGCCCCGAACGCGCTGGTCGCCAACCGCGCTCCCGAGGTCGACCTGGTCGGCGACGTCCGCGCCAGCCTCGCTGCGATCCGCGAGGCGGCGGCGGGGGAGCCGCGGACCCGCGCCTGGCTCGAGCAGCTGCGCAGCGTCGAGGAGGAGAAGCGGGCGGCCGAGCGGGCCGAGCTCGACGACGAGCGCTCGCCGCTGCACCCGGTGCGGGTCTACCGCGAGCTGAACGAAGTCCTCGACCGCGACGCGATCGTGGTCGGCGACGGCGGCGACTTCGTCTCCTACGCCGGCCGCCTGATCGAAACCTTCGAGCCGGGCTGCTGGATGGACCCGGGTCCGTTCGGCTGCCTGGGCGCCGGGCCGGGGCAGGCGATCGGCGCCCAGGTCGCGCATCCCGACCGCCAGGTCTGCCTGCTGCTGGGCGACGGCGCCTTCGGCTTCGCCGGCATGGAGTTCGACACGATGTCGCGTCACGGTTTGCCCGTGGTCGGGGTGATGGGCAACAACGGCATCTGGGCGCTGGAGCACCACCCGATGAAGTTCCTCTACGGCTACTCGGTGGCGGCCGAGCTGCAGCCGGAGACCCGTTACGACCAGCTGGTCGAATCGCTCGGCTGCGACGGCATCCTCGTCCGCGAGCCGGGCGAGCTGAAGCCGGCGCTGGAGCGCGCCTTCTCCTCCGGCCGCCCGACCCTGGTCAACGTCCTCACCGATCCCGAGGTCGCTTACCCGCGCAAGTCGAATCTGGCTTAGGGGCGCCCAAAACAAGAATCGGCCGCCGTGTGGCGACCGATTCAGGTGGCCCCTCAGGACGGGCAGGGGTACGTCTTCAGGGACCTTATTTGGGGTGGGCCCAGACGGCGGGAGGCGCCATGATGCGGCAAATCGCCTAAGCCCTATCTACCGGCCATGAGGTGAGGCGAACCCCACTTCGCGCCCGGCTGTTCCAGTATGTACCCCCGACAACTAAAGGTCTATCGAGCAGGGCATATAGGTACTGACAATTGATTGGATCTCTTACTGAGTTCTAGTGCTTAGTAGCGACAACTGACCATTTTGTCCGCTCTGAACAAGACAGTCTGTCCAGTTAGTACCGCGAGGGGTCTTGATGGGTGGAGATCGTTCTACCGGTGGGCGGCGGCGAGGGCCGTGCCATAGAGGATGTCGTGCTCGGAGACCGTGATCTCCTCCAGTCCGAAGGCGCGCATCGTCTCGACCAGGATGACGACGCCGGCGACGATCGTCGGGGCGCGGTCGGGGTGGAGGCCGGGGATCTCGACCCGCTGGGCGAGGGGGGCTGAAGCGAGGCGGGAGAGCATCCGCTGGATCGAGGGCAGGGCGAGGACGTGGCCGTGGACCCGGGCGGGGTCGTAGGGCTCGAGCTCCATCTCGACGGCGGCGAGGGAGGTGGGGGTGCCGGCGACGGCGATGCCGCGGCGGGCCTCGACGCCGGCGCCGAGCGAGCCTTCGATCAGGCCGCGCACGTCGGTGGCCAGCGCTTCCAGCTCGCTGGCGGTCGGCGGGTCGCTGGCGATGCAGCGCTCGGTGTGGCGGACGACCCCGGCCTGGAGCGAGTCGTGGAAGGAGATCTCGCTGCCGCTGCCGACGATCAGCTCGGTTGAGCCGCCGCCGATGTCGACGACCAGGGTCGGCTCGCTCGGCAGGTCCTCGGAGGTGGCGCCGAGGTAGGTCAGCCGCGCCTCCTCCTCGCCGTCGAGGACGCGGGCCGAGAGCGCGAACCGCTCCCGCAGCTCGGCGATGAAGGCGCCGCCGTTGTCGGCGTCGCGGACCGCGCTGGTCGCGATCGCGTCGATCGTCCCGGCTCCCAGCTCCCGCAGGATCTCCATGTAACCGCCTATCGCCTGGCAGACGTCCTCGATCGCCTCGTGGGCCAGGTGCCCGGAGAGGTCGACCCCGCGGCCGAGCCGCGTCACCGTGCTGCGCCGCTCCAGCGGCGAGACCCGCCCGGCCACGTCGGCCACCAGCAACCGCGTCGAGTTCGTCCCCACGTCGATCACCGCGACCCGTTTCTCCCCTTCGGTCACCCGGCCACTCTAGAGGCAGCAGCTATCGAAAAGACCCCTGCGCAAATCCCTCACCAAGCCGCCCGAGCACCCTTGCCTCCGTCCCTGGATTGCTACTATCGACAGTCCGCCGCGGGGTGGAGCAGCCAGGTAGCTCGTCGGGCTCATAACCCGAAGGTCGCGGGTTCGAATCCCGCCCCCGCTATTTCACGAAAGCCCCGCAAATGCGGGGTTTTTGTTTGTCTGCGAGTGCAGACAAGAGGGTGCAAAATCGGCCATGGGGCAAGCCCTGGGGCAAGGTGAGGTCTGAGGGACGTTGATTCCGGCCCTTGAAATGGGGCTGCCGGTCCACCTACGTTCGCCGCCGAAACCGCAAAAGTGCCCCCGCGCTGGTTGCACAGCCGGGGGCGTGGCACAGGAGGCAACGCTCCCATGCAAGACCACCCTAAGGGTGCGGGTGACGAGCCCGCCATAACGACCGGCGAGGAAGACGACCGCCAGGAGGCGGCGGTCCTTCGCCTCGTCCTGGAACTCGATCCGGCGACGCTGACGATGGACGAGCTGGTCCGCGAAATGACCGGCGGCGGCTCGCGCGAATTCTCCGAGTTCGACGCAGTCCAACGAGCCGTTCGCGATCTTGCCGGCAGCGGATTGCTCCACCGCCCCGGCGAGGACGAGATCGTCCGGCCGACGCGCCCCGCACAGCGATACACCGAGCTAGTTGGAGGGGTGATCGCCTGATGGCGAAGCGCGACAGAAAGCAAGCGTTGCTCGACGCCCTCCGGCACCCGCTGAGGCGTAGCCTGCTGCGGCGCTACCTGGAATCGACCGAGAAGCTGAGCCCCAGGGAGTTAGCCGACCTCGAAAAGGAATCGCTGTCGCTGGTCAGCTACCACGTTCGCGAGCTCGTCCGGCTCGGCGCTCTGGAACTCGTGGACACCAAACAGGTCCGCGGATCGCTCCAGCACTTCTATCTGCCGACCTCCGCCGTCAAGAGGTCGCCGCTGATCCGAACCGCGCTCGGCATGAGGAAGGGGGGCTGAGCGATGGGGCACAAGAAAGGACCGCAGGCAGCGGAGGCCAGCCGCGTTCTCGGCCGGAACCTGGTCGCGTCTCGTGGGCGCGTCGGGTTGTCCCAGGAGGGCACCGCCGACCGCGCCGGCCTCCATCGCACCGAGGTCGCGTTGATCGAGGGAGGAAAGCGCCTCCCCCGGCTCGACACCATCGTCAAGCTGGCCGGGGCGGTCGAAGTGCAGCCCTGCGCGTTGCTGGAGGGGATGGCCTGGAAGCTCGACTCGCCGCAGGAGGGGGGATCGAAATGAGCGACCAGGAGGAGAAAGACTGGACGCTCGCGGAGCGGTTCGGCGCCAACGTCGCGTGGTTCCGTCACGAAGCCGGTCTGTCCCAGGAAGCGTTAGGTGAGCGGGTCGGGATAGATCGCGTGGGGATCAGCGAGCTGGAGCGGGGTCGGAAAATCCCTCGCCTCGACACCGTCCTGAAATTGATCGCGGGGCTCGGTGTCGAGGCTTGCGATCTGCTCGCCTGGATTTGGTGGGACCCCGCCAGCCACGAGCACTACGAGACCCCGCCGTCGATCGCGGCCAGCAGCGGGTATGAAGTTTGGGACTTCGACCTCCCGGCCCGATTCCGGGTTTCGAGCGTCGGCTACGAGACCGCCGAGGAACGCAAGGCGCGGATCGGAAAGCACTTGGAAGAATACGACCCTGTCGCTGAACTCCTGCGGGACGATGCCCCTCGGCTTCCTCGCCGCAAACGACCGGATGCCGCCTGGGTCCTGCGCGTCGGGAAGGCGCTGAAAGCACTTCGTCTGGAACGGGACCTGACCCGGGACCAGCTCGCGGAGCGGGCGCCGACCACCGCCGTCTTTATCGGAGAAATCGAGGAAGGGAAGTGCAGCGATCCGGGCCTACGGATTCTGATCGAGCTCTGCCGAGCCCTCGACGGAGATGGGTCCGAGCTGTTCGCTCAGATCGAGCCGGTACGAGCCGCCCAGGCTGCTGCTGTTCAAAAGGCGCTGGACGAGCTGGCTGAGCGCGACGCCGCCTCGCCCCGCCGCCGGGTGGCGGTGCACGTCAAACGGGTTCGGTGAGCTGGGTTGGAGATGGTTCGAACTCCGCCTCAACTGAGCCCGAGCCCGACGCTGGCCGAGCGGTTCGGTCTCAACCTCTGGCGCAGTCGGCGCCGGGCCGATCTCTCTCAGGAAGAACTAGGCAGCCTCGTCGGGCTGACTCGCGACGCGATTCAGAAACTGGAGAAAGGGCGGCGGCTGCCCCGGCTCGACACCATCGTCAAGCTCGCCGCCGGCACGAATGTCTCGACTTGCGTTCTGCTGGAGGGGATGCAATGGCTACCCGGCCGCTACGTCGATGGAGACTTCCACGTCGAGCATCCCGCCGCCGCCGTGCGCCGGACGGTCCGAAGGTGACGGCTGACCTCCAGATGCAGCGGGCCGTGATGGCTGTGGTTCTTCGCGAGGACCCGGACGTGCTGACGCTCCCAGCGCTTGCCGATCGGGTTCTCACGAATCCCAGGAGCCTCACCGGCGGCGTGGCGCTCGCCCGCGCCCTCCGCGAGCTGGACGACGAGGGCCTGGTCTTCAGCGACGGCATCCTCGTCCGGCCGAGCCGATCGGCGCTCCATTTCGGCCGCCTCATGGAAGGGGAAAGGAATGTCTAATGGCTAAAGGTGACTCTGATACCACGCCGCTCACCACCCGATTTCCCAACGAGCTTTTGACGGAGATCGGCTTGGTTGCGCGCGCTGAGGGGACGAACGCCTCGGAAGTAGTCCGCGCGGGGATGTACCGATACCTAGCGATGCTGCGCTCTGACCCGGCTTTCCAAGAGCGGCTCCGCCGACGCTTGGACGAAGACCGCAAAATCTATGAGCGGTATGGGCCGGAGGGAGGTGGCTGAGGCCGGAGCAGTTTTCAGGTTGGCGGGGAGCGCCGGTTCGATGTGATCGTAAGGCTGGGGGAGTATGTGGCGCCTCAGGCCGCATACGCTGGATCGATGCAGCGACATCGGCTTGGCTCAGGTCTAGGTATTGAGCCACCGTCCATTTGGCTCGGACTCCTGGCGACGGTGGCGGCGGTAGCGATCTGCACGCTTCTCGTCTTCCCACTTAAGTCAGTCGCGCCGGCCGTCTCCCTCGGCGTCGTCTACCTGCCGGCAATCCTGGTGATCTCGACGGTGTGGGGATTGCGCCTCGGGCTACTCGCTTCAGTCGCCAGCGCCGCCGCTTTCAACTTCTTCCACATTCCTCCGGTCCATCGCTTCACGATCGCCGACGAGGAGAACTGGGTCGCCTTGGTCGCGTTTGTGATTGCGGCGATCGTCAGCAGCACGGTCGCCGGCCTCGCTCGCGCTCGCGCGGTGGAAGCCGAGCGGCGCCGTGAGGAAGCCGATCGCGCGCTGGCCGAGCTGGAGGCGTTGACCCGCGAGCGGGACCGGATGCAGGCTGAGGCGGTGGAAGCCGAGGCGGTGCGGCGAAGCGATGAGTTGAAGACCATCCTTCTGCGATCGGTTTCGCATGATCTGCGCACTCCGCTCACGTCGATCATCGCGGGCGGCTCGGCCCTCGGCTCCGAGAATCTGACCCCGCAGGAGCGCGCCGAGCTGAGCGATGGGATCGTTGGGGAGGGCAAGCGCCTCTCGCGCCTGGTCGAGAACCTGCTTGACATTTCGCGCCTGGAGGCCGGCAAGGCCGAGCCGCATCGCGGGGCGGTCGATCTCGCCGACGTGTTGGAGGCAGCGCGGGAGGGACAGAGCAAGTCGGATTCGATCCGGCTGTCGCTCGACGCCGAGCTGCCGATGGTCGAGGCGGACGCCGCGCAGCTTGAGCGCGCCTTCGCGAACCTGCTTGAGAACGCGGTCCGCTACGGGAACGGTCGCCCTGTCCTGATCCGCTCGCGGCTGGTCGGCGGCAATATCGTCGTCCGCGTGGTCGACCAGGGGCCGGGTATCGCCGAGAGCGACCGCGAGCGGATATTCGAGCCTTTTCAGCATGGCGACACCAACAGCGCGGGCTCGGGTCTCGGTCTCGCGATTGCCAAGGGGTTCATCGAGGCCAACGGGGGCGGCATCGCGGTCGAGTCGCTGCCGGGCCAGGGCACGAGCTTCGTCGTGACCCTGCCGCCGTACGAAGAAGGGGAACCGTGAGCGACGCCCCGCGCGTACTGGTCTGTGACGACGAGGAACAGATCCTCCGCGCCCTGCGGGTGATCCTGCGCGACGCCGGCTTTGAGGCAGTCACCGCCTCGACGGGAGAGGAGGCGTTGGACCGCGCGGCGGTGAAACCGCCGGCCGCCGCGATCCTCGACCTGATGCTTCCCGGCATCGACGGGGTCGAGGTGACGAAGCGGCTGCGCGAGTGGAGCGAGATGCCGATTATCGTCCTCTCGGCTGTCGGCGAGGAGGAGGCGAAGGTGCGAGCGCTGGCGGCCGGCGCCGACGACTACGTCACCAAGCCCTTCGGCCCGCCGGAGCTGATCGCGCGGCTCGAGGCTGTTATGAGGCGGGCGAGACCCCAGGGCTCGCAGCCGGTGATCTCGGCAGACGGGCTGGAGCTCGATCTGAGCGCTCGCGTGGTGCGGCGCGACGGCGAGCCGGTCCATCTCACCCCGACCGAGTTCGAGCTGTTGCGGGTCCTTGCGCAGAACCGTGGCCGGCTGATGACTCATCGCGCCCTGCTGGTCGAGGTCTGGGGGGTCGAGTACGAAGACGACGTGCAGGTGCTGCGCGTTCACGTCGCCAACCTGCGGAGCAAGATCGAGCCCGAGGGCGCACCCCGCTATATCCGCACCGATCCCGGGGTCGGGTACCGCTTCGCGGGCTAGAGCGACCTTTACGAAATCTGTATACGCCAGCCGCGTTTCTTCATGCGGTCTTGACGGGGTGGGGCGCACGATCAACGTATGGATCTCGTCTCCCTCGTCCTGGCGCTCCTCGCTTTCGGCTTGATCTACGGGCTGATCGAGGCGCTCGACCGCGTATGAGCGCCGCCGAGCTGTTCGGTTTGATCGTCGCCGCCGCCATCTTCGGCTACCTCGGCTATGCGCTGTTCCGGGGAGAGCGGTTGTAGTGGCGCAGGGCTGGGCGCAGATCGTCGTCTTCCTCCTCGTCCTGACGGCGTTGGTGCCGCTGGTCGGCTCCTACATGGCCGCCGTCTTCCAGGGAGAGCGGGTCTTCCTCTCGCCTGTCCTCGGGCCGGTCGAGCGCTTCGCCTACCGAGTGCTGCGGGTGCGGCCCGAGGAAGGACAGGACTGGAAGGCATACGCGCGCTCGATCGTCGTCTTCAGCCTGCTCTCCTGGCTGGCGCTCTACTTGATCCTGCGCACCCAGGGCATCCAGCCACTGAACCCCGAGGGCTTCGGCTCCGGCCCCTGGAATCTCAGCTTCAACACCGCCTCCTCCTTCGTCACCAACACGAACTGGCAGTACTACGGCGGCGAGACGACGCTCTCCTACTTCGTCCAGATGGTCGGCTTGACGGTGCAGAACTTCGTTTCGGCGGCGGTCGGGATCGCCGTGCTCGCCGCCGTGATCCGCGGCTTCGCCGCCCGCTCGGGCGCGGCGCTCGGCAACTTCTGGGCCGACCTGGTTCGGATCAACCTCTACGTGCTGTTGCCGATCTCCTTCGTCGCGGCCCTCGTCCTCGTCTCCCAAGGCGTGATCCAGACGCTTGACGGCTCGCAGACCTTCCACACGCTCGCCGGAGGCACGCAGACCCTGGCGCTCGGCCCGGTTGCCTCGCAGGAGGCGATCAAGGAGCTGGGGACCAACGGCGGCGGCTTCTTCAACGTCAACAGCGCCTACCCGTTCGAGAACGCGAGCAGCCTCACCAACATCGTCGAGCTGCTGCTGATCCTCGTGATCCCGGCGAGCCTCACCTACACCTTCGGCCGCATGATCGGCAACCGGCGCCAGGGCTGGGCGATCTACGGGGCGATGATGGCGATGTTCCTTGTCGCCGTCGCCGTCGTATACGCGGCCGAGCAGCACGGCAGCCCGGCCCAGCACCACGCCGGGGTCTTGACCGCTTCGATCGAAGGCTCGGCCGGCGGCAACATGGAGGGCAAGGAGGTTCGCAACGGGATCGCGCAGTCCTCGCTCTGGACGGCGGTGACGACCGTGACCTCCTGCGGCGCGGTCAACGCCGCGCTCGACTCGCTGACCGGGATCGGCGGCCTGGTCCCGCT
This sequence comes from Solirubrobacterales bacterium, assembly GCA_035765335.1. Classification (GTDB taxonomy): domain Bacteria; phylum Actinomycetota; class Thermoleophilia; order Solirubrobacterales; family 70-9; genus VAYN01. The sequence continues at coordinate 29,252 of DASTXV010000008.1, forward strand.
GGCGAGCATGGGGACCGGCGAGGTCGTCTTCGGCGGGGTCGGCTCGGGCCTCTACTACATGCTGCTGTTCGTCCTGCTCACCGTCTTCATCGCCGGGCTGATGGTCGGCCGCACCCCGGAGTTCCTCGGCAAGAAGATCGAGTCGCGGGAGGTGAAGCTGGTCCTCGTCGGCGTCCTGGTGACGCCGCTGCTGGTTCTGCTCGCAACCGCCTGGGCGGTTGCGAGCCCGGACGGCACGCAGTCGATCTACAACCACGGCCCGCAGGGCTTCTCGGAATCGCTCTACGCCTACATGTCGCAGGCGAACAACAACGGCTCGGCCTTCGCCGGCTACACCGGCTTCATCCAGCCGAACGCGCCGGGCAACGCCGGCGCCGAAACGTTCAGCTTCGCCACCCTGCTCGGCGGCGTGGTGATGCTCCTCGCCCGTTTCCTGCCGATGATCGCGGCGCTGGCGGTGGCCGGCTCGCTGGCGGGCAAGCGGGTCGCGCCGGCCGGCGCCGGGACCTTCCGCCCCGATTCGCCGACCTTTGTCGTCCTCTTGATCGGGGTCGTCGTGATCGTCGCCGCCCTGACCTTCTTCCCCGCCTTCCTGCTCGGCCCGGTCGTGCAGGGATTGACCGACCAGCTCTTTTAGAGATGAGTGGACTGCGAAAAGACCTCGCCACCGCCGCGATCGCGGTCGTCTTCCTAACGGTGCTGCTCGGCGTCGCCTATCCGCTGGTCACGACCGGGGTGGCGCAGCTGGCCTTTCCCGGCGCCTCCAACGGCAGCAAGGTCGAGGCGAACGGAAAGGTCGTCGGATCGAGGCTGATCGGCCAGGACTTTCGCGGTCTGCCGCGCTACTTCCAGAGCCGTCCGTCCGCCACCGAATACAGCGGCGATGTCACCTATTTCAACAACCTCGGGCCCAACAGCCGCGAACTCTCCGACTTCTTCGCCGAACAGCTCGCCGCCTACCTGAGGCGCGAGCGCCCCTACGACCCCGGCCTGCGGGCCGCCGACGTGCCGGTCGACGCGGTCACGACCTCGGCGTCGGGCGTCGATCCCCACATCTCGCTTGCCAACGCCCGAATCCAGGCGCGCCGGGTCGCAACGGTCCGCGGTCTCCCGGTCTCCCGGGTGCTCGACCTCCTGGACAAGCACACCGTCGGCCGTTTCCTCGGGCTATTCGGCGAGCCGGGCGTGAACGTCCTCGAGCTGAACATCGACCTCGACCAGGGAGCCACCGCATGACCGACGAGACGCTTCGAAACCGGCCGCGTTCGCTGTTCGACTGGCCGATCGTCGTGCGCGCCGGGCTCGACTCGCTGCGCAAGCTCGACCCTCGCCACCAGTTACGAAACCCGGTGATGTTCGTAGTCGAGATCGGCGCCGTGATCGTCACCGCCGGCTGGCTGATCCAGGTCTTCGGCGGGCCGCCGCTCGGCGGGGGTGACGAGCCCGCCTGGTTCGCCTTCTCGATCGCGGTGTGGCTGTGGCTCACGGTCGTCTTCGCCAACTTCGCCGAGGCGATCGCCGAGGGCCGGGGCAAGGCGCAGGCCGACGCTCTGCGCTCGATGCGGACCGAGACCGTCGCCCGCCTGCCCGACGGCGGCGAGAAGCCCGCTTCCGAGCTGCGGCGCGGCGACGTGGTCGTGGTCGAGGCGGGGGAGACGATCCCCGGCGACGGCACCGTGATCGAGGGAATCGCCTCGGTGGACGAGTCGGCGATCACCGGCGAGTCGGCTCCGGTGGTGCGCGAGTCCGGCGGCGATCGCAGCGCCGTCACCGGCGGCACGCGGGTCCTCTCGGATCGGATCGTGGTTGAGATCACCCAGGAGCCGGGGCAGAGCTTCCTCGACCGCATGATCGCCCTGGTCGAGGGAGCGGAGCGGCGAAAGACGCCGAACGAGATCGCGCTGAACATCTTGCTCGCCGGCCTCACGCTGGTCTTCCTCGCGGTCGTCGTCGCCCTGCGGCCCTTCGCCGAGTTCTCCGGCACCGACGCCTCGGTCGTCACCCTGATCGCGCTGCTAGTCGCTCTGATTCCGACCACGATCGGCGCCTTGCTCTCGGCGATCGGGATCGCCGGCATGGACCGGCTCGTCCGCCACAACGTGCTCGCTCTCTCGGGGCGCGCGGTCGAGGCGTCCGGCGACGTGGACGTGCTGTTGCTCGACAAGACCGGCACGATCACTCTCGGCAACCGCGAGGCGACCCAGTTCATCCCGATGCCGGGGATCGAGGAGACCGAGCTGGCCGAGGCGGCGCAGCTCTCCTCGCTGGCCGACGAGACGCCCGAGGGACGCTCGATCGTCGTCCTCGCCAAGAGCGAGTACGGGATTCGCGAGCGCGAGCTCGACACCCACGTCGCCACCTTCGTCCCGTTCTCCGCGGAAACCCGGATGAGCGGCGTGGACGTGAATGGCAACCAGTACCGCAAGGGGGCCGGCGACGCGATCGTCCGCTACGTCGAAGAACAGGGCGGGCGCCCACCCGCTGAGCTGCGGGAGCAACTGGACCTGATTGGCCGCGACGGCGGCACGCCGCTGGCGGTCTGCCGCGACAACCACGTTCTCGGCGTCGTCTACCTGAAGGACATCGTCAAGGACGGGATGCGCGCCCGCTTCGATGAGCTGCGAGCGATGGGAATCTCGACCGTGATGGTGACCGGCGACAATCGCCTCACCGCCGCCAAGATCGCCGAGGAGGCCGGGGTGGACGACTTCCTGCCCGAAGCCACCCCGGAGCAGAAGCTGGAGCTGATTCGCGGCCACCAAGAGGAAGGCCGGATGGTCGCGATGGCCGGTGACGGGACCAACGACGCCCCGGCGCTCGCGCAGTCCGACGTCGGGGTGGCGATGAACACCGGCACCCAGGCGGCGCGCGAGGCGGGCAACATGGTCGATCTCGACTCCAACCCGACGAAGCTGATCGAGGTCGTTGAGATCGGCAAGCAGCTCCTGATAACGCGCGGCGCCCTGACCACCTTCTCGATCGCCAACGACGTAGCCAAGTACTTCGCGATCCTGCCGGCGATCTTCGCCTTCACCTACGCGGCGAGCCCCGGCGAGCGCGGGCCGCTCGACGCACTGAACATCATGGGTCTTGGAACGCCGACCTCGGCGATCCTCTCGGCGATCGTCTTCAACGCCCTCGTGATCCCCCTGCTGGTGCCGCTCGCCCTACGCGGTGTGCGCTACCGGCCGATCGGCGCCACGGCGCTGCTGCGCCGCAACATGCTGATCTTCGGCCTCGGCGGCCTGATTGTTCCCTTCGTCGGGATCAAGCTGCTCGACCTGGTGATCCACAACTTGCTGGGAGCCTGAAATGTGCGCCGCGCAACCGGCGGCGGACAATCAAGGCGTGCGATCCGCTCGCCGGGGTCACCTCAAGGTCTTCATCGGCATGGCCGCCGGGGTCGGCAAGACCTACCGGATGCTGCAAGAGGGCCACGCCGAGCAGGACGCCGGCCGAGACGTGGTGATCGGCTACATGGAGCCCCACAAGCGGCCGGAGACCTCGGCGCTGGCCGAGGGGTTGGAGGCGATCCCTCGTCGGCGCCTCACCTACCGCGACACCGACCTCGAGGAGATGGACCTGCCGGCGCTCCTCGCCCGAGCGCCCGAGCTGGCGCTGGTAGACGAGCTGGCCCACACCAACGCTCCCGGTGCCGAGCACTCCAAGCGCTACGAAGACGTGAGTGACGTACTCGCCGCCGGAATCGACGTGTTCTCGACGGTGAACGTCCAGCACCTGGAGTCGCTGAACGATCAGGTCACCGAGCTGACCGGGACGCGGGTGCGCGAGACGATCCCCGACGCGGTCCTCGGTGAAGCCGACGAAGTTGTGCTGGTCGATCTGACTCCCGAGGCGCTGATCGGGCGCCTGCAGGCGGGGAAGGTCTATCCGGGCGAGAACGTCGAGGCGGCGCTCGGCAACTTCTTCACCGTGGAGAACTTGCTGGCCCTGCGCGAGGTCGCGCTGCGTCAGGTCGCCCAGGAGGTCGAGGCGAAGCGGTTGGTGGTCGAGGAGCCGCTTGGCACTCGCTCTGAGCGGGTCGCCGCCGAGGTGCCGAAAGCGGTCGGCGAGCGACTGCTGGCCCTGGTCCGTCCCCAGCCGTCCTCGCAGCGCTTGGTCCGCCGCGCCTGGCGCTCGGCGCAGCGTCTTGGCACCGACCTCGACCTGCTCTGGGTAAAGCCGCCGAACCAGCCGATCGAGGGGGAGGTCGAGCGCCAGGTGACGGCGCTGCGCCACCTCGCCTCGGTGCTCGGCGCCACCTTGCTGATCGAGGAGAGCGACAGCGTGGTCGACGGCGCTGCTCGGGTCGTCCGCGAGCGCGGCACCACCTACATCATGGTCGGCGAGTCACAGCCCCCGCGCGGTCTTGCCCGCCTGCGCGAGCCGTTGCCCCAGCGGCTGATGCGGGCGACGCCGCCCGGCGTCGATGTGCGGATCGTCGCCCACCGGGGCGGCAACGACAAGGAGCCATCGTGAGCGTCGAGCACGTCCTGATTGGCGTCGCGCTGATCGTCGGGCTGGCCGGCGGTTACCTGATCGCTCGCTCACGATGGCGCGGCCGGCGATCCGAGCGCCCGCAGACCATCCACCAGATTCTCCTGCCCTTCACCGGCACTGCGATCTCGCGCCGCGCGGTCGACGCAGCGCTCCGGCTCGCTCGCGCCGAGGACGCGACCCTGATGCCCGCCTATCTGGCGGCGGTGCCGAAGCAGCTACCGCTCGACTGCGCGATCCCCGCCGAGGCGGCGAAGGCGATGCCGATGCTGGAGGCGATCGAACAGCGTGCCACGGCGCAGGGGGTGCAGATCGACTCGCGGATCGAGCGCGGCCGCTCCTACCGTCATGCCCTCGCCCGTCTCCTCGACCGCGAGCGCTTCGACCGCGTCGTAGTCCCGGCGACCGCCGGGGCCGGCGCCGACATCTCGGGCGACGATCTCGTTTGGCTGCTGGAGAAGGCCCCGGCCGAGGTGTTGATTCTGCGACCCGGCCCAGAGGACCAGCGATTCGTGACCGCCAACGGCCGGTCGGGACACCATTCCTGAAAGAGGATTGACTGTTCGGGGTAGGTGCTTGAGGATCACTCCGACAGTTCCAGGCCAAGGGAGGAAGCTATGAAGATCAAGCTAGGTCGTCCTTCACCAGCGATGGCCGTCGCGCTGCTGGCTCTCTTTCTCGCGGTCGGCGGCAACGTCGTCGCCTATGGGCTGGGCCGCAACTCGGTCCACTCCCGCGACATCGCGCCCGGAGCTGTGCAAGCGAATGACCTCGGCAAGTTCAAGTTTCGGAAGGCAGGCCCGATCGAAGATCGGGACGCCGTGGCCCATGACGGCATCTACGCGGAAGCTGGCGGACGAGCGAAATGCAAGCGAGGTGAGCGCCTGATCAGCGGCGGCTCATCGGCGATCAGCGGCGAACGTGCCACTCCGTACATGCGGATCGTGGACCAGGGGCCGGTGCCAGCCGAACAGGCTTGGCAGGTCAGGTGGGCTTCTGACATGGGGGGAGCGGCCGGCGCGGAATTCCAGGTCGTCGCCCTCTGTCTAGTCAAGTAGCGACTGAGCGCTCGCGAGCGGCGCTTTAAAAAACTCCGGCGGGATTAATCGTCCTCAATAGTGGGTAATTGCTCCAGTTGCATGGAGCCGTCTGAGCAGGCGGTTCACGGCACTCGGAGGCAGCAGTGAGCGGAACCGCAGCAGCGAGGGAGGGGGCCAAATTCGCTCCTTCTCGCCCTGTTGTAGTGATGGGTTCCGATTCTCCAACTTCGCCCGACGCCGGGATCGCCACCAACGAGCTGTTTCAGAGCCTCCTCGGGGAAGGGCCCGGACGCGGAGAGGCCCTGCGGACGCAGCTCGCGGGGCGCTATCCCGAGTGCTCGGCCGAGGAGATCGAGGAAGCGATCCAGTACGCCTGCAAGAGCTTCCTGGACGAAGCCGAGGACATCAGCGCCCCCGGTCAGGTCTACGCCTGGATTCGAACGGCGGCGCATCGAAGCCTCGGCCGAGAAGCCGACCGGCGCCATCGCGAGGTCGCGGTCGATCCTGCCGAAGACGGTCTTGACGGGATCGCGGCCGAGGTCGCGAGCCCGGTCGAGGAGCTGATCGAGCTTGAGGATGATGCGGACCTTGAGCTCCTGGTCGGCGAGGTTTCGGCATCGCTCACCGAGCGCAGGCGCGATGTCCTCGCCCTCCACGGCGCCGGCTGCCCGCGCTCTCAGATAGCCGAACGCCTCGGGTTGCCCGAGCGGGTCGTCAAGCGCGACATCGAGACGATCATGGACGAGGCGCGAGCGACCCTGGCCCGCCTCGCCGGCGGCGGCTGCGAGCGCGGGGAGCCGCTGGTGATGCGCCTCCTCTGCGGCATCTCAGACCCGGTGGAGTCGGCGCAGGCGCGCGAGCATCTTTCCCATTGCGGGCGCTGCGAGCTGTTCAGCGAGCGGCTGGTCGCCTGGCGCGAGAAGGCCGGCGCGATGCTTCCCGCCCCGGTCGCCGAAGGCGCGAGCCCCGGAGTGCTGGGGCGGATCGCGGAGTCCTCCACGGAGCGGCTGGCCGCGCTCAAGCAGCACGTCCTCGACGGCGGGGCGCAGCTCAAGCAGCACGCGACTACGACCTACTACCGCGCCGTCGATCCAACTCCGCTCGCTGCCGCTCGGCCTGGCACCGCCGCCGCGGTGATCGCGAGCTGCATCGCGATCGGCGGCGGCGCGGCGACGTACTGCGTCGAGCAGGGCGTCGATCCGCTGGGCGCCGCGAGGGGCTTGATCGCCTCCACGCCCGAGGAGCCCGAGCCCGCGACGCCGCCGGCCGAACCGGAATCGACGGGACCGACCTACACGCCGGCCGAAACGCCGGTAGTCGAAGAACCCGCGCCGACGCCGACCCCGGAACCCGCGCCGCAGCCAGAGCCGGAAACGCAGCCGAAGCAGGAGCCACCGCCGCCCGAGGACAGCTTTGAGCCCGTTTCGCCGGGCTACGCGTCGAGCGAAGGCGGAACGGAAGAAGCCTATGAAGCGTCGGAAGCGGCGCCAGTCGAAAGCACGCAGTCGGAACCGGCTCCCGCCCGGCCCGGCCCGCAGTTTGGAGGCCCATGATGCAAGTCGCCCTGCTCCCCGATCTCCGTCCCGTCCGCGTCTCCGGGCTCGCCGCCATCGTCGCGGCGCTCATGCTCGTCGTCGGGCTCGCGGCGCCTCGCTCGGCGAGCGCCGGCGAATACACGATCTCCATCTGCCAGGCCGATGAAGCGGGTTATGTCAGCTCGGCCTTCGAACAGTTCGCCACTCGTGGAATGAAGTGGCGGCGGGCATGTGATCCTCGGGGAGAAGGGCTCCGCGGGCTCGTCACCGCAAATGTCCCGCGTGCTGGTCGCGTGGAGAAAGGGGCGCAATCCGGGTTCATCCTCAATGCTCCAGCGGGGGCCAGCTTCTCTCACTTCCGCTGGTCAGGCGAGGCGCGCCGCCGTGACTGCCGGTATGCCCTTCAGCTCTATGCGGACAGCCCCGGCGGCTCGGCGATCTCGATGAAGAACGTGCGCGCCAACCGGGGTTGCCCCCGCCCCGGGATGGCGCAGGCGTCCGGGGCGCCGTTTCCGCGTGCCTATGACCTTGGCGGCGCGACGCGGATCGTCCAGCGCGTCGTCTGCGTCGGAAGCGCCAAACACCAATTCTGTTCGGCGCAGGGGCGGAACTACATACGCACCTTTTCCGCGGAAGCAACGGTGGTCGACGGCAGCGCCCCCGCAGTGGGGGTTATCCCAAGCCTGCCGCTCGCTCGTGGCGAGTGGGTCAGGGGAAAACAGAGCTTCGACTACGAAGCCTCCGACAACGTGGGCGTCAAGAGCGCATCGGCGCTCATCGCAGGGAGTCTGCGTGGGGACGATCCACGATCCTGCAGGTACTCGCAAAGGGTCCCCTGTACGAACGGGCCAGGGTCGATTCAGACCGACACCACGGAGGCGCCCGAAGGCTCGCAGTCGCTCACCGTCGTCGCCGAAGACGCGGCAGGCAACCGCGCCGAGTCGGGCGCGGTCACGGTGCGGATTGACAACGCCGCGCCGGGGGCGGTGCCGGTCGGGGTCGGCGGCGGAGAGACCTGGCGCAACGCCAACGACTTCGATGTCGCCTGGGTCAATCCCAGCGAAGGCGATCGGGCTCCGATCACCGCCGCCCACTTCCGCCTCTGCCGCACCAGCGCCAATGAGTGCGTCAGCGGCGACCGCCGCGTAGCCGGGATCGCGTCGATCGACAACCTCGCCGTTCCCTCGCCAGGCGAATGGGAGCTCCGGCTCTGGCGGGAGGATGCGGCCGGCAACCAGCAGGCCGATAACGCCTCCCAGCCCGTTCGCCTCCGCTTCGACCCCGAGCCGCCCCAGCTCGGCTTTGAGAATCCGAGCGTCGAGGACCCGACGCGAGTTTCCGTCCAAGTCACCGACCGCATCTCCGGCCTCGCCGGAGGCGGGATCGAGATCAGCCGCGCGGGATCGGGCAGCTGGCAGGTTCTGCCAACCACCCAAGAGGGCGACCGCCTCGTCACCCGGGTCGATGACGCCTCCCTGCCGGCCGGCGACTACGAACTGCGAGCCACCGCCCACGACCAGGCGAGCAACCTGGCGGGCACCGACCGCCGTCTCGACGGTCAGCCGATGCGGCTGAAGCTGCCCCTGCGGATCGCGACCTCGATGAAGGCCGGCGTGGTCGAGAAGCGCAGCTCCACCTCCGAGGGCAAGAAGGGGAAGGCGCGGCGAACCGTCCTCGAGCCGCGAGCCAAGGTTTCCTTCGGGCGCAAGGTGCATCTCGGCGGTCGCCTCGTCAACCGCGCGGGGCACCCGCTGGCCGACGCGAAGGTCCTCGTCTACTCGCGCCCGAAGGAAGGAACCGAGCAGCTCGTCGGGACCGTGACGACCGATGCCAGCGGCCGCTTCACCTACACGGTCGAGGCGCGGGCCTCGCGCAGCTTCCGCTTCGCCTATCCGGGCACGGCGACGATCCTGCCGGTCGAGGACACCGCGACGCTGCTGGTCAAGGGGACCTCGACCTTCACGGTGAAGCCGAAGCGGGTGCAGAACGGGGATTCCGTCACCTTCAGCGGACGGGTGAAGGGCCGGCCGCTTCCCGAGGCCGGGAAGCTGTTGGAGTTGCAGGTCCGGTTCACGTCGGGATGGCAGACGTTCCGCACGGTCCGCAGCGAGGGGGACGGCACCTGGAGCATCCCCTACCTCTTCGATCGCACCTGCGGCGAGCAGCGCTTTGACTTCCAAGTTCACCTCGCCGGTGAGGCCGGGTGGCCGCTGGAGGCCGGCAACAGCCGGACGTTGACGGTCCGAGTAAAGGGGCGGCCATGCTAGAGCGGAGAGGCCGATCACCCCGAGCCGAGGAGAGACCTAGATGAGAGCGTTGCTTGACCGACTCACCTACGCCAACGTCGTCGCGACCCTGGCCCTGTTCATCGCCGTGGGGACCGGCGGCGCCTACGCCGTCTCCAAAATCGACGGCTCCGACATCAGGAACCGCAGCCTGACCGGCAACGAGTTCAAAGCGAACTCGCTCGGCGGCAAGGTGATCCGAGAGTCGAGCCTGCGCCCGGTCCCCCGCGCGCAGAACTCCGCCCGGCTTGAAGGCCAACCCGCCTCCCGCTTCCTCGTCAGTTGCCCGTCGGGGACCATCCCGGTCTCCGACGTCTGCATAGAAGTCCAAGCACATCCACCTGCGTCGTATCGCAGCGCAGCGTTCGACTGCTCGCTGATCGACAATCAGGAACGGGCCGGCCGGCGACTGCCGACGCACGAGGAGTTGATGACGGCGCTCCCCCGCGCGGAGGTCCAACTGGCGCCGGGAGGCGAGCTGACTAGCGAGGTGTATCCCTCCAGCACGCCAGGCAAAGTCGATGTCCTCTACATCACTGACGAGGGCGGAAGCGTCGCTCTCATCCCTGACAGCGACGGCAAGAGCTTCCGCTGCGTCGCCGATCCCATGAACTGAAAGCAACAGCCTCGACAGGAGGAGCCCCGATGGCGAACATCAATAAGCACCTCAACTCCGTCTCCCTCGACTCGCGATCGGAGTCTCCTCCTGGCCGGCGACTACTCGCCCTGGCGCTGGTCGTGATGCTCGTCCTCGGCAGCGTCTTTCCCGGTTTCGCCCTGGCGGGAGAGAGCGACAGCGAAGGCGAGGGGGCGGTGCCACCGGTGGAAGTGCCGGTCGATCCGGGCTTCGATCCCGGCGGCGAGGAAGAAGTCCTCGAGGAAGCCCCGGCAGAGGGCGGCGAAGAAGAAACCGGCGCGGTCGAAGTCGAAGCCGAAGTGGACCTGGAAGCGCCTCCCGCCGGTGAAGTCACCAGCGCCGCCACCGAGCCGCCGGATGAAGCCGCCCCCTCGTCGCCGATCGTCTCCCCGGAGCCCGCCGCCTCGTCGCCTGAACCTGAGCCCGTGCAGCAGCAGGCGCCGGAGGCGAAGACCTCCGAGCCGGTCGCCAACCAGTCGATCGTCGCGCCGAAGCAGGGGCCCACCAAGCAGGCGGCGTCCTCGGGCGCGAGCGCCGGCGAAGCCGCCCCGGCGAGCGAACCGTCCGAGGAAGCGCCGTCGGCCCCAGCGCCCCAGCCCGCCACGACGCCTGCGGCCGACCACACCCGCCACCTGGCGGGGAAGGACTCCTACGTCGTGCAGTCCGGCGACTGCCTCTGGCATATCGCCGCTGCCCTGCTTCCGGCGGGAGCCGACGATGCGCAGATCGCCGCCGAGGTGGCGCGTCTGTGGAGCCTCAACGAAGCCACTATCGGCACCGACGACCCGAGCCTGATCTACGTCGGGACCACGCTGCGCCTGCGCTGAAGCTCCTAGCCGCGTATTCATTCCTGACTCCGGCCCACTCGGGCCGGAGTTTTTTTTGTGCTGTTTTCCAGAGCTTTCAACACAAAGTCACACTTTGCAGGGGGCCAATTTTCACCCTCGCCGCCCTGTTGTAGTGAGATGGTCAATTCGAAACAGCAGTCAAACGCAACGGTAGGAAACGAGCCGCTGTCCGAGGAGACGGTCGAGATGGTGGCGGCGATGCTGCGGGTCCTGAGCGACCCGATTCGCATTCGCCTGATCGAGGTCCTGAACGATCGAGGCGGCGCCACGGTCGCAGCGCTCACCGCCTGCGTCCCAGTGAGCCAGCCGGGCGTCTCAAGGCACCTTTCGGTGCTGCATAACGCCGGCATCGTCAGTCGCAAGCCACAGGGCATGTGGGTCCGCTACGAGCTGACCGACTTCACCGGCCTGTGGCTCATCCAGCAGCTCGCCTCCGGGCTCACCGCGGGCCCCGCCAGCTCCTCGAGCTGAGCTTCCTCGGAAATGGCTCCCGTCAGAACGAGCGGCGTCTCAGACGCCGCCCGTTTCACTGTGTGGAGGAAACACCCACATAACCACATGCCTATGCGGTTATGACCAATTCGGCACCTCGGCTCCCCGTTGTCGTGAGCCAGCAAATCGGCTGGCGACAAGCACGACAGCGGAGGTGTTTTCGAAGTGTCAGTAGGAATTGGTACTCAACCAAAACGGCGCGAAGGTGACAGCCGCTCGGTCGGCTCGGTGTTCCGGGCCGCGGGCCGGGTGGCGCTGTGGGCGGTGGTCGGGCTCCTGCTGCTGCGGGGCATCTCCGGCGTCCTCACCGAGCCCCGGCCCGCCGACCAAGGCGTCGCCGGCCACAACAACGTCAGCGATCCCGCGACCGCCGCCTTCGCGGTCAGGTTCGCGCGGACTTATCTCTCGGAGCCCTCGCCGCAGGCGCTGGCTCCGTTTCTCGCACCGGGCACCTCGGCTCCAGCTCTTGGGGGCGACGCAGGCGCTCAGGTCGAGCAGGCCGAGGTCGCCGGTATCCGCGACCTCGGCGAGGGCGAGGCGATCGTCACGGTCGCCTGTCAGCTCGACGACGCCCGCACCCTCTACCTCGCCGTCCCGATCGTCCGCGAAGACGCGGCCGAGGTGGCGGCCCAGGGGGTGCCGGCGATCGTCGCCGGACCGGCCGGAGTCGGGGAAGGCGTCGAGCCTCCCCGACCCCTCGCCGGCCCTGACGCCGATGAGATCGCCGAGCTCGTCCAGCGCTTCATGCCGGTCTACCTCTCGGCGAGCGGCCCCGGCGATCTCTCCTATCTCCTAGCCCCGGCGGCCACGGTGACGCCGCCGGGGGGCGGTTTCGAGCTTGCCGCGGTCGCGAGCGTCAAGCAGCTCGGCGGTGGCGAAGGGGCCCGGCGCACGGCGATCGCCACCGCGCGGGTCCGCGACGCCGCCACCGGGGCGGTCTACCCGCTCGCCTATCGGCTTCAGCTCCTCCTGCGGGGCCGCTGGTACGTCGAGGCGGTCGAAGGGGCGCTCTCGTGAGCCGCCGCCGTGCAGCCCTCGCGGCTGTGGTCCTCGTCCTCGCGGCGGCGCTGTGGCTGGTGCCCGAAGCGCTCGCGGCCGGGGGGAATGACGTGGGCCGAAACATCGGCTCGACTCTTCGCCACTACGCCGCCCAGATTTACGGCGGGGTCATCGCGATCGTCGGGCTGATCTTCCTGATCAACAGGAAGTTCACCGACCTCGCGGTCTTCTTCCTCGCCGCGATCCTGGTCGGCTGGCTCGTCTTCTCGCCTGACCAGGTCGCCGACGCGGCGCGGGCGGTCGGGGATCGGATTCTGCCGTGAGCGACGGCTACGAGCCAATCCGCTCCTACCAGCGGATTTTCCGCCCCGAGCGGCGCATCTACTCGATCGAGGGCCGGCCGCTGCCGGTGCCGGGAGGTGTGCCGCTGCGCTGGCTCGCCTACGCGGTCGCCGCGCTTCTCGGCGTCGTCGCGATCGGATCGGGCTCGGCGGTGGTGGCGCTCACCCTGGCCGGAATCGCCGGGGCCTGTGGCGCGAGCGCCGGGGGTCGGGTCGGCGGAGCGGTCGCTGCCCTCGGGGCGCTGGCCGTGACCTGGATCGGCGGCCTGGCGATCGGGCTGCTCGACTGGCCGCTGCGGCTGGTCGTGATCCCGGCGGCGATCGCGACCCTCGCCACCCAGGCGACTCCTGACGGGCGGCGCGCGGACCGCTTCGCGCTGTCCTGGCTCGCGGCCCACCTCACCCCGCTGCGGCGCTCCCTCGACCGCCCGCTCCCGGCGACGGGACGAGCGCACCTGCTGGGCGGCGAGCTGTGGGTCGCGGCCGACGAGCGCTCGCCCCGCCTTCGCCGAGGCCGGGTCCGCGGCCCGGCCATCGTCATTTTCTCCGAGACCATCGCCCTGCGCGCCGCCGGCCGGCGGCGCCGGCAGGTGGCGCAGCCGCCGGGGCGGCCTCCCCGCCGTGGCGACATGGCCGCGCGACGCCTGGCGCTGGGAGAGCGCGAGGTCCTGGAGGTCCGGCCGTGACCGCCTTCCCGCTGCGCTACGCGAGGCGAAACGTCCTGATCGGGCCGGGGGGAGAGGCGGCGGCGCTCTACCGCGCCGACACGATCGCCTATCCCTTCTTGCCGACCGCGGAGAAGTGGGGGCTGCTGCGGCGGCTGGAGCGCTTCGCCCACCTGGCCGGCGCGGACTTCTCGATCTGGCGGGTCCAGCGGGCCTACCCTGCCGAGCGCTACGCGCCCGACCTCGCCGATCTCGCCGACGAGCGCCACGCCGACGCTGAGGGGTGGAGGCGCTACCTGGAAGGCCACGAGGCGAGGCTGCGCGAACTTCGCTCCCACGTCCCGGAGGTCTACGTCGCGGTCTCCCTGTCCGAGGGCGGCGGGCCGGGCGCGCTGCGCTCGTTCGGGCGGCTGCGCCGCCGGGTCGAGGAGCTTGCCGGGGTCGGCGGCCCGCAGCCGATCTCCGGCTCAGAGCTGGAGGCGCTGGCGGCCGCCGAGCAGCGCACCTTCGATCGCCTCGGCGGCGCGATCGCCCTTGAGCGGGCGTCGACTGAGGAGCTGCACTGGCTGCTGCGCCGCGCCGCCTGTCGCGGCGTCGCCGAGCCCGCGCTTGACCCTCACTGGCAGCCCGACGCGCTGGTCGTCGTCGCGCCCGGCAGCTCGGTCGCCTACGAGCCCCTTGAGCACGATCTTTGGCGGTGCGCGAACGCGCCCGCGACCGAGCGACCCGGCGAGCCGCCGTCGCTAGAGGTCGAGGCGGAGGAGGGCACCGCCTACCAGGCCTTCCTCTGCGCCGGGTCGCTCGCCGAGGAGGCCGAGTTCCCCGGCGCCGCCGAGGTCCTTTTCGCCCCGGCCGAAGACGCCGGCTTCCCGGTCGACGCGGTCCTGCACGCGCAGTGGATCGGCAACCGCGAAGCGCTCGGGCAGGTGCGCAAGCGCATCCTCGACGTGGAGCACGCCTATCGCGAGCAGTTGGAGGGCGCGAGCGGGCCGGGGGTGCTGGCCGAGGAGGACCGCGAACTCGCTCGCGAGTACGAGGCGATCTTGCAGTCCTCGGCGCACCCGCCGATGCTGCGGGCCTCGATCTCCCTTGCGGTCGGCGCTCCCGATCGCGAGGAGTTGGAGCGCCGGGTCACCTCGCTGCGCGAGCGCTTCGGCGACGTGGCGCTGCACCGCCCGCGCGGCCTCCAGCACACGCTCTTTGCCGACCACCTGCCCCAGCCCGGCGGCGGTTCGGTGCCCGACTACGTCCAGCAGATGACGGTCGAGCAGTTCGGCGCAGCGGTGCCGATCGCGACCGCGCACGTCGGCTCCACCGAGGGCGTCTACATCGGCTTCTCCCCGGCCGGCGGCGCTCGCCCCGTTTTCTATGACCCGACCGAGGCGCCGCGCGAGGCGCGGGCCTCGGCGGTGTTGCTGGCGGGGACGCTCGGCTCGGGCAAGACGATCGCGGCGCAGTCGATCGCCTTCGCCGCCCAGCGTCGCGGCTCGCTGATCGTTGACTTCGACCCCAAGCCCGACCACGGGCTCGACCGTGTCGCCGAGCTGGAGGGGGAGGTCGAGGTCCTTGAGCTCTCGGGCGCGCCCGAGCACCGGGGCAAGCTCGACCCGCTCGCGATCGGGCTGCCCGAGCTGCGCGAGGAGCTTGCCTCCAGCTACCTGCTGGAGCTGCTGCGCGACCCGCCACCCGCCTGGGAGGTCGCGATCGACCGCGCCGTCCGCGATGCGGTGCGGGCAGGGGAGCGAAACCTGCGCGGCGTGATCGAGCGGCTGCGCTCGTCCGAGGCCGAGGCGGGCCGGGAGGCCGCCGAGGCGCTGGACGTGCTCTCGGACTTCGGCCTCGCGCGGCTGGGGTTCGGCAGCGGCGAGGCCGAGCCGATCGAGGTCGAGCGGTCGGTAATCACGATCCGCACGCCGGGGCTGAGCCTGCCCGACCCCGGCGCCTCGCGCGAGACCTACACCCGCGCCGAGCGCGTGTCGGTGGCGACGCTCTCCCTGGTCGCCGCCCTGGCGCTGCGGCTGATCTCCGGCGACCGCAGCCGCCACAAGGTGGTGGTGCTGGACGAGGCCTGGTTCCTGCTCGCCTCGACGCAGGGCCGCTCGCTGCTCAACCGGATCATCCGGCTCGGCCGCGCCTTGAACGCGACGGTCCTGGTCGCGACCCAGCGGCTCGCCGACCTCGGCGAGCTGGCCGAGCTGTTCGGCGTCTACTTCCTGTTCGGCCAGGAGACCGACGCCGAGGCGAAGGCGGGCATCGCGCAGATCGGGCTCGACCTCGAGGACGGAGCCGCCCGGTCGCGGCTGCGCGAATACCGCCAGGGCCTCTGCCTGATGCGCGACCTCGACGGGCGGGTCGGCGAGCTGCGCTTCGACCTCGTCTTCGGGGAGCTGCTGGCGGCGCTCGACAACACGCCGAAGGCGGTCGCGGCGTGAGAGCGCCGGGCAGCTGGGGCCGGCGGCTGGCGTGGACGCTCGGGCTGGCGAGCCTGGTCGTGCTGGTCGCGCCCGCGATCGCCGGGGCCGCGAGCGATGTCTGGGGCAACGTCGGCCCATCCCCGCAGGTAGGCGGCGACGGCCTGGCGGGCCGCTACCCGCTCACCAACTACTCGCTCGACCAGCACTTCGACGCGGTCGAGGCGTCGCTGACGGGCGGGGTGGACGTCTCCGGCGTCCCGCCGATGATCGCCTACTTCCTCGCCTCGATCCTCTGGCTGGCGACGAGCTTCCTGGCGAACCTGCTGATCACCCTTTTCAGCTTCGCCTTCAGCCTCGACCTGGTCAACGGCTCGCAGGCGACCGGCGGCGCCGGGGCGCTCGTCCCGGTCTCCCGCGCGATCCACTCGATCTACGCCGATGTCCTCGGCGAGCCGTGGCTTGTCCTCGCCGTCGCGATCGCCGGCATTTGGGCGATGTGGAAGGCGCTGGTCCAGCGCCGCTACTCAGAGACGGCCGGCGCGCTCGGGCTCTCGCTGATCTACGTCGTGCTCGCGCTGTTCTTCGTCGCCCAGCCGGGGGCGACGATCGGCAGCGTCTCCAAGTGGACGAATCAGATGTCAGGGGCGTTCCTGTCGATCTCGTCCAGCGGCAGCCCGTCGAGCGCGCGGGAGGCAAGGCAGGACGCGGCCGAGGAGCTGTTCGACCTGCTCGTCTTCAAGCCCTGGGTCGTCCTCAACTTCGGCGGCCTTGAACACTGCGTGCGGGCCGGCACCGGCGACGAGGACTCTGACCCGGTGTCGGTCTCGGTGCGGCCGCTCGCATCCGATCCGGGCCGCGACGCCGCCCTCGCCCACCGCCTCCAGTCCGGCACCGAGATCACCGCCGGCAACAAGGTCTGCGTCAACAACGCGAACAAGTACGCGCCGCGCTTTCTCCGCCACAGCCTCGGCGCCCCCGAGAAGGACGAACGGGACCGCGAGTACGAGGCGCTGAACGACGGCGACGCCTCCGAGCTCCCCGACGCCGAGCGCTCGGGCTACCGCCTCGGCGTCGCCGACAAGCCGGCGACCGACGCGATGGAGGAGGGCGGCCAGTACCAGAGGCTGCTGCTCGCGATCGTCCTGTTCGTCGGCGAGCTCGGCGCCTTCCTGCTTTTGGGGTCGCTCTCGATCGGGGTGATCCTCGCCCAGGTCCTACTGCTGCTCCTGCTCGCCTTCAGCCCGGTCGCCCTGATCGCGGCGGTGATCCCCGGCCGTGGTCACGACTTCTTCAAGGGCTGGCTGGAGAAGCTGGCCGGCTACCTGCTTCGCAAGGCGGCCTACTCGCTGATCCTGGCCGTCCTTCTCGCCGTCACCGGCGCGCTTGCGAGCGCGACCGCGCAGCTCGGCTGGCTTATGTCCTTCGGCCTGCAGTCACTCTTCTTCTGGGCCGTCTTCCTCCAGCGGAAGACCCTCGCCGACAGCCTGATCGGCATCGCCACCGGGCCGAAGGCTCCGGGCCGCGACGCCTCGCTGAAGCTGCTCTCGGTCTATGCGGGAGGGCGGATCGCGGGGCGGCTCGCCCGACCGCTGCGGCGCGGGGCCCGCTCGGCGGGCGGCCGCGCGGACCGCCTGATCGGCGGGGTCGCCGGCAGCGGCGGCGAGGCGACTGCCCGCCAGCGGGCCCCTCTGTTCGGGACCAGCCACAGCGCCCCGGTCGGCGGCGGCGCGTCGCCGACCGACGGTCCCGCTGCGGCTGAGCGCCGTCGCGCCCCGGCGGCGTCCTCGAGCGGCGAGGGAGCGAAGAAGGACTCAGGCTCAAAGGCCTCGACGCCGCCGCCTCCCTCCGGCGACGCGGCGGCGGCCAAAGGCGCCGGCAGGCGCAAGCGCCGCTCGGCTGGGGAGAAGGCCGCAGCCGAGGGGAAGCCGCGCGAAGGGAAGGCCGAGAAGGAGCCGCGAGCGGGAGCCCGCCCTGCTCAGGGCGAGGGGCGCCGGCAGACCGGGCAGCAGGGAGCGGGGCGGCCGCCGCTCCCCAAGGCCACCTCCGCGGGCGAGGGCAAAGCCAGTCTCGGGGAGGAGCTTCGCGCCGAGGCCGAGCACGGCCGCGAGGTCGCGAAGAAGCAGCGGCCCGCAGAGCAGCCGAAGCCCGGTCGCGAGACCTCGCAGACCCGGCGCAGGCGCTGGCGGCGCAAAGGCGGTGAGGGTCGATGAGCGGGCAGCGTCGGGGATCCCTGGCGGTCCTCGCAGCCGCAGCCCTGGCGACCGTGGTCGTCGCCGTCACCGGGACGGTGATGGCGATCCTCGGCTCGGAGATCGCCTGCGTCGGCGGCGGCGGCTCGGCGGTGGCCGCGCCCCCGACCCGCGCCGCCGTCAAAGAGATTCCCCCGGCCCGCCTGCGGCTCTACCAGGAAGCCGGCCAGCGCTTCGACGTCGATTGGGCCTTCCTCGCCTCCATCGGCTACCAGGAGTGCGGCCACGGCGCCTGCGCCGAGGTCAACCCCTCCGGCTGCGGCGGCCCGATGCAGATCGGGATGGTGCGCGAAAGCGCGTGCAGCCCCGGATCGGGGCCGACGATCTGGGAGCGGTACCGCTTCGATGCCGACGGCGGCGGCGCCGACCCCTTCAGCCCCGCCGACGCGATCTTCACCGCCGCCCGGATGCTGCGGCCGGTCTTCGGCCTGAAGGGCAACTCCTACGCCGCCTACCGCCAGGTCGCTTGCAACTACTACGGCGCCTGCTCTGACGGAGTCGCCAGCTACGCCGACGAGGTCATGGCCCGCGCCGTGGAATACGGGTTCCGCGGCAAAGGCTCGCCGCCGCCGACGAGCCCGATCGGGAACGAGCCCGCCGCGACCGCCGGCGGCTCGGCCTGCGGGGGGTCTGAGTCCTCGGCGAACGCCAGCGGCAGCGAGATCGTCCGCATCGCCCGCAGCCAGCTCGGCACCGGCGAGAGCCCGCCGGGGTCGAACTGCAACCCCTACGGGCCGTGCGTCGAATGGTGCTCGCTGTTCGTCTCCTGGGTCTGGAAGCGGGCAGGGGTCCCGATGGAGGGCAGCACCGCGACCTACGCCTACTCGGGCTCGATCTACACCTGGGCCGAAGCCCACCAGGACGATCCCTTTGCGGTGCCGCCTCTCGGGGGGAAGCCGCCGTCCTCCCACCAGGACGACAGCGGCGCCCGCGTCCTGCCGCCGACCGCGACGCCAGCACCGGGCGACGCAGTCCTCTACGGCACCGGCCCGGGGTTCGGACCAGGCGAATACAGCGCCCACGTCGGCCTAGTCGAGCGCGTCTTCCCCGGCGGTCAGATCACGACGATCGACGGCAACTTCGGCAGCATCGTCGCCCGCTCGGGACCGTTCCTGCCCTCGCAGGCGGTGGCCTACGGGATGCCGGGGCCGGTCTACGGCTACGCCCACCCGCCCAGCACCGACATCGAGGACGGCGGCGATGGCTGATCGCCTTGGCGCGCTCCTCGATCGTCCGCTCGGCCCCGGCACGGCGCGGGCGGTTCTCGCCTTCGCGAGCGCGATTTTCCTCGGACTCGCGGCGCTGTTCGTCTTCGCCGCAAGCCAGGGCGATCCGACCGCACCTGAGCGTTCGGCGCCGACCGCTTCGGCTCCCGGTCCAGCTGCCCCGATCGAGGTCGAAGGCGACGAGCCAACTGCCCGCCGCTCGGCGCATCTGCGGCAGGACCCGCAGGACATCGCCGGCAGCGCCGCCGCCCGCCGTGCGGCTCGTGCGCTTCGATCGCACCGGGCGCTCCAGCACGTCCCGTATTGGGACGGCAAGGTCAGGATCGCGCTGGTCGGCGCCCGCGGAAGCCGAGCCGTCCTGCGCGTCATCGCCTCGACGGAGGGCGCGGCGCGGCGCGGCTGGCATCGGTTCCTGCGGCGATACCGCGATTCGGGACGGGCATACGTCGCCGTCTTCGCACAGCGAGGTCGTGGCGATGGCTGAGCACAATGCAAACCGGCAGCGTGACCCCGACGATCTGGTCGCAGAGGCAAAGGCGCGGTGGCAGCCGATCAAGACCTACTGCCTCTTCTCGGGAGGCGGCGACTCAGGCGTCCTGGCCCATCGCCTGCGCGAGCACTACGACACCCTCCTCTACATCGACACCGGGACCGCGATCCCGACGGTGGAGAAGATCGTCGGCGTTGAGGATCACGTACGCGCTTCCGCAACGCTCCTCGACAAGCCGCTCGCGATCCGTCGCTCCGGCGACTCCTACCGGACGATGGTGCTGGGGGACGAGCGCTGGTGGAAGAGGTATCGGGCCGCGGCTCGGTCTCGTCCGTCTCTGACGGTCGAGCAGATGATCGCCGAGGACCAGCGCGCCGGCCGGACGGCGAGCAAGGTCTTCGGCCAGGCGCCGCGAGGGTTCCCGGGTCCCGGTCAGCACGGCAAGGCCTACTCCCGCCTCAAGGAGCGGCGCATCGAAGAAATCCTCCGCGAAACGAAGCGGGGGTGCTCGCGCTTCTCCACGGTTCTCTTCCTCTCCGGCATCCGCCGGGCCGAGAGCAGGAGGCGATCCAGGCGGGAGCCGCTGACCGAGCGGGGGTCGGCGAAGTTCTGCAGCCCCCTCATCGACTGGACCGCGGAGCAGATGGCCGCCTACCGTGCTCGCTTCGACCTCCCTCTCTCCGATGTCGCGGCCCTGACCCATCGCTCGGGCGAGTGCAACTGCGGGGCTTTTGCGCAGGCCGAGGAGGAGCGGAGCCTGATGCGGACCTTCTGGCCGGATTGGTGGGCCGAGGTAATCGAAGCTCTGGAGGAAGAGGCCATCGCCCTGGGCATCCGCTGGTGTCGATGGGGCGGGTTCGACCTTGAGGGCAACAGAGCGTCCGGTTCCGGCCGGAGCGGCGGGCTTCTCTGCTCCAACTGCCCGACCCGGAGCTTGGATTCGGGACACCGGGGCGAACGGCGCCGGGCGGGGGCGTCGGACAACGGGGCATCGCACCCGCGGCGGCAGCGGGAGGGCCTGTGAATGTCGGCAGCCTCTTCTCCGGCATCGGCGGGTTCGACCTCGGCTTCGAGCGGGCGGGGATGCGCGTCTCCTGGCAGGTCGAGCAGGACGCCTACTGCCGTGCCGTCCTCGCCCGACACTTCCCCGACGCCGCCCGCTTCGAGGACGTGCGAGAGGTCGGCGGCGGAGACCTCGACCCGGTCGACCTCATCTGCGGCGGCTTCCCCTGCCAGGACCTCAGCAGCGCCGGCAGAGGAGCCGGGATCGACGGCGCCCGCTCGGGTCTTTGGTCCGAGTTCGCCCGGATCGTTCGCGAGCTTCGACCCCGATACGTCGTCGTGGAGAACGTGCCCGCCCTCCTCACCGGGAAGGGGAAGCGCTGGGACCGCGGACCGATCGGTCGAGTTCTCGGAGACCTGGCCGAAGCACGGTATGACGCGGAGTGGGCGTGCCTGTCGGCTCGAGAGTTCGGGGCACCTCACCTGCGAAAGCGGGTCTGGATCGTGGCCTACCCCGCATGGGATGCCGAAGCCGGGGCAGCGGCGGAACCCCGGCCCGAGCGGAAACGAGCTTGGGCGGGCGGTCAACGAAGCCGAGCGGCGGACCTGGCCGACCCCGACGCGCAGCGACAGCCAGGGAGGGCCGGGGAACTCGGGCCGACAGGGCGGCGAGAACCTGAAGACGGCGGTGGCGCGGGCCACGAGAACCTGGCCGACGCCGATAAACGGGGCAGGCCAGGGCGGGCGGCAGTTGCGAGAGGCCGTGGCGCGGGAGGAGCGTCTCCCGACGCCGAAGGCCCAGGACGGGAAGCACGGGGCGCCGACCGACTGGGAGAAGGCCAACCGGCCGAGGGACCTCCATGTGCGGGTTGGTGGGCCGCTGAACCCGCAGTGGGTCGAGTGGCTCATGGGGTTCCCCATCGGGTGGACCGCCTTGCCGCCCTCGGCAACGCCCTCGTCCCGCAGATCGCGGAGTGGATCGGCCGGCGAATCCTCGACTACGAGAGCGCGGCGGGACGGGAGATGAGCTGATGAAGCCCGACCGAATCATCGACCTCTTCGCTGGCGCCGGGGGCTGGGACGAGGGCCTGCGCGAACTCGGCTACACGGCGATCGGCATCGACGCCGACCGCTGGGCCTGCGCCACGGCGCGAGCCGCCGGCCACGAGCGGATCGAAGCCGACATCGCCGCACTCGACCCGCTGGATTTCGCGCCGGTCTGGGGACTGATCGGCTCGCCGCCCTGCCAGGCCTACTCGACCGCCGGCAAGAACCTCGGCCGCTTCGACAAGGAGCGGGTGATCGCCTGCGCGCATGAGCTCGCCGCCGGGCACGACACCCGCGCCGAGCACCTCGCCGCCTGCCGCGACCCGCGCTCGCTGCTCACCGTCGAGCCGCTTCGGTGGGCGGTCGCGCTTCGCCCGCGCTGGGTGGCGCTGGAGCAGGTCCCCGGCGTCCTCGAGCTCTGGTCGCTGTTCGCCGGGCTGTTGACTGCCCACGGCTACGACGCGAGCGCCGGGGTGTTGAGCGCCGAGCGCTACGGCGTCCCGCAGACCCGCAAGCGCGCCTACCTCGTCGCCTCGCTCGACGGCCCGGCGGAGCTGCCGGCGCCGACCCATCGCTCCTACAACCCGCGCCGCCCCGACGAGGTCCGCGAGGAGGAGCGCGACCTTGAGCCCTGGGTCAGCATGGCCGACGCCCTCGGCTGGGCTCGCGACGCCGTCACCCACACCAACAACCAGACCGCGAGCGGGACGCGCCCGAAGGGACTGAGCCGCCCCGCCAGCTGCCCCGCCCGGACCATCGACTCGGCCTCGGGGTCGTGGACCGTCGAGCGCTCGCGGCAGGAGGGCGAGCGCGATGGCTGAGCGGCGGCCGGAGTGGACGAGGAAGCGGCCGGCGACGACCGTGGTGGCCGATCCGCGGATTTCGACGCCCAGGGCCTACCGGAAGTCCAAGCCGCGCTCGGGGAAGGAATGGGCCTCGCAGTTCGAGGAGGCGGTGCGGGTGAGCGTCGAGGAGGCAGCTGTCCTGCAGGGCTTCCGCGTCGACTATCCCTGGCACGGCTCGCGCACCCGCTGCTTCCTGCAGATCGGCAACGCGGTCTGCCCCCCGGTCGCGCGGCTGGTGGTCGCAGCGGCGGCCCGACACAGCCTCGGGCGGGGAGGAGACAGACGATGAAGGCAAGGCTCCGGCTGCGGCTCCGTCTGCGCTTCCCGCTGCGGCTCCGTCTGCGCTTCCCCCGAGGAGAAGCGGAGTGCCCTCTCCGGCCGCTTGCAGCCTGCGATCGCGGCGACCGCGCCGCGCTGACTTCTATCCCCATATCCATCCTCATCTGCAACTGGAGGCGTCCGTGACCGACTCAGACCGTCGCGACGCGGCTCCGCTCATCCTGCTCGCAATCGCGATCGCCGCCGTCTTCGTCGCCGCCAACGCGCCGCAATGGGCTCGCTCGCTGCTCGATCTGGCGGGACGCCCCGCGACCGTCAGCCTCGTCGTGGCTCTGCTGATCTTCGCCTGCGCCGTGCGCGCCGCGCGACTCGTGGTCACTCGTCGCGCTCTCCGCCGCCGCTCGGCGCTGCTCGCCGTCCCCGCCGATTCCTTCGACCCCGGCGAGGACGCGGTCCTCGCCTTCGCCTCGGCCCTCAGCCGCTCGCGTCGTGCGGTCCGCGGGTTCCTCGACGCTCCGGCGAGCGCGGTTCGCCTGCGCCTCGACGCCGACGAGGCCGGACGGCTGCGCTACGCGGTGGAGATGCCCGAGCGCGCCCGCCACGCCCTGCGGGTCGGGCTCGCCGCCTACGGCGGCGTCGACCTGGTGCCCGCTCCCCACCTCCCGGCGGAGGGGGAGGACATCGAGGTCGCGCGGGCGGAGCTCGTGCTCGCCCGGTCGAGCAGCGAGCCGCTGCGGGAGACCGGCCTCGATCCCGACCCGCTCTCGGGATTCGCGCGGGCGCTGGAGGCGATCGACACGGCGGCGGGGGACCGGGCGGCCGTCTGCGTCGACCTCCTGCCCGCCGCTCCGGGCAGGCGTCGGCGGCTGCGCCACCGCCTGCTCAGGGAGGGGCGCCGCGCTCGCGGCCTCGGACCCTCGCCGGGGGAGGCGCTCGCCGAGCTGCTGGGCGGAGGCGGCGCCCGCCGCCCCGAGCCGACGCCCTCGGAGCTGATCGAGCGCCGGGTCGGGCGGCAGGCTCTCGGCGCGAAGCTCGGCTCGAGCGAGCCGCTTTTCGAGCTGCAGGTTCTGGTCCGGGTCGCCTCGCCGGTCCCCGGCCGCGCCAAGTCCCAGCTCGCTGCGCTCCTCGCCGCCTTCGACACCTTCGCGGGCGAGAACCACCTGCGCGTCTCGGGGCTGCGAGTCCCGGGCGTCGTCTTCCTCGGTTCCGACCTGCCGTGGCGCCGGGGGCGCTTCGACCGCCGCCTCGCCACCGGCCTCTTCCGCCCGGCGCGGCGGGGAATCGTGACCGCCTCGGAGATCGCCGGGCTGCTGAAGCCGCCGACCAGGCGCTGCGCGGCGGCGAACGTCCTGCGCTCGGGGGCCGCCGTCGGCCCGCCGCCGCGCCGGCTGCCGACGTTCAGCGGACAGCCGGGGCTGCTGCCGCTCGGCAAGGTCGAGACCGAGGCGGGGGAGAGGACGGTGGGCGTCCACCTGGGAGACACCTTCTTCTCCTACATGGCGGGCCGCAGCCGGTTCGGCAAGACCGAGACGGCGATCGGGCAGTTCCTCCACCTCGCGCGGACGGGCCATGGCTGCCTCTTCCTCGACCCCCACCACGACGCGATCGAGCGGATCAAGGGCTACCTGACCGAGGAGGGGCTGCGCGAGCGGGTGGTCGAGCTCGACCTGACCGACTCCGAGCGCCAGCCGGCGTGGAACCTGCTCGCGACCGCCGGCCGCTCCCCGGCCCGCGCCGCCGGGCAGGTCGACGCGGTGGTCGACGCCTTCGCCTCGGCTCTGCGCTGGGACGAGGTGAACGCCCGCGCCCTCAACCTCACCACGCAGGCGGTCCAGGCGCTCTGCGACCTGGCCCGCCGGCTGCCGCCCGAGCTCGCGCCGACGATTTTCGAGATCCCCGTCCTGCTCGCCAACGAGGACTGGCGCGAGGTCGTCCTCCCGCACGCCTCCCCGCCGGTGCGGCGCTTCTTCGCAGAGCGCTTCCCGCTCCTGCCGGCCGAGGCGATCACGCCGGTCACCAACCTGATCGACCGGTTGCGCGCCTCCCCGCCCGCGGCGGCGCTCTTCGGCAACCCCGCCGCCGGCTACGACGTGCGGGCGGCGATGGACCGCGGGCAGATCGTCCTCGCCTGCCCCGGCTGGGGCTCGACGCGGGACCGGCTGATAGCGAACTTCGTGATCTTCGACGCCCTCCATGCGGCGCACTCGCGCCGCGAGCTCCCGGTCGAGCGCCGTCGCGAGTTCTACGTCTTCTTCGACGAGGTTCAGGCCTACGACGGCGCCTCGGCGGGAACGCTCGCTGCCCTGCTGGAGCAGTCGGCGAAGTTCGGGGTGCGGGCGGTGCTCCTGAACCAGAATCCCGAGCGGCTGAGCGCGGCGACCCGCGACGCGGTTCTCGCCAATCGCTCCCACCTGGTGGCGACTACGCTCGACGGCAGGGGCGCGGAGCTCCTCGCGCGGGCGCTCGGCGGCGGCCTGGGGGCCGAGGGGATCTCTCAGCTCCCCCGCTTCCGCAGCCTCGCCTCGGTCACGCTCGGCGGCGAGATCAGCCGCCCGTTCCGGCTGTCGGGGGTGCCGGTCGAGGAGCTGTTCCCCGACGAGTGCCGCCCAGAGGCGGTGCCGCAGCTCGACGCCGCGATCGCCGCGAGCGGCGGCCGCTCATCGGTCTCCGACGCGCTCGCGCGCCTCGACCGCCATCCGCAGGAGATCGCGGCGCACCTCGGCGACCGCGGTCGCCCGGTGCGTTCAGCGGGGGGCAGGCAGGCGATCGAGCCCGGGAGGCAGCGGTGAGCGCGCCCGCGGCCCCGCGGCTCGGCGCGGCCGGGGTCGAGGTGCTGGAGAGCCTGGGCCAGCACCGGCTGCTCTCCACCCGCCAGGTCCACCGGCTGCACACCCCGGAGTCGTCGATCCGCTGGACCCGCTGGCTGCTGGGGCGGCTGCGGGCGAACGGGCTGGCATCGGCGACGGCTCGGCCCGGCGGGCTGCTCTGCTGGCACCTGACCGAGCTGGGCGCCGACGCGCTCGAGGCGATCCCTACCCGCGCGGAGACGCGCCGCAAGCCGATCTCCCCCGAGCAGGCGGCCGGCGCGCTGCAGGAGCACACGCTCGCGGTCAACGAGGTCGGGATCTCCTTCGTGCGGGCCGCCCGGGAGCGCGGCGACGAATGCGGGCCCTTCGACTGGTTCCACGAGGTCGCCCACCCCTTGGGCCCGCCGCCGGGGCGGCGGGCTCCCGAGCAGCTGATCTGCGACGCGATCCTCACCTACCTGCTGAGAGAGGACGGGGCGCAGGCGGCCAGCGTCGCCTACCGCTTCGTCGAGGTCGACCGCGCCAACCGCTCCGTCCCCGAGCTGGCCCGCCGGATCGGCCGCTACGCGCGCCTTCACCGCCGGACCGTGCCCCGCGAGGGCGTCGGCGGCTCGGTCGCGCTGTGGGAGCGGCTCTACCCGGTCTTCCCGACCCTGCTGGTCGTGCTCGCCGGACGCCGCGCCGACCGGCTCGAGGAGCGCCGCCGCACGGTGCTCTCGCTCTGCGCCCAGGACCCCGACCTCGCCGCGGCGCCTGAGGTCGAGGTCTCGGTCTGCCTGTTGGACGACCTCGTCGAGCGCGGCCCCTTCGCTCCGATCTGCCGGACCCTCGCCGATGCCCAGAGGCCGGTCGACTGGCTGGGGGAGGAGGCCGGCTGATGGCGGTCGCAGGGTCCGCGAGCGAGCGCCCCCATCCGCTCGGCCTGCCGGTGCTGCGAGCCGACGACCGCTTCGTGGAGGCGCTGGCCGCCGCCGTCGCCGAGCAGGTCGTCGACCGCCTGCACCAGGAGGAGGCCGAGGACGAGGAGGGCTACCTGAACGCGGAGGCCGCCGGCCGCTACATCTGCGTGCCGCGCAGGCGCATCCACGAACTGACCAGCGCCGGGCTGCTCGTGCCCGACGGCTACGACGGCCGGACGCCGCTCTACCGGCGCCGGACGCTCGACGAGTACGTGACGAGGGCGGAGGCGCGGACGTGACCCGGCCGCTGGTATGTCCCATGAGAAGCGGGATCGCGGCTGATCGGAAGGGTCGCCAAGACCGCTTCTTCCTGTTAACGTTTTGTCCGATAAATGCAAACGGGGCGGCGCCGCTTGCGACGGCCCGCCCCCGGCCCATGAGAGGTAGCTCATGAGCGTTTCCCAGGATACGACTGTCCGCGCGGACGGTGCGAAGCAGGAGGGCTGCGGCGACAGGCGGCGGCTCGTCAAGACCAAGACGCCCGGCGTCTACAAGCGGGTCGACGGCGCCGGCAGCATCGTCGGCTACGTCGCCGTGATCGAAGTTGCCGGCAAGCAGCGCAAGAGGGGCGCCCGCACCTACGAGGCGGCGCGGCGGATCAAGCGCGACAGCGAAACCGACCGCGATCGCGGCGAGCTCCAGGAGCCGACGACGATCACCTTCCTGCGCTTCCTCGATGAATGGGTGGAGCGCTACCGGGGGCAGGGGCGCCGCGGCTTCCGCGAGAACACCCGCGACGAGTACCGCCGGATCATCCGCCAGTACCTCCGCCCCTACTTCTCCGAGAAGTTGAAGCTGGTCGAGGTCAACACCTACCGGCTCGCCCGCTTCGCCGACTGGCTCGCCGACGACGACGAGGAGGGCAAGCGCCTCAGCGACTCGACCATCGCCAACATCGTGATCGTCCCCCGCGCGGCGCTCAGCACCGCGCAGCGGGAGGGCCTGATCCGCCACAACCCAGGCCAGGGCCTGACGCTTCCCCACCGCGAGCCGATCGCCGAGGAGGAGGAAGTCATAAAGGTGTTCAGCCGCGAGCAGCTGGCGGCGGTGCTGGCGATGGCGCCGAATGAGCACAAGGTGCTGTTCGAGCTCCTGGCGACGACCGGCCTTCGGATCAGCGAGGCGATCGGGCTCCAGCGCCTCCACCTGCAGCTCGACGGCTCCGAGCCCGAGGTCTGCGTCCGGCGGGCGATCGTCAAAGGCCGGGTCGAGCCGCCGAAGACCAGGCACGGCAGGCGCGACGTGCGGCTGCCGGCCTCGCTGGTCCACAAGCTCCGCTCCCATCTCGCCGCGCAGGGCGATCTCGACTCGACCGCGCCCGCCTTTCCCAACGGGGCGGGGGAGGTCCTGTGCCCCGACAACCTGCGCCGCCGCGTCCTCAAGCCCTTGGTCGAGGAGGCCGGCGCGCCGTGGGCGGCGTTCCATACGTTCCGCCATACCTTCGCCTCGATACACCTCAGTGAAGGGACCAACCTGCTCCAGCTCAGCCGCGCCCTCGGGCACCACTCGGCCGCGTTCACGCTGACCCGCTACACCCACCTGCTGCCCGGCGACGAGGCGCCCGCGCTCGACCTCTTTCAGCCCTCCCCGGCGCTCCGTGACGAGGCCGAGCCCGTCCGCCGGACCAGCTCCTTTCCGTTGACGGAGGAAGGTCTTACGCCGGACAAGCTTCGACAGTCCTGCTCGCAATGAGCAGGCCCACTTTGATGAGCATCTTCGCCGGAGCGGGCGGCCTCGACGCCGGGCTCGAGCAAGCCGGTTTCGAGACCCGTCTTGCGGTCGACATCGACCGCGACGCGGTGGAGACCTTACGGGCGGCCAAGGCGAGGAAACTCCCGATCGAGGGCGGGCGCCGGAAGTACCTGGCGAAAGCCAGGATCGTCCACGCAGACGTGACGAAGCTGACCAAGGCGGACCTCCTCGACCTATGGGGAGCGGAAGACCCGCCTGCCCTTTTGGCGGGCGGCCCTCCATGCCAGAGCTTCAGCAGCGCCGGCAAGCAGAAAGGATTGGAGGACGACCGCGGGCGGCTGTTTAGGGACTTCGTACGAGCGGCCAGGGCACTTCGTCCTTCTTTGATCTTGTTCGAGAACGTCCAAGGACTGATCACGGCACGCGACCAGGAAGGAAGAATCGGCGGCGTTCTGGAGGCTATCCAGGCCGAGTTCGAGAGCGCCGGGTACGCCTGCCGGTTCGCCTTGGTCAACGCCGCCGACTATGGGACGCCACAGCGGAGGGTGAGGCTGGTGATGTTCGGCTCTCGCCGCCACGAGCTGCCCGTCCTGCCCCCGCCCGCGACCCATGCCAAAGATCTTGGCGCTGAGGAATTGCCTCGGTGGAGGTCGATCAGGGAGGCGCTTAAAGGCTTCCCGGTTCGTGGATCGAGCGACGCGGTCTGGGCAAACGAGGACATGGAGAAGAAGCTCGCCGAGGTCTCTCCAGGGCGAGGTATTCGCGTCGGAGGGGCGGTCGAGAAAAACCGCCCCGGAGGGCATTGGGGATACAGGCAGGACGGTTTTGTCGCCGACTGGGACCTACCTGCCCGTACCGTGCGGGCCGCATCGACCCCCGACTGGCTGCGGATGAGGGATGGTCGCCATCGTCGTCTCACGTGGCAGGAGTGCGCTCGCCTGCAGGGATTTCCTGAGGGATGGGAGTTTCAGGGCGCTTCTGCAAGCCGCTTCCGGCAGATCGGCAACGCCGTTCCGGTGGAGCTTGCAAAGGCACTGGGACTCCAGGCCGTCGAGGCCTTGGACAAGGGCCCGATGAA
Source organism: Solirubrobacterales bacterium (assembly GCA_035765335.1). GTDB lineage: Bacteria > Actinomycetota > Thermoleophilia > Solirubrobacterales > 70-9 > VAYN01. The sequence goes on from DASTXV010000008.1 coordinate 58,679, forward strand.
GCGGAGCGATGCACCGTCCTCCGAGCCGTGGCCTGCCGCCTTTGTGCGCCGCATCCGCTACACCACCGCCGAGCACCGCACCAACGGTGCCTTCCGTAAACGGGTTCGTAAAACTCGCGTGACCGCCTAACGGCTGCAATCTCCGTTGACGGAGCATCCGGGCGTTCTGGAAGACTTCCGGCCCGATGGACGTTCCTGGAAACTTTCGCTTCTCCCAGGAGGAGCTCAAAGAAGACATAGCGAAGGCGACCGCACTCTTCGTGAGACGTGTCCTGGAGACGGTGCCGAGGGCATATCGACCTAAGCTCGCCGAGGCCAGGGAGGAGTTGGTGGCGGCCCTGGAGGTCACCGACGACCTGACCGATCTTCGTCCGGAGGTAATCGCCGCAAATCCCTCGATAGTGCGAGCGCTCCGCTACACGGCCGGGCCGCCGATCTCAGAGGAGGACTTCCGCACCGTCACCGGATGGCCGTTCACCCCCGCCCCCAACGCGCGGGTGGTCGTCAATTCGGCTCCGGCGGTGTGCGATGCCGTCCGTCGCCTCGCGGACCCTCTCCTGTTTCCGTGGCTCGCGGAGGGCCGTCGCCCTACCGACGACGAGCGCGAGGCCGCGATCAACGGGACGGCCAAGGTGCTTGCCGTAGAGCGGTTCAGGACGGAGCGGCGCGGCGGTGCTTCCAAGGAGCAGGAGGCGCTGGTTCGCCAGGTCCTCGCGAAAGACGGGGGCCTGGTCGAGGTCGACCGGCCGACGAAGAAGCGGACGGGGCACATCGAGATGATCGACGACCTCGCCAAAGGCACCTTTAGCGCCGAGTGCGTCCTTCACGGGATGAAGTGCGACGTACCGGTCCGGCTTCCCGACGGCCTACTGATGCCGATCGAGTGCAAGGTCAACAGCGGGCAGAAGAACGGGTGGAAGCGGGTGTCCCGCGAGGTGGAGGGAAAGGCGGCGCGCTGGCGGGAGAAGTTCGGCTCCGCGAGCGTCGTCATCGGCATCATGCTGGACGGCAACTTCGACCTCGGAACGCTGACCCGCTTTCAAGAAGAGGGCTACTTCATATTCTGGGGGCACGACCCGCATCGCCTCGTCGAATTCGTCAACTTCCACACCCCCTGATGACCTCTCCCGCACCTCCGAAGGCTTCCTCGCCCGAGGTCTCGAGACGGATGAAGCGAGTGGGCCGTCGAGACACCGGCCCCGAGTTGCGACTGCGCTCGGAGCTGCACCGGCGCGGACTGCGGTTCCGGGTCGACGTTCCCGTGCCGTTTCTCCCTCGACATCGAGCAGACGTCGTATTCGGGCCGGCAAAGGTGGCGGTGTTCGTGGACGGCTGCTTCTGGCACGGCTGCCCGGTACACGGGGAAGTTCCGAAATCCAACTCGGAGTGGTGGAAGGCGAAGATCGAGCGGGTGGGAGAACGGGACGTCCGTACCGACGACGCCTTTCGAGCCCACGGGTGGCTGGTGGTGCGAGTCTGGGAGCACGAGGACGTGTCGGCCGTGGCCGACCGGGTGCAGAGAGCGGTAAAGGCGAGACGACGCGTCCGGCTCTCGTCGGCCCGCATGGCTGCGACGGGGTAGCCGCTCAAACTCCACGGTTCGTCCGGTTAGGCTTGGCCGATGGAGGCTTCGGACCCGCTCCGCGACAAGGCCATCGCGTCTTTCAGGGATTCCCTTGTCGAAGACGTGTTCGACCCTGGGGACTTCATCCCGTGGGACAACATCAACGAAGAGGTTCAGGACGCAGCCCCAGGGGTCGAACTCCTGAACGAGCTTGCCGGCTCAGGCGAAGATGGCATCGACGCCGACGCGCTTGCCAAGGCTTTTCTTGCGGAGCCGAGAACCTTTTCGGTCGTCCAGCGCCTTCTAGCGGCGCCAGCGGCCGGGGTGGGGTTTGCCGACGGCCGGCAGCTTCCCGAGAACCCCCCGCGGAGTTCGGAACAGGCCGAGGAGGTCGCACGGCTGCTTCTCGACATCGGGATCAACCGCTTGATCACCGACAAAGCGGCGACCGAAGAACTTCTGAGGGTCGCGATCATCGCCGGCGACACGCGCCGTCGGTCTGGCCGTCGCCGTCGAAGCCTCGACAACCGGCTCGCAGACCTCCTCGAGGAAGCGGCGAAGGAGGCAGGGGAAACGCTCGGTAAGAAACTGGTCTTGCGTGGGCCGGCCCAGATGCCGACGGGCGCCCGAAGCCGCCTTCAGCGTGTGCTGTGCGACGAAGACGACCGACCGCTGGTCGCCGTGGCGACCATGTTCGAGGCGATCGGCGGCGGTCGGCAGGGCGCCACCTTTCGCAGCTTCGTGCAGGTACAGGACGAACTCGACTTGGTGCCTACCTCGCTTGTCCTGATCGCGGACGGTCGAGGAGTTCGGGAAATCCCGACGCGCAGCGTGGAGGAAGTGTGGGACCGGGTGGGCTCTCTTCTCAGCCTGCGGCAGGCCGAGGAAGGCAAGTTGGCTGACGCCGTGGTTCGGCTGGTCGAAAACCCGGCCGTTCCTTCGCTGGAGCGACTGCCGCTCGACACCCTGATCGGGAGCACCCTCGACCGAGAGGTCGAGGTGGAGGCCGAGGATCTGCCCGTCGACGAGGGGGTGGCGCGCCTGGCGATCGCCCGCTTCGAGGCCGAGAACCAAGGGCTAGGGCTGGACATCGACGACGAGGGTCGGAGCCTCTCCTTTGTCCGGGCCGGGGAGGTGGCGGAGGCCGACCGGCTTGGGGAGGAGTTTGACCCCCGCCGGGCCATTGACCTGATGGCGACCCTCGTAGGACGTTCCTCGCCGGTCGAGCAGGAGGAGTTGGCGGCCGACCAGAGAATCGCCGTGCTTCAAGTTCCCACCTCGCCGCTGGTGCCGGGACTTCTCGCCGTCGCCGCTCAGCCCGCGGGTCCCGAGGTTGGAGAGGTGAAAGCCGTCGCAGAGGCGGCACGGTCACGAGCGGTCGACACGACGGTAGCGGTACTCGTCGTCCCGGATGCGGACGACTGGCTCTACGGGGAGGAGCGCGAGATGGTGACGCGCACCACCGCGACCAGCGTGGTCGTGATCGACCCCGGCGACATTCGCGGTATCGCCGCCTCTGCCGCTCCACAGGATGCGCTGAGCGCCTTGATCCTGCAGCAGGCGGATCTCATCAAGGCCTCACCGTTCATCCACAACGGAGTGACCCCGCCACGGCTGTTCACCGGGCGTCGCGGTGAAGGAGCGGAGCTGGTCTCGGCCCTCGGCTCGAGCAGCGTCGCAGTCCTCGGCAGCCGGCAGATCGGGAAGACCTCGTTCCTGAAATGGGTCCGCGAAACGCTGGAGGGACAGGGTCGCTCCGTGTACTACGGCGACTGTCAGGCAGTTGGGGACTGGGACCGATTCCGGGCGTTAGTGAAACGCGACTGGAACGTCGCGCTCGCCAAGCAGTTCGAGCCTGACCAGGTTGCGGCCCTGGTCGAACGCCTGACTACGGGGGAGGAGGCGCCCATCTTCATCCTTGACGAGATCGACCGGTTGGTCGCCTGGGATCGGGGCACCGAGGTAGGTGGGGTGACCGAGGCGTTCTTCCGCAGCCTTCGGTCTCAGTCGCAGGCGGGAAAAGCTCAGTTCGTCTTCTCCGGGGAGCGCACCATCGCGGAAGTTCTGTGGTCGCCCGCATCGCCGCATTGGAACTTCTGCCAGCGGCTCAGCTTGAGGCAGCTGAACCGAGAAGACGCCGCCGAGCTGCTGTTCAAAGTCCTTGCTTCCCTCTCCGTGGAATTCGAGGCCAAGGACGAGGCTGAGGCAATGCTGTGGTCGGCGACCTCCGGACATCCGCGGCTCGTCCAGCTCCTCGGCGACCAACTGGTCCGCAGCTTGAACGAGCGTCCTGGTGACGAGCGAGACCGGCTGACCCCGGCAGACCTTGAGAAGGTGATCGACACCTTCGACTTCAAGAGCGAGTACGTCGAGACCTACTGGGGCCAGGCGACGTCGTTCGAGAAACACCTCACGCGGCTGGTCGCCGAAGGCGAGCGGTCCCTTGAGCGCCTACAGGAGTTGATGGCGGAGGAAGACGAATCTTTGGCGCTCAAAGTCCTGGAGCTGTACGGAATCTTTGACGTGGTGGATGAGGAAGTGCGGCTTCGTGCTGAGTTCCTTCCAGACGCCCTGGTGGCCGCCGGGCCAGAGTCACGGCCGAGCTGATGGCCACCAGCGAGTTTCACGTGGGCGGTGCCATTCCGGCCGACAGTCCTGCATACGCGGAGCGGGACTTCGTCCAGCGATGCTTCGAGGAGCTCTCCGGCGGGCATTGGGTGGTCCTGCTCGGACCACGACAGCACGGAAAGACCTCCGGGCTGGCACGGTTGGTCGAGTTGCTGAAGGACGCGAGCGTGAAGGTCGCCCAGCTTTCCCTCCAGGGCATGCCGGGGATGACGTCCAACGCCGAGTTGTTCGAATGGATCGCAGGAAAGGTCGCGGAACAACTCGATGTCGACCTCGCTCCTCCGGACCAGGCCGAGCGAGCCGAGTTGGATGCCTGGCTCGCAGCTGCAATGCCGCCGGAGCCGACCCAGGTCGTAATCGTCTTCGACGAGGCAGCCGCCGTCAAAGACGACGACATTCGCAGCAACTTTTACCAGCAACTACGCCGTCTTCACGACGAAAGGAACGCGCCGCGCAGTCCGAACCTCGGAACCGGCCTGACCATGTTGTTCAGCGGCACGTTCGAGCCGAAGCGGTTGGTCAACGACGACCTTGCTTCACCGTTCAACGTATGCCGGACCGTCGAGACGGAAGACCTGTCGAAAGAGGCGGTGACGGACCTTGTCGAGCGCCTCGGCGCCTCGCAAGCCGCTCCGCTGGTCGACCGCGCACTGAACCTCGTCGGCGGGCAGCCGTTTCTGCTGCAGTACCTCTTCTTTGAGGTGGAGCGGGGAGACGCCGCGACCTCGCCGGGGGAACGGTTTGACCAGGCCGAAGAGAAGCTCTTGGCTGGCGACTCCGAGCACCTGACCGATCTGCTTTCGGCAGTCGTCAACGACCAGCCGGTGCGGGCAATTGCTCAGCAGGTCGTCGAGCACGACGGTGTTCCGTTCGCCGCAACGCCTGAGCATCGCGCGTTGGTGACCCTTGGTTTCGGTCGAAGGGATGGATCTCAGCTAGTGGCGCGCAACCGTCTCTATTCGGAGGTTGCGTCCCGACACTTTCTTCTTGCTTCGGACCAGGCCACGGCGGTCACGGGCAAAGTGGCTCCCCCTGGAGCCGGCTCGCTGAACTTCATGGTGGCCCCTGACCTTCGCAACATCGCCGAGGAGATGATCGAAGCGGGTTTTCACGCGTACAACGCGGAGCACCTGCGGCTTGCCGTCATCGGACTTGGCAGCGCTCTGGAGGCGATCCTGATCGACCTGCTGGAGCAGGCCAGCGGCGAAGAGCTGAAAGAGGCAAAGAGGAAAGCCCACCCATCTTTCAAAGGTGGGGAGAACAAAAACGACCCGAACTCCTGGCGCCTCGTCAACCTGGTCAAGGTCGCGGACAAACTTCCCTCCTTGGAGCACGCCTCAGTGGCAGGCGCCCATGCCGTTCGGGAGCTGCGGAACCAGGTGCATCCCGCATTGGTTAGAAAAGCCGGCGTGCCCCAGGCGGACCTCGAAGCCGACTTCAACGTGGTTCGAGGCGTTCTCGGCGTCGTGATCCGGGAAGTCAGCTGACCTAAATCCGTCGCGTTGCGACGTGGCGGGTCGGCGATCACTGCCCCGCTTCTAGGGCATTTCGCCCGGCAGGCGCAGGGGAGGTGGGGGAGGCGAGGGCGGCATCGGCCTTCGCGCGGTCCAAGTCTCCCTCTGCTGCTGGGCGAGGGTGCCGGGCATAGCGCTGGCTACCCATGGACCGAGCAGCAAGTACCTGTTGTCCCGCATCGCGTCAAGGAAGAATCCGCCGCCCCGTCTGGGCAGGTCGTCCAGCACCTCGAGAATGCTGTGATCGTCGAGTTGGTGGTTCGCCATCATCGTGGCGGCGGCTGCCCAGATTCGAGCTCCATGTAGTTCGAGCTCGAACTCGGTCGAGAGCGGGTCGTCGGCCAACTCACGAAGAGTGCGGCGGGCCTGTAGAAGGCTGTCGACCTTTGCGCAGAAGAGATCCCCGGTGCTGTCGTGCTGGCGCATCGACTTGTTCCACCTGGTCGTTTCTCCGTGCACCTTGTTCCACGCCGGCAACTCGCCGTGCTCTAACCAATGGGAGCGGATAGCAGTGCCCTCGGCGGCGGCGATCTCGTACTCGGTCTCGGTTTCGATCGTGTCCGGCTCCTCGACCCAATCCACGACCTTCCTGGCGGGTAGCTGCGGCGCGGCTCGGCGACGGCTGGTTCCGGTCTGCGACAAGGTGGAGCGGACGAGCACGGAATAGCCAAGGACCTGTTCGTCAGCGAAGAAAGCATCGACCTCCGCGCACTTGTTGTTCCGCCCTGGTTTGCCTTTGAGCCCGTTGTGCTGGCGAAATCGGTCGGGCAGATCGACGGCACGACCGATGTACAGCGGCAGCCTGGTCTTCAACGACCAGAAGCAATAGACGCCTCCCGAGGCAAATCCGTAGTCGTCTTTGGGAGAGCAGAGGGTCTCCAGCGCCTCTGCGATCTGTTCGCGCTCGGCGTCGCCGTAAGCGTCTACGACGAAGGTTCCCCACATGTGTTAGAGGATGGCAGGGCCGCGACGTTGTGCGGGCCGATTAGGTCACCATTCAGCCAGGGGAACGAAGCGTCATGGGTTCTGTCGACGACATGTACATCGCGGACGTTGCATCGCTCCCTTGGCCCCATGGATTGTTCCGATGTCCCCATGCGCGGCTATTACAGGCCTCTGCCCCAGGGCCAAGCGCGGACGATGACGAGAAGTGCCAGGCATTGGTCGAGGCGGGCGTCCGGTCCCTTTCGAAGGCCCAGATCCGCCACTGTCCGTACCACCGCCCCGACTGGAATGTCGCGGCGCGACTGGCAATCGACTGGTGGCGGGACCGGGGTCGTGAGGGTCGGTTGGAGGACTTCGCCTTGGAAACGGCCGATGCCAAGCTGGACGCTCCTACTCAATGGGCAGCCGGGAGCTTCTTTGTAGAGCCGATCTGGATCAACGGTTCGCTGCTGGGAAATGGTCAGCACCGCGTCTGTGCAATGAAGCGCGCGGGTGTTCCACGCTGCCTTGTGGAAACCTAGCGTCGCGGCCACGTCGGCTGGGGCGACGCTCACTGGGGTCAGCATCGTGATCGCGTTCGTCGCGCCTCGTAAGGGCTAGCTCGGCTCACAAGAGCCACTTAAATTCAGAACACATGATCTCGCCTCCTGCTGAATTTTTTCCGACCGAGGCTCCATTCATGCTCTCGTCCCATGAGCCAATGGAGAAAAGTGGCGCCGGGAACCTGGGGGGAGAACCTTCGGGTCGGGCTCTTGGCGGCCATAGAACAGGTCTATGACGAGAACTGCCAGCGCTTCGCTCCCGAAGACATCGGCGACAACAACAAAACCTTCGGCATCACGATCTCCGAGAACCTGCACTACGTGATCGAGCGCGATGTCGTTCCCTTGATCGATGGGGCCCAGGTCGAGAAGCCGCGAAACGCCTGGGTCTTGCGGCTGCCGGGGAACCTCCTGCTTCATGTCTACAAGGCTCCCCCCGGAGCGATCGACGTCCGCGAGTTCCGCTTCAACGCCTCCAAGGTCAAGCTTGAACTTGTTGCCGAGAACGCGGCTCAGTTAGCGCTCGTCTTTGAGGAGCCCGAGTTGCAGGTGCCGGAGAACGCGGACCTCAAACACGTCGTGGCCGTCCATTTCGGCGACCCGAAAGAAGGGTTGCAGCGGGTCGATGTCGGGGCTCCCTACGCCGACGAGGTCAACGGCTGGGAATGGGAGTGGGTTGACTGCCTCAGCGAGCTCGAGCCTTACGACGCCGAGCAAGACGATGGCGATGTAGCCTCCGACGCAATGGCGGACGAGGACTTCGGACTGGAGATGCGGGACGACGCTGAGGAGGATGGTCGGCAGGATTCCCCGGGCGAATCGTGAGCGGCGACGCCCGCAGCGCTGCGGCGCTGTTCGACCCCGACCGCCTTCGGCTTGCCCGTCAGCTCGCCGGCTTCAAGCGCTCCAAGCTCGCGGAGCTTGTGGGTCTCTCGGCGGCCGCTGTCAGCCAGTTTGAGGGGGGCAGCGCGAAGCCCCGCGCATCGACCCTGGCCGAGATCGCGCTGCGGCTCGGTATGCCGGTCAGCTTTTTCGCCTCGACCGGCCGGCAGCTTCTGACGCTTCCATCCGAGCAGACCTTCTTTCGCAGCCTGCGACGAACCTCCCAGGTTGACCGGGAGAAAGCGACCGCCTATGCCGTCCTTCTCGCCGAGCTGGTGCGGGTGATCGAGAGCAAGGTCCGGCTCCCCGCCTACGACGTGCCGAGCGATCTCATCGTCAGCGCGGATCAGCCGCCCGAGGAGGTGGAGGCTGTCGCCGATCATCTGCGTGACCTGTGGGACCTGGGACACGAGCCGATCACCAACGCCGTAAGACTGCTTGAGCGCCACGGAATCATCGTCGCCCGGCTTCCGCTGCTGTCCGGCGATGTCGATGCCTTCTCCTCATCGCTGCCAAAACGCCCGGTGGTGATCCTCGGCGCCGATAAGGGGGTGCGCGAGCGCTCGCGCCGCGATGCTCTCCACGAGCTAGGACATCTTGTGATGCACCACGTTGATCCTGAGGCGGCCAGTGCTCCGCTGGAGCGTCAAGCTGAGCGCTTTGCGTCAGCCATGTTGGTGCCTGCCACCGCGCTGCGAGAGGAGTGGCCAGGTGGTCGACGCATCGACTGGCCCAAGCTCGTAACGCTCAAGAGTCGATGGGGAATGTCGCTGGGCGCGCTTATCTACCGCGCCCGAGAGCTAGAGCTCATAACTCCCACCAACTACGAGTCGGCCGTCAAGTACATGTCTAGACGCGGTTGGCGAGTTCGCGAGCCGGGTCCCGCCGGCCCGCCAGAGGAGCCGAAGCTTCTCGGCGACGCCATACGTCTTCTGGGAGAAAACGCCGTCGATTTGCAGCAGCTCTTGGAGAGCGACGGACTTCCTCCCGCTGAATTGCTTATGACGATGCTCCGGATAGAGGAAACGCCCGCCCGCAAGCCGCTCGTCGCTGTAGCTGGCTAACGAGGTTGGGTGGGTTGTGGCCGAACCGGCTGGGGCAAGAAATGGGGCAAGAAGCCCCACAGACTCCGGCCGATCCCAGCCGATCTCGATCTCGCGAAAACCGCTCTAGAAAGCGCTCTGCGTAGTCCAGCCAATCTCCAGGCCAAGGCTCATAACCCGAAGGTCGCGGGTTCGAATCCCGCCCCCGCTATAGGACGAAAGCCCCGCAAAAGCGGGGTTTTTTCATGTCTCGGCTCATCTGGTTTATGGCCGGCGGGTACCAATCGGGTACCAATTTCGCGAAATTAGCCTGGCTTTTCCAAGCGTGCGTGAGGCTGTGGCTGCCGCTGGGGGCAGTAGATAACGGGTCCGCGTCTTCCGTTCCCAGCCGGTCGGATCCGAAGACGAAGACGTGGGTGAGCAACCTCGCGACCTCGACGAGTGCCGCTCGACCGCCGGTCCGCAGACCGGTTAAGGCCACCGCCAACGGGTAGCCGAGGGGACAACCTCATCGGACTTCGGGACGGGAGGCTGAGTCGAGGGCCGAAGTCGGTTTTTGTCTCCGGAAGCATGGCGGCGATCCTTGGCCCCTTCGAGGGGCGCCCCGCCTCGTCTTGAAGATCGCTCCGAGATCAATGATTCCATCGCGATCCCGAGCTGCCGGTTGGACTAAGTTGGAAGCTAGTCGGAGTGGTGATCCGACCGGGGGTCCATCAGGTCGGTAGGGGCGAGGACGAAGACCTCGCACATCATGTCGGGGTCCTGCTGGTTGCCGCTCATGAAGCCGATCACCTCGCGGCCGGTTGCGTCTTCGATGACCTCCTCGAAGCGCCTTCGCATCAGGTCCTGAAATGCCATGCGCTGCTCGATCACGGCGGCCCCGCGGCCACCGTCGAGAAGGGTCTGCTCCACCGTCGAGAAGCCGCCTTTCAGAATGCAGACGACGAGGTCGTCGGAGTAGTAGGACTTCGCCTGGGTCGGCCCCCGTCCGTAGAACTCCTTCAGCAGGGAGACCAGGCCCTCGGAGATCGCGGTGAGAGCGTCACCGTGCTCCTGCTTGGTTTCTGGAGTCACTAGCTCAGCTTAGGTCACTGCTACGGTTGGCGAAGTCGTTCGTTGGGATCTTCCCCTCTACCTCGCGCGCGAATCCGGTTAGAAGGGAAAGAGAGAAGGCCCGCCATGCCGGCCACCGAACTGCCCCTCAGCGGCGACTCGTTGCTGCGGGCCGTGACCGATTCGATGGTCGCGCTGCACGAACGCTATTACCGCGCTCCAGCCACCGCCAAGTCGCAGATGCTCGGCGACGATCTCCTCGCCTGCGTCCTCGGCGGAGTCTTCACCGACGTCGAGAAGACGATGATCGAGCTTCAGCGCGGACCCGTCGTGCAGCAGACCCGCAGCGCCTTTCAGGAGGCGATGCAGCAGAAGTTCATAGATGAGGTCGAGCGGCTGTCGGGACGCGAAGTGCTCGCCTTCATCTCAAACCAGCACATCGGCCCCGACATCGAGGTCGAGCTTTTCGTCTTCCGCGATGATGACGCTGATGCGGGGAGCCCCTAGCGCAGGGCGACTAGACGCGCTACTCTCGAAAGAGGAGGGCATCCATTGAAGTCGGCTGGAGAGGCCGGCAGCAGACCTTTGACTTCCGGCCGGTCTTTCTAGCCACGGAGGTCAAACTTGTCTCTCTCCCCTCATCTCAGTCCCCCAGTTGAAACGCCACCTCCCCCGGCTGCGGTTCGATTCGAGTGCGCGTGCAAGCTCGACGCTCAGGGGCCGGCCTTCCTCGAGCTGAGCGGAGAGCTTGACGGCGCCGTCTGCCACGAGTTCGAAACGCGACTGGCAGAGGCAATGCGCGCGTCTGCCACCGTCACCTTGGACCTCCGCCGTCTGACGTTCATGGACAGCGCCGGTTATGCGGCTCTCGTAGCGGCCGCGCGAGCTTCCAGGCCGGAAGCGAGGCTGATCCTGACCGGCTGCCGGGGACAGGTCAGCCGTCTTCTGGATCTGGTCGGACTGCCGGAGAAGGTCGAGATCCAGGAGGCATGAGTTGGCGCCTGAACTCGCAGGTACCGAAGTGCTGAGCGGAGCCGACCCCGAGGTTCTGCCCGGTGGTACCTGCGGCACCATCTCACGCGAGACCGTTGGCCTGTATCGGCGTGCGTTCGGCCGCGGGCCGACGAAGGCGCGGACCTACCTCCAGGGTGATTACGCCGTCTGTGTCCTGCGTGACATCTTCACCGCCGCGGAGGGGACGCTGGTCGCGATCGGAGGCCGGGAGCAGGTCGAGGCGTCGCGCAAGAAGGTCACCGACGCAATGGATGATGAGTTCGTCGCGATCGTCGAAAGGCAGACGGGTCGCCCTGTGCAGACCCATGTGACGCACGTCAAGGTGCCCGCCAACCTCGCCGTGCACTTCTTTCTCTTCGATGCCGAGGCCACCGACCCGAGCCCCTTCCCTGAATAGGTTTCGGCCGGGGACTTCTGTTTCTCCGCATCGGACCTCGGGTAGCCGAATCTTGCTCCGAGTGGACCGCCTGAACCCCACCAGTCACGGGGGAGACTCGTCGGGGCTCAGTACCAGGAATTGAAGCTTGAGCTGTTGACCTGAGGGGCTCGGTTGAGCTTTGAGACGAGCCAATCACTAGGAGGAACGACTTATGGAGTCAGCAACGGCGCGAGCCGGAAATGCGAGTGACCGCTCCGAAAGGCGCGGCGTGGTTCAGCGTCTCTCCACGGAGACCAAGCAGGCGTTCAAGACGACCGAGTTCTGGGCGATGGTGGTGGTGATCGTCGGCATCCTTCTCGCCGCCGCCTCGATCAAGGGCGGCGACACCGCCCCCGGTACCGACGAGTTCATCGCCCGCCAGGCGTGGCTCTACGTCGCCATCGTCGCCGTCGGCTACATGATCAGCCGCGGCTTGGCCAAGTCCGGCTCCCGCGAGCCGTACGACGGGGACCGCGACGACCGCGATCCGCCTCGTCACTAGCTCGTCAGAGGGGGCGCTTCGGCGCCCCCCTCTGCACATAAACGAGGCAGCAGCCTCAGCCTCCGGCCGGCGGTCGCGGCGGCCGAATGCTTACGGCACCCAGGCCATCAAGCGCATCCCCCGACGGCAAGCACGACTACGAGCATCACGCCGTGAGCCAGCGCCGAGAATCGCGAGTTCGACCGATGCGGTCCGCCTCGGTGACGAAGGTGGGGACCGAGCCCGGACCAGGGCCCCGACCGCCGGCGGCGAAGGATTGACTGTCGGGCGTAGGTGCTTGAGGATCACTGGAACCGATCCAGGAGGGGTAAGGAGGAGCTATGAAGAGGGATCAAACCTGGAGGCCTGTTCGCGCGTGATGTCGGTAGCCGAGCGGTTCATCTCGTTGGCGCTCTTGGATCAGCTCCTGGATCAGCGCCCTTCGGCCCTGGCACGGATGGCGTTCGTCACCGACGGACCGCTGGCGCTCTTCGGCGAGGTCGCCCCGATCAAGCGCCCGCTGCTTCGCCGGCTCCAGACCATCGCGGACGATCTGCGAAGCCGTGATCTCGGCATCCCGGTGGTTGTCGGGATCGAGAAGTCTGGCGCGTTCTGGGATCACGCCCAGGCGATCCGCGACCACGTCCCGGAGGGGAACCTGATGCTCCTCGATGAGGACTACATCGAGCGGTACATCACCTTCAAGGGCGGGGCGGTGCATGGACGCGACACCTATTACGGGCGCCACTTCTTCTATCGCGCGCAAGGCGGGCAGATCTACGTGATCACGGTCCCGCCGCTGGGTCGTGTCGGCGCCGAGCGCCACGGCGAGCTCGACCTCGACGACTATCCGACGCTGAGGGCTACTTGCAGCGTTTTTGGACGCGATCGGCACTCGGCTCTACGACGACGCCACGATCCCGATCACGCTCGCCCACAAATACGCCGCCTACCCGCTCACGACGGCCGGCCAGGTCCTAAAGCTCCACGCAGAGGAGCATCTTGACCAGGCGATGGCGGCACAGGTCTAGTCGCGGAGAAGGCTGCAGGAGGGGCAGGGCTAAATGGAACTCGCCGCTGTAATCGTCGCCGCGATTTCAGCGATCGCGGCTTCGATCGCTGCCTGGAACGCGAGACGCGGAATCCAGCTCTCCCAGCGTGCATTCGTCTACGCCGAGCCAGCGATCAAGACTGAACCGACCGAGTCGGACGGCGGCGGCGGGTTCCTATCGGAGCGGGATAGTCACGTCGAGCTGCGCCTGTTCAACGATGGTCCGGGAACTGCCCTCGACGTTCGTGTTCGGCTGGAGACTGAGGCGGGTGATCCGATCGGCGATTCAGCCGCACCCGTTCGCGCCCTTGGATCAGGCGAGGCTTTGCCACCCCAGGATGGTCAGCAAGGCCTTGTCTTCGCCCTCCCGGACCTCTCGCAGCCTTGGGCGGCAGTGGTCCGGTATCGAGAGATTGGCGGCGCCGCGTGGGAGGTCCGCAACCCCCGGCACCCCGCCAGTCTCCCGCTGGTCCAGCGCCGTCTTCGCTCCAGTCGATGGGACCGCTGGCGCTCGTCGCCCATTTGGTAGCTGGGGCAACAAATGGGGCAACATGCCCCACAGATTCCAGCCGATCTCCACGTAGCTCGATTCCGCAGAAATCGCTTGAAACCGTGCCCCACGTAGTCAATCGGGCCTCTGGCGCGGACTCATAATCGGACCGTCGGCGTAGGAACCTGCCGGTCAAGGGCTCTCTTTCCGGACTGTGTACCTGGCTTCCCTGCGACCCTTGCAAAGAGGTAGCGGGACGATGACCCTAGCTAGGCGCCAGCGCCGCTGGTTCGCGAGGTCACGCCGCCTATCGGTCAGCGACCAGCCTGGGAATAAGGGTAAAGGTCAGCCCTTGCTTTTTCCGGTTGATACCGCGATAGTGCCTGAATGCTCAAGGTCTCCTATCCGTGCGACACAGGCTGACCTCATGACCCTCAGGGCCAGAGCACTCGCTGTCTGCTTCCTGGCCCTCCTCGTCTCGGCCGCGCTTGCCGCCAACTACGCGCTCGCCGAATGCGGAACGCCCGGACCGCCGATCGGCGACGACGACCCGTATGGCGGCGGAAGCAAAGCGGCGCCGGACACCAACAACTGCTTCATAGGAGCCCCGGTCAACTGCGCAACCGGCAACCAGACCGAGGAACAGACCGATCTTGCCCTCGGCGGCCGCGGCCCCGCCCTCCACGTCACCCGCACCTACAACTCCCAGGCCGCCGCCGAAGGCAAAACCGGTCCCTGGGGCTACGGCTGGTCGGGCCCCTACAGCTCCCATCTGGAATTCAAAGAAGAAGGGACCGTCACCGTCGTGCAGGAAAACGGCGCCACCGCCACCTTCCTCCTCGAAGAAGGCCAATACGTCCCCGGCCCGTGGGTCCAGGCGACCCTGGTTAAAGAAGGATCGAACTACATCTTCACGCTGCCTGACCAGGAAAAGCTCAAGTTCAATTCCGAAGGCTGGCTGACCGAGCACAAAGACCGTAACGGCAACGCCCTGACCGTCACCGCCATTCTGGGAATCGTGCTCAAAGTCAAAGACGCCGCCGGCAGGGAACTGGTCTTCGGCTACACCGAAGGCAAGGTGACGAGCATCGAAGACCCGATGGGCCGCAAAGTCAAATACGCCTACGAATCCGGCCACCTCGCCTCGGTGACGCTCCCCGGGGAAGAAACCCCGCGCTGGAAATTCAAATACGACGGTTCTCACCGGCTGACCGAAATGACCGATGGCCGCGGAGGCGTGACGAAAACCGAATACGACGCAAGCCACCGGGTCACCAAACAGACCGATCCGATGAGCCGGGTGCTCAAATTCGTCTACAGCGAATTGGAAGGCAAACGGACGACGACGATCACCGAGCCGAATGGATCGACGACCTTCCAGAAGTTCAACGCGGCCGGCGGGCCGCTGGAAGTGGTCAAGGCCAAAGGCACCGGCCTGGAACGGAAATCCACTTTCGAATACGACACCGCCTACCGGGTCGTCAAAGCCACCGACGCGCTCAACCACTCGACGACCTACGAATACTCCGCCGCCGGAGACCGCACGCTTGAAAAAGACGCCGAGGGCAACGAAACGAAATGGACCTACAACTCCACCCATGACGTCCTGACTGAAACCACGCCAAAAGGCGAGGTGACCACCTACAAACGGGACGCCAAAGGCAACGTCGAAGCGATCGAACGCCCCGCCCCGGGCGAAGCCACCCAGAAATCGACCTTCAAACGCGCCGCAAACGGAGACCTGGAATCGGCTACCGACCCCCTCGGTCGCGAAACCAAATTCGAATATGAGACCTACGGCAACCTCAAAGCCCAGATCAACCCCGCGGGGGACAAGACCACTTGGACCTACAACAAAGACGGCGAGCGGCTGACCGAAGTCAGCCCGCGGGGCAACGAAGAAGGCGCCAAAGCTGAAGAATTCGAAACCAAAACCGAACGCGACCCCCAAGGCCGGCCGATCAAAGTCACCGACCCGCTCGGCCGCGAAACGAAATTCGCCTACGACAAAAACAGCAACCTCGAATCGCTGACCAACGCCCTCGGCCAGACGACCAAATACACCTACAACGCCAACGACGAGCGGACGAAAGTTGAAAAGCCGAACGGCAACACGACCGAACTCGCCTACGGCAGCATGGGCGAAGTCAAAAGCCGCACCAACGGCAACGGCCACACGACGAAATACGAATACAACGCGCTTGTGCAGCTGACCGAAACGATCGACCCACTCGAACGCAAAACGAAACGCGAATACGACGCGGGAGGCAATCTGAAAAAAACCGAAGACGCCCTCGGACGCACGGTCTCCTACGCCTACGATAACGCCGACCGGCTCAAAGAAGTCAACTACTCCGAAGCGTCTACCGCGGACGTCACCTACAAATACGACAAAAACAGCAACATCGTCGAAATGATCGACGGCACGGGGACTACCACCAGGACCTACGACCAGCTCGGCCGGCTGACCGAAGTCAAAAACGGCAAATCGGAAGTCGTCAAACACAAATACGACCTCGGCAACCAGCAGACCGAAATCGTCTATCCGAACGGCGAAACGGTCAAACGCGCCTTCGACAAAGCCGGCCGACTCGAAAAAGTCACCGACTGGCTCGGCAAAGAAACCACCTTCTCCTATAACCGGGACTCGCAGACGAAAGCGATCACGTTCCCGGCCGCGACCACCAACGTCGACGAATACTCCTACAACAGGTCCGGGGAGATGACGCTGTCGTCGATGAAGAAGGGCGCCGAAGTCCTGGCGTCGATGACCTACACGCGGGACAACCTTGGCCGGGTCGAAAAATCCGTCGATACCGGGTTCGCCGAAGAAGCCGAACGCAAATACGAATACGACACCGCCAACCGGCTGATCAAAAGCAACGGCACGGTGTTCGAATTCGACGCTGCCAACAACGTCAAAAAAATCTCTCCGACGACCTACACCTACGACAAAGCGGACCAGATCGCGACGGCGAGCAATGCGACCTTCGAATACAACAATCTCGGCCAGCGGGTCAAAAGCACGCCCACGGGCGGATCGGCCACCACGTTCTCTTACGATCAAGCAGGGAACCTGATCAAAAATGTCAGCGGAGGGGTCGAAAACACCTTCAAATACGACGGCACGGGCCTGCGGAGCACCGAAACCAGGGGCGCTTCGACCTACGCGATGGTCTGGGACCTCACCGCGGGGCTTCCGCTCTTGCTCAGGCACGGGCAGAATTACTACATCTACGGCCCCGGCGGCCTGGCGATTTCGCGGATCTCGTCAGGCGTGGCTAACTATCACCACCACGACCAGCTCGGGTCGACCAGGATTCTGACCAACTCAAGCGGAGAAACGATCGGGACCTATCGTTACGGCCCGAACGGGGCGGTCTGGAAACAAACGGGCACGGGCACTCAGATGGGGTTCGCCGGCCAGTTCCGGATGAACACCGAAAACCAGCTGATTTACCTCCGAGCTCGTACCTACGACCCAGTAACGGCGCAGTTCCTAACTCCCGATCCGCTGGCCGCCGTCTCGGGGGAAACGTATGCGTATGCGGGGGCGAACCCGGTCAATCTCATCGATCCCACCGGACTCATTCCTGTGGGATGCAGTTGTCCACCTCCGCCTTGTCCTCCGCAGCAGCCTCTGCCGGGAACTCCGACGGGCGCTCCGAAGCCGGAGTCTCCGGATAAGACGGCCGGGATTCCTAACAACAATCCGAATCCCACTAATTGGTGGGACGAACCGATCGTCAAGAAGGGCATTCCAATGGCAACCGAGATAGGGATAACGCTTTTGTTGCCGGAGGTGAAAGCCGCAACGATGACTGTGACCGCTCTGAAGTGGCTTGGCGGCAATCTGGTGGCGGGAGCTGGCGGAATGATTGCCGACCATTGGTTCAATGGGGGAAGCCCTCCTAGCGGAGCAGATTGGGCAAACATGGCAGAGGAGGAGGCATTTTCTACGATGACTACCGGTTATCTGGAGATAAGGGCGCCAATTTCGGGGGGGACCGGTAACCTCGTTAAGGCGGGGGTGGGGTATATCGTTGGCGAGGCCTATGGGGCCTGGTAGGAGACCAGACCCAGGTAGGCCTTCGCCTGAGCGACGACAATGACCAACGCCTCGGGTGTCGACCCCTGGCACTCTGCTTGCCTCCGTAAGTCCGCTGATCAACCTTGTGGCTGCAGGATCAGAGGTAAGGAATTGCTGGCGTAGGGGCGCCTGACTCAAGCCCGAGCACTGGCTCGCCGCCGAATTTCCCCCAGGTGGCTCTGCCGAAGGCTTCAATGGCCGATAGCATCTTTGCGTTGTAGAAGCGACTGCCCATAAGGTTCGACCAAGTCGTGGCCGCGATCGTGTAGGGCATGTCTGGGTTGGGGAAAAGGAGAGTCCCTCCATACATCGTGTCGAACAGGCCGATCAGTTCGCGCTGCGCTCGCTCCGGTAGGTCGGGCCGATACTGGATTGCGAGGCGGCCATGCTCGAGGGAGTGCACGACGCTGGTCGGGGCAGGGGCCTCGCGGTAGGCACCGTCCGCCTGCTGTTCTTCGACGTGATCTCCGGACATGGGTGGATTCGTCTTGTAGCGCGGCTCTGGAGCGCTGGGTGGGATGTGGTCTCGGCCCTCCTCCGGAAGTCGCAGTTGTAGCTCGCATCCCGCAGCTCGTGCTGCCTCTTGGAGGCTCTGCTTCTCGAAGGCTGGAGGCTCGATCCCGACGCGGCTGTCAGGGGCGATTCCGTTGGTGATCCCCGCTTTCAGGTTGATGTGGGGATCGCCGATAGTGGCGGAGTCCGACCCGGATGACAGGAAGGGGACTGCGGCTACGGCAATGAGTGCCAATACCGCCACGATGGCGTAGGCGGCCACAAGGCGCCCTCTCCCAGCCAGATCGCTGGGCTCGGATGCGGCTGGCTCACGTTCCTCCTGGTTTGCCACCGCCCGAAACTGTATTGAGCAATGGCTGGATGTTGCGCTTTCTCAGCGACCGTGCATGCTCTGACAATTCGGCCGAGCCCGGTCGTCCACCGGTTTAGCCATCTCCGATCACCACGACCGTGGCGATCGTTGAGCATCCTGCGGCTTCGCTGGTGGAGCGCGATGGGGCAAGAAGCCCCACAGACTCCAGCCGATCTCAGCCGATCTCAATTTCGCCCAAACCGCTCTAGCGCGCGTTCTGCCTAGCCCCGCCGATTTCCAAGCCAAGGCTCATAACCCGAAGGTCGCGGGTTCGAATCCTGCCCCCGCTATGGCCTTGGTGGCACCAATGTCACTCAGGGCACCCGCTTGACTGAAGGCGCTCGAGACGAGCGCCTTCAGTCGCATTAGGCCGGAATTGCGGTCGATCTCGATGCGGAGGCGGAAGGTCTCAAAGACCGCGCGGCGCAGCTCGGGGTCGGCCTCTTCCTTCAGCGCCTTGGAGAGGTCTGGAATGGAGTCGAGAATCGCTGCGCCTTCCTCGACGTTCAGGTGGTCGCCATTGCCGTTGCGGTGGTCGAGCTGGCTGACGAGCGCCTCGATCTCCCGGCGCTCCACATCGGCAAGCTGGTCGCCTGTTCGCTCGCGCTTGGTGCCGCCGTTGCTCCCCAGTTCCGCCGCGAGGGCGGAGGCCTGCCCGCGGAAGCTCTCCAAGCGCTCCGGGCCGAAGACGCGCGTGCCGAAGAAGGCCTCGACCAGCGCGATCAGGTTGTCCTCACGGACGTACTGCCATTTGCCGTGGCCGGCTGCCTCTGCGGCGGTGTCGCCGTTGCCGGTGCTGCGCGCCTTCATCTCCATCTGCACGCGCTCGAAGTCCTCCTCGCAGACCAGCGCATCGTGGCGCCGCTCGGCCTCGACCCACTCCTCGGCGTCGCGGCGGATCAGCGGTCCTTCGCCCCGCTTGACGCCGCGGAAGTCGAGTCGGTTCCAATAGAGCCGGCCGGTGTGGACGGGGTTTTCGCCCCTCGGGGCTCGTCTGGTCGCCCGCGGTCAGCGCGTAGAAGACCTCGACCCCGAGGCGGGTCATCTCCCGCTCGTCGCGCTGGCCGGTCTCCTGGTCGGTGAACTCGCAGACGATCCGCCCGCTCAGCTCGGCGACTTTGGCCTCGCACTCCTGCCGCTGGGAGGGAAGGAGAGCGTCGGGTCCTGCTTGTCCTTGGTCGAGAGGCGGCCGTACCAGGCAACTTTGCGCATCAGATTCTTCTTCCAGATTCAGGGGAGGCGGGCGGTACGATCCGTCTATGACCAAGGCTGAGCTGCATGAGCAGATCGAGTCGATGACCGACGAGGAGGCGGCCGAGGCGAAGCTGATCTATGCGCCCGACTGGCCCTCCAAGATGACCTCGATCGAGGAGATCCGCAAGCGGACCGGGACCACGCCGATGAGTCCCGAGGATTTCGACCGGCACTTCGGATCGCTGCCCACCGACGGCGAGGGATAGGCGGTCGTGAGCGCGGGCGCGGGTCCGCGCTTTGAAGTTCGGGTGGTCGATGAGGTGCTCACCGAGGATCTCGCTCGCTGCACGCCGGCAGCGCGGGCGACGATCGAGCCGATGGTGGCGACGCTGCGCGACAAGGGCGCTCCCCGCGAGTGGCTCTTGCGCTGCGAAGCCGAAGGCCGGGATGGAACGCAGCTCGGGGGTTGCGTGAAGATCTACATCCCTCAGCCCGCCGGCCAATGGGGAGCAGTCCTCACCGGCGACGAGGAGGCCGGCAAGCCGGCCCTCGTGCTGATCGCGGTGGGGGAACGCCATCCGCCGCAGCCGTGGAAGCGAAGCGTGTACGAGATCGCGCATCGGCGACTCCACAGGTAGATCGCTCCGGCGTCTCATCTCGCTTCCTCCAGGGTGCGCTCGATTAGCTTGCGGGCTCGCGCTGAGGCCTGCCTTGCCGCGGTGCGCAACCGCCGCGGCGTCGTCAGTCTCCGCTCCGGGACCTGGCGGATCGCCATCTGAATCTGCTCGGGCTGGGTGCCGGTGGCGATGGCGTCGATGATCGTGCGCTCGGGGCGCGTCACCGGCAGGCCGGCGATCCGGCAGGTCTCCGACTTCTTCGGCGGCTCTTTCAGCGTGTGGAGCCGCACGCCGGGGCGCGGGCGCTGGCCTCGTGCCGAGCGCGGCAGTGAGAGGTGAATAGCGTTGGGGATCACGTCAGAGAGTCCGTGGAGTTCGAGGGCGCTCTCGTGCGAGACCACCGCTCCGGCCTCCGCAGCGGAAGCCAGGCGGCCATGACGTGCTCGTGCGGGCTCGAGGGGAAGTGCCGCAGGCGGTAGACGCCGCGGCCGAGCCGCAGGTATCTGCCGCCGGGCCGCGCGTGGTGGCTCAGGGTGCTGCGGTCCATGCTTGCCGCCAGCGCCTGCTGTGCGGTGAAGTAGCCCGCCTGAGCCTCTGCCTGCCTATAGAGAGCATCATGATCTACGTCAGACATTCATAGGAATTCATCGTCATTTTGCTGACGATTCTGCGTTCGCCTGTATGCGGTGAGCAGGTCGAGCACGCAGCTCTCTGGCGTCTGGCGGGATTGCCGCGCCTTGATCGGTCCCCGAGAAGGGCGTCGGCTCGGCGCGGTTCACTATGTCTCGTGATCACCTATTCCATGAGCTTGTCGGCCGACGGCTACGTCGCCGGGCCCGATGGGAGCTTCGACTGGGCGGTGCCGAGCGAGGAGCTGCACCGGTTCCACAATGAACGGGTCGGCGCGGTTGATGTCCAACTGCTGGGCCGGCGGCTCTACGAGACGATGCTCGTGTGGGACACCGAGGAGTTCTCCGACCCCGTGATGGCGGAGTTCGCCGAGATCTGGCGCCCGCTCGAGAAGATCGTGTTCTCGACCACGCTGACGAGCGTCGAGGGCAGCAACCGCCTGGCAAGGGGAACGCTCGAGGAGGAGATCGCCGCGCTCGGGGAGCGGAGGATCGCGGTCGGCGGCGCTGGCCTTGCGGCGGAATGCATGCGGCGCGGGCTGGTCGACGAGTTCGAGCTGTTCGTCGTCCCGATCGTGGTTGGTGGCGGCACGCCCTGCTTCCCGCCGGACGTGCACATCGACCTCGAGCTGGTCGAGACCCGCGCGTTCGGCGCGACCGTGTACTTGCGCTACCGCCGGCGCGGCTAGCTGTAGATGCCAGCCACGTTGTTCCCCTGGATCTCCCGTAGCCGCTGAATCGGCGGCCGGTGGCAGAGGGCGCCGTGTCGTCGCCGGTAGTTGTAGCGCTCCAGCCAGCCCGAGAGGGCCGCGGCCCTCTCGGGCGAGGAGCCGTAGACGGCGGCGTAGGTCCACTCGCGAAGCATCGTGCGGATGATCGCTCGGCCTTGCCGTTGGTCTGGGGCCGGTAGGGGCGAGTGCGGATGTGCTTGATCCCCATCGCCCGGCAGGCGAGTGAATGGGCGGTGGAGCGGTAGGCGGGGCCGTTGTCGGTCATCAGTCCCTCGACCGGGATCCCATGGGAGCCGTAGAAGGCGACGGCTCGCCGTAGGAAGCCGAGGACGGTTTTCGTCTTCTCGTCAGGCAGAACCTCCGCGTAGGCGAGGCGGGTGGCGTCGTCGACGCAGACGTGGACCCGCTCCCAGCCCGTGAC
>DASTXV010000009.1:0-16989 GCA_035765335.1 Solirubrobacterales bacterium
CGCGGCCGGTCATGAGCGCGGTGATCGCGGCGGCGGTCGCGCGGCCCTCGTCGGAGTCGTACGGGACGCCGTCGGCCATCAGCAGGGCGCCGAGGTTGGCGTAGCCGAGCCCGAGCTGGCGGAACGCCCGCGCGTTGCGGCCGATCTCCTCGGTCGGATAACTCGACGGGGTGACGACGATCTCCTGCGCCAGGAAGACGATGTCGACCGTGTGGTTGAACGCGTCGATCGCAAAGCTGCCGTCGCGCTTGCGGAACTTCATGAGGTTGATCGAGGCGAGGTTGCAGGCCGAGTCGTCGACGTGCATGTACTCCGAGCACGGGTTCGAGGCGTTGATCCGCCCCGAGACCGGGCACGTGTGCCAGTCGTTGATGATCGTGTCGTACTGGACGCCGGGATCGGCGCAGCGCCAGGCGGCGTCGGCGATCTGGTTCATCAGGTCGCGGGCGCGGACCGTCTTCACGACAGAGCCGTCGGTGCGGGCCGTGAGGTCCCAGTCCTCGTCGGCCTCGACCGCGCGCATGAACTCGTCGGTGACGCGCACCGAGTTGTTCGCGTTCTGGTACTGGATCGACGCGAACGCCTCGGAGTCGAGGCGCATGTCGAAGCCGGCGTCGCGCAGCGCGAGCGCCTTCTCCTCCTCGTTGGCCTTGCACCAGATGAAGTCCTCGACGTCCGGGTGGTCGACGTCGAGCACGACCATCTTCGCCGCGCGGCGGGTCTTGCCGCCGGACTTGATCGTGCCGGCCCACGAGTCGGCGCCGCGCATGAACGAGACCGGGCCCGATGCGGTGCCGCCCTTGCTCAGCGGCTCCATCGATCCACGGATCTTCGAGAGGTTGATGCCCGAGCCCGACCCGCCGCGGAAGATCTTCCCCTCCTTGGTGTTCCAGGCGAGGATCGAGTCCATGTTGTCCTCGACCGAGAGGATGAAGCAGGCCGAGCACTGCGGCGACTCCTCGAAGCCCACGTTGAACCAGACGGGCGAGTTGAACGCCGCCATCTGGTGGAGCAGGATGTGCGTCAGCTCGTCCTGGAACGCATGGGAGTCCTCGGCGGACGCGAAGTAGCCGCCGTCGCGCCCCCAGTCGGCGATCGTGCCGGCGACGCGGCCGACCATCTGTTTGACCGAGCTCTCGCGCTCGGGGCTGCCGAGCTGGCCGCGGAAGTACTTCTGGGCGACGATGTTGGTCGCGTTCTGCGACCAGGTCGTCGGGAACTCGACCCCGCGCTGCTCGAAGGCCGGGCTCTCCGGATTGCCGATCACCGCATCGCGGATCTCCCACTCGACCTGGTCGAAAGGATGCACGCCGGGCGTCGAAAACCGGCGTTCGATCGAGAGGCCCTTGAGACCGTTTTTGGGACTGGAAATGGCGGTCTGGGACATCGAACTTCTCCTCTCGCAGCGACTTTCAGGGGTAACTCCGCAGGATCGCTCACCGGCAGGACGGAAAAAGTCTCAAAAGGCGCAATTAAGGGCTTCCGAGGCCGCCGACTTCTTCTCTCAATTGTGTCAAGTCCCCAATATCGGCACTAAGTTCCGGGTAGCCTTTTCCTATGGAAGAGGAGCTGCGCCGCAGCGCGGAGCGAATGGGCGAGCGGGCGACCGCCGCAAAAGAAGCCATGGGCGAGCGGGCGACGGCCGCCAAAGAGGCGGTCGAAGAGCGCGCCACCGCCGCCAAAGAGGCGACCGCGGAGGCGCTCGCCGCGGTCAAGCCGAAGCTGCGCGGGGTCACCCACGAGTGGGCCTTCTTCATGTCCCTCGGCTTCGGGGTGGCGCTGATCGTCCTCGCCGAGGGGACCGAGGCGACGCTCGCCGTCGCCGTCTACGCGGCCAGCCTCTCGGCCCTGTTCGGCACCAGCGCCCTCTACCACCGGGTCAACTGGAGCCGGCCCAACGCGCGGCGCTGGATGCGCCGGCTCGATCACTCGATGATCTTCTTCCTCATCGCCGGCACCTACACGCCCTTCGCCCTGCTCGCCCTCAACGGCACCCTCGCCACCGCGATCCTCGTCGTCGTCTGGGTCGGCGCCGTCGCCGGGGCGATCGTCGAGATGATCTGGATCGACCACCCGAAATGGGCCTCGGCGCTGATCTACCTCTCGCTCGGCTGGGTCGCCGTCGCCACCTTCCCGGCCCTCTGGAGCGCCCTCGGCGTCGCCGGATCGCTGCTTGTCGTCGCCGGCGGCCTGCTCTACACCGCCGGCGCCGTCATATACGCGGTCCAGCGCCCCAACCCCAGCCCGGCGATCTTCGGCTACCACGAGATCTTCCACCTCCTGGTCATCGCCGCCGCGATCGCCCACTTCTCCGCGGTCGCCTTCTTCGCCCTGCCGCAGGGCTGAGCTAGCGCAGCCAGGGCGCCGCGATCGAGAGTTTCCAGGCTGCTTCGATCTGGCGCAGCACCAGCGTGGGGTGCAGGGTCTGCTCGAGCTGGCCGCCGTTCTCACCGGAGCGGACCCGCCAGCGCTCGCGGACGAGCATCACCTCGCCCGAGGAGATCGAGCTGCTCAGCTCGACCTCGATCTCGGTGCGGTTGACGACCATCTGCGCCAGCACCGATCGGATCCGGTCACGGCCATGGACCGCGGTCCCGTCCGGGGTGACCAGGCAGCCGTCGCGGGCGAAGCAAGCCGCCGCCCCCTCGAGGTCGCCGGCGCTGAGGACCGAGGCGAAGGTGTGGGAGCAGACAGCGGCGGCGTGCGGCATGAGCCGATCTTCTCCGGCTCGACCGCGTCGCTCTTCCCCTATTCGGGACCTTTCCCCGCGGAGGATTCGCCAAGGTGAGAAGGCGAGTGCCCCGCTCCCCTGCCATCGCTTGGCTAGAGCAGGCGCCGTTCGATCTCGTTCGCGGCGAGCGCAGCGCCGCCCGCCGCGGCAAAGGCCTCGGCGATCCGTTCAGCCCCCGGGCGGCATGCGATTGCCTCTCGGACCTTGGCCCGCAGGCGCCGCGGGCTCAGCCGCGAGGCGGGAAGGCGGGTTCCGGCCTTCGTCATCTCGACCCGGCGTGCGACCTCCGGCTGGTCGCGGCCAAACGGCACGGCGCAGACCGGCACCCCCATCGCCAGCGCCTTCTGCGTCGCTCCCATCCCCCCGTGGGTGATCGCGCAGACGCAGCGCTCGAGGATCGGCGTGTGGGGAGCAAAGCGCAGGACGGTGGCGTTGGCGGGAACGTCGAGCCCGACTGGGAAGGCCGAGGGCACGGTGGCGACCGCGTGCAAAGGCTCTTCCTCGAGCGCCTTCAGGGCCACCCTTACCAGCCGGCCATCGTCCTGGAAGTCGGTCGAGGTGGTGATGAGGACGAGCGGGTCCGTCGCATCGGCCAGCTCGGCCGGTAGCTCACCGACCGGCTCCCAGGTGCAGGGGCCGACCATGACGACGCTCTCCGGCCGGTTGGGGCGGAGGTGCTCGAAGGGCTCCGCGCTCATGTAGAGGTGAAGCGGGGTGGTGGAGAGCGGCCCGGCGATGCCGAGGATCTTGGGGGCGACTCGGAAGCTCGGAAGCGGGAAGGGGCGATAGCAACCCCAAGGGCCGGTCCAGGAGGCAGCTGCGTTGAGCGCTCCCGAGGCGAGGACGTCGATGATCAATGCCTCCGGCCGTACCTCCTCCAGCGCCCGGAGGAGGTCGCGGGAGTCGTGCGGAGCGCGGGCGCGGATGATCCGGACCGATCTCGCCTGCGCTCCCACGCGGGTCCTTGCCCGCCAGTCCTCCATCTTCAGGGCCTCGACCTCGGGAGAGATCGGTGCCGCCTCGAAGCCGCGCGAGCGCATCTCCTCGACCTCGGTCGAGACGGTTCGGAGAAAAACCTCATGACCGCGACGGCTCAGCTCTTCGAGCACCGGGACGAGCGGATAGAGGTTGCCGGGAGAAGGAGCCGTGTAGGCGAGGATCCGGCTCAAGACCCCTCTTCCATCAACGGCTCCAGCAGCTCCCGCATCGCCAGCTTGGTCTGGGAGACGCTGAGCTCTCGGTCCCGGCGCAACAGCTTCCAGACGAAGATGTCCGTGCAGGTGGCGAGTTGGGCGAGCCGTCGCTCCCGCTTGGCGCCGCGCAGGCCCTCCAGGCTGGGGGCAAACGCCTGCTCACACCACTGGACGTGGAAGACGCGCCCGAGATCGGCGAGCTGTCGCAGCGCCGGCTCGCGTTCCTCCTGGGCGAGCATCCGCAGCAGTCGATTGCCGAAGTTCTCGTAGTGGTCGACGAGGTCGTCGATGATCCCCTTCGCGTCGCCGACCGGCACCAGGGTTCGGTCGTTGGCCATCTTGCCCCCCGTGTGCAGCATCGAGGCCATGACGAGACCGTCTTTGCTTTCGAAGTGGCGCAGGACCGTCTGTACGGTGACCCCAGATCGCCGGGCGATCTCCGCGAGGGTGATTTCGTCGAAGAAGAGCTCTTCGAAGGCGTCCTCGACCGCATCGAGGATCGCTTCCCTCGTTTCCTCGGTGGAGCGAGCTCGCGCCTGCATCCGGTACTGGCGTTTGGCGTCCTTCTTGCGGCCGCTCATGCCGACAAGGTATCCGGCGCCTCGTCGGACTCAGGAGTCAGAGCTCGGTTGCGGCCCACCCCCAGGGCGCCGCGATCGTCAGCTTCCAGGCCCCTTCGATCCAGCGCAGGATCAAGACCGCGCTCAGGGTGTGCTCGATCGAGGGTCCCTCTGGCTCCCCTGCCCTAACGCGCCATCGCTCGCGGGCGAAAACCACTTCGCCCGCTTTGATCGCGTTGCTCCCCTCGACCAGGATCCTGGTCTGGCCGGCGACCATCTGGGCAAGGACCGTGCGGATGCTGTCGCGCCCGTGAACCGCGGTCGCGTCGGGCGTGATCAGGCATCCGTCTCTGGCAAAGCAGGCGGCGGCCGTCGCGAGGTCTCCCTCGTTGATCGCACGTGCGAATCCAGGGCAGGCCCCGGCGGATAGACGCGGGGTGACCCTTGCGCTCCGTAATTTCATGTGAGTAAGATTAACATGAAATAGCGACATCGCAAATAGGAGTCGCGAACGGAGGAGGACGAGATGCGAAGACGAGGCATGGCTGCATTTGCCGGAGTGGTGCTCCTGGTGGCTACGGTTGTCGGAATCGCCGTAGCCGGTGAACCGCCGACGATCGTGCGGGGCGGGAGCATGATTTTGGAAATCGACGGAGGGGTGACTCCAAGGGCACTGCCGAAGTACGAGTTCGCGCCGCTGTCGATACACGCGAGCGGCAGGCTCTCGACCGTCGACGGGAGCCATCCCCCGGCGCTGAGGCGGTCGGTTCTCGATACCGACAGGGACGTGGTCGTCAGCGTCAAAGGTCTGCCGGTCTGCCGAATCGGCGAGCTGCAGGCGCGCTCGTCCAAGCAGGCAGAGGAGATTTGCGGCGACGCGATCATCGGCCGGGGCAGCGCCACCGTCGAGGTCGCTTTCCCGGAACAGGGACCGTTCGACTCGACCGGACCGCTGACGCTCTTCAACGGCGGCGAACGCAACGGGGTGGTGACGATGTTCGCCCACGCCTACGTCAGCGTCCCGGCCCCGACCGCGGTGATCGCCGTCGCCAGGCTGATCCGGGTGAGCAAGGGGCCGTACGGCCTGCATCCGGTGATCGACATCCCTGTGATCGCGGGAGGCTCGGGCTCCGTTATCGCAGCGAACATCAAGATGGGCCGTGTCTACACCTATAAGGGTCAGCGTCGGAGTGTCTTCGCGGGTCGTTGCCGAGACGGCCGCATCCAGGCGCGGGGGACCTTCGAGTATGGCGATGGCACCTCGCTCTCGGGCGCCGTCGTCCGCGCTTGCGCGGTTGCCGGCTGATCCCGCTGACCGATCTGGTTCCGGTCGGGCTCAGGCCGCGGCCGGGACCAGCTCGCGCAGCTGCTCGACTTCGGCGGCGAGCGTCGCCAGGGTCTCCTCGAGCTGGCGCGACTGCTCGGGGGAGAGCTCGAGGCGGCCGTCGCGGTAGAGCTCCTGCGCCCGCGCCACCGGCAGTTCGGACTCGATCACGCGGCCGCCGAGGGCGCCGAGGACTTTGCGGGTCTCGGCCTGGGCCCAGACGGCGCCGAACATCCCGGTCGAGGCGCCGATCACCGCCGCCGGCTTACCCGTCAGGGCGCTCTGGCCGGCCGGGCGCGAGGCCCAGTCGAGGGCGTTCTTGAGGACGCCGGGGATCGAGTGGTTGTACTCAGGGGTGGCGACAAGGACGGCGTCGGCCTCGCGCGTCGCCTGCCGCAGCTCCGCCACCGCGTCGGGCGTCGCCTCCGTCTCGAGGTCGGCGTCGTAGGGCGGAATCTCCCGCAGGCGCTCGAACTCGACCAGTTCCGCCCCGGCGGGAAGCCGCTCGGCGGCCTCCCGCAGCAGGGCGTGGTTGTAGGAGTCCCGGCGCAGGCTTCCGGTGATGCCGAGGACCCGCATGATCAGACCTCCTCGCCGACGAGCTCGAGCTCGACGCTGATGGTCACCGCGTAGTCGAGGACCTCGCCGCCGCTCGGCAGCTCGGCCTGCCAGTCGAGACCGAAGTCGCGCCGGTCGACGGTCGCCTCGATCGAGAGCCCGACGCGCTCCTTGCCGGCCAGGTCGCCGCCCAGCCGGGCGAACCGACCGCTTGCCTCGACCTCGCGCTTCTCGCCGTGGATCTCGAGCTCGCCGCGGACGCGCAGGTTGCCGCCCTCGTTGACGCTGAGCTCGCTGGAGGCGAAGCGCAGCTGCGGGAAGCGCTGGACGTCGAAGAACTCGGGGGAGAGGAGGTGGCCCTTCAGCATCTCCTCGTCGATCTGGATGCTGTCGACGTCGACCGTGCCCTCGAGCCGCGCCCCCTCGCCGCCGGAGAGCCGCGCCTCGTAACGCTCGAAGCCGCTGCGGAAGGTGGTGACGCCGTTGTGGGCGACGGCGAAGTTGACGGAGGAGTGGACCGGATCCACTACCCAGGTGCCGGCCGGAACCCCTTGCTGCTTGATCGTCTCGGTGCTCATTTCTCTGCCCTCCAAGATGGTTGATGCTCAAATTATTGACTCGGAAACAATCGTAGCAGAGAAGATTTACATGTCAACTATTGTCATGGCAACGTTCTTATGGGAAGATGTGCCTATGAGCGAGCAGACCGCAGCAGTGGCCGAGAAGCAGGGAGCGGACTTCGATCCCCACCGCGAGGCGTGGATCGCGATCACCCAGACCCACGCCGCCGTCACCGGTCGGCTGCAGGAGGCTTTGACCACCGCCGAGCTGCCGCCGCTGCCCTGGTTCGAGGTGTTGGCGACGCTGGACCGCGCCCCCGAGCAGCGGCTGAAGATGGGGGACCTGGCCGAGGCCCTCGTCATCACCCGCGGCGGCCTGACCAAGCTCGTCGACCGCCTGATCAAGGCCGGCCTGCTCGAGCGGACCTTCTGCGAGACCGATCGCCGGGTCAGCTACGCGACGCTGCTCCCCGCCGGGGTCGAGCTGCTGGAAGAAATGCGCCCCATCGTCCGCGGCGAGCTCGCCATCGCCTTCAGCGCCAACCTCACCGTCGAGCAGGCGGAAGAGCTGCGGACGATGCTGGAGCGGATCCGCAGCGCAGCCTGCGGTACCGCTTAAGCGAGAGCGGCCGCGGCGCGCTCTTTGGCGGACTCGACGATCGCCAGCACCGCCTGCTCCTGGCCCTCGCGGAGAAGCTCGATCGGGTCGGGGTCGCCGTTGACGATTCCCTCGAAGAACTCCTTGCGGTCCTGGTAGGTCGGCAGCGTCCCCTTGGCCCAGCCGCGGGCGTCGTTGAGGATGATCGCCAGCCGCGCGTACTCCTCGCCGAAGAGCTCGGAGATCTCCCGCTTCATCCGCTTCGCCAGCGCCGGCGAGGCGCCGGCGGTGGAGATCGCGATCGCCAGCGGTCCGGTGCGGACGATCGCCGGCAGGATGAAGTTGCAGAGCGGCGGCACGTCGACGATGTTGACCAGCATCGCCCGCTGCTCGGCGTCGTCGAAGATGCCGATGTTGACCTCGGAGTCGTCGGTGCAGGCGATTACCATGAAGACCCCCTCGAGGTCCTCGGGTCCCGCATACGCCCGCTTCTCCCACTCGATCGACCCCTCCTGCGCCAGCTTTTCCAGCTCGGGATGGGCGACCGGGGCGATCAGGGTGACGTCGCCGTCGCAGGCAAGCAGCCCCTCGACCTTCTCGAGGCCGATGTCGCCGCCGCCGACGACCAGGCACTTGCGGCCGCTCAGTTTCAGGCAGGCGATGTAGAACGGCGTCTCCAGCATGTCCCGGACGCAGGACTGGTCGCAGATCCCCTTGCGGAACTGGCAGACGCACTCCTTGCCGGCATAGGCCTGGGCGGGCATGAGGGAAAGGTTAGTGACCCGGGCTTATATGGAGTCGAGGGTGAGCCGCAAGCCGTCCTCCAACCCCACCTCGGCGCGCCAGCCGAGCTCGCGCTCGGCGCGGCCGGGATCGATCGAGATCCGCTGCACCTCGCCGGTGCGCGGGAGGGCGAACTCGGGCTCGAAGCTCTCGCTCCCACCCAGCGTCCGCAGCGCCTCGACCAGCTCCAGCACGGTGGTCTCGCGGCCGGTCCCGACGTTGATCGGGCCGGTGGCGTCGGAGTCGCCGGCGGCCAGCGCGGCGGTGACGACGTCGCCCACATATATGTAGTCGCGGGTCTGCTTGCCGTCGCCGAAGATGGTGGGGCGCCCGCCCTCCTTGAGGGCGCCGCAGAAGATCGCGATCACCCCCGCCTCGCCGAGCGGGTCCTGGCGCGGGCCGTAGACGTTGCCGAGGCGCAGCGACACCCCTGAGAGCCCGTAGAGGCGCTGGTAGAGGGCGACGTAGCCCTCGGCCGCGTGCTTGCTCTGCCCGTACTGGGACATCGGCGCGATCGGCGCGTCCTCGGTGAGCGGCAGCTGCTGCCCCTCGCCCTCTCCATAAATGGCGCCGCCGGTGGAGATCGAGACGACCCGCCCGCACTCGGCGCTCCGCGCCGCCTCGAGCACGTTGGCGGTGCCGCCGACGTTGACCGAGGCGTCGAAGAAGGGGTCGGCGATCGACTTGCGGACGTCGATCTGAGCGGCGAGGTGGAAGACGATCCCGGGCCGCTTCTCGCCGGCGAGGCGGCTCAGCGCCTCGCGGTCGCGGATGTCCAGCTCGACCAGCTCCGCGCCCGCCGCGAGCGCTGGCTCGAGGTTGAGGCGGCGGCCGGTGGAGAGGTCGTCGACCACCGTCACCTCGTCTCCCCGGGCGAGCAGAGAGTCGACCAGATTCGAGCCGATGAACCCGGCGCCGCCGGTGACCAGAGCCTTCATCAGGCGGTGATCCTACTCAGGGCAGCCGCAGACCCCTGCTACCCTCGCCGCCCCATGAGACTGATCGTCACCGAGAAGAACAACAGCGCCAAGAAGATCGCCGAAGCCCTGAGCAACGGCACCAACAGCGCTGACAAAACCTACAAAGTCCCCTTCTACACCTGGACCGACGCCGAAGGGAACGAGCAGATGACGGTCGGCCTCAAGGGCCACGTGCTCGGCCCGGCCTTCCCCGAGAGCTACTCGAACTGGCAGAAGACCGACCTGCACGACCTGATCGACGCCGAGCTAATCAAGCAGCCGACCGACAAAAACGTCGTCAAAGCGATCAAGAAACTGGCCAAAGAGGCGGACGAGCTGGTGATCGCCACCGACTTCGACCGCGAGGGCGAGCTGATCGGGCTCGAGGCCCTGGAGGAGATGCTCGACTCCAACCCCGCCCTCGGCTCGCGCGAGGGGACCGCCGACGGCACCCTGCGGATCCAGCGGGCCCGCTACTCCGCCCTGACCAAGGAGGAGATCGAGCGCGCCTTCAACGAGCTCGACGAGCTCTCCTACCCGCTCGCCAACGCCGGCGCCGCCCGCCAGGACATCGACCTGCTCTGGGGCGCGACGCTGACCCGCGCCGTCTCCCTCGCCAGCCGCCGCTTCGGCTCCAACTTCCTCTCGGTCGGCCGCGTGCAGAGCCCGACCCTGGGCCTGATCGTCGAGCGGGAGATGGAACGGCGGGCGCACGTCGCGAAGCCGTTCTGGGAAGTCTTCGCCAAGTTTCAGCACCCCGACGGCAGCTTCGAGACCCACCACAAAGTCGACAAATTCTGGGAGAAAGCCGAGGCCGACGCGGCGATCGCCGGCACCTCCAACCCCGGCACCGTGACCGCGGTGACGGCGCGCAAAAACACCCGCAAGCCGCCCACTCCCTACAACACCACCGCCTTCAGCACCGACGCCTCCAGCCGCCTCGGGATCACCCCCGCCAGCGCGATGCGGATCGCTGAGGACCTCTACATGGACGGCTTCATCTCCTACCCGCGCACCGACAACACGGTCTACCCGGCCTCGCTGCCGGTGCGGGAGCTGGTCTCCTCCTTGGTCCGGATCAAGGAGTTCTCCGCCGCCTCGGGCCTGCTCGAGGGCGAGCTGAAACCGACCCGCGGCAAAAAAGAGACGACCGACCACCCGCCGATCTACCCGACCCAGGCGGTCCACCCGGGCGCCCTCGAGGGTCCGAAGAAACGGGTCTACGAACTCGTCGTCCGCCGCTTCCTCGCCACCTTCAGCCCGCCGATGATCACCGAGTCGACCCGGGCCGACATCGAGGCCGGCTCGGAGACCTACTTCGTCCGCGGCTCGGTCGTCGTCGATCCCGGCTACGCCGGCATCTACACCTACGCCCGCTCCGCCGACGAGGAGATCCCGAAGCTGGAGGAGGGCCAGACCCTGCCGCTCGACGGCGACCCCTGGATCGTCGACAAGGAGACCCAGCCCCCCGGCCGGATCTCGCAGGCGAAACTGATCGAGATGATGGAGGAGCGCGGCCTCGGCACCAAAGCGACCCGCGCCGACATCATCCAGAAGCTCTTCGACCGCGGCTACGTCTACAACAACCCGCCGATTCCGACCGAGACCGGGATCGCCCTCTACGAGGGCTTCAAGAACTACGTGCCGGCGATGGCGACGCCGGAGATGACCGCCCAGCTGGAGGCGGAGATGGACCGGATCGCCGCCGGCGAGATGACCAAGGGCTCGGTGGTCGGCGAGAGCCGCGAGCTGCTGCACAAGACCTGGGACGAAATCGACAAGAGCCGCGAAGACCTGGCGAAAGTGATCTGGAAAGGGATGGACGAGGACCGCATCCTCGGCCCCTGCAAGGTCTGCGAAGAAGCCGGCCGCACCAAGGAGGACGGCTCGCCGAACATGCTGCGGATCATCCGCGCGAAAAAATCGGGCAAACGCTTCGTCGGCTGCTCCGGCTGGACCGCCGACGATCCCGACTCCTGTGACCAAACCTTCCCGCTGCCCCAGCGCGGCGACGTCTTCCGGCTGGAGGAGCGCTGCTCTATATGCGACCGCACCCCGCGGCTCAAAGTCGTCCCCTTCCGCGGCCGGCCCTGGAACCTCTGCCTCAACGACGACTGCGAGTCGATGCAGGAGATGAAGAAACGCCGGGCCGAGCGCGAAGCCGCCAAAGCGGCGAAAGCGGCGATGGATAAAAAGGCGCCGCCGAAAGGCGACGAGGACGCCGCTCCGAAAAAGAAGAAAGTCAAAGCGTCGAAAGCCGACACGGCGACCCGGAAGCGCAAACGCGCCAAAGCCGGCGCCAAAAGCTGAGGCCGGCGCCGTTGTTCATCTCCCTGGAGGGAGTAGACGGTTCCGGCAAGAGCACCCAGGCGCGGCTGCTGGTCGAGGCGCTGGGGGAGGGGACGGTGGCGATCCGCGAGCCGGGCGGGACCGAGGCGGCGGAGCGGATCCGCGAGCTGCTGGCCGACCCCGCGGTGGCGCTGGAGCCGCTGGCCGAGCTGATGCTCTTCCTCGCCGCCCGGGCCGACCTCACCGAGCGGGTGATCCGGCCGGCTCTGGAGCAGGGGAAGACCGTCATCGCCGACCGCTTCTCCGACTCGAGCGTCGCCTACCAGGGGGCCGCCCGCGGCCTTGGCGTCGGCGAGGTGATCGGGCTCTGCGAGGCCGCGACCGACAGTCTCTGGCCGGACCTGACGCTGCTCCTGCGGATCGACCCGGAGACCGGGCTCGGCCGCGCCGAGAGCGACGACCGCTTCGAGCAGGAGGGCCTGGCGCTGCAGCGGGAGGTCGCGACCGCCTACGACGAGATCGCGATGATCGCCAGTGATCGCGTCGTCGTCATCGATGCCGGCGGCACGGTGGACGAGGTGCACGAGCGAGTGATGGAGGCCGTGCGTGAGCGCCTCGGCCCTGCTTGAGGCCACCGAGCACCAGGGCCGGGCCCGGGTGGCGCTGACGGCGGCGCTGGCCGCCGAGCCCTCGCACGCCTACCTCTTCCGCGGCCCGCGGGGCTCGGGCAAGCGCGCCGCCGCCAGGGCCTTCGCAGCCGAGGTGCTGGCCGCTGCCGCGGACGATCCCGAGGACGCGCGGCGGCGGGCGCTGCTCGACCCCTCGCCGCATCCCGACCTCGTCTGGCTCGCCCCCCGCGGCGCCCAGCACATGGTCGAGGAGGTGCGCGAGCGGGTGATCCGCGCCGCCGCCTACCGGCCCTTCGAGGGCGGCAAGCGCGTGTTCGTGATCGAGGCGGCGGAGGCGATGCGGGACGAGAGCCAGAACGCGCTGCTGAAGACGCTGGAGGAGCCGCCCGAGTTCGTCCACCTGGTCCTGCTCAGCTCCGACCAGGAGGGCCTCTTGGAGACGGTCGCCTCGCGCTGCCAGACGATCGATTTCGCGCCGCTGCCGGCGGAGGTGCTGGAGCAGGAGCTGGCGGGGGAAGGCGCCACGGCCGAGGAGGCCGCCGCCGCTGCCCGGCTCGCCGCCGGCGATCTCGAGCGGGCGCGGCTGCTGCTGAGCAAGCGGGGCCGGCAACTGCGCGCCGAGGCCGAGCGCTGCGTCGCCGCCGCGCTCGAGGGGAAGACCGCGGGCGCGCCCTGGAAAGCGCTGCTCGACGACGCCAAGGCCGCCGGCGAGGACACCGAAGCCGAGGCGCGCGAAGCGCTCGAGGAGGAAGCGAAGGCCGGGGTCAAGCGCAGCGCCAAGGACGTCACCGACGCCGCCAAGCGCGCCGGCCGCCGCCGCCGCACCGAGATCCTCGACCTCGGCTTCGAGCTCTGCGCCGCCTGGCTGCGCGACCTCGCCGCGGTCGCCGCCGGGGCCGAGGAGGTCGTCTTCAACCGCGACCGCCTGGACAAGCTGCGGACCCAGGCCACCGGTCTCGATCCGGCCGCGGCCCGCCGCGGCGCCGAGCTGGTCCAGGAGACCAGGCGCGGCCTCGACCTCAACGTCTCCGAGGAGCTAGCTCTCGAAGCTCTGTTTTTCCGACTCGAGAGCCTGCTCGCCTGAGGAACCGTTCCCGTTCTGAGTGCCCTGCTGCTTCGCCCCTTCGATCGCCCGCTCCTGGGCCAGGCGGGTGATCTGGGCCGCCTGCCTGGACATGATCACGCTGAAGTTGAGCGCCAGGCCGAGCAGGAGCAGGAGGACGACCGAGAAGAGGGCGACGTTGGTGTTGCGGACGCCCATCAGGTCGGCGACGAGCTCGAGCAGGCCCGGGAAGGCGGCGCCGGCGAGCATGCCGAGGCCGGCGACGAACCAGATCACGCTGTAGCGCTCCTGCAGGCGGTCGCGGCGGATCAGGTCGAGGATCAGCAGCATGAAGAAGACGGCGATCACCGCGGCGACGATCCGCGTCTGCGAGGTGAGGTGGACCTGCCCCGGTTCGCTCGCTGCCGCGAACAGCGCCCCCATCAGTCAACCTCCGCATGCCGTGGCCGGAACTGGCCGACGAGGAGGACGACCAGGCCCTTGAAGATGAAGAAGGCCGAGCGCAGCGGCGTCAGGAACGAGGTGCCGCCAGCCCGCTCCAGCATCCGCACCGGCACCTCCTCGACCCGCAGGCCCTGGCGCACCGCCAGCTGTAGCGACTCGATCTCGGCGAAGTCGGGCGAGTAGCGCTTGCTGAACAGCGCCATCACCCTGCGGTTCGCCGCCCGCATGCCGCTGGTCGTGTCGGTGAAGCGCTGGCGGGTGGCGAGGGTGAGGCCGAAGCGGAAGACGCTGATCCCGATCCGCCGCGAGAAGGAAGCCCGGT
Source organism: Solirubrobacterales bacterium (assembly GCA_035765335.1). Taxonomy (GTDB): domain Bacteria; phylum Actinomycetota; class Thermoleophilia; order Solirubrobacterales; family 70-9; genus VAYN01. Next base: position 14,014 of record DASTXV010000009.1, read on the forward strand.
AGTCGCCCGTGGCGGCGACGGCGCCGGAGTGGTAGCGCGACCCGATCACCAGATCGGCGCGGTCGGAGGTCACCTCCGCGAGCAGGCGCGCCACCTCCTCGGGCGGGTGCTGCCCGTCGGCGTCGAGGTGGGCGCAGGCGTCGTAGCCGTTGCGCAGGGCGTAGAGGTAGCCGGTCTGCAGGGCTGCCCCCAGCCCCTGGTTGAACGGCAGCGAAGCGACCAGGGCGCCGGCTTCGCGGGCGCGCTCGGCGGTGGCGTCGGTGGAGCCGTCGTCGACGACCAGGATGTCCGCTTCGGGAAGCGCCCGGCGCACGTCGGCGATCACCTCGGCGACCGAGGCCTCCTCGTTCCAGGCGGGGATGAAGACGAGAGTTCGCACAAGTTTGATTCTCCCACTTGGGCACGGAAAAGCCCGATCTGCCGCGACGAGAAGAGGATTGTGTTAGTAAATCTTCATGCGCCGCACCGATAAGAATCCGGCTGGGCACCCACCCGGGTCCCTGCGAATCGGCATGCGCCTCTGGCTGACGGGGGCCTTCGCCGCGGTCAGCCTGATCACCGCCGCCGCCGTCTACCTCTTCGGCGACAACGTGCAGGCGCTGATCGCCGCGGTCGTGACCGGCGTCCTCGCCGGCTTCCTGATCGCCGTGGCGATCTCTCACCGGGTCGTCGGCCTCGCCCGCGCCGCGGGGGAAATGGCCGGCGGCTCCTTCGACGCGCCGCTGAAAGCCACCGGCCCCGACGAGATCGGCGACCTGGCCCGCGCCCTCGACTCGATGCGCGCCTCGCTGAAGGAGAGCTTCGGAGTGCTCTCCTCCGACCGCAACAAGCTGACCGCGATCTTCGACGGACTCACCGACGTGGTGATCGTCGTCGACTACGAGGGGCCGGTGCGCTTCTCCAACAGCGCCGCCTCGCGCCTGCTCGATTCCTCCGGGCAACCGCCGGAGGTGGTCCTGCCGCTGCTGCACCGGGCCGCCGAGGTCGGCTTCTCCTCCCACCCGGCGCTGCGGATCGGCGACCGCGCCTACGCGATGACCGCCCGCTCGCTGCCGGACGAGCGCGCCGTCCTCGCCGTCCTGCGCGACCGCACCGACGAGCTGCGCCGCGAGCTGGCCGAAGCCGACTTCGTCTCCAACGCCGCCCACGAGCTGCGCAACCCGCTGGCCGGGATCTCCGGCGCGATCGAGGTGCTGCAGAGCGGCGCCAAGAACGACCCCAAGGACCGCGACCACTTCCTCAAACGGCTGGGCGAAGACGCCGAGCGGATGAACCGGCTGACCCAGTCGCTGCTGACCCTGGCCCGGGTCGAGTCCCGCGGCGCCCCGGAGAGCGAACTCGTCGACGTGCCGCTGGCGATCCGCGACGTCGTCGCCGCCTGCGAGGCGCCGCCGCACGTCGAGCTCGTCGTCGACGTCGAGTCCGACCTGGCCGCCACCGGCGACCCGACGCTGCTGCGCCAGGTGATGATCGGCCTCCTCACCAACGCCTTCAAGAACACGCCCCCGCCCGGCACCGTTACCGTTCGCGGCCGCCACGACAGCGAGGGTGAGGTCATCTTGGAGGTCATCGATACTGGTACCGGCATTCCGGCGGGGGAGCTCGAGCGCGTCTTCGAGCGTTTCTACCGTCGCAGCGAGTCGCGCAAGCAGGAGGGCTTCGGCCTCGGCCTGGCGATCGCGCAGCGGATGGTCGACGTGATGGGCGGCCGCATCGGCGTCGAATCGGAGGAGGGGGAGGGGAGCACCTTCTGGGTCCGCCTCCCGGTCGCGCAACCGAGCCCCACCCCGGTCGCATGAGCAGCGGCCGCATCCTCATCGCCGACGACGAGCCCTCGGTCCGGGACTCGGTCGGCTACGCGCTCGCCCAGGAGGGGTTCGAGGTCACCCCCGCGGGCGATGGCGACGAGGCCGCCCAGCTGCTCGGCAACGGCGTCCCCTACGACCTACTGATCCTCGACATCATGATGCCCGGCCCGAGCGGCCTCGACATCTGCCGCGACGTGCGCTCGCGCAGCGCCGTCCCGATCATCCTCCTCACCGCCAAAGACGCCGAGGTCGACAAGGTGGTCGGGCTCGAGGTCGGGGCCGACGACTACGTCACCAAGCCCTTCTCGGTGCGCGAGCTGCTGGGCCGGGTGCGGGCGCAGCTGCGGCGCCGCGAACTCGACCGGGCGCCGCTCTCGCAAGCGGTGAAAATCGAGTCGGGATCGGTCTCGATCGACCTCGTCCGCCACGTCGCCACCGTCCGCGGCGTGCCGGTCAACCTGACCCGCTCCGAGTTCCAGTTGCTGCGCCTGCTGGTCGGGCGACCGGGAGAGGTCTTCTCCCGCGCCCAGATCATGGAGGAGCTCTGGCAGACCGAGTTCGACGGCGACGAGCGCGCCTGCGACGTCCACATCTCGAACCTGCGCCAGAAGGTCGAGCGCGACCCGCAGAAACCGGAGCTGGTCCTGACGGTGCGCGGCGTTGGCTATAAGTACAACCCGGACGTCAACTAGGAAAGAGGCCCTATGCCACTGGTACCGATGGTCGTCGAGCAGACCGCTCGCGGCGAGCGCTCCTTCGACATCTACAGCCGCCTGCTCGCGCAGCGGATCATCTTCCTCGGCGAGCCCGTCACCGAGGACCTCGCCAACCTGATCATCGCCCAGCTGCTGCACCTCGAGGCCGAGGACCCCGACAAGGACGTCAGCCTCTACATCAACTCCCCCGGCGGCTCCGCCTACGCGGGCCTGGCGATCTACGACACGATGCAGTTCGTCAAGCCCGACGTGCAGACGATCTGTTACGGGATCGCGATGTCGGCCGGCTCGCTGATCCTCACCGGCGGCGCCGCGGGCAAACGGATGGCGCTGCCCAACAGCCGCATCCTCATCCACCAGCCCAGCGGCGGCTTCGAAGGCCAGTCCAGCGACATCGAGATCCACGCCAGGGAGATCCTCGCCCTGCGCGAGCGGCTGGACCAGATCTACGT
>DASTXV010000010.1:0-27961 GCA_035765335.1 Solirubrobacterales bacterium
ACGGCTTGCCCTTCTTCTTGAGCAGCTCGTACTCCTCTAGATATGCCTGCTTGTCGGCGGGCTTCATCGTCGGGGCGCGGCTCCGTTGCCCTCGACGCCGCCCTCGAGCTGGGACACCGGCTGGGCGGTCTTGGGCTTCTCGGCGTGCAGCCACGGCGGCGCCGTGGTGCCGAGCTTGACAACCAGATAGAGGTGGGCGCCGATCAGGGCGATGAGCGCACCGGGAACGAGCAGCATGTGGATCGCGTAGTAGCGCGCCAGCGTGGTGGCGCCGAGCTCAGGGCCGGCCCGTAGGAAGTCGCTCAGATAGGGCCCGATCACGGGTCCGGTGCCGTTGATGTTGATGCCGACGATCGAGGCCCAGAAGGAGCGCTGGTCGAAGGGCAGCAGGTAGCCGGTGAAGGCCATCGTCATGGTCAGGATCAGCAGCACGACGCCGATCACCCAGTTGAGCTCGCGCGGGTACTTGTAGGCGCCGAAGAAGAAGGTGCGCCCCATGTGCAGGAAGATCAGGATCACCATCACCGAGGCGCCCCATTTGTGCATCCCGTGCACGAGCTGGCCGAGCGGGATCTCGTTGTTGATGCGGGCGATCGAGTCGTAGGCCTGAGTCGCCGAAGGCACGTAGAACATCGCCAGGAAGACGCCGGTGACGGCCTGGACGATGAAGGCGAAGAGGGTGGCGGAGCCGAGCGTGTAGAACCAGTTGGTCCCCTTCGGCACCTTGCGGAAGAGCATGCCGGTGAGGAAGCCGCTGGCGGCGAGCCGCTGGTCGACCCAGCCGAGGGCGTCGATCGGCGCCTCTTTGCCCATCTCGAGCAGCTTGTCCCCGTGCGACTGGCGCTCGGGCGGCGAGGTCTTCAGGTCCTGCGGCGCCTGGCCCTTGGGCGTGCCGCCGCTGCCGGGCTTGCCCGGTTTGCGCAGGGGCGGCGGGACGACGGCGTCCGGGATCTTGGGTTTCGGGAAGCTCGGCATCAGGGCGCAGGGAAGGTAGAGGGACGCGGCGGGTAGAGGTACTCCCAGATCCCGCCGGTGAACTCCCCGGGGTCACGGGCGCGGACCGGCTCCAGCTGCGAGGTGACGCTGTAGCGCGGGCCGACTTCGACCTGGCCCTTGCGGATCCGGGTCTGGAAGCGGTCCAGCGGGCGGACCGGCGGGCCGCCGAGGACTTTGCCGACGAAATCGTAGACGCCGCCGTGGCAAGGGCAGATGAAGTTGCCGGCGGCCTCGACGAAGCGGACCGGGCAGCCGAGGTGGGCGCAGCGGTTGGAGACGGCGATGATCTCGCTCGGGTCCTCGTCGAGCTCGGGCGAGCCCTTGCGGACGTAGGCGGTGGTCTTGCCGGCGTCGCCGATCCCCTCGGTCTCGGTGAAGACGACCTGGCGGTAGGTCTCCTCGACGAAGTCGGAGACCGGGCCGATCACCTCCCACCGTTCCTTGCCGCGGTGGAAGATCGGCGCGACCGCGAAGCCGACGGCCGGGAGGATGATCCCGGCGGCGGCCAGCCCACCCAGGCCCTGAGAGGCCACGGCGAAGACGCGGCGGCGCGTCATCGACTCTCCCTCGAAATAGCCGGGAGGGTCGGGCTTCGCCCGCTCCTTGACTGAGGCCTCCTCGGCCCCGTTTACCTTGTTCGCGTCGTCTGCCACAGGTCGGTTCGCGTAGGGCCCGGGAGTCTATTGCTTAAGGGGTGTGACCTGCATCACAGATCCCCAATCTGCGTAGAAGCTCGGCGTCGCGGGGGGAGAGTTTGCCGCTCCCGCTCCTTAGGCCCCTATGGAGAGAGGACGGGGCGCAGCCTTTGGCGGGATCTTCATCGTCCTCTCCATTGGGATCCGGATGAAGAACGGAGAGTGGCTGCGGCGGGCGGGGCCGTTCGAGATCTCAGAGAGATCGCTGAGCCAAGCTAAGGACGAGGTGGAGTTTTGGCGTCGCGCTGCTCGAGTAAGTCGGGAAGAAGCCGTCGAGTCGCAAGAGAAGCTCAGACGACTCGACAAGCTGATCCGGGATCTTCGAAGCTTTCGCTAGAATTCTTTTGTCTTCATCGGAAAGGTGGCCGAGCTGTGACGCGAGAGGAACTGGACAAGAAAATCGACGCGGCGTTGGCCGAGAACCGTGCTGTGCTGGAGAAGGCCGATGCATTCAACCGCTGGTTCGAGCGGGAAGCCCCGATCCATGAAGCCAGGACGGAGCGGGTCTTCAGGGAACTGCGCGAATCCGCTCGGCGTCGATAGCCCGGCTAGTTCGCGGCGGCGATCCGCCCGGCGGCCTCGCGCCAGAGAGCTGGAATCGACCCGGCGTTGTTCTCAGCCTGCAGCCGGGCGCAGGCGCTGATCAGGTCGGAGAGGATGGCGACGGCGCGGGTGTCGCCGAGGGCGGCGAGGCGGTCGAGGCCGAGGGCGTAGAGGTAGTCGCCGGCGAGGAGGGCGAGGTCGGGGTCGTGGCCGGCGAGCAGGCGCGGCTGCTCGTAGTGGAGGAGGTAGCCCTCGCGCACGGCCTCGACGACCAGCGCGTACTCGCCGCCGCCGGCCAGCTCGCCCAGCTCCGGCGGCTCGGCCGGGTCGACCACGTGCGGGGAGATCGGGGTGTCCTCGGCGCGCAGCTGCTCGGCGAGGGCCTGCAGCGCGTTCACGCCAGCGCCTCGTCGAGCGCCTCGCCTGCGGCTTCGAGCGTCTGGTCGATCGCCGCCTCGTCGTGGGCGAGGGAGACGAACCAGGCCTCGTACTGGGCCGGCGGCGGGTAGACGCCGCGCTCGAGCAGCGCCCGGCAGAAGCGGGCGTGCGCCTCGACGTCGCAGGCGGTGGCGGTGGCGAAGTCGGTGACCGGGACCTCGCTGAAGAAGAGAGTGACCAGACCTGGGGCCGCGGCGACCTGCAGCGGCCGCTCGGCCGCCAGCTCCGCGAAGCCGCGGGCGAGGCGCTCGGTCAGCGCGCCCAGCCGCTCGTAGGCGGCGGCGTCGAGCTGCTCCAGCGTCGCCAGCCCGGCGGCGACCGCGAGCGGGTTGCCGGAGAGCGTCCCCGCCTGGTAGACGTCGCCGGCGGGCGCGATCCGTTCCATGTGCTCGCGCGGACCGCCGTAGGCCGCGGCCGGCAGGCCGCCGCCGAGCACCTTGCCCATCACCGTCAGGTCGGGTTCGATGCCGTAGAGCTCTTGGGCGCCGCCGCGGGCGACGCGGAAGCCGGTGATCACCTCGTCGAAGACCAAGAGCGTCCCCGCCGCGCGGGTTGCCTCGCGGAGGAACTCGAGGTAGCCCTCGGCCGGCGGGACCACGCCCATGTTGGCCGCGATCGGCTCGGCCAGGAGCGCCGCCACCTCGTGCTCCTCCAGCGCCCGGCTAACCGCCTCGCGGTCGTTCCACGGCACTACCACCGTGCTCGCCGCCTGCGCCGCGATCACCCCGGGGCTGCCCGGCACCGCCAGCGTCGCCAGCCCCGAGCCGGCGTCGGCCAGCAGCCCGTCGGAGTGCCCGTGGTAGGCGCCGGCGAACTTGACCACGACCTCGCGGCCGGTGACAGCCCGCGCCAGCCGCACCGCGCTCATCGCCGCCTCGGTCCCGGAGCTGGTCATCCGCGCCATCTCGACCGCGGGCATCCGCGCCGCCACCTCCTCGGCCAGCTGCACCTCGGGCAGGGTCGCGGCGCCGAAGCTGGTGCCGCGCTTGGCTGCTTCGATCACCGCCGCCACCACCGACGGCTCGGCGTGGCCGAGGATCATCGGCCCCCACGAGGAGATCCAGTCGAGGTAGCGGTTGCCCTCGACGTCGAACAGCCAGGGGCCTTCGCCGCGTTCGATGAAGATCGGATCGCGGCCGATCTGCCGCATCGCCCGCACCGGTGAGTTCACCCCGCCCGGAAGAACCTTCAGGGCGCGCTCGAACGGCGCCGCGCCGGCAGGCCCCTGGCCTGACGGCGCGCCTTTATGAATGCTCGGCCTCCCAGCGCGCGTAGTCCTCGGTGAAGTAGTGGAGGCGGATCTTCTTGTACTCGGTCGAGGAGTAGAGGGTGGCGCGGTCGTCGGGCCCCATCCCGCACTCGGCGGCGATCGAGTCGAGGATCGCGTCGCACTCCTCCTTCGAGCGGCCGTGGGCCATCGTGAAGACGCTGTAGGGCCAGTCCTCATAAGTGGGCCGCTGGTAGCAGTGGGAGATGCCGCGGAAGGAGGCCATCTTCGCCCCGGTGGTGAGGATCTCGTCCTCGGGCACCTTCCAGACGCCCATCCCGTTGGCGGAGAAGCCGGCGCGGCGGTGGTAGAGGATCGCCGCCACCCGGCGCAGGATCTTGCGGTCGACCATCCCGCGCAGGCGACCGAGGAGCTCCTCGGTCGAGATCCCCAACTCCTGCGCGGCGGCGTCGTAGGGGCGCGCAACCGCCTCCATCGGCCCCTGCAGCGCCTTGATCAGAGCGATGTCGTCCTCGTCGTAGGGCTGCGGTTCCAGCTCGCGCGGGGGCGCCGCCTCGACCGTCGCGGCGAGCGCGTCGGTCCCCTTCTCCATCTCCAGGTTCATGTTGATTTTGAAGAGCGTGAGGGTCGGCAGTTCCCGCATCGACTCCGCCCCGGTCTCCTCCATCAGCGCCTCCAGCGTCCCCTGCAGGCCCAGCTCCGAGTCCGGCGGGGTCGCGATCGTGAACCAGAGGTTGAACTCGTGGGTGCGCAGGTAGTTGTGGGAGACGCCGGGGTGGGCGTTGACGATCTTCGCCGCCCGCTGCGGGTTCTCGGAGTCGACTTTGGCCGCCACCAGCATCGACTCGTAACCGAGCGCGCGGGTGTCGAAGATCGGCGTGATCTCGCGGATGATCCGGCCGTCGAGCAGGCGCTGGGTGCGGGCGAGGACGTCGTCGAGCTCGAGGTCCGCCTCGCCGGCGACGAGCGCGAACGGCTCGGGGTCGAGCGGGAACCTCGACTGCAGCAGGTTCATCAGCCGCTTGTCGGTCTCGTCGAGCGGGATCGCGGAGCCGTCCTTGCGGCTGCGCGCCTTCGACTGCGGCACCTTCACCGAAGCCATGCGGCGGCCTCCTTTGCGTAGTAGGTGACGATCGCGTCGGCGCCGGCGCGACGGATCGAAGTCAGCGCCTCGACCACGGCGGCGCGCTCGTCGAGCCAGCCGTTGGCGGCGGCGGCCTTCAGCATCGAGTACTCGCCGGAGACGTGGTAGGCGGCGACGGGGGCGCCGGTCGCCTCCTTGATCCGCCGCACGACGTCCAGGTAAGGGAGCGCCGGCTTCACCATCAGCATGTCGGCGCCCTCTTCGAGGTCGAGCTCGGCCTCGCGCACCGCTTCGGCGGCGTTGGCCGGGTCCATCTGGTAGCCGCGGCGGTCGCCGAACTCCGGCGTCGACTCGGCGGCGTCGCGGAACGGCCCGTAGAAGGCGGAGGCGTACTTGGCGCTGTAGGCGACGATCGGCACGTTCGGGTGACCCTCCTCGTCGAGCTGGTAGCGGATCGAGCCGATCCGGCCGTCCATCATGTCGCTGGGAGCGACCGCGTCGGCGCCGGCCGCGGCGTGCGAGATCGCGGCTTTCGCCAGCAGCTCGACGGTGAGGTCGTTGTCGACCTCACGGCCGCCCTCGCGGACGATTCCGCAGTGTCCGTGCGAGGTGTACCCGCAGAGGCAGACGTCGGTCATCACCACCAGCTCGGGGTGCGCCTCCTTCAGCGCCCGCACCGCCATCTGCACGATTCCCTCGTCGTCGTAGGCGCCGGAGCCGACCTCGTCCTTGACCGCGGGGACGCCGAACAGCATCACCGCGCCGATCCCGGCGTCCGCGATCTCCCCCGCCTCTTCGACCAGGTTGTTGATCGAGTAGCGCTCGATTCCCGGCATCGACGGCACCTCCTCGCGCACGCCCTCGCCGGCGATGACAAACACTGGTTGGATCAGATGCGCAGGCGACAGCTCGGTCTCGCGGACGAGGCCGCGCAGGGTGTCGGTGCGCCGGAGGCGGCGCATGCGGGTACCCGGGAAAGGCATTAATCCCGAGTTTACGGAAGGGCCAGTAGCTTTCTCGCGGTGCAGGCCAAGGGCATCGTCAAGCGCTTCGGGGAGAGGGAGGCGCTGCGGGGGGTCAGCTTCGAAGCCGGAGCCGGCGAGCTGGTGGCGATCATCGGACCCAACGGCGCCGGCAAGACGACGTTGCTCTCGATCCTCGCGGAAATCTCCAAGCCGGACGAGGGAGAGGTGAGCAGTGCTGAGGGTGCTGTCGGCTGGGTGCCGCAGCAGGCGGCGCTCTATCGACGCTTGACCGTGGAGGAGAACCTGCTGCTGTTCGCGCGGCTGGAGGGGCACGAGGACCCGCGCGCCTCGACCGAGGAGATGCTGGAGCTGACCGGGCTGCGGGAGCGTCGGGGGGAGATCGTCGCGCGGCTCTCGGGCGGCAACCAGCAGCGAATCAACATCGCGATCGGGCTGCTCTCGCGGCCGGCGGTGCTGTTGCTCGACGAGCCCAGCGTCGGCCTCGACCCGCGGCAGCGGGCGCGGCTATGGGAGTTCGTCTCCGGCCTCGCCGGGCGCGGCACGACGGTGATCTTCTCCACCCACGACATCCAGGAGGCCGAGCGCTACGGCGGCCGCGTCCTCGTCCTCGCCGACGGCGAGTCGCTCTTCGACGGCTCCGCCGAGGAGCTGCGCGAGGCGGTGCGGCGCGAGGCGCCCGAGGCCGCCGACCGCGACTTCGAGACCGCCTTCGTCGCCTACCTCCACCACCGGGGGCACTGATGCGGGGCGCGCGCTGGCTGCTGCTGAAGGACCTGCAGATCCTGCGGCGCTCGCCGCTGCAGGCGGTGCTGCTCGTCGCCTACCCGATCCTGATCGCGGTCCTGGTCGGCTTCGCGATCTCCCGCGGCCCGGAGGACCCGCGGGTCGCCTTCCTCAACGAAGTGACGCCGGAGACGCGGATCAACGTCGGCGGCCAGGAGCTGCCGAAGGCGAACGTCAGGGAGCAGGTCTGCGAGCGGGTCGAGTGCGTCTTCGTCGCCGATCGCGAGGAGGCACGGGAGAAGGTCGAGTCCGGCGACGTGCTGGCGGCGCTGATCCTGCCGGCGGACCTGGTGAACAAGATCAACTCGCTCTCGACCCTGGCCCCCGGGGTGCCCGAAGTCGAAATCCTCGTCAACGAGGAAAACGCGGTCAAGGCCGAACTCGTCGACGACCGGATCACGACCCTGCTGGCGGAAGCCAACCTGAGGATCGCGCGGCGGATCGGCAACGAAGCCGGTCGCTACCTGGGGCTGCTGATCGAGGGCGGCGAGTTCGAGGTGCTCGGCCGGGCGATCCCGATCCTCGGGCTGCGGACCAGCGCCCGGATCCTCGAACAGGTGGCCCCGGCGCTCCCTCCCGCGCTGCGGCCGGCGCTGGAGGAAGTGACCGAGTTCGCCTCGCAGGCGCGCGACAACCTCGACGTGGCGAAACCGCTGGTCGACCGGCTGGCGCAGCCGATCAAGGTCGACAAGGTCACGGTCGGCGGCGAGAGCCCGCCGCTGGAAATCTTCGCGATCGCGGTCGCGGCGACGCTGACCCTGGCCTTCGTCGTCGTCCTCCTCGTGGCGGGGTCGCTGGCGCTGGAGCGGGAGGAGAACGCCTTCCCGCGCCTGACCCGGGGGCTCGTCTCCAGCAACGGGCTGCTGGTCGAGAAGGTCCTGCTGGGGGTCGCGGTGGGGTTGGCGGTGACCCTGCTGATGCTGCTGGGGATGAAGTTATTCGTGCCGCTCGAGCTGGGGCGGATCGGGCTCTGGCTGGTCGCGATCCTCGCCAGCGGGGCGGCGCTCGGGGCGGCCGGGGCGGCGCTCGGGGCGGCGGCCCGCGAGGTTCGCGCGGTCTCCCTGCTCGCCTTCATGGTCACCCTGCCGATCGCCTTCCTCTCGCTCGTCCCCTCCGGCTCCGTCGGCCCCGCCGTCTTCGACGCGATCCGCCTCATCACCGCCCTCTTCCCGTTCAAGCCCTCGCTGGAAGCGATCACCGCCGCGCTCGACGACGCCGGCTCGGGCATCGGCGGCCCGCTGGCGCACCTGGCGATCCTCTTCGTCGCCTACACGGCGCTGGCGCGCCTGGCGCTCAGGCGCTTCGCAGCTGTCTAGTCGGCATCGTTTCCACCCTTTTCCTCGCTATAGGGAGGAGAAAGGTGGAAACGACACTCCCCCGCGGGCGACGCAGTCGCGGACGAACTCCTCGAGGCTCGAATCTGGCGCGAGGTGGGCGCGGACGCGCTCCAGCACCGCGGGCTGGTCGAGCTCTGGCAGCCTCCTCCCCGCCGAGCGCACCGCGGCCAGGGCGACCGCGGAACCCTCGATCTCCAGGCAGCCGTGCTTGCTGCGGTAGGCGGCGATCCCCTCCACCTCGACCAGGTCGTAATTCGGCTCGCTCACGGCCAGCAGCGCCCACTGCTCCTCGGTCGGGTGGATGACGAAGACCGGCGCGGTGGTGCCGGGGCTCTCCAGCAGCGTCGCCGGCACCGCGCCGTAGGGAGAGACGTGGGCCGAGTAGACGACATCGAAGCCCTCCAGCTCCGATCGCGTCACCGGCATCTCGACTCCCGGCAGCGGCGCCAGCTTGCGCGCCAACGCATCCGGGGCGGCGTTGGCGCCGTAGGAAAGGAGCGCGGTCCGACCGGTCAGGTCGGGACCGCCCGGCGGGAGCTCGACCGCCGCGCCGTCGCGGTAGAGATAGGAGCGGTCCGGGGTCGCGTACGGGTAGGCGAGCGCCCGCTTCAAGATCGCTGCCGTCTCCTCGAAATCGGCCACCTTGCTCAATCTCGCAGATAGGGTCAGGGGATGAAGGTCCTTTTCATCGGCGACGTGGTCGGCAACCCGGGGCGGCAGGGCCTGCGCGAGACGATGCCCGCGCTGCGGGAGCGCTACGCGCCCGACCTGGTGATCGTCAACGGCGAGAACTCGGCCGGCGGGGTCGGGATCACCGAACGGACCGCCAACGATCTCTTCCAGTCGGGCGCCGACGTGATCACCAGCGGCAACCACGTCTACCGCCACCGCGAGGCCTATGACTTCCTCGACAACGAGGAGCGGGTGATCCGGCCGGCCAACTACCCGCAGGCCAACCCCGGCCGCGGCCATACCGTGGTCGAGGCCGGCGGGATGCGGGTGCGGGTGGTCAACCTCAGCGGCGGCGTCGGCCTCCGCGTCGCCCGCTCACCCTTCGACACCGTCGACTCGATTCTCAGCCACCACGAAGCCGACGCGGTGATCGTCGACTTCCACGCCGAAGTGACGAGCGAGAAGGTGGCGATGGGCTGGCATCTCGACGGCCGCGTCGCCGCCGTCCTCGGCACCCACACCCACGTCCCCACCGCCGACGGCCGCGTCCTCCCCGGCAGCACCGCCTTCATCTCCGACGTCGGCATGACCGGCTCCCGCACCAGCGTCCTCGGCGTCAAGCCCGAGCAGGCCCTCCGCTCCCTGATCACCCAGATGCCGACCCGCTTCGAAACCGCCGACGAGGACGTCTGGGTGATGGGCGCCGTGGTCGAGGTCAACGAGCGGGGCCTGGCCGACTCGTTCGAGCAGGTGATGCAGCCAGTGCGGTGAGCAGCAGCGGGTAGAACCAGACGATGTAGAGGTAGAACCAGTGCTGGAGGGTGAGCTGGAGGAGGATCAGCAGGGCGGCCGAGAGAGCGGCGAGTTGGACGATCGACTTCTGCCGGGGGATGAAGGCAAGGGCGATCGAGAGGGTGGCGAGGGCAGCGAGCAATGCGATTCGGATCGGTTCGAGCGAGGCCTGTCCCCAGACGCTGAACGGTGAATCGCGGTCGGCCTGGATGCCGATCGTGCGGTCGTAGAACGTCCCCAGGCCGGGGTCGATCGCCGGCCAGGCCATCGCCGCGATCGTGACCAGGGCGAAGCCGGCGACGAACAGCAGCGCCGGCCGCAGCCGCCGCTCGTAGGTGAGGAACATCGGTCCCAGCGGAGCGGCGACGAACTTCGCCCAGGTCGCCGCCGCCAGCGCCGCTCCGCTAGCCAGCGGCCGCACTAAGAGCAGGAGCGCGGCGACCAGCAGCATCGCCACCAGCGAGTCGTTGGAGTTCGACTCCAGCGCGTAGGCGGTGTAGGGGTAGGCGGCCCAGCCGAAGGCGAGGGTCGCGGCGAGGCGCTGGCCGGCGGGCCCGGGGCGGATCCGCATTCCCAGCACGATCAGGAGGAGGAAGGTGCCGACGTCGAAGAGGATCGCGGCGCCGTGGGCGGCCGGGATGTCGTCCCACTCGCCGGTCCAGGGCCAGATCAGCTCGAACGGCACGTAGGCCACGTAGTTGAGCGGGCCGTAGGTGTCGCCGGCGGAGATGTCATCGGGGAAGTTGTCGTAGAGCGGTTCCCCGTGGGCGATCCGGTCGGCGCCGACCACCCCCGCGTAGCCGACGTCGATCGCGCCGGAGTCGGCGACGTTGAGGCCGACCCGGAACCCCATCAGGAAGAGCGCCGCGATCACCATCCAGGCCACCGGCCAGACCGGCCGCAGCCCCTCTCCCCCTCCCCGCAGCCCGATCCAGAGGGAGCGGCCGAGCAGGTAGAGGAGAGCCGGGTAGACCAGCGGCACCGAGACGCCGATCTCAGCCCGGTTGAAGAAGTAGTGGGAGACGCCGAACCCGAGCAGGACCAGCAGGTCGAGGTTGGCGACCCGGCGCAGACGCCGCCAGTCGACCAGGCCGACGAGGAAGATCAGGCAAAGCGGCAGGAAGACGTAGGGCGCGTTGAGCTTGTGCCCGAAGGCGCCGGAGTAGCCGCGGGCCATCTTCCAGGCGACCTGGTGCCCCGTCCACGACTCCAGCACCTCGCCGCTGTCGGGATCGACGATGACCAGCGCCAGTTGCTCGCCGGCGTCGAAGTAGGCGACCTCCCAGCGGCCCTCGTCGTCGGTCGCCGCGCTCGCCGCCAGGTCCGGGTGCTCCTGCCGCTGCTCGCGGACCTTCTCGTCGCGGTCGGCGGCGGCGATCGCCTCCTCCCGCGTGATCTCCGGCTCCGCCGCGGAGGCCGGCGTCGCCAGCAGCGCCAGCACGACCGCCGCGACCAGGAGCGTGGTCCGCCTCACGCCTCCGCCGCCACCCCGAAGTGCTCGCGGACGGCGGGGGCGACGTCGCGCAGCGTCCACTGCTCGCGCTCGGCGGCCGACTCCGGCCCGCAGCCGACGAAGAGCAGCGGGCCGAGCGAGTCGCCGGCGTGCAGCGCCCCGTGGCTGCCGCCGCCGGCGTGGCTGACCCCGCCCCAGTCGACCGCCTCGAACCCGGGATCGAGGGAGACGATGAAGTCGCCGGCGTGCGGTGCGCTCAGCGCCGACCAGACCCGCGCCAGCGGATCGGGGTAGGTCTCGCTGCCGAGCCGCCCCTCCTCGACGTTCGCCTCCAGCGCCCCCAGCTCACCCTCCAGCTCCCAGCTGCCGCCGCGCAGGTCGCCGACCTCGCCGCCGGGGCGGAACCTCAGCGCCGCATCGCCGCGCTCGACCACCGCCCACGCCCCCTCCGCCGGTGCTCCGGGACCCTCGCGCCGCAGCGGCGTCCCGTCCGCTCCCTCCATCCGGCAGACCAGGTCGACCCCCTCGATCACGCTCAGCCGCGCCGCCACCGCCGCTGGCTCGGCTCGCTCGCCCTCCCCCGGCAGCAGGTAGACGTGGGCGGCGCGGCCGGTCGGGCTGACCGCCAGCTGGGCCAGCTCCGGCCGCTCCTCCGAGGGCTGCAGCACCGACCACTCCGCCGCCAGCAGCTCGGCCAGCGGCAGGCCGCGGTTGACCTCGGTCTGGGCGTGGTCGGCGACCAGGATCACCGCATGGGTGGCGAGGAACTCGCCCAGCCCACCGGCCGCCTCGGCGAAGGTGGCGAAGGCGGCGTCGGCCTTGGCGATCGACTCGACGCTCGCCTCCGGCCCGTAGCGGTGCGAGTAATTGTCGTTGTCCGGAAGCGAGAGGAGGACGAAGTCGTAGAGATCCTCGCGCAGCAGCTCGGCCGCGCAGCAGGCGGCGTAGCCGTCGCGGTTGCCGGGGATCGAGGTCGAGCGGCAGGGCACTTTGCGGCTGGCGTAGAGGTCGCCGTAGAAGAGGTCCGTCGGGCCCCAGGTGTGGTGGTGGAACTTCAGTTTGGTCGCGTCGACCGCGCGTCGCAGCAGGCCCTCCAGCGAGACCTCGTGTCGCCGCCGGCCGCGGTAGATCAGGAACGGCGTGCAGGCGGTGCGCTCGCCGGCGTCTTCGAGGCTCTCGAAGACCGTCTCCACCTCGGGGCTGAGGTGGGCCAGGTTCATGTTGTAGACGAGGTCGTAGAGGGCGCGGAAGACGCCGAAGGCGCGGGTCGCCTCCAGCGAGGAGCCGTACTCGACGTAGCGCCGCTCGAGCCGGTGGTACCAGTTCATGCCGCTGATCCAGTGGCGGTCGGCGCCGACGCCGGTGACCATCTCGGCGCTGGCGACCGGGGTCACCGAGGGGAAGCTGGAGACGCAGTCGGGGACGAGGACGCCGCGCTCGAGCAGGGTGCCGAAGGTCGGCGCCCGCCCCTCCTCGATCGCGCGTTCGAGCATGTCGGTCCGCAGCGAGTCGACGTAAGTGAGGACGAGCTTCTTCGGCGGCGGCATCGTCCCAATCATGCCCGGCGGCGAAGCCGCGCAGTTCGGCGCGGCCCGAGGGCGCTACTACCGGAGGACGCGGAGCCCGGCGTGTTTGCGCTGGGCGCGGCGGTGGCGGGAGACGCCGAGCCAGATCAGCGCCAGGACGAAGACGACGACCACCGGTTCTACGAAGAACGCGATCGCGACCACGACCAGCGCCACCAGGGCGACGATGAAGGCGAGGGCCCCGCCGCCGCTGCCCTCGCGGCGGCTGGCGCCGTAGACGAGGTCGCTGATCACGATGCAGCCGAGCGCGGCGCCCACCGCGGCCACCGCCGCTCCGGCGACTCCGTCGAGCAGGAAGCCGGCGATCAGGCCGATCACGGCGGCGAGGACGGTCATCCGCCCGCGGGCGGAGCCGTGGGTGCCGGCGGTGCCGGCGAGCATGCCGATCGCGACGCCGATCCCTAGGTCGGTGAGAATCTCCACATGCGAAAACCTAGCGGCGCCGGGGACGGCACGTCGATCCGCCACACTTCGAGGATGAGCGAAGTGCCCGAGCCGACCCACAGAAGGCGCTCCCACGCCGGTACCCGCGACCTCGAGCGCTACGCCGGGCTGTTCGCGGAGCGGACCGGGGTGATGCGCTCCTCGGCGATGCGCGACCTGATGGCGATCACGGCGCGGCCGGAAGTGATCTCGCTCGCCGGCGGCCTCCCCGACACCTCCACCTTCCCGCCGCAGAGCTTCGCCGCGCAGATGACCCGGATCGCCCAGGAGTCGGCGGCGAAGGCGCTGCAGTACGGGCCGACCGAGGGCTTCGAGGAGACCAAGGACTGCATCCTCGAGGTGATGGGCGCCGAGGGGATGCTGCCCGACCCCGACGACATCATCGTCACCACCGGCGGCCAGCAGGCGATCGACCTCGTCTGCAAGACCCTGCTCGACCCCGGCGACGTCGTCATCTGCGAGGCGCCGACCTATCCCGGCGCGATCCCCACCCTCTGCAGCTACCAGGCCGACGTGGTCCAGGTGGAATGCGACGAGAACGGGATGCAGGTCGAGACGCTGGAGGCACTGCTCGACGAGCTGCGCGCCGAAGGGCGGCGGCCGAAGTTCATCTACTCGGTGCCGAGCTTCCAGAACCCGGCCGGGGTGACGATGTCGCTCGAGCGCCGCCACCGCCTGGTCGAGCTGGCGCGGTCGAACGAGCTGCTCGTGGTCGAGGACAACCCCTACGGGCTGCTGCGCTACGGCGGCGAGCCGATGCCGCCGCTCTACCAGCTCGACGGCGGCGACTTCGTCATCTACCTCGGCACCTTCTCGAAGATCCTCTCGCCGGGGATCCGGCTCGGCTGGGCGGTGGCGCCGCCGCCGGTGATGGAGAAGATCGTCCTCGGCAAGCAGGCGGCCGACCTCTGCACCTCGACCCTGACCCAGTACTTCGTCCGCGAGTACTTCGCCGAACGGCGCTGGCAGCACTACGTCGACGACCTGGTCGGGATCTACCGCGACCGCCGCGACACGATGGTCGAGGCGCTGCGCGCCTACTTCCCGGCCGAGGCGACCTGGACCGAGCCCGAAGGCGGTCTCTTCATCTGGGCGACGCTGCCCGACTACATCGACACCAGCGACCTGCTGGCGAAGGCGCTGCGCGCCGACGTCGCCTTCGTCCCCGGCCAGGCCGCCTACGTCGACGGCCGCGGCAGCCACTCGATGCGGCTCAACTTCTCCGGCGTCGGTGAGGACGAGATCCGCGAGGGGGTGCGCCGGATCGGCAAGGTGATCGCCGAGCAGGTCGAGCTCTACGGAACGCTGACCGGCGAGCAGCCGGTGGCCAAGCCCGAGGAAGAGGCGGCGCCGAACGTCGTCCCCTTCCGCAAGGCAGGCGAGGCGTGATGAAGGTCGCGGTCCTCAAAGGCGGCCGCTCGCTGGAGCGCGGGGTCTCGCTGCGCTCCGGGGCCCGGGTCGAGGACGCGCTCGAGCGGCTCGGCCACGAGGTGCTGCCGATCGACGTCGGCCCGGACCTGGTCAAGCGCCTGGTCGCCGAGCGGCCGGATGTCGCCTTCGTCGCCATGCACGGGGTCGGCGGCGAGGACGGCACCGTGCAGGAGCTGCTGGAGATCCTCGGCATCCCCTTCACCGGCCCCGGCGCCGCGGCCTGCGCCCGCTGCATGGACAAGGCGCAGGCGAAGGACGCGATCGAGGACGCCGGCCTCCCCACCCCCGAGTGGTTCGCCTTCAACCAGACCGCCTTCCGCGAGTTCGGCGCCGCCGACGCGCTCGGGCGGCTGGAGGAGACGCTCGGCTTCCCGCTCGTCGTCAAGCCCAGCCGCGGCGGCTCCTCGCTCGGGGTCAAGTTCGCCGCCGCGCCCGGCGAGGTCCCGCAGGCGCTGGTCTCGGCCTTCAGCTACGACGACCGCATCGTGCTCGAGCGCTTCGTCGACGGGCGCGAGCTCGCGGTCAGCGTCCTCGGCGACGAGCCGCTGCCGGTGGTCGAGGCGATCCTGCTCGAGGGCGATCGCTACGACTTCGAGGCGCGCTACGAGATCGGCCGCACCCGCTTCGCCTGCCCCGCCGAGCTGACCGCCGAGGAGGAGCGCGCCGTCACCGAGGCCGCCCTCGCCACCTACCGCGCGCTGGGCTGCACCGGCTTCGCCCGCATCGACCTGATCCTCGGCGCGGATGGTCCCTGGCTGCTGGAGGCGAATGCGATCCCCGGCCTCACCGACACCAGCCTCCTCCCCCAGGCCGCCGAGGCCGCGGGGCTCACCTTCGAGCAATTGGTCGAGCGAATCCTCGACCTGGCGCTCAAGCCCGCAGCGGCCTAAGAGTCTCCCTGGGCGAAGTCATCCGGGGTCACCTCGTCGAGGAACTCTTTGAATTTGTCGACGACCTCCTCGGTGTCCTCGACCTCGTGCTCGAACTCGATCGCCGACTCCTCGATCACCTCCTCGGCCGCGAAGATCGGCGCTGCCACGCGGACCGCCAGCGCCAGCGCGTCGGAGGGGCGCGAGTCGATCTCGACCTCGGAGCCGTTGATCGAGACCGTGATCGAGGCGTAGAAGGTGTTGTCGCGAAGTTCGGTGACGGAGACCCGCTCGCACTTCGCATCGAGGTTCTCGAGCAGGTCGGAGAGCAGGTCGTGGGTCATCGGGCGCGGCGTCGAGGCCCCCTGCAGCTTCATCAGGATCGCCGCCGCCTCCGGGTGGCCGATCCAGATCGGCAGGAAGCGGTTTCCGTCCACGGTCTTCAGCAACACGATCGGCTGCTTGCCGACCATGTCGAAGCTGACGCCATAGATCTGCATCTGCTGCAAAGGAAGCTCCCGACCGTGATTTCGAAGCGAAGTATAGGTCGGGCTTCTACCCGTCCCGGAGGAGCGGAGAACAGGGCTGCCGCAAAGGGAGGCGAGTGGGCGATCCTGGATTCGAACCAGGGACCTCGTCCTTATCAGAGACGCGCTCTAACCAACTGAGCTAATCGCCCGCGTTTGGCAACTGCAAGCCGGAGCGACATCGTAGCGACGCGACTTCATATGCGTGGCAGCGACCGGGCTTTCTGTATTTTGCCGTTTGGAGGGCATATCATACATATGGCTGATTTATCCTCCATATGGCTGATATAGTGAACAAAGAATGGATATAGGTCGGCCCTACACCGTGATCTGTCCCACTCTCGACACCGGCGTGCTGAGCGTGCTCGCCGGGACCACCCGGCCTATGACCGGTCGCGAGGTCGCCCGCCTCCTGGGCCGGCGCTCTCATAGCGGTGTCCTCGATGTGCTGAACCGGCTTGCGGAGCAGGGGGTCGTCGACCGGGAGGAAGCCGGGCGGGCATTTCTCTTCACGCTCAACCGCGAGCACCTTGCCGCCCCCGCCGTCGAACTTCTTGCGAACTTGCGAAGTGAGCTCCTCGAGCGCCTTCGCAGCACGATCGGCTCCTGGGATATTGCGCCGGTGCACGTGTCGCTCTTCGGTTCCGCGGCTCGCGGCGAAGGAGACGCAAGCAGCGACATCGACCTCTTCATCGTGCGGCCCATGAAAGTGGAGAGCGAAGACACTCGCTGGCGGGAACAGCTCGACCTGCTGGCCCGCCAGGTGCAGCGATGGACCGGGAACCGGGCTGGAATCGCCGAGGTGGGCAAGGAGGCGATCTCGCGCCTGCGCAAAGAGCGGCCACCGATTCTCGACGAGTTGCGGGCCGATGCGATCACGCTCGCCGGAGTCGAGGCGACGACCCTGCTGGGGGAAGCGTGACCCGCGGCCGCAGCGCAGTTCGCACCCAGTCCTGCTCCAAGACTCAGGCACGCGCGCGTCTTCAGCACGCGCGTAAGTTCCTCGAAGTCGCGGAGATGACCGCTGGCGAGGCAGGGGATGTCGAATACGCAAGCGCCGCTGCTGCCCTCGCGGTGCTCGCGGGGATCGCCGCCTCAGACGCAGCCTGCTGCGCGGCGCTCGGCCGTCGCTCACGTGGTCAGGATCACCGGCAGGCAATCGAGCTCCTGGAGCAGGTCGCGCCGGGGGGCGCTCAAGCCGCGAAAGCCTTGCGCCGGTTGCTGAGCCTCAAGGACGAAGCGCAGTACGGTTTCTTCGACGTCGGCGGCCAAGACCTGCAGTCGGCTCTGCGCCAAGGAGCGGCGCTGGTGGATTTCGCGGCCGAAGTGGTCCAGCGCCAACCGGCGTAGCCCAGACTCAGTTCGCAAGCTTGCGCAGGCGGCGGGCCAGGGCGTGGGCCTCGCGGACGTCGTCGAAGTGGAGCTCGGCGACGATCCCGTCGCCTTTGGCGCGGGCGCTGACTTCGTGGCCGAGCGCCTCCTCGAGCGCGTCGGCGGCGTCGCGAAGGGCGGCCTGGGCATCTGGATCGACGGGAGCTCGTCTCGGCCTGGCTTTCGGCTGGCTGGCCAGCCGAACCCTCTGCTCGGTCTCGCGCACCGACCAGCCGCCGCGGGCGGCGTCGCGGGCGAGGCGCCGGCGCGTGTCGTTGCCCGTAGCCCCGAGCAGGGCCTTGCCGTGGCCCTCGCTGAGGTCGCCGGCCTCGAGCAGCTCCAGCGCCTCGTCGGGGAGCTCGAGTAGGCGGATCAGGTTGGAGACGGCGGGGCGGCTGCGGCCAACCCGCCGCGCCAGCTCCTCTTTGGTCAGGCCCAGCTCGCGCACCAGGGCGTCGCAGGCCTTCGCCTCCTCGACCGGGTTGAGATCCTCGCGCACCATGTTCTCGATCAGCGCCGCCTGCAGCCGCTCCGCTTCTGCCTGGTCGCGGACGACGGCGGGCACCTTCTCCAGGCCGGCCTGTTGCGCGGCCCGCCAGCGGCGCTCGCCGGCGACCAGCTCGTAGCTGCCGTCGGGGAGGGGGCGGACGAGCAGCGGCTGGACCACGCCGCTCGCCTCGATCGAGGCGGCGAGGGCGTCGAGCGCCTCCTGGTCGAACTTGGTCCGCGGCTGCGAGGGGTTCGGCTTGATCAGCTCGACAGGCAGCTCGCGCAGCTCGCCGGCCGCCGAGGCCTCGGCTTCGGGCAGGATCGCCGAGAGGCCGCGGCCGATCCCGCGGCGGCCGCTAGCCACGGCTTGCCAGCTCCTTCGCCAGGGCGCGGTAGGCGACGGCACCATGGGAGCTCGGCGCGTGCTCGGTCACGGGCAGACCATAACTCGGCGACTCGGCGACTCGAACGCTGCGGGGGATCACGGTCTCGAAGACCATCCCGTCGAAGTGGTCGCGCAGCTCGGCCTCGACGTCCTGGGCGAGGCGGGTGCGCTCATCGTGCATGGTGATCAGCAGACCCGAAACCTCTAGTTGAGGGTTCAACTCACGCCTGATCAGGCCCAGGGTTTCCAGGAACTGGACCAGGCCCTCCAGCGCCAGGTACTCCGCCTGCACCGGCACGATCACCCGGTCGGCCGCCGTCAGCGCGTTGACGCTGACCGGGCCCAGAGAAGGTGGGCAATCGAGCAGGGTGACCGCGAAGCGCTCGCGCAGCGGGCCGAGGCGTTCCCGCAGGCGCGTCTCCGAGCCCTCGATCCGCGGCAGCTCGACGGCGGCGCCGGCGAGGTCGCGGCTGGCGGGAACCAGCCAGAGGTTGTCGGGACCGGCGGGACGTGCTGCCTCCGCCACCGAGGTGTCGCCGGTCAGACAATCGTAGGAGGAGGGGTGCATGTCCCTGCCTCCCCCCAGCGCCACGGTCGCGTTGCACTGGGGATCGAGGTCGACGAGGAGGGTCTGATTGCCCTCTGCGGCGGCGCAGGAAGCCAGGTTGACGGCGGTCGTCGTCTTGCCGACGCCGCCCTTTTGGTTCGCCACTGCGTAGACCTTCCCCATCAGGGCTCAGCCTAGAGAGTGCGCCTGCGGCGCGTTCCTCCGCGCATTTTCAGGCGGTCGGATAGCCTGCTGGCCGTGTCCGAGAGCTACGACTGGCCTGCCGATCCCGCCGAGCGAGCGCAAGAGCTCGTCGAGGGCGTGCTGGACGAGCTCGACCTCGACGGCGAGGTCGTCGTCGAGGAGGACGACGAGCGGATCCTGCTCACCGTTGAGGGGGAGGGCGACTACGGCCTCCTGATCGGCAAGCGCGGGCAGACGATCGACGCCCTGCAGCTGCTCTGCTACCAGGCTGCCTTCCGCGGCCTGCGCGAGCGCAAGCGGGTGATCGTCGACGCCGCCGGCTACCGGGCCCGCCGCCGCGAGACGCTCGAGGGCCGCGCCGACCGGGCCGCCGAGCAGGCGCTGACCAACAACAGCGTCGTCGAGATGGATCCGATGAGCGCGCAGGAACGGCGTGTCGTCCACGAACGGCTGAAAGAGCGCCCTGGCATCGAGACCTACAGTGAGGGCGACGAGCCGAACCGCTGCGTGATCGTCGCCCCGCTCGTTGCCGAGTGAGTCCTGATCCAGCCGAGCGGCTGGATGCCGGCGGGCGGGAGAAGCTGGAGACCGTCCTCAAGCTGCTCGCCGAAGAGCGGGCCTCGGTCAGCTCTGTGGTCGACCAGCGCGCCTGGCAGGTGCACGTCGTCGACAGCCTCACCGGGCTCGAGGTGGACGATCTGCGCCAGGCGCGGCGGATCGCCGACGTCGGGGCCGGAGCGGGCTTCCCGGGGCTCGTCCTCGCGGTCGCCCTGCCGCAGGCCCAGGTCGACCTGATCGAGTCGGTAGGGCGCAAGTGCGAGTTCATGCGACACGCGACCGAGGCGGCGGGAATCGCCAACGCGGCCGTGCTCAACGACCGCTCCGAGGACTGGGCGCGTGGAGACGGCCGCGAGGCCTACGAAGCCGTCACGGCGCGCGCCGTGGGCCGGCTCTCGACCCTCGCCGAGCTCGCTTCCCCGCTTCTGAAGCCAAATGGCGTCCTCGTCGCCTGGAAGGGGAGACGCGATCCCGAGGAAGAGCGACAGCTCGAGAGCGCCGCCGAGGATCTGGCGATGGCCCCCGAGTCGATCCTCGACGTCGGCAACCGCGCCGGCAGCGAGCACCGCCACCTCCACGTCATCCGCAAGACCGGCCCCACGCCCCCCAACCTCCCCCGCAAGCCCGGCATAGCCAAGAAGCGCCCCAAAGGCTGACCCCAGCTAATCCAGCAAGCGCCCCGAGAGAGGGGGTTAGGCACTCCCTGAACGGCTTGTACTTCTCGGCCACCGGCAAACTAGGACTGCCGACGGCGATCCACCCGAGCAAGTTGAGAGAAGGGAGTGCCTAACCCCCTCCCCACAGGCCTTAGCGCCGCTTCTTTTTCTTCCGCGGCGGAGGAGGAGGCGGTTTCGCGGCCTGGACCGCAGCCGCTCCGTCGGCAGTGGCCGTGACCGGGGGCGGCACGACTTTCTGGATCACCAGCTGCTGCCCGATCGTCCAGACGTTGGTGGTGATCCAGTAGAGGATCAGGCCGGCCGGGAAGCTGATGATGAAGGGGACGAAGATCAGCGGTAGCGCGAACAGCAGCATCCGCTGGCTTTTGTCAGCCGTGATCGACATCACCATGCCGGAGATCAGCTGGGTCCCCACGTAGAGGACCAGGAGCGCGATCAGTTCGCCGCCGGTCGCCTTGGCGGTGAGGTCGTTGATGAACCAGAAGGAGGCTTCGCCGCCGCCGATGTCGTCGGGAAGCTCGTCCCGCAGCAGGAAGAAGAGCGTGATGAAGACCGGCAGCTGCGCCAGCAGGGGAATGCAAGAGGCAAAGGGATTGACTTTGTTCTCTTTGTAGAAGCGCATCATTTCCTGCTGCATGCGCTGTTTGTCGTTCTTGTACTTCTCCTGGATCTCTTTCAGCTGCGGCTGCAGCGCCTGCAGCGCCCGCATCCCTTTCAGCTGTTTGTAGGTGAGCGGCAGCAGCACCGCCCGCGTGCAGATCGTCAGGGCGATGATCGACATCCCCCAGGAGAGGCCGACGTCGTCGTGGAAGAACTGCAGCACCGCGTTGGCGATGTCGATCAGGGGCTGCAGGATGTTGGCGGTGAGCGGCGTCATGGGTGGGCTTTGCGGTGCTCGGCTGGGTGGACCGGGCCGGTGCGGAGCGTGAATCTATCGGGGATGGGGTCGAAGCCGCCGTGACTGAAGGGGTTGCAGCGCAGAATCCTCCAGGAGCCGAGCAGGAAGCCGCGGATCACGCCGTAGCGTTCAACCGCTTCCACGGTGTACTTGGAGCAGGTTGGCTCGTAGCGGCAGCGACGGGGGAAAGCGGGTGAAATCCAGCGTTGGTAGCCCCGGATCGGAGCGAGGAAGAAGCGTTTCACGTGGAACGGCTCCCGGCGAGAGCCTCTTCCAGGTTGGCTCGAACGCCGCTCATCCCCTCGTTCTCGATCAGATCTCTGATCTCTCCGCGGGCGACGATCACGAAGTCATGGCGGGGAGGCAGCCGGTCGGCGAGGTCCCAGAACGCCTCGCGGAGAACTCGCTTCACCCTGTTCCGCTCCACAGCCCCGCCCACCTTGCGGTTGACGGAGACGCCGAGCCGCACCTCCTCGCGCTCCTCGTCCCTGCGCGGGAAGGTGTAGAGGACCAGGTAGCGGGTCGCGTGCGAGGAGCCGTCGCGATAGACGCGGTCGAACTCGCCGCTTCGCGAAAGGCGCCGTCGCTTCGACGCCACGACTAAGGAGTGAGGCGCTTGCGGCCTTTGCGCCGGCGGCGCTTGAGGACAGCGCGGCCGCCGCGCGTGCTCATGCGGGCACGGAAGCCGTGGGTCTTCGCCCGCTTCCGCTTCTTTGGCTGATAGGTGCGCTTCATGCCGGCGGAAGTATAGGGAGACCGGAGAAATCTTTTCTGCGGGATTTGCGAGGCGCCGGAATTGGCTGCTCAGGCACGGCGCTATGGTCGCCGGCCGGTGCCTGATGATGCTTCCCCAAACCTGCTCGACGCCCTTTGGCAGGCGACCCGAGGACGACTGAAGGACTCGGTCCCGGAGTCGACCTACCGCCTTTGGCTCGAGCCTCTGGAAGTCGTGGGCGCCGAGGGGACCACGCTCTTCCTGACCGCCCCCGAGGGGATCCGGGCCTGGACCGAGCGGCGCTACTCGTCGCTGATCGAAGAAGCGCTGTCCGAAGCCGGGACCGAGCTGGAGCACGTGAGCTTCTCGGAGGCGCCTTCCCTCGAGAGCTCCGTCGCCGAAGATCCCGAGCTGAATCCGAACTACACCTTCGAGCGGTTCGTGATCGGCCCGGGCAACCGGCTCGCCCACGGCGCCGCGCTGGCAGTGGCAGAGGCCCCGTCGGAGGCCTACAACCCGCTCTTCCTGCACGGCCCACCGGGGCTGGGTAAGACCCACCTGCTGGCCGCGATCGCCAACTACCTGCGCGACAACGCCCCCGGTCTCAGTGTTCGCTACACGACCGCCGAGTCGTTCACCAACGAGTTCGTCACCGCCCTGAAGTCGTCGGGAAGCGAGGCCTTCAAGGCCCGCTACCGGGACATCGACGTCCTTCTAATCGACGACGTCCAGTTCCTCCAGGGCAAGCCCGCGACCGAGGAGGAGTTCTTCCACACCTTCAACGCCCTCTACGAGTCGGGCAGCCAGCTGGTCCTCTCCGCCGATCGCATCCCCAGCGAGCTCTCAACCCTCGCCTCGCGGCTGCGGGACCGCTTCGAGTGGGGCCTGACGGTCGCGGTCGAGCCGCCGAACCTGGCGACGCGGCTGACGGTCCTGCGGCGCTTGGTCGAGGAGGCCGGGGTCGAGATCGCCGACGCCGGCGCCCTCTCTGAGCTCGCCAACCGGATCGACGTCAACGTACGTCAACTCCACGGGGCTCTGACCCGCGTCCTCGCCCACGCCTCCCTGATGGCCCGCCCTCTCAGCTCCGACCTGATCGCGGAAGTGATCCCGAAAAGCCGACCAACCCAGGCCGCCTCGGTCGAGGAGATCCAGCAGTTGGTGGCTGAGCGCTTCGGCATCTCCCGCGCCGAGCTCGTCGGCAGCAGCCGCGCCGCCACTCCTCTCCGCGCCCGCCAAGTGGCGATCTTCCTCACCCGCGATCTCACCGACCTCTCGCTGCCGCAGATCGGCCGCCTCTACGGCGGCCGCGACCACACCACCGTCCTCAACTCACTGCGCCGGGTGGAAGCGAGCCTGGACGAGGACTCCGACCTCGCCGAGAAGGTCCGCGAGTTGCGCGGAGCTATCCACAACCCTGTGGGCGAGGAGCGCTGACAACCGCTCGCGCTGTAAGAATCCCCAGCTTCCCACAGCATCTTCCACACCCCGCAAACCGCAGCCCCACGCCGAATCGCCGCTCGTCCGAACTCTTTCCACAAGTCCTAAAACCAATCTAAGAAGGCAGTCATCAACTTGAAGCTCACGACCAAACGAGAAGATCTCGTCTCCAAGCTTTCAATCGTCTCCCGGGCTGTCTCCACCCGCGCCGCCACCCAGGCTCTCTCTGGAGTTCTCCTCAACGCCGCCGACGGGCGCGTCACCCTGGCCGCGACCGACCTCGACCTCGGGCTCGAGACCACGCTCGACGCCAACGTCGAAGCGGAGGGCTCGATCCTCCTTCCCGGCCGCCTCTTCGCCGAGGTGTCTCGTTCGCTCCCTGACGCCAACGTCGAAATCGAATCGCGGGAGGCGGAGCGCGACGTGGAGATCAGGAGCGGCGGCTCCAGCTTCCACCTCCGGGTGCTGCCGGTCGAGGACTTTCCGAAGCTGCCGCAGCCGCAGGACGAGGGCGGACTGAAAATCCCGGCCTCGGCGCTCGAAGAGAGCATCGAGCTGGTCGCCCGCGCCGCCTCGAGGGACGACATGCGCCCGGTGCTGACCGGTGTCTTCGTCACCGCCACCGGCAAAGAGATGACGATGGTCGCCACCGATTCCTACCGGCTGGCGGTGAAGCGGACCGAGCTCGAGGCCGATCTTGGCGGCGAGCTCGAGGCGAACATCCCGGCGCGGGCGCTGCGGGAGCTGAGCCGCATCCTCGCTTCCGAGGGCGCGGGCGAGACGACGATCTCGCTGCTCACCAACCAGGCCGTGTTTCGCGCAGGCTCGATCCTCCTCTCGACGAGGCTGATCGACGGCCAGTTCCCCAACTTTCGACAACTCCTGCCGGAGTCCTACGAGCACGACGTGCGGCTGCCGCGCTCGGACTTCCTCGACGTCACCCGCCGGGTCAGCCAGCTCGCTCAGCGCAACGCGCCCCTGCGGCTCTCGTTCGAGTCCGGGCAGCTGACCGTGGCGGCGGAGACGCCGGACGTGGGAGACGCGCGCGAGACGATGCCGGCGGCGTTCGAGGGGGAGGCGCTGGAGATCGGGTTCAACCCCGAGTTCCTCAGGGAAGGGATCGAAAGCGTCTCCGGCGACGAGGTGCTGATCCGCCTGATCTCGCCGCTGCGCCCCGGTCTGCTGGAACCGGTGGAGGGGGAAGACTTCCGCTACCTGGTGATGCCGATCCGGCTCAACGTCTGATCGCGCGTCCGGGAGAATGAGCCGGTGCTCGTCACCGCGATCGAGGCCAAGCCGCTGCGCAGCCTCGATCGGGTCCGGATCGAGCTGGAGCCGGGGATCGTCAGCGTCATCGGCCCCAACGGAACCGGCAAGACCAACCTGATCGAGGCCCTCTACTTCGCCCTCACCGGGCGCTCCTTCCGCACCTCCGACCGCCGCGACCTGATCCCTTTCGGAGGTTCCTTGGCGCGGGCGGAAGCGACGATCCGCAGTGACGACGGCATCGAGCACAGGCTGCTCGCCTCGGTCACCCGCAGCGAAGGCCGGCGCCACCTGCTCGACGGCAGCCCCGCGGACCCCGCGACCATTGCCCGCAATCGACCGCCCGTCGCGGTCTTCGCCCCCGACCGCCTGACGCTGGTGAAGGGACCGCCGGCCGAGCGGCGCGCCCACCTCGACGGCTTCGTCGCCGCGCGCTGGCCGGCGCGGGCGGAGCTGCGCAAGCGCTACGGGCAGGCGGTCGCGCAACGCAACGCGCTGCTCTCGCGGCTGGCGGCCGGCTACGGATCCCCGGAGGACCTGCGGATCTGGGACGCGGGCCTGGCCGACGCCGCGGCGCCGCTGATCGAGGCACGGGCCGAGGCGGTCGCCGAGCTGGCGACGCCCTTTGTCGCGGCGTCAGCCGAGCTGGGGCTGGAGGGAGGAAGCTTGGAGTACGCGCCGCGCGCCTCGGGCTCGGCCGAGGACATCCGCCTCGGCCTGGAAGAGCGGCGCGAGCAGGACATCCGCCTCGGCCGCAGCTCCTGGGGGCCGCACCTCGACGAGTTGAAGCTCGCGACGGGCGGACGCTCGCTGCGGAAGTTCGGCTCGCAGGGGCAGCAGCGGGCTGCCCTGCTCGCCCTCCTCTTCGCCGAGCGCGAGGCGCTGCTCGCCGCCCGCCGGGTGACGCCGCTGCTGCTCCTTGACGACGTGATGAGCGAGCTCGATCCTGGTCGGCGCGAGCGGCTGGTCGCCCGTCTCGATGACGGCGGCCAGGTCCTGATCACGGCGGCGGACGAAGAGTCGGTGCCGGCCCCGGCCCTGCGGTCGGTGGTGCGGATGCCGCCGCCGCAGACGGAAGGTGTCGCGGCGTGAGCCGGCGTCGCGCCCCTCGTCCCGCCGCGAGCGCCTTCAAGGCGGCGCTGCAGCGGGTTGCCCCGCAGACGCCGCTGGCGGCGATCCAGGCGGCCTGGTCGGGCGCCGTCGGCGAGCGGCTGGCGGCGGTGGCGGTACCGGTCTCCGAACGCGATGGAACCTTGACGATCGAGTGCGCCGACGCGGTCTGGGCGCAGGAGTTGGACCTGATGCAGGAGACCCTGCTGGGGCGGTTGCGAGAGGAAGTCGGCGAGCAGGCGCCCCAAGCCCTCCGCTTCCGTGTCAACTCTGAGCGCTTTTAGGCACTCTTTTTTCACGATTTGCAGGGGAAAAGTTACAGAAGGGCGGCTTGTCCGCAGCCCTCAACTGGTATTCTTATGGCAACTCGCACTTCTGCCCCGACCAACCGTGGAGTGAGTCTCCGGGCGTCGGGGCTTTGTGTGTCTCTGCATCAACGGAAGGGACTCATTGCCTGACAAAAAAGCCAGCGGCGGCTCTTATGGCGCGCAGGACATCACCGTCCTCGAGGGGCTGGAAGCGGTTCGCAAACGCCCCGGCATGTACATCGGCTCGACGGGCCCGCGCGGCCTGCATCACCTCGTCTACGAGATCGTCGACAACTCCGTCGACGAGGCCCTCGCCGGTCACTGCGACAGCGTCCGCGTCGTCCTTCATCCGGACAACTCCTGCACGGTCGAGGACAACGGCCGCGGCATTCCGGTGGAGACGATGGAGAAGGAGGGGCGGCCCGCGGCCGAGGTCGTGCTCACCGTCCTCCACGCCGGCGGCAAGTTCGGGGACGGCGGTGGCTACAAAGTCTCCGGCGGCCTGCACGGCGTCGGCGTCTCCGTCGTCAACGCGCTCTCCGAGCGGTTGCATCTCGAGATCAGCCGCGACGGCAACGTCTGGTCGCAGGACTACGAGCGCGGCAAACCGCAGACCGACCTGACCAAGGGCGAGCAGACCAAAGCCCACGGCACCAAGATCACCTTCCTGCCCGACCTCGAGATCTTCGAGGAGATCGACTTCGACTTCCAAACCCTGGCCGAGCGGCTGCGCGAGACCGCCTTCCTCACCCGCGGCCTGAAGATCGAGCTGGTCGACGAGCGCGGCGCCACCAACAGCGTCACCTTCCAGTACGAGGGCGGGATCGAGGACTTCGTCCGCCACCTCAACGAGAACAAGGACGAGCTGCACCGCAAGGTCATCTACTTCGAGGGCAGCGAGGAGGCCGGCGAAGTCGAGCTGGCGATGCAGTGGAACGGGTCCTACCAGGAGTCGATCTTCAGCTTCGCCAACAACATCAACACCCATGAGGGCGGCACGCACCTCTCCGGCTTCCGCGCGGCGCTGACCCGGACCCTCAATGCCTACGCGCGCAACAAAGGCCTGCTGAAAGAGAAAGACGACAACCTCGCCGGCGAGGACGTGCGCGAGGGGCTGACCGCGGTGATCTCGGTCAAATTGCACGACCCGCAGTTCGAGGGCCAGACCAAGACCAAACTCGGCAACCCGCCGATCAAAGGCCTGGTCGAGGAGACGGTCAACCGCAAGCTCGCCGAGTACTTCGAGGAGAACCCGGGCGACGCGCGCCGGGTGATCAGCAAGGCGGTTGACGCCTCCCGTGCCCGCGACGCCGCCCGCAAAGCCCGCGACCTGACCCGGCGCAAGTCGGCGCTGGAGAACTCGACGCTTCCGGGCAAGCTCGCCGACTGCACGGTCAAGGACCCGAGCCTGGCCGAGATCTTCGTGGTCGAGGGCGATTCCGCGGGCGGCTCGGCTAAGCAGGCGCGTGACCGCAACACCCAGGCGGTGCTGCCGCTCCGCGGCAAGATCATCAACGTCGAGAAGAGCCGGATCGACAAGGTCCTGGCCAACAACGAGATTCAGGCGTTGATCACCGCGATCGGGACCGGCGTCCACGACGAGTTCAACCTCGAGGACGCCAGGTACCACAAGATCATCATGGCGACCGACGCCGACGTCGACGGCGCCCACATCCGTACGCTGGTGCTGACCTTCCTCTACCGCCAGATGCCGGAGCTGATCGACGCCGGCTACGTCTACATCGCCAAACCGCCCCTCTACCGGGTCAAACAGGGCAACCAGGAGACCTACCTGGAGCGCGAGTCCGAACTCGAGGAGCTGCTGCTGCGCGACAAGCTGGAGCAGATCGAGCTCACCGACGTCAGCGGCACGTGCCGCAAGCTGACCAGGTCGCGCTGGCAGGCCTACACGCGGCGGGCCAAAGAGTACGAGGGCTGGGGCTCATCGCTGCAGGCCGAGTTCGGCCACGAGACGGTCCGCTTCCTGGAGGAGTCGAGCCTGCTTGACGAGGAGGTGGCGACGATCGCCGGCGCCCGCAAGGTGCTCGGCCGTAAGCAGGACGAGGGCGAGCCTTTCGAAACCGAGATCCTCGAGGACGGCTCCGACCTGCTGACCGTGAAGGCGATCG
>DASTXV010000011.1:0-5784 GCA_035765335.1 Solirubrobacterales bacterium
CATCGAGATGCCGGCGGCGTCGGCGGCCTCGACGACCTCGTGGTCGCGCTTGGAGCCTCCGGGCTGGATGATCGCCGTGACGCCGGCGTCGACGGCGAGCTGGGGGCCGTCGGAGAAGGGGAAGAAGGCGTCGCTCGCGAGCGCGCCTCCGGTGAGGTCGGTCTCGGTGGCGGCGGCCTTGTCGATCGCGAGCTTGACGGAGTCGACGCGGCTCATCTGGCCCGCGCCGATGCCGACCGAGGCGAGCTCCTTGGCGAGCACGATCGCGTTCGAGCGCACGTGCTTGCAGACCTTCCAGGCGAACAGCATCTCGCCCCACTCGGCCTCGGACGGCTTGCGCTCGGTGACGACCTCCATCGCCGAGCGGTCCTCGAGGTCGAGGTCGCGGTCCTGCACCAGCAGGCCGCCCATCACGCGCTTGACGTCCCACTCCGAGATGTTCACCCGCCGCCGCTCGCCGTCCTCGAGGATGCGCAGGTTCGGCTTGGTGCCGAGGATGTCGACCGCGTCGCCGCTGAAGCCCGGCGCCAGCACGACCTCGACGAACTGGCCGGTGAGCGCCTGGGCGAGCTCGGCGTCGACCGGCCGGTTGAAGCAGATGACGCCGCCGAAGGCCGACTGCGGGTCGCACGCGAAGGCCCGCCGGTAGGCCTCCAGCGCCGAGCTGCCGACCGCCACCCCGCACGGGTTGTTGTGCTTGATGATCGCGCAGGCCGGGACCTCGAACTCCTGCACGAGCAGCCGCCCCGCGTTGATGTCGAGCACGTTGTTGAACGACAGCTCCTTGCCGCCGAGCTGACGCACCTGCGAGAGGACGTGCATGCGGGCGCCGACCTGCGAGTAGTACGCCGCGCGCTGATGCGGGTTCTCGCCGTACGAGAGGTCGGTGACCTTCTCGTAGGCCGACATCATCACCTCGGGGAAGGCGCCCTGCTTCTCGGCGAACCAGCGCGAGATCGCGGTGTCGTAGCGGGCGGTGTAGGCGAACGCCTCGGCGGCCAGCGACTCGCGCGTCGGCAGCGAGAGCTTGGCCTCGCCCTCGCGCAGCTCCTGCAGGACGGCGTCGTAGCTCTCCGGCTTGACGACGACGGCCGAGAAGCCGAAGTTCTTCGCCGCTGCGCGGATCATCGTCGGGCCGCCGATGTCGATGTGCTCGAGCACCTCGTGGTCGGTGACCCCGCGGCGCCCGGCCCAGGCCTCGAACGGGTACAGGTTCACGCACACGAGGTCGACGTACTCGACCTCGTGCTCGCGGGCGGCGGCGGCGTGGGCGGGGTCGTCGCGCAGGGCGAGCAGGCCGGCGTAGAGCTTCGGGTGGAGCGTCTTGACGCGGCCGCCCATGATCTCCGGGAAGCCGGTGAAGGCCTGGATGTCGCGGACCTGGAGACCGGCCTCGCGCAGGGCCGACGCGGTGCCGCCGGTCGAGATCAGCTCGACGTCGAGCTCCGCCAGGCCGCGTGCGAACTCGACGATGCCCGTCTTGTCCGACACCGAGAGGACCGCGCGCTGGATCCGGACCTCCCCGGGCTGCGTCATCGGCCACCCTCCATGGGCCGTGGACGATACCTGCGGAGGGCTGGTCACCGCCTGATCACCACCCGTCGCGGCTGCTCGGGATCGATGCCGACCGCGCCGCGGGCGATCAGCTCGACGGACTCGCACAGCAGGTCGTGCTCCAGCGGCCGCAGCGCCTCGCGGACGGCGGCCGCCTCGGTGGCGCCGGGGAGCTCGATCGCGCGCTGGGCGATGACCGGCCCGGTGTCGACCCCCTCGTCGACGAAGTGGACGGTGACGCCGGTGGTGTCGACGCCGGCGGCGAGCGCCTGGCCGATCGCGTCGAGGCCGGGGAAGGAGGGGAGCAGGGCGGGGTGGATGTTGACCACGCGGTTGCGGAAGCGGGCGACGAAGCCGGCGCTGAGCAGCTGCATGTAGCCGGCGAGGACGACGAGGTCGGCCCGGCGCGACTCGATCCAGTCGCCCATCGCCTCGTCGCGCGCGGCCCGGTCTTCGTACTCGGCGGCGGGAAAGACCGCGACCTCGACCCCGGCCAGGCGCCCGCGCTCCAGCGCCCCGGCTCCCGGCTTGTCGGAGCCGACCCCGACCACCTCAACCAAGCCGCCGCCATGCAACTCATCGAGGATCGCCTGCAGGTTGGTGCCGCTGCCCGAGGCGAGGACGACGATCCGGAACGAGCTCACGCGCGCATCTTCGCGCAATAGAGCCCGCCCATCGTCGGCCACGTTCTGCGAAGGTCCGCCGACACTTTGATCAAAAAAGCTTGACAAATAACGATGCAAGGTGCTATCTCGGTATCGACTGGAATCTAAAGCCCGGCCGCGCGCCGGGCCAAGGGAGAGATGAAGATGAAGCATCTGAAGATCGTCGTCCTGGCCGCTGTGGCGGCGACGGCGTTGATGGCGACCGTCGGCGCCGGCACTGCCTCGGCCACATTGACGGCGCTCTGCAAACAGCCGACAACAATCGGTGGGCTGCCGACGTGCGAAGCACCCCACCTCTACCCCGCGGGAACGAGGGTCCACGCCGAACTCGAGGCGGGAACGAAATTCATCCTCGCAACCCCGGTCGCCGTCGTCGAATGCGGGAAATCGACACTCGACGTCACCACCGAGCAAGCAACAGCAATACCGCTCGGGGCGACCGTGAACGCGTTTACCTTCGGTGAATGCGAAGGCGGAGGGGGAGAAGTCGAAATCACGACCGTGAAAAACGGCACACTCGACATCGAGCTCATCGACCTGCCCGAATGGACCCACAACGGGACACTCACATTCACAGGCACCGAAATAAAAGTGTTCTTCAAAGCGCTCGGCATCGAATGCCGCTATGCCCCTGGCCACGCCGGAACCCTGACAGGCGGGCAGATGGCGACAATCGATTTCGACAACACAGTCTGGCCGAGGATCGGCGGGAGCTTCCTCTGCGGAGGGAACGGCAACGCGGCCGCCGCCTACACAGTCACAAGCCCGGAACCGCTCTGGGTCTCTATGTAGCGAAGGTCTCCTGAGCGGGGCGCGGCCGCCGCAGCGGCCGCGCCTTCCCAGGCAGCCCCTGCGCGCGACCGCGTATGGTGGCCGCAATGGGCGAGCACGACCTCTGGCAAGGTGTCCTCTACCTGCACCTGCTGGCGATGGCGTTCTTCGTCGGCGGCCAGCTCGTCTTTGGGATCGCGGTCGTGCCGATCTTGCGGGGCGACCCCGACCGCGAGCGGATGCGGGCGATCGCCCGCCGCTTCGGCTATGGGTCGCTGGTGGCGCTCGCCGTCCTCCTCGTCAGCGGCTGGGCGATGGCTTCCCATTACGATCTCTGGGGCAGCTCCACCCTGCAGTGGAAGCTGGGCCTGGTCGCGCTGGTGATCGGCCTCGTCCTCCTGCACTTGCGCTACCCGAAGCTGCACGCGCTGCATGGAGCAATTCTGCTCACCTCGCTCGTGATCGTCTGGCTCGGGCTGGAGCTGATTCGCTGACTAGCCGCAGGGCGGGGTTGCTAAATACGCCTTGACTGAACATCTTCCCGCCTGTTAGGCCACACGGCGGGAGCCACCGGCTCCCATATGAACAACGACCGGCTCTACGCCGGAATAGGGAGAAACGATGATGAAGCTATTGAAGGCCCTCGCCTTGGCTGCTGTGGCGGCCGCGGCGTTGATGGCGACCGTCGGCGCCGGCAGTGCCGCGGCGACAGAAACGGCGCTCTGCAACTCCCCGACAACAAACCTTGGGGTACCCGTCTGCGCGAACCAGCATCTCTGGGAAGCGGGGACGGTCGTTCATGCCGCTTCGGAGACGTTCCTGGTCATCGAAACAGACTTGGGCACCCTTGAATGCGAAGAATCGACAATCAAAGTCGCGACCGAGAAAACCACAGCAAAACCGCTGGGCGCGAAAGTCGAATCCCTTACCTTCAGCAAATGCGGCGAAGCCACGATAACCACCGTGGAACCCGGCACACTCGACATCACGATCATCGACGTCCCCGCTTGGACGCATGACGGCACACTCACCTTCACAGGGACCAAAATCAAAGTGGTCACATTCGGGCTCGAATGCTCCTATGCGCTGGGCCACGCTGGTCGCCTCACAGGTGCCGAAACGGCGACAATCGATCTGGCCGGCACCGCGACGAAGATCGGCGGGAGCTTCTTCTGCCCCGCTCAGGCGAGATACCTCGGCTTCTACAAAGTCACGGAATCGCCGCCGATTTATGTGTCGACCTGATCGCCGAGACCGGTGATGCGAGGCGCGGCCGGTTGACGGCCGCGCCCGCCTACGATCAGTTCAGCGCCCGGCAGACGGCCTGCTTCTGCGCCCGCGTGATCGCCTTGGCCACCTGCGGCGAGCCCTGGCCGGGGACGATCTGGGCGTTGGCGACGAAGACGACGGAGCGTTTGCCGTCGGCGCTGGCGGCGATCAGGATGCGGTAGCCGGGGAAGGACCCGGTGTGGCCGTAGACGGTGCCGCAACCGGTGCGGTAGCGGAAGATGCCGATGCCGGCGGAGTTCTGACCGGGCCCCGGCGGCGAGGAGGAGCCGGGGCGGAAGGCGCCGTCGAGCTTGCGCGCGGCGCCGAGGACGGTGGGTACGTAGACGCGGGCGAAGCGGGCGAGGTCGATCGAGGTCGAGACGATCCCGCCGGAGGCCCAGGCGCCGGCCGGGTTGATCAGTTCGCTGACGTCCTCCGGCTCCTTGCCCGGCTCGACGTCGTATCCGTGCAGGTAGGGCCGCGGCATCTTCACGGTCCGCGGCAGGCTGCTGCCGCGCATCCTCAACGGTCCGAAGACCCGTTTCGCCAGCAACTGTTCGTAGGGGAGGCCGCTCGCCTTCTCCTCCATCAGCCCGGCGGCGATGTTGTCGGTGTCCGAGTAGTGGTAATTCGATTCCGGCGCGAACTCGAGCGGCTCGTCGCGGACGAACGCGGTCAGCTGGGTGGGGGAGAAGTAACGGGCGGGGTCGGCGAGGAGCTGTTCGACGAAGGCGGGCGCCCGGATGTAGTCGGCGAGACCGCTGGTGTGCTGCAAGAGCTGCCGCATGGTCACCGCTTCGGCCGCCGGCAGCACCCCCGGGATCGACTGCCCCAGCGTCGTCTCCAGCGGGAGCGCGCCGCGGTTGGCCAGCTTCACCGCCAGGTAGGAGTTGAACCCCTTGGCGACGCTGGCGATGCGGAAGTGCAACCCCGGCGCCGGGAGAAGGCCCTCACCGGCGGTGCCGACGCCGAAGAACTCCTTGTGCGAGCCGCGGTCGATCAGGAGCGCGATGCCGGGAGGCCCGCCAGCATCGCGGCGCAGGCCGCGAGAACCAGCCGCTTGCAGCTCATCCACCGAACCTAACTGCTGGCCGGTGCCGCGGCAATCGTCTCCAGGGCGAATTTGCCGTCGGCCTCGTCGGGGTCGCCCAGGGGGTAGAGCCCGGTGAAGCAGGCGTCGCAGTGCTCGCCCGGATCGCCGCCGATCGCCTCGTAGACGCCGGCGATCGAGAGGTAGGCGAGGCTGTCGGCCTCGAGCTCGTCGGCGATCTCCTCGACCGAGCGGTTGTGGGCGATCATCTCCTCGCGGGTCGACATGTCGACGCCGTAGTGGCAGGGGTTGCGGATCGGCGGCGCCGAGATCCGCAGGTGCACCTCGCTGGCGCCGGCGTCGCGCAGCATGCCGACGATCTGGCGGGTGGTGTTGCCGCGTACGATCGAGTCGTCGACGACGACCAGCCGCTGGCCGGCGACGATCTCCGGCAGCGGGTTGAACTTCAACCGCAGCCCGTGCTTGCGCAGCTCC
>DASTXV010000012.1:0-48675 GCA_035765335.1 Solirubrobacterales bacterium
CAGGTGGAGGACGGCGAGGCCGAGGTCGCGGTTGACGACCTTGGCCGCCTCCGGCTGCTGCATGTCGAGGTTGAGGTGGCAGAGCGGGCAGGGGGTGACGAGGCAGTCGGCGCCGGCGTCGATCGCGTCGCCGACGTGGGTCCCGGCCTGGCGCAGCGAGGTCTCGCGAGCCATCGTGATCACCGGGAAGCCGCAGCACTTGCGGGCGCCGTCGTACTCGACGACCTGGCCGCCGAGGGCCTCGATCACCTGCTCGAGGTAGACGTCGCGGTCGGGGTGCTCGCCATAGCCGAGCCGTTCCTTCGGCCGCACGATGTAGCAGCCGTAGAAGGGGCCGACGCGGAGGCCGCTGAGCGGGCGCTGGACCTTGGCGCGCAGGTTGTCGAGGCCGTAGTCCTCGACCAGCAGCCAGAGGAAGTTCTTGTTGGTGAACCCGTCCTTGTCCTTCTCGTAGGAGAGGCCCTGGCCGGAGAGCACCTCGTTGACGTGGGCGCGGTAGGCGGAGTCGGCGTCGAGGCGCTGCTGGCACTCCGACTGCGCGCCCTGGCAGGTGGAGCAGATGTTCATCATCGAGAGCCCGGTCTGCTGGGCCAGCGCGAAGGTGCGGGCGTTCAGCGTGTCGGCGAGCTCCTGGTTGTGCTCGGCGATGACGCCGGCGCCGCAGCAGTTGGCGCGGTCGAGTTCGACCAGCTCGATCCCGAGCCGCTCGGCGACCAGCGCCATCGAGCCGTGCAGCTCCGGGGTGAAGCCACGCGAGACGCAGCCGGGCCAGTAGGCGACTTTGATGTTCTCGCTAGCCATTTTTGACCTCCTGGGGAGTCTCCGGGTCGGTCGAGCGCTCGATGCCCTTCTCGACGTTCTCCTCGGCGAGCTCGCCCTCCTCGCCCTTGATGTACAGGTTGAATTCCTCGCTGTGCTCCTCGGCGTGGGCGTAGATCGCCTTGACGTCGTCCTGGTCGGGGAGCTTCGGGTGGACGCCGGGGATCAGCTTGTGCAGCGAGCGCATCTTGCCGGTTTTGATCCCGCGGATCGCCGTCGGGATCGAGCCGAGCATTTCCCGGATCGCCCGTTTGCTCGGTTTCAGCTTGCCCTTGAAGCCGGGGGCGAAGGACTCCTGCAGCAGCAGCGACTCGTCCAGGGTCCCCTTCTTCTCGATGATCTTGACGAAGGCGATCTCGTGGTCGTGACCGCTGTTGGGGTCTTCGATCCCCTCCTCGCCGGCCTTGCGGCGCAGGCGCATGATCTGGTCCATCGGCGCCACGCCCTTCGGGCAGGCGTCGATGCAGCTGAAGCAGTGGGTGCAGTCGTAGATCCCGTGCGGGTCGTTGGCGAGGTCGTGCAGGCGCTCTTTGGTCTCCGCGTCGCGCGGGTCGCCGACGAAGCGGTAGGCCTTGGCCAGCGCCGCCGGGCCGATGAAGCCGGGGTCGGCTTCCATCGAGAGGCAGGAGGAGACGCAGGCGCCGCACTGGATGCAGGCCATCGACTGGGTGATGTCGATCATCGATTCCGGATCGACGACGTACTCGCGCTCGGGCGGCTCGCCGTGGGGGAGCAGCCACGGGGTGACGCGGCGGATCTTCGTCCAGTGCGTCGACTCCATGTCCGTGATCAGGTCCTTGATCACCGGCATGTTCCCCATCGGCTCGATCACGATCGAGTTGCCCGTGGAGCTCCCGCCGACGGCATCGGCTTTCTTGTCCGCCAGCTCCTGCGCCTCGCCGATCTGGGTCTTGCAACCGAGCCCGGACTGGCCGTTGATCTTCATCCCGCAGGAGCCGCAGATCGCCGCCCGGCAGGAGCAGCGGACGGCGAGCGAGCCGTCGTCGCGGTCCTTCGCCTGCAGCAGCCCGTCGAGGACCGAGAGCGAGGGATCGAGGTCGACGTTGAACTCCTCCCAGTAGGGGCCCTCGCCGCTCTCAGGCTGGAACCGGCGGACTTTGATCGTGTACGCGGCCATCTAGTACGTCCTCTCTTGCGGTTCCCACTGGGTGATCGTGACCTCGGAGTAAGAGATCTCCGGGCCGTCGTCGGTCTGCTCGAGGTCGATGTGTTTGAGCCACTCCTCGTCGTTGCGCTCGGGGAAGTCGGTGCGGTACTGGGCGCCGCGGCTCTCCTTGCGCTCCAGCGCGGCGACGCAGGTGCACTCGGCGTTGTCGAGCATGTACCCCAGCTCGATCGCGGCAATCAAGTCCTGGTTGAAGACGCTGCCGTGGTCGTCGATGTAGGCGGTCTTCGCCTCCTCCTTGAGCCGGCGGACGGTTTCCAGCGCTTCGGTGATCCCGGCCTCGTCGCGGAAGACGGCGACTTTGGCGTCCATCGTCTGGCCCAGCTCGAGCTTGATCTCGGAGATCCGGCGGCCGGAGCCCTTCTCGCGGGAGAGGATGTCGGCGACGAGGTTCTCCTCGTCCTCGAGCGCTTTCTTCGAGGGGCGGGAGACCTCCATCCGCTTGGCGCGGGCGGCGGCGTCGCGGCCGGAGCGCTTGCCGAAGATCAAGGTGTCGAGCAGCGAGTTGGCGCCGAGCCGGTTGCCGCCGTGGACCGAGACGCAGGCGGTCTCGCCGGCGCTGTAGAGACCGGGGATGTCGGTGCGGCCGTCGACGTCGGTCTTGACGCCGCCCATCGTGTAGTGGTTGCCCGGCTTGATGTGGATCGGTTCGCGGGTGATGTCGACGCCGGCGAAGTCACGGCCGACGAGGACGATCTCGCGCAGCGCCTCGTGCACGCGCTTCTTCGGGACGACGGTGATGTCGAGGGCGACGGTGCCGTCGGGGAAGCCGCGCCCCTCGTTGATCTCGGTCTGCTCGGCGCGGGAGACGACGTCGCGCGAGGCCAGCTCCATCTTGTTCGGCGCGTACTTCTCCATGAAGCGTTCGCCCTTGGCGTTGAGCAGGTGGGCGCCC
Organism: Solirubrobacterales bacterium; assembly: GCA_035765335.1. Lineage (GTDB taxonomy): Bacteria > Actinomycetota > Thermoleophilia > Solirubrobacterales > 70-9 > VAYN01. Next base: position 2,901 of record DASTXV010000012.1, read on the forward strand.
TCGCCGCGGGCGCCCTCGGTGATCAGGAAGCCCTTGCCCGCCAGCGTCGTCGGGTGGTACTGGATCATCTCCATGTCCATCAGCTTCGCCCCGGCCCGGTAGGCCATCGCGATCCCGTCGCCGGTGCAGATAAGAGCGTTGGTCGACGGCTTCCAGACCATGCCGTTGCCGCCGGTGCAGAGGATCACCGACTTCGCCTGGAACAGCTCCATCGAGCCGTCGGCGACGTTGCGGGTGACGACGCCGCAGCACTCGCCGTTCTCGTCCAGCGCCAGGGAGCTGCAGAACCACTCCTCGTAGCGGGCGATCTGCTCGGAGTACTTCATCAGCTGCTCGTAGAGCACATGCATGATCGCCTGGCCGGTGATGTCGGCGACGTAGTAGGTGCGGGCGGCGGAGGCGCCGCCGAAGGCGCGGGTGCCGAGCTTGCCTTCCTCGTTGCGGTGGAAGGTGACGCCGAGGTGCTCGAGGTGGAGGATTTCCTCCGGCGCCTCGCGGGTCATGATTTCGACCGCGTCCTGGTCGCCGAGGTAGTCGGAGCCCTTGATCGTGTCGAAGGCGTGGGACTCCCACGAGTCGCCGGGGTTGAGCGCCGCGTTGATCCCGCCCTGGGCGGCGTTGGAGTGGGAGCGAACGGGGTGGACCTTGCTGATGATGCCGACGGAGACGCCTTCCTCCGCCGCCGCAAGAGCTGCCCGCTGGCCGGCGAGCCCGGCCCCGATTACGAGAACGTCATGGGATGGCACGGGCGCGGATGCTATAGCGCCAAATTCCGAGGGCGTAGTCGGAATTCGTCACTTTGCGGTGGGGGAGGCGGGGGTGCCCCGCCCCAGACACATCTCGCTATGGCTCGATGTTGAGTGTCTGGGGAGGGGCACCCCCGCCTCCGCTTACAGCCAGCGGTGGGCCAGGCGACGAACAGCCGCGTTGGACAGCTGGATCGCTCGCTCCAAGGTGTCGAAGTTGACGTTCTCAGCCGTGTCGTTGGGCCAGTGGTAGCGGCCCGGTTGCTTCTGGTCGGTGCAGCTGCAGAGGGCGACGGTCTCGTAGCCGGCGACGCGGGGCTCGAGGGCGTCGGTGCCGTTGTAGGTGCGCAGGTTGGGGTAGAGCCAGATCCCCAGCTCCTCGGCGACGCCGGCGACGAAGTCGAGGGCGCGCGGCGGGTAGTCGCGCATCTTCAGGAAGCCCTCGCCCTGCAGCGCCAGCAGGTGGGTGGCGCCGAGCGTCTCCAGGCAGAGGAAGAAGGTGCTCTCCCGCGGCAGCTGCTCGAAGTGGCGCTCGCCGAAGGCTTTCATCCCCTCGCTGAAGGACTCCTCCGAGCCGGTCGAGAGCAGGATCACCCGGATCCCGGCGGGCGGGTCGGCGAGGAAGCGCTGGGCGAGGGCCAGCAGGGCGACGACCGCGGAGCCGTTGTCGTTGGCGGCCGGCACCGACTTGCGGGCGCCGATGTCGGCCATCGCCGCGATCGTGCCGAGGCCGAGGAAGAGGCCGAGCCTGGTCAGCGCCCGGCGGCCGCTCGCCGCGCCCAGCGCCGCCAGCAGCGGTCCGCCGAACACCGGCGCCATCAGCGGCGGGCTGGTGTCGCTGCGCTCGACCAGCCCGAGGCGGTCGGCGAGCTCGGGCAGCGCCGGGTGGAAGACGAGGCCGGAGTGGGGGGCGTCGTGGTGGGCGCTGATCACGATCGTCCGCTCGGCCTCCGGGTCGCCGAGCTCGCAGACGACGTTGTAGGTCGCGCGCTTGGGGAGGAACCGGCGCAGGCGGCGCTGGCCCGGTGGGAAGTCGTCGGCGATCCCGGCGGCGCCGAGGGCGGCGAGAATCCCGCCCAGCAGGCGGCGCCCCCTCAGCGCCAGCGTCGCCCCGAGCGCGCCCAGCGCGGCGCCGATCCCCAGCGGCCACCAGTAGGTGCCGTGCGCGGTCTCCGCCTCGATCCGCGCCTCCGCGCCCAGCTCGGCGAACTGACCGACCAGCCACTCGGCAGCCCGCCGCTCGCCCTCGGAGGCGGACGGACGCTCGATCCGCTCCAGTTCCTCCAGCCGCTCCCGCAGCCAATTCGCTTCCTCGGGCATCTCCGGGAAAGCTAGCCGCTTACCATTGGTCCATGTTCGGCCTGGGCGGTGGATCGATCACCCTCTTCCACTTCCGCGGGATCAAGGTCACCGTGGACTGGTCCTGGTTCATCGTCCTCTTCGTAGTCATCCTCTTTCTCGCCAACTTCTTCGAAAACCTGTTGGGGGAATCTGGGACGACGCCGTTCCTGCTGGCCCTGCTGGGTGCCGTCGGCTTCTTCGGTTCGATCCTCCTGCACGAGTTCGGCCACGCGGTGGTGGCGATGCGCAACGGGATCGGCATCTCCAGCATTCAGCTTTGGATCTTCGGCGGGATGGCGCGGATGGACCGCGAAGCGGATTCCCCGGGGACCGAACTGAAGGTGGCGCTGGCGGGGCCGGCGGTGACGCTGGTGATCGTCGTCGTCCTCACCGCTGTCGGCGCTCTCGCCGCGGGCTGGACCGGGTTTCGGGAGGCGGCGGTGCTGGAAGAGGGGGCCGACGTCTCCGGCCTGATGGCGCTGATCGCCTGGTTGGCGACGATCAACCTCCTCGTCCTCGTCTTCAACCTGCTGCCGGCCTTCCCGATGGACGGGGGCCGGGTGGCCCGGGCGGTCGCCTGGTGGAAATCCGGCAACCGCAACTCGGCGACCCGCTTCGCCGCCAACCTCGGCCGCGTCTTCGGCTACCTCTTCATCGGCCTCGGCATCGCCCTCGCCTTCAGCGGCGACGTCTTCGCCGGCGTCTGGCTGGCCCTGATCGGGATGGTGATCAACGGCTCCGCCCGCGGCGCCGCCATGCAGACGGCGCTGACCAGCCGCATCGGCGACGTCCGCGTCGCCGACGTGATGGACCGTGAGCCGGTGGCGATTCCCGGCGACCTCAGCGTCGAGCGCGCTCTCGACGAGTACTTCCTTCGCTACCGCTGGCCCTGGTTCCCGGTCGTCGACGCCGCCCACCGCTTCCTCGGCCTCGTCGACCGCGACCGCGCCGACCAGGTGCCGGAGGTCTCCCGCGCCACCTCCCACGTCTCCGAGCTGGTCGACCACGACATCGGCCTCTTCGTCCGCGACGACACCCCCCTCGACTCCCTGCTCGGCAACCAGAACCTGCGCCGCCTCGGCGCCCTGATGGCCGTCGACGCCGAGGGTCGCCTCAGCGGCGTAATCACGATCGAGCAGGTCGGTCGCGCCCTCCGAGACGCTACGACTTCCGGCTAGAGGGGGGCGAATCCGCGGGACAGCAATTGGATCGCCGCCGCCAGATGCGAGCTACCTTCTGGTGTCCAACCACTTAGGCATGGAGGTGCCGAGATGTCGAGGATCGAGCCGCGCAGGGGCGCGTTCGCGGAGCTGGTCGTCCGCGGGGGAAAGATGTCTTACGGGCGCCGCATGGAGTCGGCGCGCGTCTTCGCCCAGCACCCGCGCCTGATGTTCGACTACATACGCTTCAACCGCGCCGTCGAGCGGGGGAAGAGGGTTCCCAAGGTGCTGATGGAGCTGGCGGTTCTGCGGGCGGCGACCATGGTCGGTTGCGAGTTCTGCATGGACATCGGCTCGGAGTTCGCGCGGCGGGCGGGGCTCAGCGACGAGAAGGTCTTGGCGCTCTCCAGCGCCCACGAGTCGGGGCTGTTCAGCGAGGACGAGTTGCTGGTCATCGACCTCGCCACCGGGATGACGCAGACGCCCGGTTCGGTCGACGAGGAGCTGATGGAGCGGGCCCGCGAGCGCTTCGGCGTCAAGGGGACGCTCGAGCTGGTCCACATGATCGCCTGGGAGAACGCGCGGGCCCGGATCAACATCGCCCTGGGCATCGCCCCCGAGGGATTCTCAACTGGAAAAGCGTGCGCGGTGCCGCTCGATGATGCGGCCGAAATCCGTACCGGCGGGCAGCGTGCCGAAGGCCTGCCCCCAGTCGCCGGATAGGCGGGAGGCGCAGAAGGCGTTGGCGACGGCTTCGTCGCCGTAGCGGACGAGCAGGGACGCCTGCAGGGCGAGGGCCATCTTCTCGACCACGCGGCGGGCGCGGGCTTCGATCGTCTCCAGGTCGCCCGGCAGCTCGTCGCGCAGGGAGGAGGTGAACTCCCGCAGGCGGGGCTCGGCGACGGCGCCCTCCTCGACCTCGGCGAAGAAGGCCTCCAGGGAAGTCGGGCTCTTGACCATGGCGCGGAGGACGTCGAGGCACTGGACGTTGCCCGAGCCCTCCCAGATCGAGTTCAGCGGGCTCTCGCGGAACAGGCGCGGCATTCCCGACTCCTCGACATAGCCGTTGCCGCCGAGGCACTCCAGGGCCTCGCCCGCGTGAGCAACGGCGCGCTTGCAGATCCAGTACTTGAGGACGGCGTTGGCGACCCGCTTCAGCTGCGCCGCCTCCTCGTCGCCGGCGATCGCTTCGTCGTAGGCGCGGGCCAGGCGCAGGGCGCTGATCGTCGCCGCCTCCGACTCGATCGCGAGGTCGGCGAGGACGTTGCGCATCAGCGGCTGCTCGACGAGCTCGCGGCCGAAGACCGAGCGGTGGGTGGTGTGGTGGATCGCCTGGGCGACGCCGGCCCGCATCCCGGTGGCGCCGCCGAGGACGCAGTCGAGGCGGGTGTGGTTGACCATCTCGATGATCGTCCGCACCCCGGCGCCCTCCTCGCCGACCAGCCAGGCGGAGGCGGCGTCGAACTCGATCTCGCTGGAGGCGTTGGAGCGGTTGCCGAGCTTGTCCTTGAAGCGCTGCAGGCGGAAGCGGTTGCGCTCTCCGTCGGGAGTCCAGCGGGGGAAGAGGAAGCAGGAGATGCCGCCGTCGGCCTGGGCGAGGACGAGGAAGGCGTCGCACTGCGGCGCCGACATGAACCACTTGTGGCCGCTCAGCTCGTACTCGGCGCCGGGGCCGCCGCCGTTGACCGGCCGGGCGACGGTGGTGTTGGCGCGGACGTCGGTGCCGCCCTGCTTCTCGGTCATCCCCATCCCCGCCAGCGCGCCCGCCTTCTGCGGCGCCGGTTCGTTGGCCGGGTCGTAGGTGGAGGAGAGGAAGCGCGGCTCCCACTCGGCCGCCAGCTCCGGCTGGGTCCGCAGCGCCGGGATCACCGAGTAGGTCATCGAGATCGGGCAGCCGATCCCGGCCTCGGCCTGCGACATGCACATGAAGGCGGCGCCGCGGGCGACGTGGGCGCCGGGCCGCGGGTCCTTCCAGGGGGAGCTGTGCAGCTCGTTGGCGACGCCGACGGCCATCAGCTCGTGCCAGGCGGGGTGGAACTCGGGGACGTCGACGCGGTTGCCGTAGCGGTCGTGGGTGCGCAGCTTCGGCCCGTTCTCGTTGGCGAGCCGGCCCAGCTCCTGGGCGGCCTCGCTGCCGGCGTACTCGCCGACGGCGGTGATCCGCTCCAGGTCCCACTCCGCGCCCTCGCGCCGCACCGCCTCGCCGAGCACCGTGTCGGCCTCGAAGACGTTGTAGTCGACCAGCGGCGGTGGCTGGTTGACCACCTCGTGGTTGCCGAAGGCCTTGCGCTCGACCGTTGCCATCAGGTGCTGATTGTGCCATGCCCTGGCCGGTCAGCCAGGACGCGGGCCAGATAGCATCGCCGCCCGGTGGGCAAGATCAAGGTCCAGAACCCAGTTGTGGAGCTCGACGGCGACGAGATGACCCGGATCATCTGGTCGTTCATCAAAGAGCAGCTGATCCTGCCCTACCTCGACGTCGAGCTCGAGTACTACGACCTCGGGATCGAGAGCCGCGACGCGAGCGAGGACCGGATCACGGTCGAAGCCGCCGAAGCGATCAAGCGCCACGGGGTCGGCGTCAAGTGCGCGACGATCACCCCGGACGAGGCGCGGGTCGAGGAGTTCGGCCTCAAGGAGATGTACCGCTCGCCGAACGGGACGATCCGCAACATCCTCGGCGGCGTCATCTTCCGCGAGCCGATCGTCATCTCCAACATCCCGCGGCTGGTGCCGGGCTGGACGAAGCCGATCGTGATCGGCCGCCACGCCTTCGGCGACCAGTACCGCGCCTCCGACCTGGTGGTGCCGGGCGAGGGCACGCTGACCCTCACCTACACGCCCAAGGACGGCTCCGAGCCGGTCGAGCTCGACGTCTACGACTTTCCCGGCGGCGGCATCGCGATGGCGATGTACAACCTCGACGAGTCGATCCGGGAGTTCGCCCGCGCCTCGATGCGGTATGGCCTCGACCGCGGCTTCCCCGTCTACATGTCGACCAAGAACACGATCCTCAAGCGCTACGACGGGCGCTTCAAGGACCTCTTTGCCGAGGTCTACGAGGCCGAGTTCAAAACTGACTTCGAGGCCGCCGGCCTCACCTATGAACACCGGCTGATCGACGACATGGTCGCCGCCGCTTTGAAGTGGGAGGGCGGCTACGTGTGGGCCTGCAAAAACTACGACGGCGACGTCCAGTCGGACACCGTCGCCCAGGGCTTCGGCTCGCTCGGCCTGATGACCAGCGTGCTGATGAGCGCCGACGGGAAGACGGTCGAGGCCGAGGCCGCCCACGGCACCGTCACCCGCCATTACCGCCAGCACCAAGAGGGCAAACCCACCTCGACCAACCCGATCGCATCGATCTTCGCCTGGACCCGTGGGCTCGCGGCCCGCGGCCGGATGGATGAAACCCCAGAGGTCTCGCAGTTCGCGGAGGCGCTCGAGCGCGTCTGCATCGAGACCGTCGAAAGCGGGAAGATGACGAAAGACCTGGCGCTGCTGGTAGGTGGCGGCCAGGAGTACCAGACCACGCAGGAGTTCCTCGCCTCGATCGACGAGAACCTCCAGCGCGCGATGGCCTGAACGGTCTTCAACTTCCAAACCCCCGACTCCGAGGAGAGGATTTAGTGAGCACCCCCCCTGTCAAGGTCACCGTCACGGGCGCCGCCGGCCAGATCGGCTATGCGCTCCTGTTCCGCATCGCCAGTGGGCAGATGCTCGGCCCCGACACGCCGGTCGAGTTGAGCCTGCTGGAGATTCCGCAGGCGATCGAAGCTGCCGAGGGAACCGCGATGGAGCTCGACGACTGCGCCTTCCCCCTGTTGAGCCGGATCGACATCACCGACGATCCCAAGCAGGCCTTCGACGGTTGCAACATCGGCCTCCTGGTCGGCGCGCGGCCGCGCGGCCCGGGCATGGAACGTTCGGATCTGCTCGAGGCCAACGGCGGCATCTTCAAGCCGCAGGGCGAAGCGATCAACGCCGGCGCGGCCGATGACATCAAGGTGCTGGTGGTCGGCAACCCGGCCAACACCAACTGCCTGATCGCGATGTCGAACGCGCCCGACGTACCGCGCGAGCGGTTCACCGCGATGATGCGTCTGGATCACAACCGGGGGATCTCACAGCTCGCCAACAAGCTCGGCAAGCCCGTCTCCGCGGTCACCAACATGACCACCTGGGGCAATCACTCGGCCACCCAGTACCCGGACCTGGTCAACGCCAAGGTCGACGGCGGCAGCGCCTGGGACGCGGTCGACGACGAAGCGTGGATCGCCGACGAGTTCATCCCACGGGTGGCGAAGCGCGGCGCCGAGATCATCGACGCCCGCGGCGCCTCCAGCGCCGCCTCCGCGGCCAACGCCGCGATCGATCACATCCATGACTGGGTGCTGGGAACGCCGGACGGCGATTGGGTTTCGATGGGCGTCCCCGCCGACGGTTCCTACGGGATCGGCGAGGGGATCGTCTGCGGCATGCCGTGTACCTGCAGCGGCGGCGAGTGGAGCATCGTCCAGAGCCTCGACGTGCCCAGTTTCTCGCGCGAGCGCATCGACCGCAGCGTGATGGAGCTGCAGGAGGAGCGCGACGCGGTCAGTCAGCTCGGGCTTATTTAAAGGTTCGCCTCAATCGGCAAAAAAAGAGGCCGGCGAATGCCGGCCTCTTTTGAAGTAACAGTCGGTACCGATCAGCCGCCGGCCGGGTAGTACTGGCGCCCGTCCTTTTTCACGCGACCCTCTTTCTCGAGGTCGCCGAGGACCCGGTACAGGTAGTTCGGCTTGATTTTCATCGTCTTGGCCACATCCGAGGCGCTGATCCCAGGCTGACTCTCGATCAGTTTCACGGCCTGGTCGGCGCGGGTGCCGCCACGGCGTTTACGGCGACGACGCGGGGCACCAGCGGTGGTTTTCGTGGAGCTGCCGCGCGGACGGCCTGGCCCACGGCCTGGCGGGCGGCCGGGGCCGCGACGGGTGGCTTTGCCGCCGAGCTCGGCCAGGGCGCGCTCGAGGCGCTTGCGCTCCTCGTCGAGGTCAGCGAGGCGTCGCTCCACGAGCTGCCGAGCCTCGTCGAGCACGTTGTTGGTGGGGGGCATCTAGTTCCTTTCCATCCAAAGTTCAGTAAAAACTCTGGGGAGAGTCTGCCAGAGTCACACACACTGTGACAGTCGGGCGAGGCAAATCAAAGGGAAATTTCAGATGTGCGTCTAGGCGGCGCGTTCGGCTTGACGCTCAGGAGAGATCCGAATCACGTTCCGGGCAAGGCCGAGCTTCTCCAATCCGGTGATGATCAGCGCCGAGGGATCGGGCTCCCACCGTTTCAATCCGTGCACGGCGGAGCGAGGGAACGCATGATGGTTGTGGTGCCAAGACTCGCCCAGTGACGGCAGGGCCAACCAGAAAACATTCGTGGAATGGTCGTCCGTGTTAAAGCGGCGACTGCCGAGGAAGTGACAGACGGAGTTGACGCTCCAGGTCACGTGGTGGACGAAGAAGATGCGAACGAACCCACCCCACAGCAGGCCGGTGAGGGCCCCGGTGAGGGTTCCGGCGACGAGGTAACCGGCCAGGGCGGGGATTGCGAGACTGGCCAGCACCAGCAGTGGGAACTGGCGGTTGATTATTCTCATACCGCGATCCTCATAAAGATCAGGTGCGTACTTCTTCCAGTCCGCGCGCCCTTGGGACGACATCAACCAGCCGGTGTGGGCGTGCCACAGGCCGGAGAAGACGCCTTTGACACCGCCGTCGGGGCCGACATGCGGGCTGTGCGGGTCACCCTCTTCGTCGGTGTGGGCGTGGTGCTTGCGGTGGTCAGCGACCCAGGAGATGACCGGTCCCTGCACGGCCATCGAGCCGAGGATCGCGAACAGGTACTCGAGCGGCTTATAGGTCTGGAAGGAGCGGTGGGTGAGGAGACGGTGAAAGCCGACCGTGATCCCGATCGCGGTCAGCAGGTACATCGCTGCGGCGATCAGCAGGTCGGCGACGCTCACCCAGCTGTTCCAGAGGAAGACGATCGCGACCAGCGTCGCGGCGAAGGGAACGACGACGGCCCCCAGGTTGACGATCTTCTCGGTGCGGCTCATCTTGTGCATAGGACCAAGATATGCAGAGATGGAGAAGATCTTTTGCCATATATCCAACGTCTATCTGAATAATATTGTCAGATAGATGCCAAAAAACCTGGATCTAGAGCCTTGGCGAGGCCTTCCTAGCGAGGTCGCGGACCTGATCGAGCCGGAGCTGCCGGCGATCACCGAGGAGATCCTCGCGACGATCGCCCGTGAAGTGCCGGAGTACGCGCGGCCGCTCGAGGGTCGCTTCGGCCGCGGGATCCGGACCGGGGTCGGCGAGGCGCTGCTCCAGTTCGTCGGCCTGATCCGCGATCCCGACCAGGGCCGCGGCCAGGGGCGCGAGGTGTACGTCCAGCTGGGGCGGGGGGAGCAGCGGGTGGGCCGGACGCTCGACTCGCTCCAGGCCGCCTACCGGATCGGCGCCCGGGTGGCCTGGCGCCGCATCGCCGCCGCGGGGCGGCGGGCGGACCTCGGCGCCGAGCCGCTGACCCTGCTGGCGGAGGCGATCTTCGCCTACATCGACGAGCTCTCCGCCGACTCGGTCGAGGGCTACGCCGAAGCGCAGGCGGCGGCGGAGGACCTGCGGCGCCGACGTCAAGAAGAGCTGGTGGCGTTGCTCTTGGGCGAAGCTCCTGCCAAGCCCGCCGACGTCGCCGCCGCCGCTCAGTCGGCGGGATGGCGTCTACCCCGTGTCCTCGCCGTGGCCGCCTTTGACGATCAGGACCTGGCCGCGGTGGCCGGCCGCCTTTCGGCTGACGCCATAGTCACTGTCGTCGATGGAACGGGCTGCGTTCTGCTGCCGGATCCGGAGGGACCCGGCCGGCTCGACCAACTTCGACGGACGGCGGCGAAGACGACGATCGCGATCGGCCCCGCGACCGAGCCCGCGCAGGCGGCGCGATCCTGGGATCTGGCGAAGTCCCTCCTGCTGGCGGCGACGGCCGGAACCGTGGCCGACGAAGGCTTGCTCCACGCCGAGGACCACCTCACCGACCTCCTCCTCGCCGCCAACCCACACCTCACCTCTCTCCTCGCCGCCCGCCGCCTCGCACCCCTCGCCGACCTCACCCCCAAGGCCCGCGAGCGCATGCGCGAAACCGCCTTCGCCTACGTCCGCCACCACGGCAACGCGGTAACGATGGCCTCAGAGCTCCACATCCACCCCCAAACCGCCCGCTACCGAATAGCCCGCCTCAAGGAGTTATTCGGCGACGACCTCGAAGACCCCGACACCCGCTTCGAGCTGGAGCTGGCGCTGCGAGCGAGCCGGTAGGCGGGGCGGTGGGGGTCCCTGGGAGCACCTCCGCCGCGAGAAACGATTTCGGCTGACGCCCCGGCCGCCACGGCGCGGCTCCATGCTGAGTACCCAGGGACCCCCACCGCCCCGCCCTGCATGCGCGCTCCGGCGGACGCTCAGGACCGAGCAGCTATTTGAAGAAGCTGCCTCAAGATCAGCCGTCCTGGGGGGAGCGTGTTGAGAGGGGGCGGGGAATCTCCTCCAGACACTCAACCTCGAGCCATAGCGAGAGGTGTCTGGAGGGGGTGCCCCGCCCCCTCGCCACCCGCTACTGCCGGTACTTGCTGCGCTTCTTGGGATACGTGCGGAAGACGTGATCCCAGATCGGCGACGAGACGCCGTAGCCGGCGCTGTGATCTTGGAAGTGGTGGCGCATGTGGTGTTCGCGCAGGCGCTTGCCGAAGTCGCTCTTGGGGACGAAGTGGTGCACGTAGTAGTGCGTGTAGTCGTAGAAGAGGTAGCCGGCGAGGAAGCCGGCGAAGACCGGGAAGGCCGCCTCGCCGAGGAGGAGCCAGAAGGCAGCGAAGAAGAGCGCGGCGAGCGGGATCGAGACCGCCGGCGGCATCACCAGCCGCAGCTTGTCGTTGGGGTGGTCGTGGTGGATGCCGTGGATGATGAAGTGCATGCGGCGGCCGAAGGCGTTGTCCGGCTCCCAGTGGAAGACGAGCCGGTGCAGCCAGTACTCGGTCAGCGTCCAGACCGCGCCGCCGGCCAGCGTCAGCAGCGCCAGCTGCCAGACGGCGTAGCCGCGATCGACCCCGATCCACTCCATCGCCGCCGCCACCGGGACGAAGACGATCGCCGGGATCGCGGGGTGGACGCGAGAGAAGAAGTTGAGGAAGTCGCTCTTGAAAAGTTGGGGAGAAGCGGAGAGCTTCTCCGTCCGGGAATGACTCTCCATCGGCAGAAATACTAGCGCCGCCTACCCGCGTTCCCGCAAGACGCAGGGAAGCTGTGACGAAGCCGTTTCAAAGATGTAGCCATTTGCGGAAACGGCCCCTGCGCTTACCCACTGGCGGTGCAAACATGCCCGCCGTGCCGCGCAAGCCAAAGCCGCCGACGTGTGAGGACTGCTATTTCCGTAAGAACCTCCTCTGCGCCCTGGAGCTGAACGAGGCCTGCACCACCTTCCGGCCCAACCGACCAGAGGGCCTCGTCCCTCCCCGTCAGCCGGTCCTCCTGATGCGAGCCCCCCGCTGGGCCTCGCGTCCCGCCTGACTCCCGACAGGAGCCGCCGACCGGGTGGCCCTAGCTATGTTTTGGGCGTGCCCCCACGCGACCTCTACGTGGACTGGAGCCGGACCCGCTACGTCACCAGGCGGGCGAGCGGTTTCTCCCCCAACGTCGACGTCTATTACTGCGGCGACCCGCAGCGGGCGATCGTCAAGGTCGACCTCGCCGGGATCAACCTCTCCCAGGTCGGGATCGAGGTCGGCGGCCGGCAGCTGGCGATCGTCGGCGAGCGCCACGTGCAGGAGACCGAAGGCCGGGTCTACCAGCAGATCGAGATCCCCTCGGGGCACTTCCGCCGCGTCGTCGAACTGCAGGTCGAGGTCGACGCCGAGCGGGCCAGCGCAACCTATGAAGAGGGCATCCTGCGGATCGAGCTGCCGCTGCGCGATCCCAGCGAGACCACCCGACAAGTCCCGATCGACCGCAAGTGATGGAGGGCAGCCCGGTCCTCGAGGTGGTCGACTCGCCGCTCGAAGCGGAGGACGCGATCCGCGCCAACCAGCCGCTGCCGGAGGCGCTGCCGGTGTTGCCGCTGCGCGACACCGTCGCCTTTCCGGAAACCTTGGTGCCGCTGGCGGTCGGCCAGGAGCGCTCGATCCAGCTGGTCGACGACGTCCTCGGCGCCAGCCGGATGCTGGCGATGGTCACCGCCCGCGATCCCGAGAACGAGGTGCCGGGGCCAGACGACCTCTACGGCGTCGGCGTCGTCGGCGCCGTCGCCCAGATGATGAAGGTGCCGGACGGGACGCTGCGGATCCTCGTCCAGGGGATGCAGCGGGTGAAGCTCGGCGACTTCGTCGCCGAGCAGCCCTACATGGTCGCCCGGATCAGCGAGCTGCCCGACGTGATCGAGCCCAGCGCCGAGCTGGAGGCGCTCAACCGCAACGTCCAGCGCACCTTCTCGGAGATCGTCGAGCAGATCCCGTACCTGCCCGAGGAGCTGCAGATGGCCGTCGCCAACATCGAAGACCCGGCGGTGCTGGCGCACCTGATCGCGGGGGCGCTGCGGATCGGCACCGAGGAGAAGCAGAAACTGCTGGAAGAGGTCGACATCGCCAAGCGCCTCCGCCACCTCTCGCGGATCCTCGCCCGCGAGCTCGAGGTGGTTCAGCTCGGTAGCCAGATCCAGTCGCAGGTCCAGTCGGAGATCGACAAAGGCCAGCGCGAGTTCGTCCTCCGCCAGCAGCTGAAAGCGATCCAGGAAGAGCTGGGAGAGGAGGACGAGCAGCAGGCCGAACTGAGCGAACTGCGCGAGAAGATCGACGCCGCCGGCCTCCCGGAGCACGCCCTCAAAGCCGCCGAGCGCGAGCTCTCGCGGCTGGCGAAACTGCCGCCGGCCGCCGCCGAGCACGGCGTCATCCGCACTTACCTGGAGTGGCTGGTCGAGCTGCCGTGGTCAAAGGAGACCGAGGACAACCTCGACCTGCGCCACGCCCGCGAGGTCCTCGACGCCGACCACTACGACTTGGAGCGGATCAAGGACCGGATCCTCGAGTACCTGGCGGTGCGCAAGCTCAACCCCTCCTCGCCGGGGCCGATCCTCTGCTTCGTCGGCCCGCCCGGGGTCGGCAAGACCAGCCTCGGCAAATCGATCGCCAGGGCGCTGGGGCGCGAGTTCGAGCGGATCTCGGTCGGCGGGGTCCGCGACGAGGCCGAGATTCGCGGCCACCGCCGCACCTACATCGGCGCCATGCCCGGCACCATCATCCGCGCCCTGCGCGACGCCGGCTCCCGCAACCCCGTCTTCATGATCGACGAGATCGACAAGATGGGCGCCGACTTCCGCGGCGACCCGGCCTCGGCGATGCTCGAGGTATTGGATCCAGCCCAGAATGACGGCTTCCGCGACCACTACCTCGACCTCGAGTTCGACCTCTCCGACGTCGTCTTCATCGCCACCGCCAACGTCCTCGACACGATCCCCGGGCCGCTGCTCGACCGGATGGAGACGATCGAGCTGGCCGGCTACACGCTGGAAGAGAAGCGCCAGATCGCCCGCCGCTACCTGGTGCGGCGCCAGATCGAGGCCAACGGGCTGAAGCCGTCGCAGATCGAGTTCTCCGACGCGGCGCTGACGACGATCATCGAGGAGTACACGCGCGAGGCCGGCGTCCGCAACCTCGAGCGCCAGATCGGCACCGTCTGCCGCAAAGTCGCGCGCGAAGTCGCCGAGCGGAAGGGGAAGGCGAAGGGCAAGGTGCGGATCTCCGGCAAGAAGGCGCGCGAGCTGCTCGGCCGCCGCCGCGTCTTCGCCGAGCAGCGGCGGCGGACCAAGGACCCGGGCGTGGCGACCGGCCTCGCCTGGACCCCGACCGGCGGCGACGTCCTCTTCATCGAGGCGACCTCGATGCCCGGCTCCGGCAAGCTGACGATCACCGGCCAGCTCGGCGACGTGATGAAGGAGTCGGCGCAGGCGGCGCTCTCCTACGTGCGCGGCCACTACCGGGAGATCGCGCCGAAGCTGGAGGACATCTGGTTCGCCGAGCACGACATCCACATCCACGTCCCGGCCGGGGCGGTGCCGAAGGACGGTCCCTCGGCGGGGGTGGCGATGACCGTCGCGCTCTCCTCGCTGATCAGCGGCCGGCCGGTCCGCAACGACGTGGCGATGACCGGCGAGGTGACGCTTACCGGCCAGGTGCTGCCGATCGGCGGCGTCAAGGAGAAGTCGCTGGCGGCGCAGCGGGCGGGGATCAAGCGGGTGATCCTGCCCAGCCGCAACGAGGCCGACGTCGAGGAGATCCCCACGCGCGAGCTCGGCAACCTCGAGTTCGCCTACGTCGACGAGGTCTCCCAAGCCCTCGAAGTCGCCCTCCGCTAGTGCGCAACCGCTCCCGCGTCTTCTGGGTCGTCCTCGGCCTGACCGCCCTCGGCGCGGCCCTCCGCTTCGCCACCCTGGGGACGCAGGCCTACCACCACGACGAGATCGTCACCGCCAGCCGCGTGCTGCGGGTCGGCTTCGGGCACGCGATGGACGCGGTCGGGTTCTCCGAGTCGGCGCCGCCGCTCTACTACGCCCTCGCCTGGTTCTGGACCCAGGTCACCGGCACCAGCGAGTGGGGGCTGCGCTCGCTCTCCGCCTTCGCCGGCGTCGCCACGATTCCGGTCGCCTACTTCATCGGCCGTGAACTGCGCGGCCAGCGCGCCGGCTTCTTCGCCGCCGCCCTCGTCGCCGTCAACCCGATGCTGGTCTGGTACTCGCAGGAGGCGCGGGCCTACGCGCTGCTTGGTCTGTTCTGCGCGCTCTCGCTGCTCTTCTGCGCGCGGGCGCTGCGGGGCGAGGGACGGCGCGGCGACAGGCGCGACGAAAAACGCGACTTCGTCGCCTGGGGGGTCTTCTCCGCCCTCGCCCTCGCGACCCATTACTTCGCCGTCTTCCCGATCGCCGCCGAGGTGCTCCTGCTGCTGCGCCGGCGCGGCCGCGCGATTCTCTCCGGTCTCTGGATCCTCGGCCTCGGCGCCCTCCTGCTGGCGCCGCTCGCCTACCACCAGATGTCCTACGGCCACGCCGAATGGATCGGCAAATTCAGCCTCGGGCACCGGCTGGGGGAAATGGCGATCACCTTCGTCGTCGGCGAGACCGGCGACATCATCGGCCGCGCCGAGCAGCCGGGGCCGGCGCTGGTGCCGTGGGTGCTCGTCTTCGCCGCTGTCGTCTTGCTGGCGGTGCGGGGGAGCAGGGCGGAGCGCCGCGCGGCGGCGATCCCGCTGGCGGTGGGCGCGGCGGCGATCGGCATCCCCCTCCTGCTCGCGGTCGGTCCCGGCGGCAAGGACTTCGTCCTCGCCCGCAACCTGATGCCGGCCCTGGTCCCGCTCTTGCTCGTCGTCGCCGTTGCGCTGGCGGTGAAGCACGCCCGCCGGCTCGGCACCGCGATCGCCGCCCTCCTGCTTGCCTACTCCCTCGGCTTCTGCATCTGGGCGGCCGCCTCGCCCGAGCTGCACCGGCCCGACTGGGAGGCGGTCGCCGAGCGGCTCGGCGAGCCGGACGGGCCGCGGGCGACGGTGACCTGGGTGATCGGCGAGGCGCCCCTGCGCTACTACCTCTCGACCGGGGCGATCCAGCTGAAACCGTCGGAAGGCTACGACTGGCTGGTGCGCGAGGTGAACTTCGTCTCGATCGGCGAGGCGCCGCCGCCGCCCCAGCGCCTGATCGGCCCCCGCTTCCGCGAAACCGGCTACGAACGGGTCGGTGAGCTCTTCATCCGGCGCTATCGGGTGCCGGGACCGGAGCTGGCGCCGTTGCGCTTGCGGACCCTGCGCTACGCCGAGACCAACTTCCGCAACAACGGCGTCCTGTTGGACGGAGTGGGGCCGGGCTGATCGTTCGTTTGGCTGCTTGGTGCGGCGCAGTCGGGGTAGGGTTATGGTGGAGTCGGCCACGGAATCCAGCGAGGAGAAGGTATGAGCAAGACGAAAGCGGCGCGCGCCGGTGACATCTATGAGACCGCCCGCGAAAATCCCTACGTGCAGCGCTTGATCGAGGACGAAGAGCTGCGCGACAGCCTTAAAGACGCTTTCGAAGCCGCGAAGAACGCCTACGGCCGGGCGACCGGCAACGGCAAGGGCACGGTCAAGGCAGTGACCAGCGACAAGAAGGTCCAGAAGGACCTCCGCAAGGCTGCCGAGAACCTGCAGGAGGCTTCCGAGCGCATTCGCAGCAAGCCGAAGAAGCGCAAGGGCGGCATCGGCCGGTTGCTGTTGATCGCCATCGTCGGCGCGGTGATCGCGCTCGCCGTCAGCGAGGGTGCCCGTAAGGCGGTCCTCGACGCTCTCTTCGGAGCCGAAGAGGAGTTCGAGTACACCTCGACCACCAGCATCAACGGGTCCTAGCCCGTCTTGATGGAGGCGGCCACCAAAGAGCGGGAGCTCAGCGGCGACAAGGCTCAGCGCATCGTCGACGCGATGCGCGAGTCGGTCGCCAAGCGCGGCGCCGCGGGCTCGACGTTCGAGCACGTGGCCCGCGAGGCGGGCGTCAGTCGCGGCCTCCTCCACTACTACTTCGGGACCAAGGAGCGGCTCCTGGTCGAGGTCGTCCGCCGCGACACCGAGTTGCGGGTGGAACGGCTCGACGCGCGTCTGGGCCCGGCGCAGAGCATCGACGACGTGGTCGAGGCGCTCGTCTCCAGCCTCACCGAGGTGATCGAGAACGAACCGGGCTTCTTCCTCCTCCTCTACGAGCTGTTCAGCGCCGGCCGCCGCAATCCCGACATCCAGCGCGAGGTCGGCCAGCTCTTCGAGAAGACCCGCTCCCACGTCGCCGACGTCCTCCGCAGCAAGGACGAGGAGGGGGTGCTGAGCCTCCGCTTCGCGCCCGAGGACGTCGTCTCCTACCTCTTCGCGCTCGGCGACGGGTTCGCCCTGCAGGCGCTCTCCGATCCCACGCGGGACACCAAAGGGGCGTTCGAGGTCGGCGTCGCCTCGGCGCGGTACCTGCTCGGCGCCGAGTAGCTACAGCCAGCCGGAGCGCTTGAAGCGCCAGTAGAGGTAGAGGCAGGCGGCGAGCACGGTCCCAAGGACCAGCGGGTAGCCGAACTGCCACTCGAGCTCGGGCATGTGCTCGAAGTTCATCCCGTAGATGCCGGCGACCATCGTCGGCACCGCGGCTATCGCCACCCAGGCGGAGATCTTGCGCATGTCTTCGTTCTGGCGCATCGAGACCTGCGTCAGGTTCGCTTCCAGGGCGCTGTCGAGGAGCTGGCGGAAGCCCTCGACCCGGACCGAGACCCGGCGCAGGTGGTCTTCGACGTCGCGGAAGTACTCGTGCAGCTCCTCGGGGATGGCTGCGTAGTCGCAGCGGCAGAGGTCTTCCAGCTCTTCCGCCAGGGGCGCCGTCGCCGCCTGGAATTCGAGCACCTCGCGCTCGAGTTTGTAGATCCGCTCGGTCGGGTTCTGGCCTTCGCCGAAGACCTGCAGCTCGACTTCGCGGACGTCCTGGTCGAACCCCTGCAGGGCTTCCCCGTAGCGGTCGACGACGTGGTCGACGATCGCGTAGAGGACGGCGCCGGGGCCGTGCTCCAGCAGGTCGGGGCGTTCCTCGATGCGCTCGCGGACGGTGGCGAGGTCGGCGTTGCCGTGGCGGACGCTGATCACGAAGCCGGGGGCGACGAAGATCGAGATCTCGCCGACTTCGATCACCTCCTCGGAGTCGACATACCGGGCCGTCTTGACAACCACGTGGACCGTCTCCCCGTACTCCTCCACCTTCGGCCGCTGGTGCGCTCGCACCGCGTCCTCCTGCGCCAGCTCGTGCAAGCCGAACTCGTCGGCGATCGCCTCGATCTCCTTCTCGCTCGGTTCGACCACCCCCAGCCACACGAACGTCCCCACCTCCCGCGCCGCTTCCCCGGCCCCCTCCATCGAGAGATCCCCCTGCCGCCGCCGTCCCCCCTCATAGGCCGCGCAGTCGACGATCATCGGCCCAGAGTAATGCGAACAAGGGACAGGCCTGACCGGAAGGCGCTGCGGAATGAGATCTCTGCCGACTGCATGGCTAGTGTGCACATCCAATGCGGACGATCGTCTACATCGACGCTCTCAACCTCTACTACCGGAGCCTGAGAGACACGCCTTACCGCTGGCTTGATCCGGCCTCCTTGGCAGACACCCTTCTACCGAACGACGAAGTGACTGCCGTGAAGTACTTCACGGCACAGATCAAGGCGCTTCCGCACGATCCATCCGCGCCAACGCGTCAGCAGATCTACCTCCGAGCTCTCAGGACGATCAAGCGAGTCGATCTACAGGACGGGTTCTTCATGCGCCGGAAGAAGTTCGCAGCGCTAGCGATTGGAAAGGTGGGAGAAGGCTTTGGCAGAGGAGAGCTTTTCCGTGCCCGTCTTCTTCAGCTCGCCCTCAAGGGAAGCGGGCTCTTGACTATGAAGTCAGATCCGATTCCAAGGATTCAAGTGTGGAAGACCGAGGAGAAGGGCTCTGATGTAAATCTGGCGAGCCATCTCTTGATTGATGGTCGCGATGGGGCCTATGAGCAGGCGGCTGTCATCTCGAACGATTCCGACTTGGCCTGGCCGATCGAGTATGTCCGTGAGACGGTAGGGCTTCCGGTGGTCGTCTTGAATCCATCTAGCCACCGAAATAAGAGGCTGTCTCCTCCGGGAACACCGTATCGAGCAATCAAGGAATCAGACCTAGCGGCAAGCCAGCTTCCGCTTGTGGTTACGGATGCGAAGGGCAAAATTCATCGCCCGGCGGAGTGGGCACAGCCTAAGAAACACTGAGGCCGCCCGGGGGCGGCCTCAGACCGCTAGTCCCGAAGGCCTAGCAGTAGTGCCAACAAAGTTAGCGCTGACCTCGGTTGGCGTCAAACGAAAGCAATGCCTACAGAGAAGGGATAGGCGTGACGCCCCTCACGCAGTGATGCGGCTCACAGACCCTGGTCCGGCGCGGGCGGGAGGCTGCTTCTACGGCATCAACCGGCAAGAGGGAGATCGAGATGAGAGACGCGATGAGGTCATTGGCGGGGTTCCTGGGAAGGAGGCGCCGCCTGGTGGTCGTGGCCTGGGTCTTGGTCGTCTTGCTCGCCCTTCCGTTTGCCTCGCGGCAGACCGAACACCTGACCGGCGGCGGCTTCGACGTGCCGGGCAGCCAGTCGATGGCCGTGAGCGAATCGCTGCAGGACGACTTCGGCTCGCAGGCCGACGGGATCGCGGTGGTGCTGAAGGCGGAGCCGGGCGCGACGGCCGCCGAGCGCAATGAGGCGGTGGCGCGGTTGCAGGACGAGGTCGCCGGCGTCGACGACGTCGCTCTGACCCCGGCGGCGGCGGCGCAGGCGCGCCGACAGCTGCAGGGGGCCGACGTGGTGCTGGTGCCGCTGCGCAGCGACTTCTCCTCCGACGCGCTGATCGACCCCGCGGCGACCCTGCGGGAAGAGCTCGATCCGGGCGCCGCTGCCGGGGGCGTCACCCCCTACCTGGTCGGGCAGCCGACGATCTGGGCGGGGATGCAGGAGATCTCCAAGGAAGACCTGGCGAAGGCGGAGGCGACCGGCTTCCCGATCGTCGCCCTGATCCTCCTCGTCGTCTTCGGCTCGCTGGCGGCGGCGGCGCTGCCGCTGGCGCTCGGGCTCGTCAGCGTGCTGGTCACCGGCGCGCTGATCTACTTCATCTCGCTGGAGATGACGACCTCGGTCTTCGTCACCAACATGGCCTCGATGATCGGGATCGGGGTCGCGGTCGACTACTCCCTCTTCATCCTCGCCCGCTATCGCGAGGAGCGCGAGGCCGGCCACGACAAGGCCGAAGCGCGGGCGCTCTCGCTCTCGACCTCCGGCCTCGCCGTCACCTTCTCCGGCCTCGCGGTGATCATCTCCCTGGCCGGGCTGTGGATGGTCGACAACCAGGCGCTGCGCTCGATGGCGCTGGGGGCAATGACCGTCGTCGCCGTCTCGATCCTGACTGCGACGACGCTGCTGCCGGCGCTGATCGCGATGCTCGGCGACCGGGTGATGCCGGGCGGGCTCGTCGGCCGGGTCGAGCGCTTCTTCCAGCGCCGCTTCTACCGCCGCCGCACGGCCGAGCAGGTCGCGGCGAACAACAACCGCTTTTGGCGCGCCTGGACGAGGCGGGTGATGGCGCGCCCGTGGACCGCGATCGTCGGCGTCTCGGCGGTGCTGCTCCTGCTGGCGAGCCCGCTGCTCTCGCTGGAGACCGGGACCGAAGCGCTGGCCCAGTTCCCGAAGGACAGCGACGTCCGGGTCGGCAACGAAATCGCCTCCGAGGAGCTCGGTGGCGGCACCGACCCGGTTCAGATCGTCGCCAGCTTCGACGGTCCCGGCGGCATCGACAAAGCCGCGGTCGCCGGGTTCGTCGGCGAGCTCGAGGAGACCGCCGGGGTGAGCTCGGTGGCGCCGCCGGTGTACGCCGGCGACAGCGTCCTGATCCAGGCGACGCCGAGCGCGCCGAGCGAGTCCGACGCCGCGGTGGCGCTGGTCGACCGCCTCCGCGACACCGTCGTCCCGGCCTCAGCCCTGGCGCAGGTGGCCGCGGTCGACGTCGGCGGCGAGACCGCCCGCGGCGACGACGTCCGCAAGCAGGTCGGCGGCTCGATGTGGAAGATCGTCCTCTTCGTCCTCGCCCTCAGCTTCCTCGTGCTGATGGTGATGCTGCGCTCGCTGCTGCTGCCGCTGAAGGCGGTGCTGATGAACCTGCTCTCGATCGGCGCCGCCTTCGGCGTCCTCGTCGCGATCTTCCAGTGGGGCTGGTTCGACGGCCTACTCGGCTTCGAAAGCCAGGGGGCGCTGGACACGATCAACATCCCGCTGATCTTCGCGATCGTCTTCGGCCTCTCGATGGACTACGAGGTGTTCCTGATGTCGCGGATCCGCGAGCGCTACATGGTCCACGGCGACAACGAGCGCGCCGTCGCCGAGGGCCTCTCCTCGAGCGCCCGCACGATCTCCTCGGCGGCCCTGATCATGACCTCGGTCTTCGCCGTCTTCGTCCTCACCGGCGTCCCCTCGATCAAGGAGCTCGGCATCGGCTGCGCCGTCGCGATCGCCCTTGACGCCACCCTCGTCCGCCTGATCCTGGTCCCGGCGGCGATGAAGCTGATGGGCGCCTGGAACTGGTGGATGCCCAGCTGGCTCGACCGCCTGCTCCCCAACCTCAGCTTCGAGGGCGGCTCAGGGGACGCGGAGCCGGAGCCCGCGAAGGCCTAGCTTGCGGTAGGGAGAGGCGGGGCACCCCTGCCCGGAGCACCTCCGCCGCGGGGAACGTCAACGGCTGACCGCGAAGGCCCGCCGGCGCGGCTCCATGCTGAGTACCGGTCAGGGGTGCCCCGCCTCTCTTCACGACAGCTTGCGAATTTCACCGAGTCCGCGACAGGCGTCGTATAGCGACGCTTCTCGCGGACTCGCGCAATTCCGGAGAGGGACACCGGCACCCTTCACCTCCTGCCCTGGCTGAATAGCCAATAGGATTCGCGCATGGGTGGAGATGACATCGCTTTTGCCGGGGCGGCGAAGCAGGCGGAGATGGTGCGGGCGGGGGAGGTTTCGCCCACCGAGTTGGTCGAGCTGTGCCTCGACCGGATCGACCGCTTCGACTCAGAGCTGAACGCGTTTCGCAAGGTCTTCGCCGAGAAGGCGATGCTGGAAGCGGAGCAGGCCGAGGCGCGGGTGAAGGCGGGGGAGGAGCGGCCGCTGCTCGGGGTGCCGATCGCGATCAAGGACGAAATCGACGTCACCGGCGAGGTCAACACCCACGGCACCGACGGCTTCAGCGAGCCGGCCAAGGCCGACTCCGAGGTAGTGCGGCGCCTGCGCGAGGCCGGCGCGATCATCATCGGCCTTACCCTGCTGCCGGAGATGGCGATCTGCGGCTTCACCGAGTCGGCCACCTACGGAGTCACCCGCAACCCCTGGAACCCGCAGCGGACCCCCGGTGGGTCGAGCGGCGGTTCGGGCGCGGCGGTGGCCGCCGGCCTGGTCCCAATAGCCTCCGCCGGCGACGGCGCGGGCTCGATCCGCATCCCCGCCGCCTCCTGCGGGCTCTTCGGCTTGAAGCCCTCGCGCGGCCGCGTCTCGCTGGCGCCCAACCTCGAAGGCTGGCGCGGGCTCGCGGTCGAAGGCTGCCTCAGCCGCTCGGTCCTCGACACCGCCCTCTGGCTCGACATCGTCTCCGGCGGCTCGCGGGAGGCCGAAGCGCCGCCACCGCCCGAGCGCCCCTTCGTCGAGGCGGCGAGGAGCGCGCCCGGAAAGCTCCGCGTCGGTTACTCGACCCTGGCGCCGCGGGCGATGCTGCCGCCGACCGTTTCTGACGAGGCGAAGCAGGCCGTCGCCGACGGTGCCGAGCTGCTGGGCTCGCTCGGCCACGACGTCTCCCCGCGCGACCCCGACTGGGGGAGCATCGGCGACACGATCTCCGCCCGGTTCCTCAAAGGCGTCTCCGAGACCGTCGAAGAAGTGCCCCACCCCGAGCGACTGGAAAGCCGCACCCGCGGCTTCGGGCGCCTCGGCAAGATCCTCCCCGAGCCCCTCTACGCGAAGGCGATGGAGCGGCGGCCGGCCGAGCAGGCGCGGGTCAACGCGATCTTCGACTCGGTCGACGTCCTGGTGATGCCGGTGATGGGCGGCACCGCGCTGCCGGTCCGCCGCTGGGAGGGCAAGGGCGCCCTGCAGACCGTCCTCGGGATGAGCCGCTTCTATCCCTACTGCGTCCCCTGGAACCACCTCGGCAACCCGGCGATGGCGGTCCCCGCCGGCTTCTCCGCCGAGGGGATGCCGCTCTCGATCCAGGTCATCGGCCGTCCCGGTGAGGAGGCGACGCTGCTCTCCCTCGCCGCCCAGATCGAGGCCGAGCGGCCCTGGGCGGACCGCCGCCCGCCGATCTCCTGAAGCGCGCTTGCGGGCGAAGCCCGCGCTGTTACCCGTTGAAGACCTTGCGCAGGCGGGCGATGTCGCGCACCTTGCCGCGCGGGCGGATCCGGCGCTGGAGGAGGAACTTGAGCTGGTTGGCGTCCGGTTTGCCGGAGGCGATCCAGTCGGCCCAGCTGGACTCGATGGTGACGTTCGGGCTCGGCGCTTCGCCCGGCTCGGCCCGGGTCGAGCCGTTGTCGAGGACGAGGTGCCACGGGTCGGCGTCGCTGAACCGCCACTGCAGGACGAACGGCGAGCCGTTGGCGGCGGCCGGATCGGCGACGCGGCTGATCAGGTCGAAGTAGAGGCGCTGGGTCTCGGGGTCAGACTGCGGCGGCGGCCCTTCCGGGGAGCCGATCACGCCGGCCATCATCATCTCGACCTGGCGCTTGGCGATCACGTCCTCGGGCTCGTCGGCGGGGAAGGGGAAGACGCCGGGTGGCATCTCCTCGGTCGGGAAGCCGATCGTCCGCCAGCGCTGGCGGATCAGTTTCATCCCGAAGGCGAAGATGTCCTCGAGCGAGAAGCCGTAGCACTCGGTGTAGGAGCGGTCCATGTTCGGCGGCGAGAAGACGGCGGGCCCGTAGGGGAGCGTTTCCCGCAGCAGCTCGATCACCGCGGCGCGGTTTTCCTGCCAGCCCGGCGTCGGCTCGTTCAGCAGCTCGGAGAGGACCTTGACGCCGAAGCCGATGTGGCGCTGCTCGTCGCGGGAGACGTTCTCCATCCCGGAGCTGAAGCCGGGCATCGTCTCCTCGGAGGCGAAGAAGTCCTCGATGAAGTGCTGGCCCGGCTGCGCCAGGCTGCCCTCGACGATCAGGTGGTAGAGGGTGATCGCCTGCGCGAACTTCGGCACCGAGCGGTCCTTGCGCAGTTCCTCGGCCATCAGGTCGAGCCGGTCGAAGATCCCGCGGTAGCCCCAGTTGAGCTGCGGCAGGGTGGAGGAGAGCGTCTGCTCGATCGAGTCGCCGCCGACGCCGATCACCTCCTTGAAGAAGCGGTGGAAGAAGATCGAGTGCCGGACCTCGTCGACCTGCTGCGTCGCCAGGAAGTAGGACATCTCCTCGGTCGGGGCGGCGGTGACGTAGGGGGCGAGGGTGTCGGCGACCCGGTCCTCGCCGTAATAGAACATCGAGTAGATCCACATCGCCGAGCGCCGCTGCAGGTCGCTCAGCGCCTCCCAGCCCTCGCGGTCCTTGGAGAAGTCGATGTCGTAGGCGCTCCAGTTCCCCTGCTCCCAGCGGTGGTAGAGGTCCTCGTAGGTGATGTTGTCCATCAGGCGCTGGGAAGCGACGCTCATCTCGTCTCCTTTTGGTGTCGCGGTAGGTGCCCAGGAGACTACCGCGATCCTGGCCAGCTGGCCAGGATCGCGGCAAGGACTTCAATTTCGTCCTGCTATTTGACGAATTCGCGGACCTGTTTGTAGATCGCTTCGTCGCTGACCAGGCCGAGATGCGAGACGCACCCGACGTTGGTGTTCGTCGCCCCGCTGAGGATCACGCTTTCGTCGGGGTTGATGAATTCGTCGCAGGTCGACCACCAGGTGCCGTAGTTGACGGCCCCCGGAGTCTCGTCTCCGGCGTTCAATTCGGTGAGGAATTTCGAGCCGATCCGCATCTCCACGCAGGTGGTGGAGAAGCAGATGTTGGCGGCGCTGGTGCCGTGGTTCGGGCCGCCGAAGGAGACCCAGTCGTCGACCTTTTCCTGGGCGCCGGGCACGAACTTCAGGTACCAGCGGCTGTTGAGGCTGCCCATCGAGTGGGCGAGGATGTCGACCTTGGTCGCGCCGGTGCTGGCGAGCAGCTGTTCGACGCGCGCTTTGACTTCGACTTCACCAGTGGTTTTGTTCGAGGTCGAGGTGTTGTAGCTGTAGGCCAGCAGGTGCGAGGCCGGGTAGCCGTCTTTTTCGAACCGGGCTTTCATCGTGTTCCAGTTCGAGGCGCTCCCGTTCCAGCCGTGCACGAACAGGATCGGGTCGAGGGCCATCGAGCTGGCGGGCACGAAGGCGGCGCCGGCCATGCAGAGGGCGATCGCGGTCACGAACGCCGAGAGTCGTCTACGAAGCATGGTTCTCCTCCTTGTTCAGAGCAGAGGCGGGATCCCGGACGTGGCCGAGATCCCGCCAGAACTGGACTTATTTGACGAATTCGCGGACTTGGTTGTAGACCGTCGTGTCGGTCCTCAGAGCCGCGTGCGAGATGCATGCCGTTTGCGTATTCGTCGCGCCGCTGAGGGCGACGCTCGAGTCCGGGTTGATGATTTCGTCGCAGGGCGACCACCAGGTGCCGTAGTTGACGGCGCCGGGCGTCTCGTCGCCGGCGTTCAGTTCAGCCAGGAATTTCGAGCCGACCCGCATCTCAACGCAGGCGGTGCTGAAGCAGAGGTTGGCGAAATCGGTGCCGTGGTTCGGGCCGCCGAGGGAGACCCAGTCGTCGACGTTCGCTTCGCCACCCGCGACGAACTTGATGTACCAGCGGGTGTTGAGGCTGCCCATCGAGTGGGCGATGATGTCCACCTTCGCCGCGCCGGTCGCTTTCTTCAGGGCTTCGACGCGCGATTTCACTTCGGTTTCGGCCGTGGTTTTGTTCGAGGTCGAGGTGTTGTAGCTGTAGGCGCTGAGTTCCGATTTCGCGTACCCGTCTTTTTCGAAGTTCGCGATCATCGTTTTCCAGGCCGACGCGCTTTCCGACCAGCCGTGGACGAACAGGATCGGGTCTTTCGCGAGGGCGGCGGGGGCGAATGCCGCGCCGACAATGCATAGGGCGATCGCGACGACGATCGCCGTCAGACGTCTGCTGACCATCTTCTCTCCTAGTTGAACGCAGGCGCCTCCCGAGCGCCCTGCTGTAGTTGGTCCCGAGCCGACTGGTTCAAAGTACTCGGGACCTGCTGAGTAAAGCAGGAATCAGCCGCTCGTGCCAGGCTCAGCCGCCGCCGGCGCCTCGATCTCCCGCTTGAGGATCTTCCCGGTCGGGCCCTTCGGAAGGTCGTCCATGAACCAGACGATCCGCGGGTACTTGTAGGCGGCGATCCGCTCCTTCACGTACTCGCTGACCTCCTCCGGGGTCAGCTCCTCGCCCTCGTGACAGACGACGGCGGCGCCGATCTCCTCACCCCACTCGGGGTGGGGGACGCCGAGGACCGCGGCTTCGCGGATCTTCGGGTGCTCGTAGAGCACCTCCTCCACCTCGCGCGGGTAGACGTTGTAGCCGCCGCGGATGATCATGTCCTTCTTGCGGTCGACGATGAAGAAGTAGCCGTCCTCGTCGACTTTGGCCATGTCGCCGCTGTGGAACCAGCCGCCGCGCATCGCCTCCTCGGTCGCGTCAGGGCGCTGCCAGTAGCCCTTCATGATGTTGTGGCCGCGGATCACGATCTCGCCGACCTCGCCCTGCGGCACCTCCTCGTCGTTCTCGTCGACGACCTTCATCTCCACCTCTTTCAGCGGCGTGCCGATCGAGCCGGGCTTGCGCGGGCGGCCGGGGTGGTTGCTGCTCGCCACCGGAGAGGTCTCGGAGAGGCCGTAGCCCTCGAGCACTTCGCAGCCGAAGGCCTCCTCGAAGCCGCGCAGCACCTCGACCGGCATCGCCGCGCCGCCGGTGATGCAGAGTCGCAGCGAGGAGGTGTCGAAGCTCTCGCGCTCGGGATGGTGGAGCAGCGCCCCGTACATCGTCGGCACCCCGTAGAAGTGGGTCACCTCGTCGCGCTGCATGATCTCCAGCGCTTCGCCGGGATCGAATTTCGGCAGCAGGGTGAGGGTGGCGCCGACCCGCAGCGAGGCGTTCATGCTGACCGTCTGGCCGAAGGAGTGGAAGAGCGGCAGAGAGCCGAGGACGACGTCTCCCTCCTTGATCCCGGAGGTGGTTTCGGAGGTGATCTGGGCGTTGCGGGAGAGGTTGAAGTGGGTCAGCTCGGCGCCCTTGGGCTTGCCGGTGGTGCCGGAGGTGTAGAGGATCACCGCCGTGTCCTCTTCGTCGGTGTCGGCGAGCTCGGTCGTCGGCTCGCGGTCGCCCAGCAGCTCGGCGAAGGATTCGGGCTCGACCTCGATCAGCTCGACGCCGGCGTCGGCGGCGCCCTCGCGCGCCTCCTCGCCGAAACCGTGCCAGGACAGCAGCAGCTTCGCGCCGGAGTCCTCGAGGTAGAAGGCGATCTCGCGCCGCTTCAGCAGCACGTTCATCGGCACCACGACGCCGCCGGCGCGGAGGACGCCGTAGTAGGCGATCGGGAACTCGAGCACGTTCGGCAGCATCACCCCGACCCGGTCGCCCGGCTCCAGCCCTTTCTCGCGCAGCAGCGTCGCCAGGCGGGCGCTGCGGTCGTCGAGGTCGGCGTAGGTCAGCTCCAGCGGCCCGAGGCGGACGGCGACCGCGGCCGGCGCCCTCTCGGCGCTCTCGGTGACGGTCGAAGCGAGATTGAGGCCCATCTTTCCTCCCGTAGTGGTTGCTCTCCCGGAGGCCAGTCTAGACCGGCGATCGCCTTCGCTAGGCTCGCTGTCCAATGGAGGATCTCGGTCACCCCGTCTCCTACCTGGTGGCGAAACGGGGAATCCCCGTCTTCTCCAGCGACGGGGAGAAGCTGGGGCGGGTGGTCAAGGTGCTGGCGGCGCCGGAGGCGAACATGTTCGACGGCATCCTCTTCGACACCAGCTGGGGGCCCGGCGGGCGCCGCTTCGTCGACGCGCCGGAGGTGGGGGAGATCTACGAGCGCGGCGTGATCCTGAAAATCGCCGCCGCCGAGGTCGAGTCGCTGCCCAGGCGTCGCCGCTGAGGATCTTCCGGTTAAGATGCCGCCCATGCAGCGAGTCTTCTTGATCATTCTGGCCTGCCTCGCCCTGGTCGTCGTCGGCTGCGGCGACGACTCCGACACCGCGACCACCTCGGGCGGCGAGACGACGGCGCGGGAAGAAACGCAGGGGGGAGAAGAAACCGGCGGCGAAGAAGAAGCCGAAGCCCCTGAGCTGCCGGAGCCGAAAGTCCCCGCGGGCTCGCCGCCGAAGCAGCTCGAGATCATCGACGTGGAGTCCGGGAGCGGCAAGGCCGCGAAAGCCGGGGAAAAAGTCAGCGTCTACTACGTCGGCGTCGTCTACAAGACGAAGGAACAGTTCGACGCCAACTGGGACAGCGGCGAACCCTTCACCTTCAGCCTCGGCGCCGGCGAAGTGATTAAAGGCTGGGATCAGGGCGTGCAGGGGATGAAAGTAGGCGGCGAACGGGAACTGATCATTCCGCCCAACCTGGCCTACGGCCCGGAAGCCATCTACCCGTCGATCCCCGCGAACTCGACCCTGGTCTTCCTCGTCAAACGCGTCAAGTAGTCCCGCGGGCCGTCATCATCGAGCCGTGCCGCGCGCGCCGCTCGCCGAACGACTGACTGCTCAGGCGCTCTCCGGCGAGCCGCTGCGCTCGCCCGAGGCGGTCGCCGAGCGGCTGCTGGCGGTGCAGGGGCAGGACCCGCGCGGGGCGCGGCTGGCGGTGCGGGCGCGGACCAGCGGCGTCACCGCGGCGGACGTCGACCGGGCGTTCACCGAGGATCGCTCGCTGCTGATCACCTGGCTCAACCGCGGCACCCTGCACCTCGTCCGCAGCGAGGACTACCCGTGGCTGCACGCGCTGACGGCGCCCACGCGCTTCGCCGGCTGCAGGCGCCGGCTGCGGCAGGAGGGGCTTTCCGAGCGCGACGGCGAGCGAGCGCTGGAGGTCATCGAGGGGACTCTCGGCGAGGAGGGGCCGCTGAGTGGGAAGGACCTGCGGGCGAGGCTGGAGAGCGCCGGCGTCCGGACCGAGGGCCAGATCTTCATCCACCTGATGTTCCTCGCCGCCGCGCACGGGATCCTGGTGCGCGGGCCGATGATCGGCAAACAGCACGCCTACGTCCTCGTCCGCGACTGGCTCGGGGAGCAGAAGCCCGTCGATCGGGAGCAGGCGCTGGCCGAGCTGGCGCGCCGTTACCTGGCGGGGCACGGACCGGCCGACGATCGCGACCTGGCCCGCTGGGCGGGGCTGCCGCTGCGCGACTCCCGCGCCGGGCTGGAGGCGATCGCCGCCGAGCTGGAGCAGCGCGAGGACGGCCTGGTCGACCTGGCGAAGCGCCCGCCGCCGCAGCCGATCCCGCCGCCGCGGCTGCTGGGCGCCTTCGACCCGCTCCTGCTCGGCTGGACCTCGTGCGAGGAAGTGGTCGGCCCGCACAAGCTGCTGGTGACGATCAACGGGATCTTCAAGCCCTTCGCCCTCGTCGACGGCCGTGCCGTCGCCACCTGGAGGCTCCGCGGCGGCAAGGTGGCGATCGAGCCGCTCGGCAAGGTGACGATGAAGGCGATGGGCGCGCTCGAAGCCGACGCCGCCGACGTCGAGCGCTTCTTCGCTTCCTAGAGCTTGGGCGGCATCGCGTCGCTGGGCGCTGGCGGGGCGGCTTGGCCCGGCAGCGGTTCGGCCTCCTGCTCCCAGACGTTGTTGAGCGAGACCTGCAGGTAGGCCCACATACCGGGGGAGAGCAGCAGGTAGAGGATCAGCGCGATCCAGCCGCTGACCGGCTCGCGGCCGGAGATCTTCGAGGCGCCCTGGACGCGTTCGGTGCCGCGCCAGTAGCTGACCAGCGGCGGGATCAGGATGAGGAAGCCGGGGACGAGCGCCAGCACCGAGTTGGTCGGGTTCTGGCCGAGGTCGTAGCCCTTGGCTTCGCCGTAGGCTTTCAGCTCCTTGTTGATCTTGTACCACCAGACCACGTGGTAGACGCCGAGGGTGACGATCGGCAGGAGGGCCACGGCCCAGGGGTTGCGCACCTTCACCTCGTGCTCGGTGCCGCGAATCTTCATCTCGTAGGCCATGACTCTCCGTTCCTGATCGTTCGGGGGTTCTCAGGCCATGTCGGTCGCCGGAGCCCTCTGCTTTAGCCGCAGCAGCGCCAGCAGGCCGACGAGGCCGACCAGGGCGGAGAGGCCGCCGGCGTAGGCGAGGGTGCCGCGGGCGCCGATCGCGGTGACGAGGAAGCCGCCGGCGGCGAAGGCGCCGAGCTCGGCGGTGTTGCGGATCGCGTTGTAAGCGGCGAAGGCGCGGCCGTGGAGATCCTCGGGGACGCGGACGTGGATGAGGCTGCGGTACATCACGTTCTTGACCCCGTGGGCGGTGCCGCCGACGAAGGCGCAGGCGAGGAAGAAGGCGAAGCTGAGCCAGAGGGCGGGAACGGCGAGGGAGGCTCCCTGGATGGTCGCGGCGGCCAGGCCCGCCACCGCGAGCGCCGTCGCGGCGACGCGGCGGGAGAGCAGCATCGCCCCCAGCGCCATCCCCACCGTCCAGACCGAGAACATCGAGGCGTAGGCGACGTCGCCCATCTCCAGCACGTCTTCGACGAAGAAGAGCTCGCCGACCCAGACCGCCGACATGAAGAAGAGCGAGCCGAAGGCGACCGTCATCACCAGGGCGAGGGTGGAGTCGCGGTAGAGGCAGGCGATCCCGTCGCGGGCGCGCGGCGCCGCCTCGCCCTCGCGCAGCGCCTCCGGCGCGCGTGCGCGCTTAATTCGAAGCGTGCGCGCCGCTATCGCCACGGCGGCGAAGGTGGCGGCGTCGACCAGCATCGCCAGCTCGAGGCCGCCGACGGCAAAGAGCAGACCGCCGACGAGCGGGCCGACCCCGAAGCCGACGTAGCGGGCGGTCTCCACGTGGCCGTTGGCCTCCTGCACCCGGTCGCCGGCCAGCGGCGGCACCAGCGCGAACTCGGCCGGCTGCGAGACCGCGAAGACGACACCGAGCAGGGCGGTGAGGGCGAGGGCCGGGGCGACGGCGTCAACAAAGGCGAGGATTGCAGCGACAACCGCGCCGGCGGCGGAGACCATCGCCAGCAGCCGCGTCGTCTCGATCCGGTCGACCAGTAACCCGGCGAAGCCGGAGACGACGATCGACGGCCCGAAGAGGCAGATCCACAAAGCCGCCACGACGAATCCAGAGTCGGTCCGCTCGCCGATGAAGAGCCCGAGGGCGACGATCGCCACCCAGTCGCCGAGGGCGGACAGACCGACGGAGCCGGCGACCAACCGGAAGTCCCGGTCGCGGAAAAGACTCTCCATTGAGGGCAGCCTATCCCGAGGCTTTCTGGGTATCGATGTTTACCTATATAAACCTCTTGTAATGAAGTTCCTTGTAGCGGGTATCGCCCTTTGCTTGGCCCTCGCCGCCTCCGGCTGCGGGGGCGACGACGCGGCGACCTCCCAGTCGCGGGACACCGTGCCCCTGAGGATCGCCGGCGGGGAGTTCGAGCAGGAAGGCCCCTTTGCGGCTATCTCGATCGGCGGAAAAGGCACGAGGCCCAAGCTCGATCCCCCCGACCGCCCGCCGCCGAAGACGATCCTGATCAGGGACCTCGAGGTTGGAGACGGGCCGGTCGCCCGGCGCGGCGATCTGGTCGTCGTCTATTACGTCGGCGTCGATTACAAGACGGGCAAGGAGCAGTACGGCCACTGGCCACCGGACGACGCGACCGAAGCCCAGCTCACCTTCGACACCGAAAGCAAAGCCTGGGAAGAAAGCATCGAGGGGATGCGCGCGGGCGGCCTCCGCGAGATGATCATCCCCTCGCGCTTGCTCTTTGGCACCGGGACCATCGACTACGTCCTCGAATTGACGCGCGTCGAGCCGGCCGGCCGCTAACGGTCCGCCGGCGCCGGCGACGAGGACCTCAGCCCAACTTCGGGCTGCGCCAGGGCGATTCGAGGCGCTTGACGAGCTCGTCGCCCAGTCCCTCGATTGGGACGCGAACCTGCTCGAGCGAGTCGCGGTCGCGGAGGGTGACGGTGTCGTCTTCCATCGTCTGGTGGTCGACGGTGACGCCCCAGGGGGTGCCGATCTCGTCCTGGCGGCGGTAGCGCTTGCCGATCGAGCCGCCCTCGTCGAACTCGGCGGGGAGGCGGCGGCGCAGGTCTCCGAACAGCTGGCGGGCCTTCTCCGGCATCCCCTCCTTGGAGAGGAGCGGGAGGACGGCGACCTTGACCGGGGCCAGGCGCGGGTGCAGGCGCAGGACGGTGCGCTGGCGGCCCTCCACTTCCTCGATGTCGTAGGCGTCGACGAGGAAGGCGAGGGTGGCGCGGTCGGCGCCGGCGGCAGGCTCGATCACGTGGGGGACGTAGCGTTCTTTCGTCTGCTGGTCGA
The DNA here is from genome assembly GCA_035765335.1 of Solirubrobacterales bacterium. Taxonomy (GTDB): domain Bacteria; phylum Actinomycetota; class Thermoleophilia; order Solirubrobacterales; family 70-9; genus VAYN01. The sequence goes on from DASTXV010000012.1 coordinate 35,259, forward strand.
AGTACTCGAGCTTCTCGCCGGAGAACTTGGCGTGCTGGGTGAGGTCGAAGTCGCCGCGGTTGGCGATCCCCTCCAGCTCCGACCAGCCGATCGGGAAGAGGTACTCGATGTCGCTGGTCGCCGAGGAGTAGTGGGAGAGCTCGTCGGCGCCGTGGGCGCGGACGCGCAGGTAGTCGGGGCGGATGCCGAGGTCGGTGTACCAGCGCTCGCGCTCGGCCATCCAGTGCTGGTGCCACTCTTCGGCTTCGGCCGGGGGCACGAAGTACTCCATCTCCATCTGCTCGAACTCGCGGGTGCGGAAGATGAAGTTGCCGGGGGTGATCTCGTTGCGGAAGGACTTGCCGACCTGGGCGATCCCGAACGGCGGCTTCTTGCGGGCGAAGCCGAGCACGTTCTTGAAGTTGATGAAGATCCCCTGCGCCGTCTCCGGGCGCAGATAGACGGTCGAGCCCTCCTCGGCGACGGGGCCGACGTGGGTCTCGAACATGAGGTTGAACTGGCGCGGCTCGGAGAGCTCGCCCCCGCACTCGGGGCAGCGCAGCTCGGCCTCGGGGTCGCCGCCCTCGGCTTCGACCGCCTCGCGCAGGTGATCCTCGCGCCAGCGCTTCTTGCACTTGCCGAGGCACTGGACGAGCGGGTCGGTGAAGCCCGCCAGGTGGCCCGAGGCCTCCCAGACCCGCGGGTGCTGGAGGATCGCCGAGTCCAGGGCGACGATGTCGTCGCGCTCCTGCAGCATCGCCTTCCACCACTCGGCTTTGACGTTGCTCTTCAGCAGGACGCCGTAGTGGCCGTAGTCGTAGGTCGAGCCGAGGCCGCCGTAGATCTCCGAGGAGGGGAAGACGAAGCCGCGCCGTTTGCACAGCGCCACGATCTCCTCCATCGTCACCTCGCTCGGCTTGGTCCCCTGCTCCGCACTCGCCATGCCGGAACCGTAGCGGCTGCGATAATCCCGCGCCCCATGCCGATCTACGAGTACAAATGCGAGAACGGTCACGTCTTCGAGACGATCCAGAAGATGACCGACGAGCCGCTCCACGAGTGCGAGGAGTGCGGCGCCCCCGCCTCGCGGGTGCTGACGCCGCCGGCGATCCACTTCAAGGGCTCCGGCTTCCACAACACCGACTACGGGAAGAAGCGCAGCGGCGGCAACGGCGGCTCCGAGGGCGGCGGCGATTCGAAGTCCGGCTCGGGTTCCTCCGAGTCGAAGTCGGACGGCGGCAAGAGCGAGTCGAAGTCGGACTCGAAGCCGGCCGCCTCGACCGCCGACTGAGCGGCATGTCGAGCGAAGTCCGGGTCGGCCTGGTCTGGAAGTTCGCCTTCGGGGTCGCGGCGATCGCCGCGCCGGTCCTCGCCTACGTGGTCGCGGCGCTGCTGGTTGACGGGCACGCCGAGAAGGAGTACTTCGAGGCGGTCTCGCAGATCCTCCCGGTGCTGCTGCTGGCGCTGGCGATCGAGCAGCGCTACTTCACCCGCCAGCCTCCGCCCGCCCCGGAGTCGCCGGTGCAGCTGGAGCTCGCCGGCCGCCGCCTCGACGACCGCTCGATGGCCCGCTGGTACACCCTGGCGGCGCGAATCTACGCCCTGGTCGTCCTCTTCGCCCTCGGCTTCGGCGAGTGGATCGCGGTCGAAGTCCTCGCCACCGGCGAATCCTCCGGCGCCGACCTGAAGAACACCGCCGGCTCCCTCGCCGCCGGCTTCACCGCCCTGATCGTCTCGGCGCTGGTCGGGACGAAACAGGACCGGGCGCCTTAACATCCATTGGATGAAGAAGTTTCTAGCGGTCGGCCTGATGCTCCTCCTGGCCCTGCAGCTGACGGCATGCGGCGACTCGGAGGGCACCGGCGCATCCGACACCCGGCCCGAATCGAATGCCCGGGCCGGGCAGACCACCACCGCCGCAGAAGCGGCCCCGATCGAAAGAGCCGACCCCGGCGACTGGGAGGCGCTGAAACGGATCGCTGGCCCGTATGAGAACCGGCTGGTGATCCCCAGCGGACCGGCCCCGGAGCAAGAGGTGATCAGGGACCTGAAGATCGGGAGGGGACTCGTCCTCGAGCGCGGCGACTACTTCAAAGCGAGGTACGTGAGCTTCTTCTACGAAAACGGGAAGCCGGTCGAACGGCTCTGGCGCTTCCCTTCCAGCTACAGCTGGGGGCTGGGAGAGCAGGTGGAGGCCTGGGAGGTCGGGCTCGAGGGAATCAGGGTCGGGGGGATTCGCCAGCTGATCGCGCCCGCGCGGCTCGCCTACGGGAACGGCACCCTCGTGTACGTGGTGCAGGTGCTGGGCCTGGAGTAGGCGTCAGCCCTCGAGCAGCTTGTCGACGGCCTTCTGACGGACCGACTCGGGGACTTCGATCGAGCCTTCTTCGGGGCCGGGGCCGCATTCGGTCGGTTCGGTTCCGCAGAGGATTTCGGCGGGAGCGCTGCCGCCGATGCCGGCGGAGAGGACGAGCTGCGGCATCGTGAAGAAGCCCATGTCGCTGACGAACGCTTTCGGCGCCTCCCAGCCGATGATCGGTCCCTTGACGAAGTTGTAGGGGAGGCGGAGCGGGTCGGTGAGGCGGTCCTTGATCCCGTTGATCACTTCCTGCTGGGCGCGCTCGCGGTCGATGTCGTCGTAGCCGAGGGTGAAGGCGCTCGCGCCCGGGCCGGGGCATTCGCTCGGCTTGCGGATCCGCGAGTAGGCGAGCGCCTTTTCGCCGTTGAGCGTGTTCTCGCCCTTGCCGAGGCGGATGGTGACGCCGCCCTGGCCGCCGCCGGCGCCGCCGGAGATGTCGGCGCAGATCTTCTCCGGGACGTCGACCTCGACCCCGCCGACGGCGTCGATCAGGTCTTCGAAGCCGGTGAAGTCGACGATCGCGACGTGGTCGATCTCGATCCCGAGGAACTGCTCGACCGCGCGGATCTGCAGGGCGGCGCCGCCGAAGGCGAAGGCGGCGTTGATCTTCGTCGGCGCGTGGCCGGGGATCTCGGCGAAGGCGTCGCGGGGGATCGAGAGTTTGCGGAAGGCGCCGCCGCCGGCCCGGATCAGCATCAGCGTGTCGGCGCGGAATTCGCCTTCGAAGCAGGGGTCATGCGGTTTCTCCCCCCTCGACTGCTGTTCGAAGCACTCCTCGGAGGTGTTGCCGTCGCCGGCGCCGGGGGGGCGCGCGTCGGTGCCGAGGACGAGGATCGTCTGCGCGCTGGTCAGCATCCACGGCCCGCCGTTCAGCTCCTCGGCGGCTTCGCCGGAGAGCTTGAAGGACTGGATCTGGGCGGAGACGGCGAAGGCGAGGAAGCTGAGCAGGATCCAGCCGAGCGCCGCCAGGCCGATCCATTTCAGCAGCCGCCGGACGTTGAACGGCGCCCGCGGGGCACCCGGCCGCCGCGGCCCGCGGTCCCTGCGGGGCTTGCGTGAAGGCAACCTTGCACGGTCGCGCAGGGACGACAGATCGGCGCCTTTCAGGCGCGAAAACAGCCCCCGGCGGGAGCGGTAGACCTTGTATTCGGGCGGCTCGGGGGGCCGCTGCTCGCCGTCGGGGCTCATGAAAGGCTAGAAATCATGGCGATGCAGCCGGTCATTCGCCTTCCAGCCTCCAGCTCCTCGTGAGCGGCCGCGAGACGATCGGGGTCGATCTCGGGGGCACGAAGATGCTCGTCGGGGTCCTCTCCGGCACCGAGCCCCTCTACGAACAGCGCGAGCGCTCCACCGGCCAGACCGAGGAGGAGCTGGTCGAGCTGCTGGTCCGCGAGGTCGAAGAGGCGCGGGCGGCGCGGCCCGAGGTGGCGGCGGTCGGGCTCGGAATCCCGGCGACGATCGACCACGAGCGCGGCGTCGCCATCGCCGCCGTCAACCTGCCGATCTCCGACGTCCCGATCAAGGAAGTGGTCTCCGAGCGGACCGGGCTGCCGGTCTTCGTCGACAACGACGCCAACGTAGCCGCCTACGCCGAGTATCTCTACGGGGCGGCGCAGGGGAAGCCGCACATGGTGATGCTGACCGTGGGCACCGGGATCGGCGGCGGCCTCGTCCTCGGCGGCGAGGTCTACCGCGGTTCGACCGGCGCCGGCGCCGAGCTCGGCCACGTCGTCATCCAGGCCGACGGTCCGCCCTGCCAGGGCAACTGCCCCAACCACGGCTGCGTCGAGGCGCTCGCCTCGGGCACGGCGCTGGGCCGGGAGGGACGGGCGGCGGCCGAAAGCGCCCCGGACTCGGCCCTGGGGAAAGCGCTCGCCGAAGGCAAGGAGGTCGACGGGCGCGCCGTCACCGAAGCGGCCCTCGCCGGCGACGAGCTCGCGGTCGGCGTCTTCGACCTGATCGGCAGCCGGCTCGGGGTCGCCTGCGCCAGCTTCGCCAACGTCTTCCAGCCCGACGCGATCGTCGTCGGCGGCGGCGTGATCGCGGCCGGCGACCTGCTGCTGGAGCCGGCCCGGCGCGAGCTGCGCCGGCGGGCGCTGAACCCGATGAACAAGACGCCGATCCTCGAGGCGACTCTCGGCAACGACGCCGGGATGATCGGCGCCGCGGCGATGGCGCGGCACGAGCTGGCGAAGGCGGCGGCCTGATGCCGGGCTGCCTCGTCGTCTGCCCGACCCCGATCGGCAACCTCGACGACGTCTCGCCGCGGGTGCGCGAGGCGCTGGTCGGCGCCGACTACATCGCCTGCGAGGACACCCGCCGCACCGGCTCGCTGCTGGACAAGCTGGGGATCCGGCCGGCGCCGCGGCTGGTCTCCTTCCACGAGGGCAACGAAAGCGCCCGCGCGGCGGAGCTGACGCAGCGGATCGAGCGCGGCGACCTCGTCGCCCTCGTCTCCGACGCCGGGATGCCGGCGATCTCCGACCCCGGCTACAAGCTGATCCGCCGCTGCATCGACCGCGACCTCGAGGTGACGGTCCTGCCGGGGCCCTCGGTGGTGCCGGTGGCCCTGGTCGCCTCCGGCCTGCCGACCGACAAGTGGCGCTTCGAGGGCTTCCTGCCGCGGCGGGCGGGGGAGATGGAGCGGGTCCTGCGCTCGGCCGAGACCGTCGTCGCCTTCGAGTCGCCGCGCCGGGTGGGCGAGTCCCTCGCCGCCCTCGCCTCGCTCGCCCCCGACCGCGAGGCCGCAGTCTGCCGCGAGCTGACCAAGGTCCACGAGGAGGTCGCCCGCGGCACCCTCGCCGAGCTCGCCCGCCGCTTCCGCAGCGACGTCAAAGGCGAGATCGTCCTCGTCATCGGCCCCGCCGCCTCCTCCGAGCACGGCCAGGACGTCGGCTTCGCCGTCGACGCCCTCCGCCACCTCGTCCAGTCCGGCGCCCGCCCCCGCGCCGCAGCGAGCGTCGTCGCCGCCCTCACCGGGACGCGGGCGAACGACCTCTACAAAGCCCTCACCGGCCGCGAGGCGCGACGGTAGCCTGCGCGACACCGTGACCTCCTTCTACACCACCACCCCTATCTATTACGTCAACGCGGAGCCGCATTTGGGGCACGCGTATTCGACGATGGCGGCGGACGTGCTCGCCCGGCACCATCGGCAGCGGGGGGACGACGTCTTCTTCCTCACCGGGACCGACGAGCACGGGGAGCCGGTGGAGAACGCGGCGAAGAAGGCGGGGGTGACGCCGCAGGAGCTGGCGGACACGAACGCGGCGAAGTTCGAGGGGCTGATGCCGATCATCGGCGCCACCAACGACTTCTTCATCCGCACCAGCGACCCGCGGCACGAGGCGAAGGTCGCCGAGATCATGCAGCGGGTCTACGACAACGGCTGGGTGACCAAGGGCGTCTACGAGGGCTGGTACTGCCCGCGCTGCGCCGACTTCAAGACCGAGCGCGAGCTTGGCCCCGGCAACACCTGCCCGATCCACGAGATCCCACTCGAAAAAGAACGGGAGGAGAACTACTTCTTCAAGCTCTCCGCCTTCCAGGCGCAGCTCGAAGGCCTCTATGAGGAGCGGCCGGACTTCGTCGTCCCCGAGTTCCGCCGCAACGAGGCGCTCTCCTTCGTCAAGCAGGGGCTCGAAGACGTCTCGCTCTCGCGGCCGAACCTGAAGTGGGGGCTGCCGCTGCCGTGGGACCCCGAGCAGCGGATGTACGTCTGGTTCGACGCCCTCCTCAACTACGTCACCGCACTCGGCTTCGCCCGCGAGGGGGAGGACCTGACCGACCGCTACTGGCCCGCCGACCTGCACGTGATGGCGAAGGACATCCTCAAGTTCCACGCGGTGATCTGGCCGGCGCTGCTCTGGGCCGCCGACTTGGAGCCGCCGAAGCGGATGGTGATCCACGGCTTCCTGCTGATGGGCGAGAAAAAGATGTCGAAGAGCCTGGGGAACGTGCTCGACCCGTTCGAGGTGATCGAGCGCTTCGGCGCCGACGCGCTGCGCTTCTACCTCTTCCGCGAGGTCAGCTTCGGCCAGGACGGCTCGATCTCCACCGCCGGCTTCGAGCAGCGCTACGAGACCGAGCTCGCCAACGACTACGGCAACCTCGCCAGCCGGGTGCTGGCGATGGTCGACCGCTACCGCGACGGCACGGTGCCGGTGGCGCAGGTCGACGCCACCCTCGCCGAGGACTTCGAAGGCGCAGTCGAGCGCTTCAGCGACCTGCTCGACCGGGCCGAGCTGACCCAGGCGCTCGACGTCGTCTGGGTCCTGGTCCGCCGCCTCAACCGCTTCGTCGAGGAGACGCAGCCGTGGGTGCTGGCCAAGGACGAGGCCGACCCCGAGCGGCTCGACGAAGTCCTCTACAACCTGGTCGAGGGGCTGCGGGTGGTGACGCTCCTGCTCGTCCCCTACCTGCCGCAGACCAGCGAGACGCTGCTGACGACGCTCGGGGAAGAGGGACGCGCGCTGGCCGAGCTGGGCTCCCGGGAGGGCGGGCAGAAGGTCGAGCGGGTGCCGCCGCTCTTCCCGAAGATCGACGCGCCGGCCTGATGGCCGCGCCGGTCCTCGCCGTCCACGAACTGCACAAGCGCTACGGGAAGCAGGAGGCGCTCGCCGGGGTCGACCTCGCGGTCGAGGCGGGGCAGCTGGTCGGGTTGCTCGGTCCCAACGGCGCCGGCAAGTCGACGCTGACGAAGATCGCCTGCGGCCTGGTCCGCCCCAGCGGCGGCGGGGTCGAGGTGCTGGGGCGGCCGGCGGGCTCGCCCGAGGCGCGCGCCGCCCTCGGCTACCTGGCCGAGCTCTTCCGCTTTCCGGGCTGGTGCACGGCGGAGGAGCTGCTGCGCCTGCACCAGCGCCTCGCCGGCTCCGCCGGCGGCGAGGCGGAGCGGCGCGAGCTGCTCGACCTGGTCGACCTCGGCGCCGCGGCGGGCAAGCGGGTCGAGGCGATGTCGAAGGGGATGCAGCAGCGGCTCGGGGTCGCCCAGGCGCTGATCGGCTCACCCCGTCTGCTCCTGCTCGACGAGCCGACCAGCGCCCTCGACCCGGTCGGGCGGCGGATCGTTCGCGAGCTGCTCGAGGAGCTGCGCCGCCGCGAGGTCGCGGTCCTGCTCAACTCGCACCTGCTGAGCGAGGTCGAGCTGGTCTGCGACCACGTCGCGATCATCGCCGGCGGGCGCCTGGTCAAGGCCGGGACTCCGGCGGAGCTGGCGGGGCCGGCGGCGGTCGAGGTCGAGACCGGCTCCGGCGTCAAGACCTTCGAGGGCGCGGTCCGCGAGGACGCGCCGCGGATCGTCGCCGACCTCGTCGCGGCCGGCGAGCGCGTCTACCGGGTCGAGGTCCGCCACAGCTCGCTCGAAGACGTCTACCTCGACGCGGTCGGGGGGCAGACGGGATGAGCGGCTCGCAGCTGCGCGCGGCCGCGGCGGTGGTCGGTCTCTCGATCCAGGAGGGGGTCCGCAAGCGCGTCTTCCTCGCGGTGCTGGTGCTGACCCTCGGCTTCCTCGCGCTCTACGGGCTTGGCGCCCACTTCGCCTTCAAGGACATCGAGGGGTTCGCGGCCGGCGAAACGGAGATCCTCGACCCGCGCGCCTTCACCGGGGCGACGATCTTCGGCCTGGCGATGTTCGCGACCCTCTTCCTCGGCGCCGTGCTGGCGGTCTTCCTCACCCTCGGCGTCGTCCGCGGTGACGCCGAGTCCGGCCTGCTGCAGCCGATCGTCGTCCGCCCGATCGGCCGCGCGACGATGCTGATCGCCCGCTTCGCCGGCGCCGCCGCGCTCTCCGCCGCCTACGTGCTGATCGTCTACCTCGCCGCCTGCGCGATCACCAAGGCGGCCGGCGACTGGACCCCGGACCACCTGCTCACCCCGGCGCTGGGCCTCGCCCTCGGCGTGGCGATCATCGCCGCGCTCTCGCTGCTCGCCTCGACGGTCTTCTCGGTGACCGCGCAGGGGATCGTCGTCTTCATGGTCTTCGGCGCCGGTCTCACGGCCGGGCTGCTGGCGCAGATCGGCAACGCGATCAACTCCGATTCGCTGCACACGATCGGCCGCGTCGCCAGCTGGGCGCTCCCCTTCGAGGGCCTCTACACCGCCAGCCTCCACGCCCTGATCTCCAACACCCCGGGACTGACCGGCGTGGTCCTGGAACTGGGACCGTTCGGGGGCTCGGAGGCGGCGGGGCCGGAATTGATCGCGTGGGCGTTTGTCTACCTGATCGGGGTCCTCGCCCTCGCCGCCTTTGTCTTCTCGCGCCGCGATCTCTGAAGCTCTCCCGGGCACTACCGAAAATTCCTAAGGAGAACTTGAGCTAAAAGTCCAATTGCGCGTCTGGCTGGGCGGCCAGGGGTAGGTTCGCCGCCATGACGATCCAGCGCGCAGTTCCCACCAGTCGCTTCCTGCTCCTCCCGGCCCTTGCCGCGATGGCTTTGATCATCTCACCGGCCGCTGCCGAGGCGAGGCCGCTGGTCGGCAAGGACGGGAAGATCCACGCCTGTTACAAGTGGAAGGGCAAGAAGAAGGGGGCCTTGCGGGTCGTCCGCGGGCCCAAGGTGCGCTGCCCGAGGAAGTGGAAGAAAGTCTCCTGGCACGCGCGCAAGGGGTTTACCCCCGGCGCTCCGGCCGCGATCGGGCCCGCCGGCCCGCAGGGTGAGCGGGGCCTGCCCGCCGACAGCACCGCCGTCGAACAGCTCGAAGCCAAAGTCAGCGAGCTGCTGACGAGGGTGGAGGAGCTCGAAACGCTGATCCCCACGGTGCAGACGCTCTGCACCCAGGTCGCAACCCTGACCACCCAGGTCAACGCGGTCGAAGGCGCGCTCGCGGGGCTCAACCTGAACGCGGTGCTGACGACGCTCGGCGGGGTGCTGAACATCCCGCCGCTGCCGGGCGCGCTGCCCGCCTTCAACTGCCCGACTGGCTAAGTCAGGCCGAGTCCAGCAACCCCGGCCCGATCTCCTCGGGCCGGGTCAGGCCGCAGAGGGCCATCGTCAGGTCGAGCTCGGCGAGGACCATCTTCAGCACTGCTTCCACGCCCGCCTGGCCGTCGAGGGCGAGGCCCCAGACGTAGGGGCGGCCGAGGCAGACGGCGTCGGCGCCGAGGGCGAGCGCCTTCAGCACGTCGCTGCCGCTGCGGACGCCGCTGTCGAAGAGGACCGCCAGCTCGCCGCCGACCGCCTCGGCGATCGCCGGCAGGGCGTCGATCGAGGGGATCGCGCCGTCGACCTGGCGGCCGCCGTGGTTGGAGACGACGATCCCGTCGGCCCCGCGGCGGACCGCCTCGCACGCGTCCTCGGCGTGCTGGATCCCCTTGACGACGATCGGCAGCGAGGTCATCTCGCGCAGCTGCGCCAGGTCGTCCCAGCTCAGCGAGGGATTCGCCTGCACGGCGAGGAACTGCCCGGTCGCCATCCCCGGGTCCTCCTCCGGCGTCTTCTCCAGCCGCGAGCGGAAGACCGGGTCCTGGAAGTAGTTGCCGACGCCGCGGCCTTCGAGGAAGGGCAGCCAGGCCTGCTGCAGGTCGCGCGGCTTCCAGCCGGGGATGAAGGTGTCGACGGTGAGGACGATCGCCTCGTAGCCGGCCCGCTCGGCCCGCTCGACGAAGCTGCGGGCGAGCTCGGGGTCGTTGGGCCAGTAGAGCTGGAACCAGCGCGGCGCGTCGCCGCCGGCCTCGGCGATCTCCTCGAGGCTGAAGTGGGAGGCGGTGCTGGCGATCATCGGCACCCCGACCGCGGCGGCGGCGCGGGCGGTGGCGAGCTCGCCGTCGGGGTGGACGCCCTGCTGGACGCCGATCGGGGCCAGCAGCAGCGGCGCCGGCATCGCCGTGCCCAGGACCTCGGTCGAGAGGTCGCGCGCGGCGACGTCGCGCAGCATCCGCGGCACGATCCGGTGCTTGGAGAAGGCGCCGACGTTGGCCCACATCGTCTCCTCGGTGCCGGCCCCGGCGCCGACGTAGTTGGCGATCCGCGGCTCCATCGCCGCCATCGCTTTCTGTTCGAGCTCGGTGACGGGAACGGGGATCGCCGGCGTCTCGCCGCCGAGGCCGCGGGCGTAGATCTCGCGGTAGTGGTCGGCGAAGTCCGGCATCGGGCGAAGGATAGGCTGACCCTCCAGATGATCGACTCCCACACCCACCTGATGCTCTGCGACGGCAGCGAGGAGGAGCTGGTCGCCGCTGCGCTCGAGGCGGGCGTTCACCGGATGCTGACGATCGGGATGGGGCCGGAGTCGAACCCGGTCGCGGTGGCGAGCGCGGAGCGCCACGAGGCGGTCTACGCCGCGGTCGGCCGCCACCCCAACGACGCCACCGGCTTCGACGAGGCGGCAGCGGAGGAAATCGCCCGCCTCGGCGCTCACGAGAAGGTGCGGGCGATCGGCGAGACCGGGCTCGACTTCTACCGCGACACCGCTGCGCCGGAGGACCAGCGGCGCGCTTTCGCCGTCCAGATCGAGATCGCCCGGGAGCTCGGGCTGCCGATCGTGATCCACGCCCGCGACCCGGAGGGGGAGACCAGCGCCACCGACGAGATCTTCGCCACGCTCGACGCCAAGGCCGGCGAGGCGCCGGTGATCCTCCACTGCTTCTCGGCGCCGCACCGGGTCGGCGACGCCGCCGAGCGCGGCTGGTACTGCTCCTTCGCCGGCAACGCCACCTATCCGAGCGCCAAGGAGCTGTTGTTCGCGGCGGCGAAGGTGCCCGAGGACCGGATCCTGGTCGAGACCGACGCGCCCTACCTTGCCCCGCAGCCGATGCGGGGCAAGCGCAACCAGCCCGCCTTCGTGGTCGAGACGGCGCGGGAGATCGCCGCGGTGCGTGAGGTCTCCTACGAGGAGCTGGAGCGCGCGGTCGAGGCCAACGCCCGGGCGCTGTTCGGCTGGTAGGGGTGACGTGGTCCGGCTCGGCCAGAACTTCCTCGCCGACCCCAACCTGCTCGACGCGATCGTCCGCGACGCCGAGCTGGCGCCGGACGACGTCGTGCTCGAGGTCGGGGCCGGGGAAGGGGTCTTGAGCGAGCGGCTGGCTGCTGCAGCGGCGCACCTGCACACGGTCGAGATCGACCGCGGCCTGGAGCCGGCGCTGGCGCCGATCGCCGCCCTGCCCAACGTCGACCTGCACTGGGGCGACGCGATGAAGCTCGACCTCGCCGGGCTCGACCCAGCCCCGAGCGCGATGGTCGCCAACCTGCCCTACTCGGTGGCGACGCCGCTGATCCTGCGCGCGATCGAGCAGCTGCCCTCGCTGCAGCGCTGGACGGTGATGGTGCAGCGGGAGATCGCCGACCGGCTGCGGGCGGCGCCCGGCAGCCGTACCTACGGGTCGCCGAGCGTCGTCGCCCAGCTCGCCTGCGAGGTCGAGCTGGTGCGGGCGGTCGACCCCGCCGTCTTCAAGCCCCGCCCCCGGGTCGACTCGGCGATCCTGCGGTTGCGGCGCACCGGTCCCGGCGCCGACGCGGAGACGCGGGCCCTGGTCCGCGCCGCCTTCGCCCACCGCCGCAAGTCCCTGGCGCGCTCGCTCGAGCACGCCGCGCCGGGCAGCCTGGCGCCGGCGCGGGCGGCGCTCGCCGAGCTCGGTCTGCCGGAGGACGCGCGGGCCGAGGCGCTGGCGCCGGAGCAATTCGCCGCCCTCTCCGCCAAGCTGCGCCGCTGATGCTGCTCCGCGCCCCGGCAAAGCTCAACCTCTGCCTCTACCTGGGCGGCCGCCGCGACGACGGCCTGCACGAGCTCTGCTCGCTGTTCGAGCCGCTGGAGCTGGCGGATCTGATCGAGGTCTCGCCGGCGCCGCGGGATGAGGTCATCTGCCCCGGGGTAGAGGGGGAGAACTTGGCGGCGAAGGCACTGGCGGGATTACGCGAGCGGGGTTGGGACCACGAGCCGCTGCGGGTCGAGATCGAGAAGCGGGTGCCGGTCGCCGCGGGGCTCGGGGGCGGCAGCGGCGACGCCGCCGCGATCCTGCGACTGGCCGCCGGCGAGGTCCCCGACCTGCCGCAGCTGGCGGCCGAGCTCGGCGCCGACGTTCCCTCGCAGCTTCGCCCGTCACTGGCGCTCGTCCGCGGAGCGGGCGAGCGCGTGTTTCCGCTGCCGGCGCCGGCCGAGCACGCGGCGGTCCTGCTCCCGGGCGGCGGCGGCCTCAGCACCGCCGCGGTCTTCGCCGAGGCCGACCGGCTGGGGCTGGGGCGCGAGCCCGGGGAGCTGGAGGAGCTGGCGGGGCTGCTGCGCGAGGCCGCCGGGGCTGGCGCCTCGCCGCTCTCCTACCCCGAGCTGCTCGTCAACGACCTCGAGCCGGCGGCGCGCTCGCTGCGCCCGGACGTCGGCGCGGCCCTCGACGCCCTGCGCGAGGCCGGCGCCCCGCTGGCGATCCTCAGCGGCTCCGGCCCCACCGCCGTCGGCCTCTTCGGAGACCTCGCCGCCGCCGAGGCCGCCGCCGCGCGCCTCGACTCAACCGAAGCGATCGTCTGCGCCGCCGGACACGCGAGACTGACGCCATGAGAATGCCCGGGGAGGGAGAGGGGAGCAGCAGACGCAAAAAGCTGCTGATCGGCGTCGCGGCCGTGGCGGTCGGGCTCGTCTACTTCTTCATCAGCCGCCAGCTCGGTCACCTCGACCTGCAGGGGCTGCTGGAAGACGTCTCCAACGCGCTCGGCGCCTGGACCTACCTGCTGGTCGGCTTCTTCGCCTTCGCCGAGACCGGCGCCTTCATCGGCCTGGTCGTCCCGGGCGAGACGGTGATGATCCTCGGCGGCGCGACCGCGGGCCAGGGCGCGACCGACATCTACCTGCTGATCGCGATCGGCTGGGTCTGCGCGTTCGCCGGCGACTCGACCAGCTTCTTCGTCGGCCGGCGGCTCGGGCGCGGCTTCCTGAGGAAGCACGGCCCCCGCGTCGGCATCGGCGAGGAGCGGCTCGCCCAGGTGGACGACTACTTCGAGCGCCACGGCGGAAAAACGATCTTCCTCGGCAGGTTCGTCGGCTTCGTGCGCGCCTTCGCCCCCTTCGTCGCCGGCAGCTCCGGGATGCGCTACCGGGGCTTCGCCCCCTACAGCATCCTCGGCACGGGCCTCTGGGCGAGCAGCGCCCTGGTCG
>DASTXV010000013.1:0-23817 GCA_035765335.1 Solirubrobacterales bacterium
TCCTCGGCCACCTCGCCGCGGCGACCGTAGAGCGTCTCGTGCTCGATGAAGAGGACCGGGTTGTCGTCGCGGATCGCCGTCTTCAGCAGCGCCTTGCCGTCGGCCGGCGTCGATGGGCAGGCGACGAGAAGCCCCGGCACCTGCAAATAGAGAGACTCGAAGCTGTGCGAGTGGGTGGGACCGAGCTGGTGCCCGCCGCCGCCCGGCATGCGGATCGTCATCGGCACCCGCGCCTGGCCGTTGAACATGTACGGGATCGCCGCGGCGTGGTTGACGATCTGGTCCAGCGCCAGCAGCGAGAAGTTGACCGTCATCAGCTCGACCACCGGGCGCAGCCCCGCCATCGCCGCGCCGACGCCGGCGCCGACGATCGTGTTCTCGGAGATCGGCGTGTCGCGCACGCGCCGCTCGCCGAACTCCTCGAGCAGGCCTTCGGTCACCTTGAAGGCGCCCTGGAAGACGCCGACGTCCTCGCCCATCACGAAGATCGCCTCGTCGGCGCGCATCTCCTCCGCCATCGCGTCGCGCAGCGCTTCCCGCATCCGCAGCTCCGCCATCAGCCCCTCTCTTCCTTGCTGGCCTGGCCCTCCTGGACGTCGCCCTGGTTGGCCGGGTTCGGCCGCTCCCCCGCCGGCTGCTCGGCGTAGGCGGCGCCGGCCTCGGCCAGCTCGCGGGCGGCGTCGGGCATTTCGGCCTCGTCCTCGCCGCGATGCGGCTCCGGGCTGCGCTCGTCGACGGCGTACCAGCCGCCAGGGTCGGTCTGGGCGTAGAGGTTTTCGTACATCGTGTCGAGCGGCGGCTCGGGCGAGCTCTCGGCGAACTCGACTGCCTCCTTCACCGCCGCCTCAGCCGCCTCCCGCACCTGCTGCACCTCGCGCTCGCCCAGCACCCCGGCCTCGACGCAGCGCTTGGCGAAGTTCTCGATCGGGTCTTTCTCCTGCCACTCCTGGACCTCCTCGCGCTCCCGGTAGACCTCGGGGTCGGCGGCGGAGTGGCCGCGGTAGCGGTAGGTGAAGGCCTCCAGCAGGGTCGGCCGTTCCTCCTCGCGCGCCGCCCGCGCGCCCGCGGCGACCGCCTCGCGCACCGCGATCACGTCCATCCCGTCGACCCGCTCGCCGGGGATCCCGTAGCCCTCGGCCTTCTTCGAGAGGTCGGTCTGGGCCGAGTGCCGCTCGACCGCGGTCCCCATCCCGTAGAGGTTGTTCTCGACCAGGAAGAGGACCGGCAGCGTCCACAGCGCCGCCAGGTTCATCGTCTCGCCGAAGTTGCCGGTGTTGGAGGCGCCGTCGCCGAACATGCAGACGGTGACCGCGTCTTCGCCCTTGTACTGAGAGGCGAGGGCGAGGCCCGCGGCAATCGGGAGGTTGCCGCCGACGATCCCGTAGCCGCCCATGAACCGCTTCTCGGCGTCGAAGATGTGCATCGAGCCGCCGCGGCCGCCGCTGGTCCCGTCGACCCGGCCGAACAGCTCCGCCATCACCCGCTTGGGCTCGGTGCCGCGGGCGATTGCGTGGCCGTGGGTGCGGTAGGTCCCGATCAGGAAGTCTTCCTCGCGCATCACCGAGGTGGTGCCGACGATCGTCGCCTCCTCGCCGATCGCCAGGTGCAGGAAGCCGCCGGCTTTGGCCCGCTGGTACTGGCGCCCCGCCTCCTCCTCGAAGCGGCGGATCAGCGCCATCCGCGCGAGCAGCTCGTAACAGGTGGCGGCGTCAGGCAGCTCAGCCATCGAGTTCACCTTAGATGACTACCCGCCGCGGCCCGGCGTGTCGCTTTTGTACGGAATAGCCGAACAAAGGCGACACGCCACTAGCGCCCCGCCGCTTCGACCGCCTCCTCGAGGCGGTCGTCGCCCCAGAACACTTCTTCGCCGACGACGACGCTCGGCACTCCTTCCACCCCGAGGTCGCCGGCGCGGTCGGTCGCCTCGCGCAGCGCGTCCTTGACGACCCTCGTCTCCACCGCTTTGAGCAGCGCCCGCGGGTGCATCTCGCAGGCGGCGCCGGCGATCATCACGTTGTCGACGTCGGTGAGGTCGCGGCCGGCGGCGAAGGCCTGGCGGAAGGCGGCGAGGGAGAAGGCGACGGTGCGGCCGGTCTGCTTGGCGAAGGTCGCCGCCCGCATAGCCACCAGGCCGTTGCCGGGCCACGGCTGCGGCCAGGCGATCGGCGGCAGCCCGTACTCCGCAGCCCGCCGCTCGACCTCCTCCATCCCTTCCGCCCGCGCCGGCGTCTGCGACCAGGATCCGCGGTCGAAGCGACCGAACAGCCCCCCGAGCAGGACCGGCACCCACTCCGGCTGCTCCAGCTCGGCCTCGGAGAACAGCCCGCTGATCCGCTCGGCGGCGAGGTACGCGTATGGGGAACCGAGGTCGTAGTAGAAGGTGGCGCGCGCGCTCACGCGCCGATTATCGCGCCGTCAGGCGTGAATGGGCCAGCCGTCGACCGCCCGCGCGGCGTCCAGAATCGCCTCCGACACCGTCGGGTGCGGGTGGACGATCCGTGAGAGCTCCTGGTAGCCGCCCTCCAGCGCCATCGTCGCCACCAGCTCGGCGATCATGTCGCAGGCGCGGTTGCCGACCACGTGGGCGCCGAGGACCTCGCCGTACTTGGCGTCGACGACGAGCTTGACCAGGCCGTCTTTGTCCTCGTAGACGACGCCCGCGCCCTCGCCGGCGATTTTCTGTTTGCCGACCTTGACGTCGTGGCCCGCCTCCTTGGCCTGCGCCTCGGTGAGACCGACGCTGGCCACCTGTGGCTGGCAGAAGGTGGCGCCGACCATCAGCCCCTGGTCGACCGGGTGCGTTTCGACCCCGGCCGCCGTCTCCACCGCGACTACGCCCTCCTCGGAGGCCTTGTGGGCGAGCGCCTTCTGGTTGACCAGATCGCCGATCGCGAAGATCTTCTGGTTGGTGGTGCGCTGGTACTCGTCGACCTTGATTTTGCGGCCGCCCTCCTCCAGCTCGACCCCGGCCTCCTCCAGACCCAGCCCCTCGGTGTCGGGACCGCGGCCGCCGGCGATGCAGAGGTAGTCGACCTCGGCGCTGCTGTCGCCGTAGGTGAACTTGACGGAGCTCTCGCCGGCCTCGACGTTCTCCACCGGCGCCCCGGTCGAGATCTCGATCCCCTGTTTCTTGAAGACCCGTTCGACGACCTTGGCCATGTCCTTGTCCTCGGCCGGGAGGATCTGGTCGAGCATCTCGATCAGCAGCACCTCGGTGCCGAAGCGGGCGTAGGCGGAGGCGAGCTCGGCCCCGGAGGCGCCGGCTCCGACCACGGCGATCTTGCCCGGGCGCTCGGAGAGCGACCAGGCGCCCCAGGTGTCGAGGACGCGGCTGCCGAACTCGACGCCCGGAATCGGCAAGGCCACCGAGCCAGTCGCCAGCGTCACCGCCTTCGCCTCGTAGACCTCGTCGCCGACCTTGACGTTGCCGTCCGAAGTCAGCGAGCCGTCGCCGTGGATGAACTCGATCTTGTTTTTCTTCCACAGACCTTCGACCCCGCCGGTGAGCTGGGCCGAGACGTCCTCGCGGCGCTTCTGCAGCGCCTCCCAGTCGAGCTGGACGTCGTTGCCGACGACGCCGAGGTGGGCGCTCTCGCGCGCCTCGTGGAAGATCTCGGCGGTGCGCAGCACCGTCTTCGCCGGGATGCAGGCGTAGTTGAGGCAGCGGCCGCCGGCTTTGTCGCGCTCGACCACGGCGGTCTTCTGACCCAGCTGCGCGGCGCGAATCGCGGCGACGTAGCCGCCGGGGCCGCCGCCGATGACGATCTGGTCGAAGGACTCGGCCATGCGTGCTGAGCCTATAGAAGGCGCGGGGCCGGCATTCCCCGTACCTACCCCTTCTTCCGGCCCGGCACGCGGCCGGCGAGGCTGGCGAGCGGGCTGACCGCCCCCTGCAAGGTCTCGACGCTCGAGTTGAGGCCGTCGATGCCGGTGAGGATCCGCTCCATCAGCTCGCTGAGCTGGTCGATGCCCTTGTCGAGCCGCTCGATCCCGCCTTCCAGCCGGTCGAGGATCTCCGGCAGCTCCCCGACCCGCTTGATGTCCTGCCGCATCGCCGGCAGCGCGTCGGTGTCGGCGGCGACCCGGTCGAGCGCCTCGGCGACCCGCTCCAGCGCCGCCGTGTGCTCCTTCATCGCCCGCGTGTTCTCGGCGATCTCCGGCAGCTTGCGCAGCGCCGCGATCGCGTCGGCGGGCAGGGCGGTCATCCCGCTGAGCGAGGGGACCTTCGGGCTCACGCGCTCACTCCTTCGGCAGCCGGGTCGGCATCTGGATCCGGGCCATCGCCTTGACCATGAAGTAGAAGAAGCTACCGGCGATCGCGAGCAGGGCGAGGGTGCCGAGCACCTGGGCGACGCTGGAGGCGCCGACGAGGAGGCCGAAGAAGGCGCTGAAGAGGACCACCACCAGCAGCAATTGGAAGCCGAGCACCGCCCAGTAGCGGGCGTGCCACATCCCCCAGGCCATCACCCCCATGATCACCGCCGGCGCCACCACCTGCGCCAGCCGCGGCCGCTCGCCGTCGACCTCGGCCCCGGCGGCGTAGCTGACCACGACCGAGATCGCGATCAGCGCGGAGACGATCGCCCCGATCGTGACCACGGTCGGCCGCTCGCCCTCGGCCAGCGGCTGCAGGGCTTCGCGCGCTTCCTGGTTGCGCTGCTCGGCCCGGGCGTAGCCGCGCGCCATCGGGTGGGACTTGTTGGCCGCCCCCGTGCCGCGCTGCTTGCGCTTGACCGGCTCCTCAGCCACCGGGCGCCCTGCCTCGCTCGGCGTCGGCGAACGCCTGCCGCAGCTCGCTCGCCGCGGCTTCGGGGTCGGCGGCGTCGCGGATCGCCCGCACCGCGCAGAGCCGCTCGGCGCCCGCGCCCACCACCTCCGCGGCGTTCGCGGTGTCGATGCCGCCGATCGCGAAGAAGGGGTGGGGGGCGTTCTCGACGGCGTGGGAGATCAGCTCCAGCCCCACCCCCGGCCGGCCCTCTTTCGTCGGCGTCTCCCAGATCGGGCCGACGCTGATGTAGTCGACGGGACGCTCGGCGCTGGCGGCGATCTGCTCCTCGGAGTGGGTCGAGAGGCCGACGATCGCATCCGGCCCCAGCAGCTCCCGCGCCTGCTCGGCGCTGACGTCGTCCTGGCCGACGTGGACCCCGTCGGCGTCGCAGATCCGCGCCAGCTCGGGGTCGTCGTTGAGGATGAACAGCGCGCTGAAGGTGTCGGCGATGCGGCGGAAGGTGGCGGCGGCGCGCTCGATCTCCGCCCGTCCCAGCTCCTTCTCGCGCAGCTGGACGATGTCGGCGCCGCCGGTCAGCGCCGCCCGCAATAGCGACTCGAGGTCGGTCTGCGGACGCGCCTCGCAGACGAAGTAGAGGCGGGCGGTCCGCAGGCGCTCGCGGCGGAGGGGACCGTCGCCCTCGGGCAGGGAGAGGCTCATATGACTCGATTATCCCCGTAAGGGTCCTTTGTCGAACGCGCCGTAGGGGTAGCATCGGAGGAGCACGGGAGCCCGCGAGGGCTGAGAGGGTGGCACCGAGGCCACCGACCGTTTCGACCTGATCCGGGTAATGCCGGCGGAGGCAATGCAGTGGATAAGAAGCGAAGTTTCGACGTTTTCGATGTGCTGATCGTTGGCGGCGGGGTGATCGGCCTCAGCTGCGCCTGGCGCGCGGCACAGCGCGGGGCGCGGGTGGCGGTGCTGGAGCGCGGCGAGCCGGGCTGCGGGGCGACGCGGGTCGCGGCCGGGATGCTGGCGCCGGTCGGCGAGCTGACCTTCGGCGAGCCGGAGCTGCTGGAGCTGACCCTGGCGGCGGCACGGCTGTACCCCGAGTTCGTCGCCGAGCTGGAGGCGGCGACGGGGGAGACGACCGGCTACGAACGGCTCGGGGCCCTGCACGTGGCGCTCGACCGCGACGAGGCGGCGCAGCTGCGCCGGGTCCACGACCTGCAGCGCTCGCTCGATCTGGAGGCGGAGTGGCTGCCGCCGCGCCGCTGCCGCGAGCTGGAGCCGGGGCTGACGCCCTCCTTCCACGGCGGCGTCCTCGCCGCGGGCGAGGCGGCGGTCGACCCGCGGGCGCTGACGAAGGTCTTGGTCGCAGCGCTCCGCGCCGAGGGCGGCGAGGTGCGCGCGGGGACCGAGGTGGTCGACGGCGTCTTCGAGGGCGAGCGGCTGGCCGGGGTGCGGACCGCCGCGGGCGAGGAGCTCCACGCCGACCGCGTCGTCCTCAGCGGCGGCGCTTGGTCGGGGGCGATGGACTGGCTGCCGGAGGAGGCGCGACCGCCGGTGCGCCCGGTCAAAGGCCAGGTCCTCGAGCTGCGGGCCCGCGGCGAGGAGCCGCCGGCCCGCCACATCCTCGCCTCCGAGCGCGTCTACCTGGTGCCGCGCCCCGACGGCCGCCTCGTCGTCGGCGCCACCGTCGAAGAGATGGGCTTCGACACCGCGGTCACCGCCGGCGGCGTCCACGACCTGCTGCGCGAGGCCTACCGCCTGCTCCCCGAGGTCGCCGAGATGGAGCTGGTCGACGCAGTCGCCGGCCTCCGCCCGGGAACCCCGAACAACCTCCCGCTGGTCGGCCCCGGCGCCATCGATGGCCTCGTCCTCGCCACCGGCCACTTCCGCAACGGCATCCTCCTGGCCCCGCTGGCCGCCGAGGCCCTCGCCGATCTCCTATCCCCCAATCGGCGTTCGTCCTTGGACCGAAATAGACGTCCCAAGGACGAACGCCGATTGAACGCGGAGGTGGCGAGATGAGGATCGAGCTCAACGGCGAGGCTTGTGAGCTGCAGGAGGGGGCGACGCTCGACGCGGCCGTGCGCGAGTCCGGGGCGGGGGAGGGGGGACGCGGAGTCGCCGTCGCGCTCGACGGCGAGGTCGTGCCCCGCGGCGAGTGGGAGCGGACGCGGCTGCGCGAGGGACAGGCGGTCGAGGTGCTGGCGGCGATCCAGGGCGGGGCGGAAACGTGGGAGCTCGGCGGGCGAGAGTGGGGCTCCCGCCTGATCGCCGGCACCGGCGGCTTCCGCTCGCTGGAGCAGATGGAAGCGGCGCTGGCCGCCTCCGGGACCGAGATCGTCACCGTCGCCCTGCGCCGGATCGACCCCGCCGCCGAGGGCTCGGTCCTCGACGTGATCGACCGCCTCGGCCTCTTCGTCCTCCCCAACACCGCCGGCTGCTACACCGCCCGCGACGCGGTCCGCACCGCCAAGCTCGCCCGCGAGGCCTTCCAGACCGACTGGATCAAGCTCGAGGTGATCGGCGACGACCGCACCCTCTACCCGGACGCGGTCGAGCTCGTCGACGCCGCCGAACAGCTGGTCGGCGACGGCTTCACCGTCCTCCCTTACACCAACGACGACCCGATCCTCGCCCGCCGCCTGGAAGAGGCCGGCTGCGCCGCGGTGATGCCGCTCGGCTCCCCGATCGGCTCCGGCGCCGGGATCCGCAACCCGTACAACATCGCCGTCATCACCGAGCGGGCCGAGGTGCCGGTTGTCCTCGACGCCGGCATCGGCACCGCCTCCGACGCCGCCCAGGCGATGGAGCTGGGCTGCGACGCGATCCTCGCCGCCAGCGCGATCTTCGGCGCCGAGGACCCGGTGGCGATGGCGACCGCCCTGCGCCGCGGCGTAGAAGCCGGCCACCTCGCCCACCGCGCCGGCCGCATCCCCCGCCGCACCCACGCCGAGGCCTCGACCGCCTACGAGAGCCTCCCCGACCTCTCCTGAGGCGGGGCTCTACCATGGGCATCTCGCCCCTGTAGCTCAGTTGGTTAGAGCGGCGGCCTTTTAAGCCGCGCGGCGCGGGTTCGAATCCCGCCGGGGGCATTTAGGGGAGTCTCGCTCGTAACGCCGCATCGGGCTTGTAGAGCGGGGATGCGAGTCAACTGAAGATTTATCGGACCCGAGTTCAACGAAGGTCAACGGAAGTCACAAGAGCCTGTCTTGCGGCACGTTCCTTCCCTTCGCCTTCCCTTCAGATCGGCTGCTGACTAGCTCAGGGCTACACCGACTGAAAATCGTGGTGTCTCTTCGCGAGAGGCTTCTTCGTCGGTGGTGGGACGCAAACCGCGTCCGGGGCTTGGGTCGTAGATGGCATCGGAAGAACAAGGCCCCCAGAGTCGACCGGCGTAGATGGGAAGCCGGTCCTATCGCACTAGAGACCGGCTCCCCCATCAACTAGCCGTGCTTGCTGACGTTGCAGGCCGGAATTACGACGCTCGCGGTCTTGATCTGCATGGCGTTTCACCTCCTCATCGGATGGGAGGCCCGGCCCTTCCCGGGCCTGGCAGGCGAACGCTAAAGAAATCTTCGACCATCCAGCGAGCGCTGGATGGTGGCGTGGAGCAAACGCCAAGTTCCGCCTAAGCTATGAGGGAGTCGATCAATCAGGAAAGACCAAACCGACTACGGAGGTGCTGGCCATGACCGCTGCGACGAAACCCAGAGGTATCGACGAGCTCGTGGTCTTCGTCGTTCAGCACCCAATCCGTGTTGACGTTCTTCAGATTCTGAATGAACGGGAAGCGAGCGCAACGCAGATCGCACGCCAAATAGGGGAGGACGAGAAGAAAGTCGGCCATCACGTCAAAGCTCTTGCAGACGCTGGCTGTATTGAGCTGGTTCGAAGAGTGAAAAATCGCGGAGCCGAGGAGCACATCTACGTCGCTTCTCTCCGGCCTCACATTAAAGATGCAGAGTGGGCTCTACTTCCGCGAGAGACGCGACATGAAATATCGGCTCTTATGTTCCAGGCCATTGTTGCGGAAGCGCTGTCGGCGTTCCGCAATGGCACGTTCGACTCGCGAATAAATCGACATGTCAGTTGGCAGCCGTTGAAGCTCGACGAGCAGGGTTGGCTGGAACTGATGCAGGAGCTGGAGGAATCGCTCGAACGAATCGAAAACATTAAGGTACTGGCTGAACAACGCCTTATTCAAAGTGGTGAGGTCGGAATGCAGGCAATCGCCGCCGCCCTAGGATTTGAGCGCGGTTCGGCAGCCCGCGCACGAGCCCCTTGGCTCGTACCGCTTGACCACCCAGCCTAATTCGGTCGAAATAGTGGGCTGGCCGACTGCCCGCCGGACTATTACAACTCTTCACAGATAGTAAGCGCCGTTGGAGCGGCGCACTCTTATTGAAAGGGTCCTGTGAAGCAATTGCGAAGTTTCGCATGTTCGTCGAAGTGGTCGAAGCGTGAGGCATGTGTGGAGGGCCGGCTGGACGACGATCTGGCTGCGGCTCTGGAGCCGAAGCTTCAGGACACGCTGAATCATCCGACCCGGCGAGACGTGTTGCGGGTCTTGCACGGGAGCGGGCGACCATGTGGGGCTACGGCGCTGCTGGGGAAGCTGCCGCCGCTGCGGCGGGCGGAGATCGAATACCACCTGAGGGTCCTGGAGGACGGGGGGATTATCTTTGCCGACGGGACGCTGCCCGCCTCCGGGGGCGGGGAACGGCTCTACCGCTCCGCCGTGGAGGAGGACCCGCAGGCGCGCTCGACGCTGCGGGCCACCGAGCGGGGAGACCGCAGGCTCAGGCGGGAGAGGGAGGGCGGCTCTCCGGGCCTTTTGACGATGTTTCGGGTTCCCCGGCCCGAGCGCGCGATCCGGCTCGGCACCCGCGGGCGCAAGACGGACCGAGACGGGTGATCGAGGTGGAGGAGACGGCGCCCTCCGGCAACGGGGGGCGGGGCGAGGGGCGGCCGACGGCGCCGCTGGACAGGGTCCTGCACGCCTTGAACCACCCGATCCGCCGGCGAATCCTGCGCGCCCTGGTCGACGGCGAGGCCAGCGCCAGCGCCCTCTCCCGGCAGCTGCGGCTCGATCTCGGCGTGGTCTCCTATCACCTCAACCATGTGCTCAGCCGGGAATGCGGGGTGGTCGAGCTGACGAAGACGGTCCCCCGCCGCGGGGCGCTGGAGAAGTTCCACCGGCTGCGGCTCCAGGCGCTGACCGAGGGCGACTCGGTCCCGGCCGCCGACCTCCGCGACGGTCCCCGGGTGATGTCGCTCGAGGAGTGCTTCATCGTCGCCGTCGCGGCGATGGAAGGAAGCGCCTTCGAGACCGAGGGAAGCTCCTGGGGCTGGTTCCTCGCCGAGGTGGACGCGGCGGGGTGGGGGGAGATCTGCCAGGCGAGGGACGAGTTCGACCGGCGGGCTCGGGCGGCGGTCGACGCCAGCCAGGCCCGCGCCGACGCGATAGGGGTCCGCGACGTGGTGGTGGGGGCCACCGCGTTCCCGGCCGCCCCGCCGGCCCGATGAGGATCACGATCAACAAGGAGGAGCGGGACGCTCTCTATGAGCGGTTCGTGTTGAGGATCAACGGAATCGACCGCGTCCACCGAGTCGTCGAGCAGGAAGACTGGGAAGCCGCCCAAGTGAGGATTTCTCTTTGACTCCAGGCGACCATGAGGAACTGCGTCTTTACGAGTTTGATCCGCGCATTTGGGTTTACGGCTTCGGCCGACGGGCCGCTTTGTCAACGGTAAATCAAGCCCTAGGGATGATTGTCGCCCAGGTTCCGGAGGTGGCTTCGGCGTCACAAAACTCCTCGATGAGTAGGTCCTGGCTCAAAAAACGCTCAGGAATCGATGTCGATGGGGAAGAAGTCGATCTCGATCCCGCTTTCCGCATTCCGTTCACCGACCCGCCACCCAAGTGGATGATTGAGCAAGAGAAGCGGCGCCGAAGTACCTCGGGGGTTTCGGACGATGAGGAAGCCGAGTGACGGGGAGCCGCTCTCGCGACGGAAGACTGCGATCGGAGGAGGTAGCGGTCCAGTTCGGGCGCAACCTCTTCCGCTGCCGCCGTCGCGCTGGAATGTCGCAGGAAGAGCTCGGTGGTGCCGCTGGCCTGCACCGGACCGAGATCGGGATGCTCGAGCACGGCACCCGCCTCGCCCGCGTCGACACGCTGATGAAGCTTGCTGGCTCTCTGTCCATCTCCCCAACCGAGTTGCTTGAGGGGATTCAGTGGGTTGCGGCCAGTAGCGACGACGAGGGCATCTTCGACATCAGCGGACCAGCTGCTGAACCTCGTGGAAAACGCTCGGGTGACTAGGGCCGGAAAGGTGGCGCATATGACCAGGATCTCAAAGGGCGGTGCTGAACGGCATGAGGGAAGTTGACCAGTTCACGAGAGAACGCGAACTGCTGCATCCAATCCGTCTTCGTATTTGGGAAGAGCATGAACGGAATCCGGATCGGTCCCTAGCTCCCCAACACCTACATCTCTCCATGTCGAAGATGGAGAAGCCGCCAGCTCTCTCAGGTGACCTACCACTTGCGACAGCTGCAGCGAGTTGGGCTGATTCCCGAGCAGCGAGAGTGGCCTGAAACACCCGGTCAGGGAAGGTCAAGCGGATAGCTATTTGAGGTTCAGGCCGATGGATCTGACATAGGTCAGCAGTGCCATGCGCCTCGAACAATTCAAGGAGAGAGTTAAACCAAGCTGACCATTCCCCCAAGGCCACAACCCAGAATTCATTTGAGCTGAGAGAGAACCAAATGAACACAGCAGACAACACTGACTGCCCTTAGCACGCGGACTCACCCATTTTCGTGCTCGATCACGTATCTAGGACACCGCTGCCTACTACTGGACCCTTTGTTGCCAAATGCTTTCCTTCTACGCCTGAAAAGAGACCATATGAGCTATAGACACGGTGTCCACATATGTTCTACCATCACCACTTAAGAAAGATAACGGCAAATTGTCGGTATTCCATTTGCAGTTGTTTTCCTGTTGGGTACGCGGCAGTTCATCGCCGAGACCCTTCGCGGAGGAGTTGGAGGGACGGCCAACGCTAACAGGGGGCACCGTGTCTCGATTTTGGTCAGGAAGCGCAGTAGGAAGTCTCTGCTTGGCTGTTGCAGTGTTGGCTATTGCCATTACCGTTCCGGCTGTTGCAATGGGAGATGAAGCGACGGGTGAAACTGGGGATATGCCCGAAACCGCGTTCTCTGAAATCCAGGCTGCGCCAGCGGTGACGGACCCCTCGGTAGCTGCCGAACTGCCGCATACCGATCTTGATCGAGAAGACGTCCTTGCTCTTGTGGGGGGAGTTTTTGAGAATGCCCTCGAGGGGGCTGCCGGTCCCTTCGACGACCTAGTGGTTGAAAGGTTTCTCTCCGACCACGCGGCTGTAGTTGATGGCGAGCAGAGCCCAGAACCCACCGGCTTGGTTGTAGGGGAGACCGCTGAGAATTCAGGCGGCAAGCTGCTTCTTGAATCGACTGTTCCCCTCAGGCATGAGGGCGAGGTCTTGGACCTAGGAGTTGAGCGAGTTGCCGGGGTGGTCGAATCGACGAATCCCTTGGTCGACGTGGAAATCCCGGAAGCTCTCGGCGACGGAATCGAGCTTCCCGAGTATGAAGTTCAAGTCAGCCTTCCAGACGCAGAGCCGGGCAGAGCACCGTCCATTCTGGACGGGAGTACTGCGCTCTATCCCAACATCGCACCGAATACTGACTTCATCGTTGCTCCGACTCCTACCGGTTTTGAGACCTTCACGGTCCTTCGTGACCCAGAAGCTGCTGTCAAAGAGCAGGAGATCCGTGTCGACGTTCCTGCTGGCGCGACTCAGATGGAAAACCCAGATGGATCTATCACTTTCAGTCAGGACGATGAGAAGCTGCTTCACATCTCGGCCCCGGCGGCCATCGATGCGGCGGGCCAAGCGGTTCCCGCCTCTATGCGAGTCGATCAGAGTTCAATCTATCTGTCGGTGGATCCAGATTCCGAAACGACCTGGCCCGTGCTGCTAGATCCAATGTTCGAAACGTACCAAATGGAAGGGTCGGGAATCTGGGTGTGTGATGAATTTGATCTGACTAGCTGGCCCCTTGAATACCCGAGTCATTATATGGCAGCATGCACTACTCGCATGGGCTCATGGACCCAGCGTGGCCTTGGAATACGGGGCACCGCCGGTACCTACTGGCCGAGTTGGAAAAAATGGTCCCACTCTGTCCCCCGCCTGAAACAAGATGAACTTGCTGGCACCCGGCCAACGAGTTTCATCAGCGCCATGAATCTCTCCAACGTGTATGTGATCACTTCGGGGGGGCCGGCATCGCCCTATGCTCTTGCCGGTATCCGGGACACGGCACTAGATGATTGGTCCGGAGTGGCGCCGTATAAAGCAGTATGGGGATATCCCGGAAATGGCGTGCCAATTTCGAATGCGACCGTGACTTTCACGAGCGGCGGCAGTCATGAGGCAAAGATGGGCGTCGTAAGTTCGCTAGCTGTTAACGAAGCTAGTCCAACGTCGACTGAATCACGAGAAATGTTCGTCGGAGGGGTAACTTTCGAAGTGGGAGATACGGATCTTCCGCAGGTCCTGTTCCCCTATGAAGCCGGTAATTGGATCAACTCATTGGCAAAAGACCCCATTACCGCAACTATCCGAGACCCAGGGCTCGGAGCCAAGAGAGCAACCTTCAAGATTCCTGGTCAGGACAATGCCACCGTTGATCATCCTTGCGTTGGTGTGGTAGCTAGCCCGTGCCCTCGAACCTTTGTTGCGACGCTGGCCCCCAATCAGTACAACCCGGCGCTGATGCCACAAGGAGAAACGCCTATTGACATCACGGGCGAAGATGTACTTGGTCAGAAATCTCCTGCGGCTAAAGCCTGGGTTCTTGTGGACCATACGGCTCCTTCACTTTCCTTGGGGGGCAACCTGACCGAACAGGGCACCGTCGGCACCAACCTCTCCTCATACACCCTCAACTACGGGGCCTCCGATGGCGACGATGCCGCGGCGAGCTCGCAGCCGCCCATCGGCAGCCAGGGGACCGGGGCCGGTCAGTTCGAACGCCCCCAGGGCGTAGCCGTTGACGCTGACGGCAACGTCTGGGTCACCGACCGAATCAACCAGCGCGTAGTCGCCTACGACAAGAACGGCAACTACCTGCGCCAGATCAGCGCCCAAGGCAGCGGAGACGGCCAGATCAAAGAGCCCCGCGGGATCGCCATTGGCCCGAACGGAAACATCTGGGTCGCCGAAGCCGCCAATAAACGGATTCAGCAGTTCACGCCGAGCGGCACCTTTGTCTCCAAAGTTACCAACGTCGCCTTTGTAGAGCCCTGGGGCGTGGCTTTCGGTCCCGGCGGAGAGATGTGGGTCACCGATCAGGCGGCAAAAAAGGTCTTCCTGTTCAATTCCTATGGAACCCTCGTCAAGACCGTTTCTTTCAACTACATTCCAAATGGGATCGACATTGATCGGTTCGGCAACGCTTGGATCGCCTCGCAGGGGACTCATCACGTGATCGAGCTGAGCCCGACTGGCTCGGTCATCCAAAGGTTTGGCACGGAAGGCACCGGACCTGGTCAGTTTCGCCATCCCATCGATATTGCGGTTGCCGCCTCCGGCAACATTCTCGTCTCCGACGATCTAAATGACCGCATCCAGGTGTTCAAGCCTGACGGCAGCTTCCTGCGCCAGTTCGGCACCAGCGGCAGCGGAAACGCCCAATTCGAGGAACCGCGCGGAATCGATGTCGGACCCGGCAACACCGCGGTCATCGCCGATGCCGGCAATCGCCGCGTGGCCCGCTGGGCGCATGCAGACCAAGATCCCCAGTCGGGGGTCGCAAAAGTCGAGGTCAAGATCGATGGCGTTACCGCACACACCAAAGCGCCGGGCTGTACGACGAAAAACTGCTCGGTTACCGGCTCGTGGACTCTCGACGCCGACGACTATTCGAGCGGCGCCCACAAAGTCGAAGTGGTCGCCACCGATGCAGTTGGCATCGAAAAAACCAAGACCCTCGATATAGAGACCCATGGCGACGGGACGAATCCGACCATCGCTCTGTCGGGGACGATGACCCAGCAGGCATCAATCGGGACGACTAGGCCTATCTACAAACTGAAAGTCGTTGCCACCGACCCCGGTCCCACCGCAGAGAGGAAATCGGGAGTCGCCGCCACGACGATCAAGGTGGACGGCACGGTGGTCGACATGATCTCCCCTGGCTGTCCGGCGGGCGGCTGCTCGATCACGCGGGAATGGACGCTCAACTCCGACAGCTACTCGGTCGGTCCTCATACGGTCGAAGTGAAAGCCACCGATGAGGCCGGCCGCTCGGCCGTGAAAACCCTTGAGATCAACATCGCCCGCGACACCACGGCTCCTGAGTTCGCCAGCCTCGGCGACCTCTACACGGCCCCGAGCGGCTGGGTGGAGCAGAAAAGCTACGACTACGGCTCCATGGTGACCGACACCAACGGCTACGGCGTGACCTCCGTCCAGCTCGAGATCGACGGCCAAGTCGTCAACAGCCTTTCTCAGTCTTGCCCTGCCGGAAACTGCATGAGGTTCTTCGCCCCTGGGGAATACCTCGACATGCGCGGCTACGAAGGCGGTGCTCATCCAGCCGAACTCGTCGCTACCGATGGCGCAGGCAATATGCGGAAAAGAACCTGGACGATCAAGGTTTCCCCCTCTGGCGAGATCCTGCCGGCGGAGGCAGCAGACACGCTGGAAGCAATGGAAGAAACCGTTCCCAGCGAAGAATGGTTCTTGCCAGTCGCCTCAACCCCCGAGTATCTTGAACCAGAGATCATCGAAGCGGGAGCCAATCCCCACTTCAAAGAGGAAGGCGAAAATGTTGTTAGTACCGGCGTGACCGTCAAAACGACCATCGACCCCGAATCTGAAACTGTCAGTATCGAAGGACCTGAGGGGAAACTGGAACTGATTCCCCAGGTGCCCACGCAGGAAGCCGAAATTGTAGAAGGGGCCGCAGCGGTCCTGCCGGCGAACAACATTGGAGCTGACACGGTAATCCGACCGGAATACAACGGATCACATATGTTCACCACCATCCGCGAAGCATCCGCTCCCGAGAGCTATGAGTGGCATTTGAAACTGAATCCGGGGCAGTACTTGTTTCAGGCTAACCCTGAGCAAATCGAAGTGAGGCGGAGTTCCGGCGAAACCTCCTTCTTGATCACGGCTGAACCGGCTCATGATGCGACCGGAAAACACGTGCCAACGACGCTGTCGATCTTGGGGGGATCGGACATTGCTCTCAACATCCCCCATCGGAATCAAGGCTTTACTTACCCGGTGGCCGCGGGGAAAAGCTATGAAACCGGCTATGCCGAAGTCAACGTCTACATTCCGGAGGAAGAAGCACCGGCTGGCGAAGAACCTGAAGAACCTTTGACTCCTCAAGAACAGCAGGAGTTGGACGAGGACGTGTACTTCATGAATGCTTTCAAGGGGACCAAACAAACTCGGGATCGGAATAAGCCGTTCTCGAAAAAACAGGCGAAGCGGGTGGCGCGCATCAAGAAGACCGGAAGGACCGTGGCTGCCCCGTCTGCTTCGGCTTCTGGATCTCCGGGGTATCCTTCCCAGCCTAAAAAGAGAGTGTTTGAGTTGAGTGGGCGCACCTGTTCCTCACTCAACTGTGATATCTGGCAAATCGAACTCAATGAAGGAACTTTCACCCGCGGACCCGATTGGGTTGTGCCCACCCCTTATATGTATGAAGACAATTGGAACTGCGATCACCATGTCGATGACTGGTACACGTGGAACATGGATATAGATCTAGGCGAGGACGGTATCAGGGGTAGCTACGTGGAGAAGGGGGAAGGTGAGCACCTGACCTTCTGGTGCGACTTCAATGTGATGGTCTATCCAATACCGGAGGAGCTGGCCTTGGACGGAGATCAGGCCTTGGAGATATGGGTGTTTGCCAATGGCTACCAAGCCTCTCATGGTGTCTGGAAGGAGCCTTTCTCTTTCATACCCTTCGATTTGCCATGGCAATGAAGTGAGACGCCTCATCTCCCGATCGTCTATCCTGCGGACCTACCTAGTTCTTGCGGGGATCAACTTGATGCTGGCTGGACTAGCTGGAAGCTCTTTGGCGGCCGTGCTGTTGTGGGCTGTCATTCTGCTTCTGTTGATCCGCTGGCTGAGCAAGGGAAGCCTAGTTTCGTGGTGGATCCTGTTAGTCCTAGATCTTCTTGCGATGCTAGTTCCCTTCTTTCTTATTGCGGAGGGGGCCGTGGTAACCACTGGTGTCGTCGGTGGGATTCTGCTTAACTTGCTGCAGGTAGGGGCGTTGGTGCTCATCTTCCCTGGTCAAAGGTCAAGCCAGTAACCGCTGTTCCGAAGTTGCGGCAGAGAGGCCAGTCTTAGCCCCAAGCTAACTTGATGAAAGTATTGTCAGTCACCGCACTCGTCGTCGGGATATGCTTGGTGTTGGGTATCGTGATAAACCCCGCCATTGGCGAAACCTTTGCTGGTGGAGATCGGCCAGGGTACACCGTACAGCCGAAGAGAAACTGGTTGAGCTTCCATCTTCCTGGCAAGCGAGGCTACTTGGTCAGGGTAGTAGCAGAAGCCAAGATGGCCCGCATCGAAGTCTTGAACGGTAATGCAGTCGTAGTTTACGAGGCACCGGCGGAACGGTCGAAGAACAAGGTGAGCGCTCAGTTTGGGAGTCTTGGTCGGCTTGCGATGAGGTTTAAGCCCTTAGGCCCCTTTGTGAAATCAACTGAACCACAAGGTGACTGTCGTGGCCGCCGCGCTCAGGTACAGCGGGGAATCTTCGAAGGTAGGTTTCGTTGGCACGGAGAGAAGGACTTCAGCGCAGCAATGACGCACAAGGTTGCTGGGCTCTCTGTCAAATCCTTTAGGGAAGTATGCAGCGGCGAAACTGCGGCCATAGGGAAGGATGAAATGGAGAAGCCGTTACTTATCGCTCGCTCGCAGAGTTTCGGGAAAGTGCGTGAGGTAGAGGCCTACGGCTCGCCTGATGAGGGCATTGAGCTAATTGGGCGCCTCGTTGAACGGCGAGTTAGACTGTCTACTGAACGCACAGTGTTTTCCTTCGTGAAGGAAGGAGGACTTCAGGTGGGCTCGGAAGGCAAACAGATGAGTCTTTCCCCTGTTGACCCATTTCACGGCTTCGCAGAACTCTATGTTGATCTCAATGGAGAAAAGCGTTGGCGAGGAAACCTCAAGGCGAAATTCCCGGGCCGGGGGTACCTGTCGCTCGCCGGTAGTGGGTTTGCAATTGTGTCTGAATAGGGTCTGTGCTTCCCGTGATTCGGTCGGGCGCGCTGGTCGGGATGAAATTATCTGGCTATGCCTTCCTGTCCCGAACTGTTCTGAAGTGCCTTGAGGCCTTGGGGTGGATGCGAGGACTGAGACTTCTGGTCGCTGGCCCCCGGGTCGCACGCTCCGCGTGCGACCCGGGGGACAACGGCTCCGCAGAGGGCGGGGCCACTCATGAAGGAGTTACTGGCATGAGCCAACTCGCAACCCCCGAAGTTGACATAGACCTGATCGACGTCGTCGAAGATTTCAATGCGCGCGAGAAGTTCCCCAGAGAGGAGCTCGAACAGCTCGCAGGGACCATCAATAAGACCGGCCTGGTCCAGCCCATCAGGGTGAAGGCGAAGCCCGATGGCCGCTTCAATCTTGTCGCCGGTGAGCGCCGGTTGCGGGCGGCCAAGATCGCCGGCCGTAAGAAGATCACGCTCTCGACGGGTAATCCCTACACGGAAACGTTGGTCGAGAACATCCATCGCGCCAACCTCAACCCGATCGAGACCGCTCGGGGTCTCAAGGCATTCGCCGAGGAGCACAACCCCGACACCTACAAGAAGATCGCGGCCAAATTGCACAAACGCGAGGATTGGGTTGGCGCTCACCTGCGGCTGCTCAAGCTTCCCAAGAGCGTCCAGCGCTACATCGCCGCAGGGGACGTGCCGATGGACGCGGAGCCGCTGCTTCGCCCG
This sequence comes from Solirubrobacterales bacterium, assembly GCA_035765335.1. Taxonomy (GTDB): domain Bacteria; phylum Actinomycetota; class Thermoleophilia; order Solirubrobacterales; family 70-9; genus VAYN01. The sequence continues at coordinate 18,761 of DASTXV010000013.1, forward strand.
ATTCGGCTTTCAGGATTCGCGACACACCGCCGCGACCTGGCTCGACCATGCCAAGGTCAGCCCCAAGGTGATCTCCGTCCTGATGGGCCACAAGGCTCCCAAGCGCCAGCCCGACGCTCCGGTCACCCTGCGCCGCTACACGCACGTCCTGCCTGGGGAGCTTGAGCGGGCGCGCGATCAGATGCAGAGCTTCCTTGATAAACGCGAGGCCGAGGAAGCGGAGTCCTCTCATCCGGCGAGGCGGAAGTGAAGAGAGTCGTGCAGTTGATCAGGCGCGACCTTCCCTTTACCCTTCCCTTCGCAGCCTTCTAGGGCCGCATTTGGCTACAGAGCCGGATCGCTCGCCGGAGCGGGGCGGCTTTAAGCCGCGCGGCGCGGGTTCGAATCCCGCCGGGGGCATTTGGGAGGGACCGCGAGAACTCGATCCTTGGTCGCGCGAGCCTGTTGCGCTGCCACCACCGCGCTCTGCCTGAGTCTCCTCTGCCTGCCCGCCGAAGACGCGGAAGCGCTCCGCGCAGGCCGGCCGAAGGTCATCTGCCTGACCAAGTGGGGCGACCCGCCCACCGGCGTCTACCGCACCCGCCCGCGCAACTGCGACCTGCACACCCGCGACACCCCCGCCTTCCATCCCACCGTCGCTGTCGCCAAGCGCCTCAACTGGGTCCAATGGGGCGGCCGCGTCGCGGTCGCGAACGGCAAGCTGGGGATCAGCACCTACGGCCTCGCGGATCTGAAGCTGCGACTGTCGGGACTGCGGGAAGCGTGCGGCCGCGCCGTCTACACCAAGGCCGAATTCGTCGTCACCACCTACTACGACGGCGAGAAGCACAAAGGCCGCAGCTCGCGGCCGATCGACGACTGCCTGCCCTAGGGGCTGTCGTGGCGACTGAAGAACAAGCGGATTCTCGGCGAATCAGCTCAGGCGCCAACGGCAAAGGCGACGAGCGGCTCCTCCGCGTTCCCTGCGACATCGAGGAAGAGGACGCGCACCGTCTCGACCGCATCCGCGACGAGGTCGACGCCGCCTTCGACGCGATGCGCGACGTCCAGGAGGGGGTCTCGATCTTCGGCTCGGCCCGCGCCGAGGAGGGCCACCCCTGGTACGAGCTCTGCCGCGAGACGGCCGCCTGCCTCACCCGCCACGGCTACACCGTGATCACCGGCGGCGGCCCGGGCCTGATGGAGGCCGCGAACCGCGGCGCCAAGGAGGCCGGCGGCGACTCGATCGGCCTCAACATCGAACTCCCGCGCGAGCAGCACCTCAACCCCTACGTCACCCGCTCGCTCCAGTTCCACTACTTCTTCGCCCGCAAGCTGATCTTCGTCCGCTACGCCCGCGCCTTCGTGATCATGCCCGGCGGCTTCGGCACCCTCGACGAGCTGTTCGAGGCCCTGACCCTGATCCAGACCGAGCGCATCCACCACTTCCCCGTGATCCTCGTCGGCTCCGCCTTCTGGGACCCGCTGCTGGAGTGGATCGACCGCGGCCTCGAGGATCAAGGCCTGATCTCCCCCGGCGACAAAGAGCTATTGGTCGTCGCCGACGAGCCGATGCAGGTCTGCAAGCACGTGATGAGGGCGAGCGAAAAGCAGAAGGAAGCGAGCGAAAGAAGGTCCCTGCCCTAGAGGTTCCGCTCGCCGCCGGCTTGGGCAGGCGCAGGGGGCTGGGAGATCGTCGGAAGCGTGTGCCTAGGATCCCCGGCCTCTTCGGAGGCTTTGTCGGCGGGGAGTTTCGGGGCCTTCGGCCGCCACTCGGCGAGCCCTTCGACCAGATCGCCGTAGAAGCCGACCACCTGGCGCCGGGTCTCGTTGACGAACGAACTCTCACCGCGTCCTCGTTTGGTGCCGAGGGGGCGTGAAAGAGAGAGGGAGAACCGCTTTGGCTCCCGCTTCGGGTCGGAAGGCGAGAGGAGAGCCCTCGGGTCTTCCCGTGCCTCTTTGAGCAAGAGCGCGGTCGACTCCTTCGTGCGCGCGAAGCTCACTTCGACGCGCAGGTCATCGGGAGCTTTCTTGAGCTGGCGCAGGATCCAGTTGATCCGGGTCTGAGGTCGCCCTTCTTTCGGGGCGGCGACTTTGACGCTGACCTTGGTCAGGCGTGCCCGCAGATCCGCTTCGATCTCGATCGGACCAACCGCGCTGGGAACTCGGAAGGAGCCCGAAAGCCTGCCGCTGGTCTCGAGGTCCTTCAGCAGCGCGTCCGTCCAGGTCTTCCCTTCCTTGGCCCTTGACTGTGCCGACGAGACCTGGACTCCAAGGTCCTGACTGAGGATGAGGCAGAGGTACTCGACGAACTGCTCCCATCTTTCGACCACGTCCCGAACACCGGGATCAGCCGGCCGGAGAGTTCCGTCACGCGCGGCGTTTCGGACCTTCACCCAGTTTTGACCCATGTCTTCGAAGCCAACTGCCCCCGATTTCTCGTGCTGGAGGTAGGCGATCAGCTCCCCGAGAATCCATGCCTGGTCGGGATCGTCGACACCTCGGTGTTCGTGCTGCATGATCGCCTCGGTGAGAATTCGCGACCAAGAAAGGTGACGCAGCTGCACAGAACGCAGCTTGCGTTTGTCGACCGCGACCGGCACCTCCTCGGGTCCGTTGCTGATCTGGTTCGAGATCGTCAACACCGCCTGGAACCCATGTTCTCTAGCGAGATCGAGATAGGTGGAGATCTGCGCGTCGCCCAAAGGAACGTTCCCCGTTTTCACCTCAACCAGGCACTTCCACGACGTCTTACCTCGCTCCACCACAATCGCGCCGTCTGGGCGCAGCGTCTTCCCCTCGGCGTTCTTCAGCGGCACCTCGGTGAAGGTCGAGATCCGTCCTGCGGGAGCGCCGATCTCCTTCAGCAGGGCACGGCCGAACTCGTCGACCGCTCCCATCACCGCGAGCAGAGAGGAGGCAGCGCGGATCTCCTGCTCGTCTTGTCCGCGAATTCCGGCGACCGGAATCAGCCGCGCCGGCATCCATGGGGTTGCGGCATCGCGGGCGTTCCTTTCGCCTCCCATGCCCATACCCTAAGAAAAGCCCACTAGTGCCGGAAGTGCCGGTGCTTGGTGAAGACCATCGTCACGCCGGCCTTCTCGCAGGCCTCGATCACCTCGGCGTCGCGCTTGGAGCCGCCGGGTTGGATCACGGCGGTGGTACCGGCGTGGATCGCCAGCTCGGGGCCGTCGGCGAAGGGGAAGAAGGCGTCTGAGGCGAGGGCTGAGCCGGCGAGCAGGGACTCGGCTTCGCCGCCGCGGGCCTCGCGGCACTTCTCGACCGCGAGGCGGACCGAGTCGACGCGGCTCATCTGGCCGGCGCCGATGCCGAGGGTCGCCCCGTCCTTGGCGATCACGATCGCGTTGGAGCGGACGCGGCGGCTGACGGTCCAGGCGAAGAGCATGTCCTGCCACTGCTGCTCGCTCGGCTCGTTGCCGGTAACCGCCTCCATGATCTCCCGCGGCTCGGGGTCGCCGTCGCGGTCCTGGATCAGGAGGCCGCCCATCACCCGCTTGACGTCGCGCTCGGTCGGGTCGGGCTCGCGGCGCTCCTCCTCGCAGAGGATCCGGATCGCCTCCTTCTGCGTCAGCACCTCCAGCGCCCCGTCCTCGTAGCCGGGCGCGCTCAGCACCTCGACGAAGTTCCGGTGCAGCTCTTCGGCCAGCTCCTTGCTGATCGGGCGGTTGACCGCGATCACGCCGCCGTAGGCCGAGAGCGGGTCGCAGGCGAGCGCCTTCAGGTACGCCTGCAGCGTGTCCTCGCCGATCGCCACCCCGCAGGGGTTGTTGTGCTTGACGATCACGCAGGCGGGCTGCTCGAAGTCGCGGACGAGCGCCCGGGCGGAGTCAAGGTCGAGGACGTTGTTGAAGGAGAGCGCGCGCCCGTGCAGCTTCGAGCAGCGGGAGAGGATGTGGCTGCGCAGCCCCACCTCGGAGTAGAGCGCCGCCCGCTGGTGCGGGTTCTCGCCGTAGGAGAGGTCGAGCACCTTCTCGTAAGCGACCGCGAGGTGTTCGGGGAAGTCCTCGTACTCCATCGAGAACCAGCGGCTGATCGCGGCGTCGTAGCGCGCCGTCTGGGCGAAGGCCTCGTTGGCGAGCCAGTGGCGGGTGGCGGCGGAGATCTCGCCGTCGCTCTCTTCCAGCTCGGCGCAGACCGCGTCGTAGGACTCCGGTTTGACGATCACCGCGACGCTCTCGTGATTCTTCGCCGCGGCGCGGATCATCGTCGGCCCGCCGATGTCGATGTTCTCGACCGCCACCTCGTGCGCCACGTCGTGCCCGGCGACGGTCTGCTCGAAGGGGTAGAGGTTGACGCAGACGACGTCGATCGGCTCGATCCCCTCGCGCTCCAGCGTCGCCATGTGCTCGGGATCGCCGCGCCGCGCCAGCAGCGCCGCGTGCAGCCGCGGGTGCAGCGTCTTCACCCGGCCGCCGAGGATCTCTTCCTGACCGGTGAACTCGGAGACGTCGGTGACCTCGATCCCGGCCTCGCGCAGCGCCGTCGCGGTGCCGCCGGTGGAGAGGATCTCGACCCCGAGCGCCACCAGGCCCTTGGCGAAGTCAGCGACGCCGGTCTTGTCGGAGACCGAGATCAGCGCCCGGCGCACCCGGACCTGCCCGTCGCCGATGGTCTCCTGGATGTCGGTGGCCGGCTCGCTCATGAGTCGTCGATGGCGACCCTACGCGGATCGTCCGGGTCGATCCTAACTCTGCCCTCCGCGATCATGCGGATCGCCTCCGGATAGAGCTCGTGCTCGACCGCGTGGACCGCCGCCTCCAGCTCCTCCCGGGCGACGCCGGGTGGGACCGGAACCTCGCGCTGGGCGATCACCGGGCCGGTGTCGACCCCCTCGTCGACGAAGTGGACGGTCACGCCGAACACCTTCACGCCGTAGGCGAGCGCCTGCTCGATCGCCCGCACCCCGGGGAAGGCGGGCAGCAGCGCGGGGTGGACGTTGATCACGCGCTGCGGGAAGCGGGCGAGGAAGGCCGCGTCGAGCAGCGCCATGTAGCCGGCGAGGACGACGAGCTCGACCCCGCGCCCGGCGAGCCAATCGGCCAGCGCGGCGTCGCGCG
>DASTXV010000014.1:0-12832 GCA_035765335.1 Solirubrobacterales bacterium
CGCGGTGGTGCTGCTGGACGAGATCGAGAAGGCCCACCCCGACGTCTTCAACACGCTGCTGCAGATCATGGACGACGGGCGGCTGACCGACGGCCAGGGCCGCACCGTCAGCTTCACCAACACGGTCCTGATCATGACCTCCAACGTCGGCTCCGACCGGATCGTCGGCGAGCAGGTCGACGAGAAGATCCGCGAGGAGATCGAAGAGGTGCTGGCGGCGACCTTCAAGCCGGAGTTCCTCAACCGGATCGACGACACGGTGATCTTCCACCGGCTCTCGAAGGCGGACATCGGCCGCATCGTCGAGCTGCAGGTCGACCAGCTGGTCGGCCGGGTGGCCGAGCGCGGGATCGAGATCGAGCTCACCGACGACGCCCGCACCCTGCTCGGCAACCTCGGCTACGACCCCACCTACGGGGCGCGGCCGCTGAAGCGGGTGATCCAGAAGCAGCTGGTCGACAAGCTGGCGCTGAAGATCCTCGAGGGCGAGTTCAGCGAGGGAGACGTGGTCCGGGTCGACGCCCGCGACGGCGAAGTCGTCTTCGAGCGGGCCGGCACGCCCGCTGCAAGCGCCGCGTGAGGGCTTATCTTCCCAGCGGTTTCTGCCGAAACAACAGGTCAGTAAAGGTGCTCTTTAATTGCCTTGTTAAAGCTAGGCGGTGGAGGAGCAGCGGCTGACCCCGATGAACGACGACCAGACCCCGATCAACGCTCGCCCGAAGCGGCAGCCGCCGGAGGCCTTCGAGGACCTCTCGCTGGCCCTGCGCGATCGCCTGATCTGGCCGCTGGGGGACTGGTTCCTCAGCCTCGGCGACAGGGGGCGGATCGCCGTCGCCGGCGGGGCCGCCGTGCTGGCCCTGGGAATCGGGATCGGCGGCTACTCGCTGGTCTCCTCGGACACGACCGAGCCGACGAGCGCTCAGCCGGTCGCCGCTGCCGTCGAGCCGGCGCCGAAGCCGGCCCCGCAACCGAAGCCCGAGCCCGAAGCGACGCTGCAGGGCGCCACCCCGGTCCTCAAAGCACCCGATAGCGAGGACGCCTCCCAGGTGGCCGGCTCGAAAGCTCTTGAAAGCAGCGCGCCCGCGGCGACCGCCAGCAACACCGGCAACGCCGCCACCGACACGATCTCCTCCAACCCCGCCGCGCAACCGGCTGGGGCGAGCGCCTCCGCCTCGACCGCCGCGGTCGACGGGCCGCCGGCCGGTCCCGCCGGGATCGCCGTCGCCCGCAAGTTCGCCGACGCCTTCGTCGTCTACGAGACCGGCGGCGAGAAGTCCGAGGTGCGCAAAGCCTTCGCCGCCACCGCGACCCCGGAGCTGACCAAGGCGCTGATGCAGCGGCCGCCGCGCCAGCCCGAGGGCGTCGAGGTGCCGAAAGCGAAAGTCCTCAACGTGGTCGCCGCTCCCTCCCATGACCGCATCTACCCGGTCAGCGTCTCGCTGCTGCGGGTCGGCTCGACCAGCGAGCTGCGGCTGGAGCTAGAGCAGCTGAAGGACAAACGGTGGCGCGTGGTGAACGTACTCGGCTGATGGAGCGGACCCAGAAGATCAGGGCGGTGATGGCGACCGCGGCGGCGACCGCGGCGCTGGCGGTGCCAGTCGCCGTGGCGCGGGCCGAGGCGGCGAGCACCGCGGCCGAACCGACTCCGGGCGCCGCGATCGAAGCGCCCTCGTTCCCCGGCGAAGCCGGCGCTCCGGTGCAGGAAGGGGACACGCTGACCCCGCCGCCGGTACCGGCCAGCGAATCGCCACCGTCGAGCGGCGGCGTCGACGCCGCTCCCGAAACCGCCGAGCCGGAAACGGAAGCCGCGCCCGAAACCGCGCCCGTGCCGCCGCCGAACCCCGGCACCGTCTTCACGATCCCCTCGCTGCCCGCCTCCAGCTGCGCGATCACCGGAGTGCCGCCGGTCCTGATCCCGATCTACCACGCGGCCTCTGACAAATACGGGCTGGGGCCACAGGGGCCGGCGATCCTGGCCGGGATCAACGCGATCGAGACCGGCTTCGGCCAGAACCTCGGCCCCTCCTACGCCGGCGCCGAAGGCTGGATGCAGTTCATGCCGGAAACCTGGGCGATGTACGGGGTCGACGCCAACGGCGACGGGGTCAAGGACCCGAACAACCCCGAAGACGCGATCCACGCCGCCGCCCGCTACCTCAGCGCCGCCGGGATGCCGGAGAACACCTGGGACGCGATCTGGGCCTACAACCACGCCGACTGGTACGTCGAAGACGTGCTCGAGCACGCCGGCTGCTACGCCCGCGAAGTCGGCACCGACTACGCCACCCTCGCCCTCACCCCGCAGATCCAGGTCTTCAAGTGCACCCCCGCCGAGGACTGGAAGAAGGAGATCCCGGAGGAGTACCTGGCCGCCTTCGAGGCCGCCGCCGGCCGCTACGAGCTCGGCAAGCGCGGGGTCTGGACCCTGGCCGCGATCGCCCGCCTCGAGTCTGACTTCGGGCGCGGGATGAGCAAAGAGCAGCTGCAGACCGAAGGGCCGCTCGGGCTCGACCCGATCGAGTGGCGCACCTACGCGGTCGACGGCGACAAGGACGGACTCCTCAACCACGCCGATCCGGACGACTCGGCGGCGACGCTGGCGCGGATGATGTGGTCGCGCGGCGGCATCGACGCCGGCGTCTTCACCCACAACCAGGCCTCCTGGTACGTCGACGCGGTCGCCTTCGAGGCGGAACGGCTCTCGGGCAAATGCGCGGTGGCGACGAAAGAGTGGGTGATCGTCCTCCCCGGCGACGTCGCCTCGCAGATCAACTGGGACAACCTCATCCTCTCCAACGACCTCGAGCTGCGGGACATCCAGGCCGGCATGCTCGACCAGCGGATCACCAGCCTGCTGGCGCTGATGACCAAGGACCACGAGGTGACGATCAGCTCGCTGCGCTCCGACCACTCGATGATGACCGCCTCGGGCAACGTCTCCAACCACTACTACGGCCGGGCGATGGACATCGCCGCCGTCGACGGCGTCTCCTGCACCGACACCTCGACCACCGCCCCCTGCGCCCAGCTCGGCTTCGCCCTCGCCCAGCTGCCCGAGCCGCTGCACCCGACCGAGCTGATCTACTGCTTCGACCTCGACGGCGCCGGCCCGGCCTTCGCCGCGGCCGATCACTGCGATCACATCCACGCCGGGTACAACGAGTACTAAGAGCCGCTGGCGGTAGCGGGGATCGGGTGGGGGTCCCTGGGAGCACCTCCGCCGAGGGAATCGCTTATGGGCTGACGCCTCGGACGCCGCTGGCTCGGCTCCATGCTGAGTACCCAGGGACCCCCACCCGATCCTCTTCAATCGCCTTCAGCTGACGCACAGCTGGAGAACCAAGCGCGTCTTCCGCAAGAGCTGCCGTGTCCCCAGCCCTCCCGCCGCTACGTGTTGGAGGGGGTCGTGTGTCCCTTTCCAGACACTCAACATCGAGCCATAGCGAGATGTGTCTGGAGAGGGACACACGACCCTCCCAACCAAGTACGGTTGAAGCCGGAGGCCCGATCACGACTTGAAGGGGGCGGAGATGCCGACTTACGTGATGTTGACCAACCTGACTGCCGAGGGTGTGCGGACGCTGAAGAACAATCCCGGGCGGGTTGCCGAGGTGAACCGGGAGGTGGAGCAGATCGGGGCGAAGGTGGTGGCCCAGTACGCGACGCTGGGGCAGTACGACTTCGTCACGATCGTCGAGGCTCCCGACGAGAAGACGATGGCCAAGGTCTCGGTCGAGCTGGGCTCGCGCGGGACGATGACCAGCCAGACCTTGGCGGCGATGCCGGCTGAGGATCTGTCGAGCTCGCTCTAGGTCGAGCGCGTTGAAAGTACTTGTAGTCGGAGGAGGCGGTCGCGAGCACGCGATCGTCAAGGCGCTGCGGCGCTCGGCGCGGGTCGAGCACGTCCTCTGTGCGCCGGGCAACGCGGGGATCGCGGCCGACGCGGAGTGCCTGCCGCAGGTGGCGGCCGACGACGCGGCGGCGATCGTCGCCGCGGCTAAGGAGCACGGCGTCGACCTGGTCGCGATCGGGCCTGAGGCCGGCTTGGTCGCGGGCGCGGTCGATGCGCTCGAGGCGGCCGGGATCCCGGCCTTCGGTCCGACCAAAGCCGCCGCCGAGCTCGAGGGCTCGAAGGCGTTCGCCAAGGAGCTGATGGAGGAGGCCGGCGTCCCGACCGCCTCCCATGTGCTGCTGCGCAGCCGCGAGGAAGCGCTGGAGCACCTCGCCGGCGCCTCCTACCCCACCGTGCTGAAGGCCGACGGCCTCGCCGCGGGCAAGGGCGTGATCATCTGCCAGAGCGAGGGCGAGGCGCGTGAGGCGATTGACGTCTTCTTCACCGAGCAGCGCTTCGGCTCGACCACCGTCGTCGCCGAGGAGTTCCTCGAGGGCGAAGAGCTCTCGCTGCTGGCGATCTGCGACGGCGAGAACGTGGTCCCGCTCGCCCCCGCCCAGGACTACAAGCGGATCTTCGACGGCGACCGGGGGCCCAACACCGGCGGCATGGGCAGCTACTCGCCCGTCCCCGGCTTCGGCGGCGCCGAGGTCGAGGAGATCGTCGACCGCGTCCACCGTCCCGTCGTCGCGGCGATGGCCGCCCGCGGCGTCCCCTTCCACGGCGTCCTCTACGCGGGCCTGATGATCGGCGCCGAGGGGCCGAAGGTGCTCGAGTTCAACGCCCGCTTCGGCGACCCGGAGACGCAGGCGGTGCTGCCGCGGCTGCGCTCGGACCTCGCCGAGCTCTTCCTCGCCTCCCGCGAGCCGGGAGGCCTCGCCGGAGCCACCGCCGAGTTCGAGGACAACTGGGCGGTGACCGTCGTCCTCGCCTCCGCCGGCTACCCCGAGTCCTCCTCCAAGGGCGACGTGATCGGCGGCCTCGAGGCGGCGGCGGAGATCGCCGAGGTGACCCACGCCGGCACCGCCGCGCGCGACGGCGAGATCATCACCGCCGGCGGCCGGGTGTTGAACGTGACCGGACTGGGAACCAGTCCTGCCGAGGCACGCGATCGCGCATACGATGCGGCCCGCCGGATCTCCTTCGAGGGAATGCAGATCCGTACCGACATCGCCGCCCGCGCCGTCGAGCGGGTCCCCAGCTAACCCAGTTCAACAACAGAATCTCACCAAACAGAATCCGAGGAGCAGATGAGCGAGATCTCAGAGGAGCCCCAGCCGACCGGGACCACCGAAACCGGAGCCACCGGCCCGGCCGACCCCAGCCAGACGGCGACGATGGCGACCGTCGAGGAAGCGTTCACGGAAATCGACGTCGACGAGCCCCGCGTCGGGATCATCATGGGCTCGAAGAACGACAAGCCGAAGATGGAACCGGCCGGCAAAGCGCTGGAGGAAGCGGGCATCCGCTACGAGGTGCGGGTGATGAGCGCCCACCGCGACCCCGAGAAGGTGCGCGAGTACTGCCTCAACGCGCGGATGCGGGGTCTGAAGGTGATCATCGCCGGCGCCGGGATGTCGGCGGCGCTGCCGGGAGTGGCGGCGGCCCACACCGACCTGCCGGTGATCGGGGTGCCGATCCTCGGCAAGAGCCTCGGCGGGCTCGACGCGCTGCTCTCGGCGGTGCAGATGCCGCCGGGAATCCCGGTCGCCTGCGTCGCGATCGACGGGGCGAAAAACGCCGGCGTCCTCGCCACGCGGATAATCAACGCGTGATCCCCCGCTACACCCGCCCCGAGATCGGGGCGGTCTGGACCCCGCAGGCGAAGCTGGAGAGCTGGCTCGAGGTCGAGCTGGCGGCGACCGAGGCCTGGGCGGCGGAGGGCGTGGTGCCGGAGGAGGCGGCGCGCGAGGCGCGCGAGCGGGCGGCCTTCACTGTCGAGGCGGTCGACGAGCGCGAGAAGGTGACCGACCACGACGTCGCCGCCTTCGTCGACGTCGTGGCTGAGTCCGTAGGCGAGCACGGCCGCTGGATCCACTACGGGCTCACCTCCTCCGACGTGCTCGACACGGCGCTGGCGCTGCAGCTGCGCCGGGCGGGGGAAGTCGTCCTCGCCAGCGCCTGCGCCTACCGCGACGCGCTGGTCGAGCGGGCGCTCGAGCACCGCGACACGCTCTGCGTCGGCCGCACCCACGGCGTCCACGCCGAGCCGACCACCTTCGGCCTGCGGCTCGCGGGCTTCGCCTTCGAGGCCGACCGCAACCTCGACCGGCTGGAGGAGGCCTTCGCCCAGCTCGCCGTCGGCAAGCTCTCGGGCGCCGTCGGCACCTACGCCTCGGTGCCGCCGGCGGTCGAGGCGCGGGTGATGCAGAAGCTCGGGCTCGGGCGCGAGGACGTCGCCACCCAGGTCGTCCCCCGCGACCGCCACGCGGAGCTGCTCTCGGCGATCGCGATCGCCGGGGCGGGGCTGGAGCGCTTCGCGACCGAGGTGCGGAACCTGCAGAAAACCGAGGTGCGCGAGGTCGAAGAGCCGTTCGCCGCCGGCCAGAAGGGATCCTCGGCGATGCCCCACAAGCGCAACCCGATCCGCACCGAGCGGATCACCGGCCTCGCCCGCGTCCTGCGCGGCTATTCGCAGACTGGAATCGAGAACGTCGCCCTCTGGCACGAGCGCGACATCTCCCACTCCGGCGCCGAGCGGGTGATCCTGCCCGACGCGACGATCGCCCTCGACTACATGCAGGACCTGGCGGCCAAGGTCGCTTCCGGGATGCGGGTCAACGAGGAGCGGATGCGCGAGAACCTCGGGCTCACCTACGGGGCCCTGTTCAGCCAGCGGGCGCTGACGGCGCTGGTCGAGTCCGGGATGACCCGCGACGACGCCTACCGCGTCGTCCAGGAGAACGCCCAGCGCGCCTGGGACACCCGCACCGAGTTCCGCGACCTCCTCGCCGAGGCCGCCCCCGACCTCGACCTCGACGCCGTCTTCGACTACAGCGCCTACCTCACCCACCTGCCCGAGATCTTCGAGCGCCTCGAAGCGCTGCGATCCTGAGGGCATGACCGAGCAGCTCGAGGCCGACGTCGCGATTGTGGGCGCCGGCCTCGCCGGGCTGGTCGCGGCGCGGAGGCTGGCGGCGGCCGGCCTCGAGCCGCTGGTGCTGGAGGCGCGCGACCGGGTCGGGGGGCGGATCCTCAACGAGGAGATCGGGGCGGGCAAGGTGGTCGAGGTCGGTGGACAGTGGATCGGGCCCGGCCAGGAGCGGATCGCCGCGCTCGCCGCCGAGCTCGGCGTCGCCACCTTCCCCACCCACGACGAGGGCCGGCACCTGCTCGAGGTCGGCGGCAAGCGCACCTCCTACACCGGCGCCGTCACCGACACCCGCGTCGAGCTGGTGCGGGATCTCTCCCGAGCGATCTCGCCGTTGGCGCTGGCTGACTTCGAACAGGCGCGGGCGCGGCTCGACCGGATGGCGCGCCAGGTGCCGCTGGAGGAGCCGTGGGCGGCGGCGAAGGCGCGGCGCTGGGACGAGCAGACCTTCGCCAGCTGGGTCCGGCGCAACACCCGCACCGCCGCCGCCCGCACCCTGCTCGAACTGGCGACGGAGGCGGTCTGGGCGGCAGAGCCGGCAGACGTCTCCCTCCTCCACGTCCTTTTCTACGCGCACTCCGGCGGCGGCTTCAACCGGCTGCTCGGCACCGGCGGCGGCGCCCAGCAGGACCGCTTCCACGGCGGCTCGCAGCGACTGCCCCTGCTGCTGGCCGAGCAACTCGGGGATGAGCGTCTGCGGCTGGGCTTCCCGGTGCGGCGGATCGAGCACGGCGGCGACGGTGTCGTCCTCCACGCCGAAGGCGAGGCGGACGCCGGCCTGACCGTCCGCGCGAGGCGGGCGATCGTCGCGGTGCCGCCGACCCTCGCCGGTCGGATCGCCTACGACCCGCCGCTGCCGGCGCTGCGGGACCAGCTGACCCAGCGGATGCCGCAGGGGACCGTGATCAAGACGATGGCGATCTACGAGGAGCCGTTCTGGCGAGACGAAGGGCTCTCGGGGCAGGCGGCCACCGACGTCGGCCCCGCCCGGGTCGTCTTCGACAACTCCCCGCCCGACGGCAGCCCCGGGGTGCTGCTCGGGTTCCTCGAGGGCCGGCTCGCCCGCGAGTGGGGCGCGCGTCCGGCGGCACAGCGACGGCAGGCGATCCTCTCCGGCCACGCGCGGCTGTTCGGCGAGCAAGCGGCGCGGCCGCAACAGTTCATCGAGCGCGTCTGGGCCGACGAGGAGTGGACCCGCGGCTGCTACGGCTGCCTGATGACGACCGGCGGTTGGACCGAATTCGGCCGCGCCCTGAGAGCGCCGATCGGCCGCCTCCACTGGGCCGGCGCCGAGACCGCCACCGTCTGGAACGGCTACATGGACGGCGCCGTGCAGTCCGGAGAGCGGGCCTGCGAAGAGGTCACCGAAGCGCTCGCAACCGATTAAGCGGCGCCTGCTTGATGTGGGACCAGATCGGCGACCGGCCTCCCTTCGCGAGTGATCACGAAGGACTCTCCTCCTTCCACCTTGTCTAGCAGTTCATCCAAGTTGTCCTGTAGTTCCTTGAAATCAATTTCTATTCTCATGCTTACTCCTTGATCGAGAAGAACAAAGACCATTAGGCTGAGCGGCGTGATCCTCTACACCTGCGGTCAGAAGAAGCGGGGGCCGGGCTTCGCCCACCCCTGCGCCAAGGCCGGCAACGCGCTCGACGACGCCGGCTACGAGTACGAGCTGAAGACGGTCGGCGGCTACCGGCTGATGCCCTGGACCTGGGGCAGCCGCGAGAAGGACCGGGCCGAGATCAAGAAACTCAGCGGCCAGGAGGGAGTCCCGATCCTCGTCCTCGATGACGGTGAGGTGATCTCCGGCTCCGGCACGATCGCCAAGTGGGCGAAGGAGCACCCGCACTCGCCGGCGAAGTCCGGCTCCGCCTAGCTTCCGCCAACTCCCAAAAGAGCAACAAGCAGGGTGGCGAGGAGACCCCCGCAGAAGACGAGCATCAGGATCATCACCTTGAAGATGCGATCGTCAAGGCGCTCGAAGCCCTTTTTGATCTCTCCTTCAAGGAGAACGAAGCGCTTGTCCACCTGTTCGAAGCGCTTGTCAACTTGTTCGAAGCGCTTGTCCACCTGCGCGAATCCTTCTTTCATCGTCTGACTCAGTTCGTCCAGCCGATCGTCGTTCCAGCTCTCCACGTCCGTCCCCCTCTCCATGAGTGCCTCCATGGGAGGAATTGTAGACAGAACGCTTCGGAACGTGTTGTCAGACCGCAACCGGCTCGCGGGCCGGTTCGCGTGAGATGACGATCACCGGGGTGCCGGCTCGCGGCGAGAGGGTGATGTTGCGGCGGCCGACCCGCTCCGGCGAGGGGCTCGCCTTGCGCAGCTCGCAGCGGGTCAGCACCTCGCGCAGGACGATCCGCATCTCGAACTCGGCGAAGGCGGCGCCGATGCAGCGGCGGACGCCACCGCCGAAGGGGATCCAGGCGTAGGTGTCGGGACCGTCCTCGAGGAAGCGCTCGGGCTTGAAGGCGAAGGGCTCGGGATAGATGTCCGACCGCGTGTGGGTGAGCCAGATCGCCGGGGTGACGTCGGTGCCGGCGGGCAGCGTGATCCCGTCGGCGACGAGCTCCTTGCTCAGGCGCCGGCCGGCCAGCGGGATCACCGGCCGCAGCCGCAGCGACTCGGAGATCGTCGCCCGCAGGTAGTCCTCCTCGCCGGCCGCAAGCGACTCGCGCAGGCGCGCCAGCGCCGCCGGGTGGCGCAGCAGCAGGTCGAAGGTCCAGGCGAGCGCGGTCGCGGTCGTCTCGTGCCCGGCCAGGAGCAGGGTCATCAGCTGGTCGCGCAGCTCCCGGTCCTCCATCCGCGAGCCGTCCTCGAACTCGGCCAGCATCAGCATCGAGAGGATGTCCTCGCGCTCCTCCAGGTCGGGGTGCTTGCGGTGCTCGGCGATCTCGGCCATCAGCAGCTCGTCGACTTCGCGCAGCTCGCGCTCGAAGTGGCCGAACATGCCGCGGCCGCCGAAGCGCTGCAGCACCAGCCCCAGCACCTGCCGGCCCGGCGCCGCGGTCTCCTGCAGCACGGTTCCGAGCATCTCCCGCAGCCGGTCCAGCCGCGGCCCGCTGGAGACGCCGAAGACGACGCGCAGGATCACCTCCAGCGTCACCGCCTGCATCCGCGCGTGGATCGGGAACTCGGAATTGAGCGGCCAGGAGTCGATCTCAGCCTCGACGATCTCGTTCATCGTCGCCTCGTAGGAGCGCATCCGCTCGCCGTGGAAGGACGGCAGCATCAGCCGGCGGCGGCTGAGGTGCTCGGCGCCTTCCTGGATCAGCAGCGATTTCGAGCCGAGGATTGGCTCGAGGATGACGTTGCGGCCCGGTGGCAGCCCGTGCTCGCGCTCCTGGTAGAGCGCTTTGATCGCGGCCGGGTCGGAGATCAGGACCATCGGCCGCTCGAAGCCGACGAAGCGGACGCTGAAGGAGTTGCCGAACTGGCGACGGCAGTCCTCCAGGAAGGCGATCGGCCGGAAGGCCCAGCGCAGCATCTGCACCAGGGGAGGGCTACTGGGTTCGGGCGGGAGCGCCACGGAAGGAGCATCGCAGAGGTACCTAAAGCCCGGGTGTGAGCTACGTCCCACACGAGGCGGCCGTCGGCCCGACTCCTCTGACGGTTAGCATCGGTTCAATGCCGAACGTCGCTGAGCTGAACCTCCTCTCTTCGGGGAAGGTTCGCGAGATCTACGAGTGGGAGGACGACCTGCTGATGGTCGCCTCAGACCGCATCTCCACCTACGACGTGGTGATGCCGACCCCGATCCCCGACAAGGGCAAGGTGCTGAACCGGATGTCGGTCTTCTGGTTCGGATTGACCGAGGACATCGTCCCCAACCACTTCATCTCCGAGGACGTGCCCGAGGAGGTCGCCGAACGGGCGATGCGGGTGCGCAGGCTGGAGATGTACCCGGTCGAGTGCGTGGTCCGCGGCTACCTCTCCGGCTCGGGCTGGAAGGAATACAAGGAAGGCGGCGCGGTCTGCGGGATCGAGCTGCCCTCCGGCCTGGTCGAGTCCGACCAGCTGCCGGAGCCGATCTTCACCCCGGCGACCAAGGCCGAGGTCGGCGACCACGACGAGAACGTCGACTTCGACCGCGCCGCCGAGATCGTCGGCGACCGGGCGCTGATGGAAGAGCTGCGGCGGATCTCGATCGAGGTCTACAAGCGCGGCTCCCAGCACGCCGCCCAGCGCGGGATCATCCTCGCCGACACCAAGTTCGAGTTCGGCCGCCACGCCGGCGCCGAGATCGTCCTCGCCGACGAGGTCCTGACCCCGGACTCCTCGCGCTTCTGGCCCGCCGCCAGCTACCAGCCGGGCGTCACTCCCCCCTCCTTCGACAAGCAGTTCGTCCGCGACTGGGCCACCGCCAGCGGTTGGGACAAGAAGCCGCCGGCGCCGGAGCTGCCGCCCGACGTGGTCGAGCAGACCCGGGCCAAATACGTCGAGGCCTACGAGCGGATCACCGGGGAGTCGTTCTGAAGGCGCGGGTGCTGATCCGCCCCAAGGAGGGAATCCTCGACCCTCAGGGCAAGGCGGTGGAGCGGGCGCTGCCGGCGCTCGGCTTCGAGGGCATCGAGCACGTGCACGTCGGGCGGATGGTCGAGCTCGAGGCGGAGAGCCCGGAGCGGCTCGACGAGCTCTGCGAGAAGCTGCTCGCCAACCCCCTGATCGAGGACTACGAGATCCAGACCCTGTGATCTGGGGCGTCCTTCAGTTCCCCGGTTCGTGCGACGAGCGGGACGCGCTGCGCGCCTGCGAGGTCCACGGCGACGGCGCCCGGTTGATCTGGCACGAGAGCCGCGACCTCGACGGCGTCGACGGGGTCGTCGTCCCCGGCGGCTTCTCCTACGGCGACTACCTGCGGGCGGGGGCGATCGCGCGCTTCAGCCCGGCGATGGAGGCGGTCGCCGAGGCCGCCGCCGCGGGCGTGCCGGTGATGGGGATCTGCAACGGCTTCCAGGTCCTCTGCGAGGCGGGGCTGCTGCCGGGGGCGCTGCTGCGCAACGTCGAGCTGCGCTTCCGCTGCCACCAGGTCGAGCTGATCGAGGAGGGCAGCGGCGAGCGGCTCTCGATCCCGGCCAAGCACGGCGAAGGCCGCTACTACGCCCCGGACGAGATGCTCGATGAGATCGAGCGCAACGGCCAGATCGCCTACCGCTACGCCGAGGGCCACAACTCCAACGGCTCGGTCCGCGACATCGCCGGGGTCACCAACGAGCGCGGCAACGTGCTCGGCCTGATGCCCCACCCCGAGCACGCGGTCGACCCGCTGACCGGCTCGACCGACGGCCTGCGGGTGTTCGAGCGGATGAGCAGGGTCGCGGCGTGACCGTCGGCACCCCGAAATACCGCGAGCTGGGGCTGACCGACTCCGAGTACGAGCTGATCGTCGAGAAGCTCGGACGGGAGCCGAACGACGTCGAGCTGGCGATGTTCAGCCTGCTCTGGTCCGAGCACTGCGCCTACAAGCACTCGCGCAAACTGCTGGCGCAGCTGCCGACCGAAGGTGAGCGCGTCGTCATGGGGCCGGGCGAGAACGCCGGCGCCGTCGACGTCGGCGGCGGCTACGCGGTCGCCTTCAAGGTCGAGTCCCACAACCACCCGAGCGCGGTCGAACCGTTCCAGGGGGCGGCGACCGGGGTCGGCGGCATCCTCCGCGACGTCTTCGCGATCGGGGCGCGGCCGATCGCGATCCTCGACAGCCTCCGCTTCGGCGAGCTCGACTCGCCCCGCTCGCGCCACCTGCTCGACGGCGCGGTGCGCGGGATCGGCCACTACGGCAACTCGATCGGGGTGGCGACGGTCGGCGGCGAGATCTACTTCGAGGAGCCCTACGAGCACAACTGCCT
>DASTXV010000015.1:0-3449 GCA_035765335.1 Solirubrobacterales bacterium
GGCGCGGCGGTCGGGGGTTCCGGCCAGCACGCTGAAACGGTGGGCCGAAGAGAAGATCGTGCCGGTGCGGCGCGGGCGCTGGACGGCTGCGGCAGCGGCGCAGGCGCGGGTGGTGGCGCGGATGCGGGAGCGCGGCTACTCGCTGGAGGACTTGAAGAACGCCGGGCGCGAGGGGCGGCTCGCCTTCGGCTTCACCGAAGAACTCTTCTCCGGCTCGCAGGAGACCTACACGGTCGAGGAGGCGGCGGCGGAGACGGGACTGGAGCCGGAACTGGTCGAGCGCATCCTCGTCATCCTCGGCACCCCGAAAGGGCAGCGCGAGCTGAGCCGGGAGGACGTCGCCGCGATGCGCCACTGCGCCCGCGTCCTCGCCGCCGGCTTCCCGCTCGTCGCCTTCCTGCAGCTGGTGCGGGTCTACGCGCAGTCGATGCGGCGGATCGCCGACGCCGAGGTGCGGCTGTTCCACCTATACGTCCACGAGCCGCTGATCCGCGACGCGGTCCCGGAGCTGGAAATGGCGGAGGAGATGGGCGAGCTGGCGGCGGACATCCTGCCGCTGGCCGCGCCCCTGACCGAGTACCTGCACCAGCGCTATCTGCGCTTCTTCGTCGAACAGGACGTGGTCGGCCACATGGAGTCGGACTCCGCCATGGACACGGCCGAAATCGAGCTCGGCCACGTCAACGTCACCCTCTGCTTCATCGACCTCACCGGGTTCACCCGCTACACCGAGGAGGAGGGCGACATCGAGGCGCTCGACGTGGTCGAGAACTTCGTCGCCACGGTCGAAGAGACGATGCCCCGGGAGGCGACGATCGTGAAGACGATCGGCGACGAGGTGATGGTGGTCTCGCCCGACCCCGCCTCCCTGACCGCCTGGGCGGTGGACTTCCTCTCCCGGTTTCCGCAGCGGCCGCAGCCGCGGGTGGGGATCCACTACGGCGACGCCGTCTACCGCGACGGCGACTACTTCGGCAGTCAGGTCAACCTCGTCCACCGCGTCGTCAACCGCGCCCTGGCCGGGGAGGTGCTGGTCACCGACGCGGTCTGCACGGCGATCGCCGGCAGCGAGAGCCTCCGCTTCGAGCCGATCGGCGAGGTCAGCCTGAAGGGGTTCCCGACCCCGACCGCGCTCTTCGTCGTCCACGGAGCATGAGCGCCGACGAGCTCCTGGGACGGGTCGAGGCGGGTGGCCTGATCGCGCCGCCGGCGCCGGTGGTGGCGATGCTCTCCGGCGGGCGGGACTCGGTCTGCATGCTCGACCTCGCGGCGCGGGCGCGGGGGGCGGGGGAGGTGCGGGCGCTGCACGTCAACTACGGCCTGCGCGAGGAGGCCGACGAGGACGAGCGCCACTGCGCCGCGCTCTGCGAGCGACTGGGGGTGGAGCTTGTGGTCGAGCGGCCGCGCCGGCCCGAGGGCGCCGGCAACCTCCAGGCCTGGGCGCGGAACGAGCGCTACGCGGCGGCGGCGCGGCTGGCG
The DNA here is from genome assembly GCA_035765335.1 of Solirubrobacterales bacterium. Lineage (GTDB taxonomy): Bacteria > Actinomycetota > Thermoleophilia > Solirubrobacterales > 70-9 > VAYN01. The sequence goes on from DASTXV010000015.1 coordinate 1,480, forward strand.
GAGGGGCTGGACGCGACGATCGCCACCGGCCACACCGCCGACGACCAGGTGGAGACGATCCTCTACCGCCTCGCCTCTTCCCCCAGCCGCCGCGCCCTGCTCGGGATGCGCCCCAAGGACGGCCGCCTCGTCCGCCCGCTGCTCGGCACCACCCGGGAGGAGACGACCGCCTACTGCGAAGAGCGCGGCCTGCCCTGGCGCGACGACGCCAGCAACGAGGAGGCCGGCTACAAGCGCAACCTCCTGCGCCGCAACTTGATCCCGGAGCTGAAGGAGATCCATCCCGCGGCGGTGGAGAACGTGCTGCGCGCGGCGGCGCTGCTGCGCGAGGAGGCGGGGCTGCTCGATTCCCTGGTCGACGCCGAGCTGGAAGCGGGGACGATCTCCCAAGCCCGGTTCGCCGAACTGCACCCGGCCCTGCGCCGGCTGGTCCTGCAGCGGCTGGCCGACGACGCGGCCGGGCGTCCCGTCGCCGGCGCCGCCCGCTTCGCCGAGCAGGTGGCGAGCCTCACCCGCGGCGGCTCCAGCCTCGACCTCGGCGGCGGCGTCCGCGCCGTCCTCGAGGGCGGCGTCCTCCGCGCCGAGCGTCCATAACTAGACTGCGCGCCGTGTCGGATCCCGCGATCGGCGAGACCCTCGTCGCCAGAGAGGACCTGCAGCGCCGCATCGGCGAGCTGGGGGCGGAGATCAGCCGCGACTACGACGGCAAGGAGCTGGTCCTGGTCGGCGTGCTGAAGGGCGCCGTCCTCTTCCTCGCCGACCTGATGCGCCACATCGACGTCCCCTGCGAGATCGACTTCATGGCCGTCTCCAGCTACGGCTCGCAGACCGACTCCTCCGGGGTCGTGCGCATCCTCAAGGACCTCGACGCGCCGATCAAGGACCGCCACGTGCTGATCGTCGAGGACATCATCGACTCCGGCCTCACGCTCCAGTACCTGATGCGCAACCTCAACGCCCGCGAACCCGCTTCGCTGCGCGCCTGCGCGCTGCTGACCAAGCCCGAGCGGCTGCGGGTCGACCTCTCGCCGCAGTACGTCGGGTTCGAGATCCCTAACCGATTCGCGATCGGATACGGCCTCGACCACGCCCAGAAGTACCGAAACCTCGATTTCGTCGCCGCGCTGTCCGAGTAGCGCGGAAAATCCGCCCTGGTACGCTGATTTTCAACTTTGAGGCGTTTCTTCAAAAGCGCGGCATTTCCGATCCTTCTGGTCGTCATCCTGGCGTTCGTCGCCTCCAAATGGATCACCGGTGGCGACGAGTCGGAGGCCCCTGCCTATAACCAGCTGGTCAACGCCGAGTCCGGCCTCATCGTCAAAGGAAAAATCGAAGAGGTTGACGTCAACACCAAGGACAACACGATTGACGTCAAGCGGACCAACGGCGAAAACTTCTCGATGGGCTACCCGCCCGATGGCGAAGAGGGCCTGGTCACGCTGCTGGAAAAAAACGACGTCAAGACCGACGTCCACGGCTCCGGCGGCTCCAGCCTCCTCTCGCTGCTGACCCTGGTCCTGCCCTTCGTCCTCTTCTTCGCCTTCTGGATCTTCCTGATGAACCAGATGCAGGGCGGCGGTTCGCGGGTGATGAACTTCGGCAAATCGAAAGCCAAACGGATGTCGGTGGACGCGCCGAAAATCACCTTCCGCGATGTCGCCGGCGTCGATGAGGCGGTGCAGGAGCTCGAGGAGATCAAGGAATTCCTCGAGAACCCGAAGAAGTTCCAGGCGCTGGGGGCGCGGATCCCCAAGGGCGTCCTTCTATATGGACCGCCCGGCACCGGCAAGACCCTGCTCGCGCGCGCCGTCGCCGGCGAGGCGGGCGTGCCCTTCTTCTCGATCTCCGGCTCCGACTTCGTCGAGATGTTCGTCGGCGTCGGCGCCAGCCGCGTCCGCGACCTCTTCGAGCAGGCGAAGCAGAACTCGCCCTGCATCATCTTCATGGACGAGATCGACGCCGTCGGCCGC
>DASTXV010000016.1:0-248074 GCA_035765335.1 Solirubrobacterales bacterium
GACCAGGTCCTCGCGGCTGAGCTGGTGGATCGCCGCGACAACCGGGAGGCGGCCGATGAACTCGGGAATCAGGCCGTATTCCATCAGGTCCTCGGGCAGCACCTGCTCGAACCACTCCCCCGTGTCCTTGTTCTGCTTGGAGGTGATCGCGGCGCCGAAGCCCATGCCGTTGTCGCCGATCCTCCGCTCGATCACCTTGTCGAGCTCGGCGAAGGAGCCGCCGCAGACGAAGAGGATGTTGGTGGTGTCGATCGTGAGGAACTCCTGGTGGGGGTGCTTGCGGCCGCCCTGCGGCGGGACCGAGGCGGTGGTGCCCTCGAGGATCTTCAGCAGCGCCTGCTGGACGCCCTCGCCGGAGACGTCACGGGTGATCGACGGGTTGTCGGCTTTGCGCGCGATCTTGTCGATCTCGTCGATGTAGATGATCCCCGTTTCGGCTTTCTTGACGTCGTAGTCGGCGGCCTGGATCAGCTTCAGGAGGATGTTCTCGACGTCCTCGCCGACGTAGCCGGCCTCGGTCAGCGCCGTCGCGTCGGCGATCGCGAAGGGGACGTTGAGGATCCGCGCCAGGGTCTGGGCGAGCAAGGTCTTCCCGCAGCCGGTCGGGCCCAGCATCATGATGTTCGACTTCTGCAGCTCGACCTCGGTCTCGTCGGACTGGGCGATCTGGACCCGCTTGTAGTGGTTGTAGACGGCGACCGAGAGGGCGCGCTTGGCGGCTTCCTGACCGACCACGTACTCCTGCAGGACGTCGTAGATCTCCTGCGGTTTCGGCAGGTTCTCCAGCTCGAAGGCCGGCGGCGCCGTCAGCTCCTCGTCGATGATCTCGTTGCAGAGGTCGATGCACTCGTCGCAGATGTAGACGCCGGGGCCGGCGATCAGCTTTTTCACCTGGCGCTGCGACTTGCCGCAGAAGCTGCAGAGGAGCTGCTCGTTCGAGTCTGAAGGACGTGCCAGCGGAATCCCCTCCTAACGGGACGGTCTCTTGCCTCCGGCGGCGTCCCAAAGCTTAGAGAGGGACCCGCACCGGTTCGTGAGGTCGTTTACGTCGTCTGGACGGCTGTCCCTCCTCGTGACGCCAGGCTTGCGAAACCTCGCTACGGTGAGCCGGTGGCAGCCGAGGTCGAGATCGCGCCGATCGCCGTCGAGGAGTTCGAGGAGCTGCTGCCGCTGATCGCCGCCTACCAGCGCTTCTACGGGGTCGAGGAAATCGACGAGGAGCGCAACCGCGGTTTCTTTCGCCGCTTCCTCGCGCCGAGCGAGGACGGCCTCCTGCTCGGCGCCCGCAGCGAAGGGCGGCTGGTCGGCTACGCCTGTCTCTACTGGCACTTCAGCTCCACCCAGGCGACCGAGACGGTGCTGATGAACGATCTCTACGTCGAGGATTCGGCGCGCGGCCAGGGCGTCGGCCGGGCGTTGATCGAGGCGACCGCCGAAGTCGCCCGCGAGCGCGGCGTCCCTTCTGTCGAGTGGTCGACTGCCCCCGACAACCGCACCGCCCAGCGCCTCTACGACACCACCGGCGCCGAGCGCTCGGAGTGGTTCAGCTACGAGCTGCGGGTGTGAGCCCCATCCGCCTGGCTAGGCGGAGCGTAGGTGCGGCGGAGGAGGCGGCAGCCGGTCCATCACCCTGAACAGCGCCTCCAGCATCGCCCGCCGTTCGTCGCGGCCTTCTTTCAGTTCGACCAGGATTTGGTCGGTCTTGCGCTTGGACTCCTCGAAGTTGCGTCTGGACTCCTCGAAGTTGCGCTGGGACTCCTTGAAATGCTCGCGGAATTCAGCTCTTTCCTTTTCCCATATCGGCCTGAGCCTTTCGAGTTCCGCCCGGGTTTCCTCCTGCTTGACCCGTGCGGCCTCGATCGCCTTCTCGTTCTGCGCCCGCCACACCTCCATCTCCGCTCTCGTGGTTTCGATGCGCGCCGCCGCGCGTTCGGTGCGCGCGGCGCATTCGGCGACGACTGCAGACAGTTCCTTCCGGGTCACAAGGAGGATTGTGCCAGGTGAAATCGCGCGTGTGGCGCGCAGAATGAAGAAATTCTGCAACCCGTTAGCGTCGTTTCCGTGACTTTCTCCCTCGAGCCGGTGGATCGCGCCGATCCGGTGGTGCAGCCCCTCTACGCCGACTTCATTCGCGAGGCGGACGGACCGCTGGTCTACGACCGCGAAGAGGCGGGGATCGACCTCGAGGCCGAGATCGCCGCCGGGCCTCCCGCCGACCTGGTGCCGCCGAACGGAGTCCTCCTCCTCGCCCGCGCCGACGGGGAGCCCGCCGGTCTCGGCGGCATCCGCCACCTCAACACCGAGGTGGCGGAGGTGAAGAGCATGTACGTGGCGCCGGCCTACCGCGGCACCGGCCTCGGCCGCCGCATCCTCGCCCGCCTCGACGCGATCGCCCTCGAACACGGCTGCCGGGCCGTCCGCCTCGACACCTCCGACTACCTCACCTCCGCCGTCGGCCTCTACCGCTCGGCCGGCTACCGCGAAGTCCCCGCCTACAACGAGAACCCGAAAGCCGACCTCTGGTTCGAACGCCGGCTCGAGGCGTGAAGCCGAGTCAGGGCGCTTCGCCTTTGTTCGCAGACAGAAGATCGTTCAACTGGTCGCAAACGGGCTGCCACCTAGTCCTTCCTTCTTCAAGCCCTTCCTCGGTCGTCGGCTGAATGCTCCGCAATCCCCAGATCGGCACCAGGCGACCTCCGCCTCGCTCCAGCAGCGCACCGTAGGTGCAGAGGAGCAGCCCGTTTTCCTGCTCTCCCGGCACAAAACGCACCGCATCGGTGCGCCCTATCGACCAGGTGCGCAACGGCCCCCGTACAACCACCCCTTCGGGGGAGATTCGCACTCCGGCTCGCAGCATCCGAATCGCGGCCCGCGCGCAGAGGAAAGCCAGTCCTCCGAACATCGCCATGCAGACGAGGTAGGCCAACGGTTCCTTCTCCACCATCGAACCCGCGACGCCGAGGCCGAGGCCGAGGCCGAACAACACACCGTAGAAAAGCGCATTGACCGCGGCAAAAAGGGACCCCAGAAACGTCCCCCAGGGCCTTCGCCGAACCCAACCCTGATCGTCGACGACGATGTCCAGATCCGGCTGTGCAGCAGCGATCACCACCCCATCGTTCTCGGCTCGACAGGCCTCCCGCTTGAGACCCCCCTAGCTCCAGCGATCCCAGCGGCGCAGCGCCGGTTCTGGGTTGACCGGGACGCCGCGAACGTGGATCTCGAAGTGGAGGTGGCAGCCGGTGCCGGCGGCGTTGCCGGTTTCGCCCACCAGCCCGACCCGCTCGCCCTCCAGCACCCGCTGTCCCCGCCGCACCCGCGCCGGCCGCAGCAGGTGCGAGTAGAAGTAACTGCGCCGCTCCCCTTCGCCGTGGATCAGCAGGTAGTTGCCGTAGAGGACCGGGTCGAAGCCCCGGCGCAGGACCCTGCCGTTGCGCACCGCCACCAGCCCGGTGCCACAGGCGGCGGTGATGTCGAAGCCTTCGTGGATGCGACCGCCGCTGCGCGGCGCGTGGTAATCGCCGATCGGCCCGCGCATGCCGTGCGGCCCCTGTACTGGGAAGACGTGGCCGTAGTAGGGAACACCGCCGTCACCGCTGGAAGTTCGGGCCGAAGCGGGCGCGGCGAGAACCGCGAGGGCGGCGAGGCCTAGAGCGACGGCGCGCTTCAGTGGTGCTCGATCACGCGGTCGACGATGTTGTACTCCTTCGCCTCCTCCGCGCTCATGAAGTAGTCCCGCTCGGTGTCTTTGGTGACCTTCTCGAACGGCTGACCGGTGTGCTTGGCGATGATCTCGTCGAGGCGGCGGCGGACGTCGATGATCTCTTTGGCGTGGATCTCGATGTCGGTCGCCTGGCCCTGGAAGCCGGCGGAGACCTGGTGGATCAGGATCTTCGAGTTCGGCAGCGCCATCCGCTTGCCGGCCGCCCCGCCGGAAAGCAGCAACGCCCCCATGCTCATCGCGACGCCGACGCAGATCGTCTGCACGTCGGGCTTGATGAACTGCATCGTGTCGTAGATCGCCAGGCCCGCGTAGACGGAGCCGCCGGGCGAGTTGACGTAGAGGCTGACGTCCTTCTCCGGGTCCTCGGACTCCAGGTGCAGGAGCTGGGCCACGATCAGGTTGGCGATGTCATCGGTGACCGGGGTGCCGAGGAAGATGATCCGCTCGCCGAGCAGGCGCGAGTAGATGTCAAACGCGCGCTCCCCGCGCGCCGTCTGCTCGACCACCATCGGTACCAGAGGACTCATGGACCGCACTCTATAGAGACGATCCGATGGGCGGCTCAAACCAGCGAAGAACCCCACCAGCGCGGGTGGCCGGGCGTGCCGGTGGGGGTCGATCGGTACTCAGCATGGAGCCGCGCCACCCGCTCCCGAGGCGTCAGCCCAACTCGTATCTCGCGGCGGAGGTGCTCCGAGCGACCCCCACCGGCACGCCCCAAGCAGCTACTCGCTGCCCGGGGTCCAGAGCTCGCCGGCTTTGGCTTTCCCCTCGCCCGGCGTCAAGAGCTTCTCGCGTGCTTCGGCTTTCCCCTGGCGCTCGTCCGCCTCCGCTTTGGGGATCGGCTTGGCCGAGTCGGCGACCAGTTCGATCGCCTTGCGGGCCCGCAGATCCTCGCGGACCATCGCGTCGCGGCCGTTCTTGCGCAGCCGCTCGAGCAGCTTCTCGGGGGTGGTGCGTTCGTGTTCGGCGCTGTGCTCGAGCGCCTCCACCATCTCCTCCTCGGAGACCTCGATCCCCTCTGCCTCGGCGATCGCCGTCACCACCGCCTCGCGCTTCAGCTCTTTCTCCGCGTCCGGCTTCGTCTCCTCGATCAGCTCCTCGCGGGTTTTGCCCTGCATCTGCAGGAACGCGTTCGGGTCCATCCCGCGCTGGGCGAGCTGGCGTTCCATCCGCTCCCAGCGTTCGGTCGCCCGCGCCGTCGCCAGCTGCTCGGGGACCTCGACGGTGGCCTCCTCGACCGCGGCGTCGATCGCCGCCACCCGGAAGTCCTCCTCGGCCCGGCTGCCGAGGGCAGCGCCGACTTTCTCGCGGATGTCCGCGCGCAGCTCCTCCAGCGTGTCGAACTCGGAGGCGTCGGAGGCGAAGTCGTCGTCGAGCTCGGGGAGGACTTTCTCCCGCACCTCCTTGACCTTGACTTTGAAGACCGCCTCTTCCCCCGCCAGGTGCTCCGCCTGGTAGTCCGCGGGGAAGGTCACCTTCACCTCGCGGTCCTCGCCCGCCTTGGCGCCGACGAGCTGCTCCTCGAAGCCCTCGATCAGCTGCCCGGAGCCGAGCCCCAGCAGGTAGTCCTCGGCCGCCCCGCCCTGGAAGGCGGAGCCGTCGACGAAGCCCTCGAAGTCGATCAGCAGCGAGTCGCCCTCGGCGGCCGCGCGATCGACCTGCTCGAGCCGGGCGAAGCCCTCGCGGATCCGCTCGACCTCGGTATCGATGATTTCGTCGGGGACCTCCTGGTCCTCCTTGCCGACCTCGAGGCCCTTGTAGTCACCGAGCTTCGCCGGCGGCCGCACTCCCACCTGGAATTTGAGCTTGAGCGGCTGACCTTCGTCCTCGGGCGACGAGACCATCTCGATGTCGGGGTCGCCGATCGGGCTGACGTTGGCGGCGAAGAGCGCTTGTTCGTACCACTCCGGCAGCGCCTCGCGAATCGCCTCCTGCAGCACGGCGCCGAAGCCGAGCCGCTGGATCACCAGCGAGGGCGGCGCCTTGCCGGCGCGGAAGCCGGGCATCCGCATCTCCTTTGCCATCGCGCGGGCGGCGCGGGAGGTGGCTTTGTCGACGTCGGCGGCAGGCACCTCCGCCTCGACCTCGACGCGGGAATCGGGCAACTCTCTGAGGGTGGTCTCCATGGACGCCTGACCCTAGCGACGTTGCGCCAGCATCGTTCGCAGGGCCACCCCGAAATCAATCGCGAAGGCGAGGCCACGGCCCACCGGGCCCGTCACCAGCCACGCCCGCAGCCGCTCCACGAAGTCACTCATTCGCGTATTCCAGCAGGGACTCGTCGACCAACCACTCGACCGGGGCGTGGTCGTCGGTGTAGACCTCGCCGCCGGGCAGCCGCGGCCCCAGCCCCGCCGCCGCCCGCCGCGCCTGCGGCCGCAGCGGCGCCGGCAACGCCTCGGTGTTCGCCCGCAGGCGCGCGCCGGAGAACGCCCCCTCCCCCGCCACCAGCAGCGTGTTGGTCTTCTCGATCGGGTAGCGCAGCACCCGCGGGAAGGCCGCCGCCATGGTTCGACCCAGCACCCGCTCCAGCTCCCGCCCCCCCTCGGGATGACCGACGTTGACGATCACCAGGCCGCCCGGCGCCAGCCGCTCCCGGGTCAGCTCGAAGAACTCGCGGGTGGCGAGGTAGAAGGGGATGTAGGGCTGGCGGTAGGCGTCGACCATGATCACGTCGTAGCCGCCGTCGGAGCGCTCCAGCCACGGCCGCGCGTCCTCGGAGAAGACCTCCATCCGCGGGTTGCGGAGGTCGAGGTAGCGGCGGCCGAGCTCGGTCAGCTCGGGGTCGATCTCGACCGCGTCGACCGCCGTCGCCGGGAAGAAGTGGCCGAAGGAGCGGGCGACGGTGCCGCCGGCGTTGCCGAGGATCGCGATCCGGCGCGGCGGCCGCGGGCTCTCCGCCGCGTGCAGCACCAGGTGCCCATCCCAGTAGTCGCCGGTCAGGTAGGAGCCTGGCCTGTACATCGAGTGCACGGCCTGCCCCTCGTTCAACTCCAGCACCCGGGTGCCGTCGTCGCGTTCGATCACCCGCGCGTACTGGTGCGTGGTCTCGGCCTCGAAGAGGACGCGACCGTCGGCGTCGGCCTTGATCGTCCCGACCGGGATCGCGAACACCGCCAGCAGCGCGACCGGGACCGCCAGCGCCCGCACCCCGACCCCAGCCGCAGCAACCAGGGCCAGGGCCAGGGCGAAGACGAGGAAGGTCCGCTGGGTGCCGAGCAGCGGGATCAGGAGCAGCGCCGAGACCATCACCCCGACCAGCGACCCGGCGGTGGAGATCGCGTACAGGCGCCCCACCACTTCGCCGGAGCTTTCCACCTCCCCCACCGCCAGCCGCACCGCCCACGGCGCCGCCGCCCCCAGCAGCGTCACCGGCACCGCGACCAGGATAAGCACGCCGAAGAGGGAGCCGGCGAAGCCGCCGACCGAGACGGTGTCGAAGGCGTCGACCGAGAAGCCGAGGAAGGGCCGGGCGGCGAAGGGGATGACGGCGATCAGGACCGCGGCGCCGAGCACCAGCAGGCAGAGGCTGCGCAGGCTCGGGTGGCGGTCGGCGTAGCGGCCGCCGAACCAGTAGCCAACGGAGAGGGCGACGAGGACGACGCCGATCGTGTTCGCCCAGACGATCGTCGAGGCGCCGAAGTAAGGCGCCAGCAGCCGCGCCGCGGCGATCTCCACCCCCAGGCTGGAGGCGCCGACGACGAAGACCAGCGCGCCCAGCAGGCGGCGGTCAGGCCGGGCGCTCGTCGCGCTCACCACCCGCTCCGATCAGCTGTCGTTCCAACCGCTCCCCCTGGCCCGCCGCGACCGCGCGCTGCGCCCGCGCCTCGTCGAGCTCGACCCCCCGCTCCAGCGCCAGGTCGAGCAGCCGCTGCTTCTCGGTCCCTTCCCGCGCCACCTCGAAGAAGACCCAGGCCAGCAGGCCGAGGCCGAGGAAGGTCCCCTCGATCATCATCACCACGCCGGCGGTGCTCTGGTCGGCGATCGGGCTGATCCCCCAGTAGCGCTCGCCCTCGGCGTAGGCGGGGTAGAGCACGCTCCCCGACCACATCAGGACGTTGCCGAGGATCGCCCCGGCGAAGCGGACCGCGATCACGTAGCCGACTTTCCAGGCGTTGGTGAACCAGGTCGGCTTCGGCAGCGGCCCGAAGATCGGCATCCACATCAGGCAGCCGAAGAAGATGAAGCTGGTGTGCTCGAGCATGTGCGCCACCGTGGTGCCGTAAGCGGCGTCGTAGAGGGCGGGGATGTGCCAGAGGTAGAAGTTGAGCGCCCAGAGCGGGAAGGCAACGAGCGGGTGGGCGAGGATCCGCAGCCGGTCGAAGAAGCGGATCGCGAGGACCGGCTGCAGCAGCGGCCCGGTCAGCCCCAGGACCAGGAGCAGCGTCGCGACGTCGCCGAGCAGCAGGTGCTCGACCATGTGGGCGATCACCAGCTCCTCGGCGATGTGGGCGATCGGGGAGATCTGCGCGACGACGATCACCAGCAGCCCAGCGGCGAAGCAGAGCTGGCGCCAGAGCGGCACCGGACGGCCTTTCCGCGCCAGCGTCAACGAGCGCTTCGCGTAGAGGAACGCCGCCAGCGTCAGCGGCAACAGCTCCAGCGGGGCGAAAACCGCCTCCACGTGGGCGAACGGCGAGTTCATCGTTTTCAGCGTAGCCCGCTGCTAGCTTGAGCCGCCCGTGAGCTCCCAGAACCACCGCTTCCCCCCGATCGGGAGCTACGGCTTCCTCTCCGACTGCCACACCGCCGCCCTCGTCTCCTTCGGCGGCGACGTCGAGTGGCTCTGCTTCCCCCGCTTCGACTCGCCCAGCGCCTTCGCGGCCCTGCTCGACCGCGGCGCCGGCCACATGCGCCTGCGGCCCCAGGGGGTGCTCGTGCCGATCAGCCGCCGCTACGCGCCGGGAACCCTGGTGATCGAGACGACCTGGGTGACCGAGACCGGCTGGGTCGTGGTCAAGGACGCGCTGACGATCGCCGACTGGGCGCCCGCCGGCGGCGACGCCTCGCGGCTCCAAGGCCGGCCCCCGACCGGGCACGAGTCCGACCGCTCGCTGCTGCGGACGATGACCTGCATCGACGGCGAGGTCGAGATGGAGATGGAGTGCCTGCCGCGATTTGGCTACGGCGCCGATGGCGCCCGCTGGAGCGGCGGCGCGCTGGGAGAAGCGGTCGCCACCGCCGCCGACGGGACCGAGCTGCTGCTGACCAGCGACATGGATCTGGAGCTGGAGGACGAGACCGCCCGCGGCAAGGTCACCCTGCGCGAAGATGAAACCGCCTTCTGCGCGCTGACCTGGGGCAACGAAGACCTCGGCGGCCCCCGCAGCGCCCCCGAGGCGCTGGAGCGGATCGACTCGACCGAAGAGTTCTGGCGCGAATGGCTGCGCGACGGCGACTTCCCCGACCACCCCTGGCGGATCCACCTGCAGCGCTCGGCCCTCGTCCTCAAGGGCCTCACCTACACCCCCACCGGCGCGATCGTCGCCGCTCCCACCACCTCGCTCCCGGAGACGCCCGGCGGCGAACGCAACTGGGACTACCGCTTCAGCTGGATCCGCGACTCGACCTTCAGCCTCTGGGCCCTGCACACGCTCGGCTTCGACCAGGAGGCGCGCGACTTCATGCGCTTCATCGTCCAGGTATGCAAGGACCGCCCGGACCTCCAGATCATGTACGGGATCGGACACGAGCGCGACCTTGAGGAGAAGACCCTCGACCACCTCGGCGGCTACGGCGGGGCGAAGCCGGTGCGGATCGGCAACGGCGCCTACAACCAGCGCCAGAACGACGTCTGGGGGGCGCTGCTGGACTCGATCTACATCCATGAAAAGGCACTTCGCGGCAGGGGCACCCCGACCGACCGCGAGCTGATCCGCTACCAGGTGGAAGCGGCGATCGCCGCCTGGCCGCACCCCGACCAGGGGATCTGGGAGTCGCGCGGCGAGCCCCAGCACTACGTCTGCTCGAAGCTGATGATCTGGGTCGCGGTGGACCGCGGCGCCCGCCTCGCCCGCAGCATCGGCTTCGACGGGCTCGCCGGCGAGTGGCGGGCGAAGGCCGACGAGTTCAAGGCCGAGATCCTCGAGCGCGGGGTCCGCGACGGCGTCTTCCGCCAGCACTACGAGACCGACGCCCTCGACGCCTCGCTGCTGCTGATCCCCCTCTTCCGCTTCCTGCCTCCGGACGACCCGCGGGTGCGCGCCACCGTCAACGCAATTGCCGAGGACCTGACCGAGAACGGACTCGTCTGCCGGTACAAGGTCGACGAGACCGACGACGGACTCCAAGGCGAGGAGGGGACCTTTCTGATCTGCTCCTTCTGGCTCGTCTCCGCCCTCTCGGAGATCGGCGAGCGACAGCGGGCGCGGAAGCTCTGCGAACGTCTGCTGGAGGCGGCCGGCTGGCTCGACCTCTTCGCCGAGGAGCTCGACGCGGAGTCCGGCCAGCACCTGGGGAACTACCCGCAGGCCTTCACCCACCTGGCGCTGATCAACGCCGTCTCCCACGTGATCGCGGACGAGAAGCGCGAAAACGGCGGCTTCACGGCCGTCTTCACCGAGATGGGCGGCGTGCGGGAGGACGGCTGAGCCGGCCGACGGCCGATCCCTCTCTCGGTAGACAAAAGATCTACAGACAGAGGGTTTCTTTTCTTCTATAGTGCGCGGCGATGGCGCCAATCGACCGCAGCAATGACCACGATCTCCTCATCGCGCTCCGCCACCCGCTGCGGCGCCGGATTCTGCGGGAGATGGCGGATGGCAAGGCAACCAGCCCGCGGGAGCTGTCGGACGCGCTGAACGAGTCGCTCAGCAACGTCAGCTACCACGTCCGAGTCCTGTCCGCGCGCGCTGCCATAAATCTGGTGAAGACGAAGCCCGCTCGCGGCTCGGTGCAGCACTTCTACCGCAGCGCCGTCGATGCACCCTGGGCACGTCAAGTTCTGGAATCGGGGGAAAGCAAAGAAGGGCAGGGGCGATGAACGAAAGTGACCACTACCAGACCACCTGGGCCGAAGACGAGGGCGTCGAGTCGGTCGTCTTGCGACAGCTGCTCGACCTCCACCCGACGCGACTGACGGTCGCGGAGCTGAAGCGCGAACTCGGCGACGATCGTGACTTCGCCGAGCGCGATGCGGTGGAGCGGGCGGTGCGCGAACTCGTCGCCGTGGGGCTCCTGCACCGGGGCGAGGAATTCGTCGCCCCGACGCGGGCCGCCCTGCGCTTCAGCGAGCTGCTGGACCGGTAGCTATCCAGCGGAACTCGCTCCGCAGCCGCGACCGCAGCTCGTCCGCCGCTGCGGTCGCGGCTTCGTCCTCATCTCCGCCAGCGCTGACAAAGATCACCTCCGAGGCGGAGAAACTGCCGAGTTGGTCTTCCACCGCCTGCACGACGTCCTCGTCGCTGACCCGCGCCTCCGCCTCGACCCCGGCCGCCGCCAGCGAGGCGACGCTGATCACCAGTCGCCGCTGGGCGTCGCGTCGCGCCGCCTCGACGTCTGACGCCCAGCGGTCGAGAAAGCCGATCCTGGCGGGCGCCAGAACCATTACCTCCGCCCGCTTGCCGCCCACAACCGCGGTCCGGATCTCCTCAATCGCGCCCGCGTCCTCGAGTGGGTCGCTGACTACAACCAGGATGCGGCGGACACCGTAATCGTCGCCCCTGACGCCGATCGCGTCCCGAGGCCGCTGTCGCACCGCGAAGATGACGATCGCCACCGCGACGAGCGCTCCAGCCGCTACCCCTACGGCCGGACCGCCGACAAGAAAGGCGACGGCGATGGGAACGGCGATCGCGGCGACGATGAAGGGCAGTTTCCAGGGGGTCACCCCCAAAGCCTCTCAAGCCGCGACCGCCGCTCACCGAGCTCAGTTGCCCTTGACGATGGCAGTCACTGAAGTGACGTGGCCCTGCGTGGTCTCGATCTTCACGATCACACCTCCCCTCTCCCTCGAAATTGCCGGTGTCGCCCATCCGCGACAGATTGCTTAAAAAGCAATTGATCAATTTTTACTCGAAATGATTCCAGCAATCAAGGTGTCGCCAGTAAAACTCGTCAATAATCGGAAAAAGCGGGAGCGTTGTGAAAATCCTGATTGACAAGGTGTAAAGTCTTCGTATCGGCCATTACCCCTGCATCCGAACCTAAGGAAAGAGGCCTTGCCGAAGACGAAAAACAAGAACGAGGGCGTAGAACAAATAGTTGCCAAAGCATTCGCCCACCCCCTGCGCGTCCAGATCCTGATCATTCTGGGCGAGAAGGTCGCGAGCCCGAACATGCTCGCTCAGCAGCTCGACCAGAGCCTCAACCTGGTCGCCTACCACGTCCGGGTGCTCGAGAAATACGACTGCATCGAACTCGTGGACACCAAGCAGCGTCGCGGTGCCACCGAGCACTTCTACCGCGCCACCCGCCGACAGTTCCTCAGCGATGACGAGTGGTCACGGATGCCGAGCAGCCTTCGTCCCGGCATGGCCGGCGCGATGCTGAAGTCCGTCTTCGAAGACATCGAGGAGGCCTCGAAAAGCGGGACCCTCGAGCAGGTAGAGGACATCCACCTCAGCCGCACGCCGATGGTTGTCGACGCGCAGGGCTGGGATGAGGTGTCGACGCTGCTGAAAAGCACCCTCGAGCGGCTGCTGGAGATCCAGACCGAGGCGACCGCGAGGATCGCCGCAAGCGAGGAGCCAGGAATCCCCTCCAAGGTCCACCTGCTGCATTTCAAATCGCCCCAGGTAGAGGGCAAGAAGGCTGCTTCCTCCAAGAAGGCAGCTAAATCCACCTCCTCCTGAGCAACTGATAACGCCGATCCAGCGCCGCTCGTCAGCCCGAGCGGCGCTGGAGGTTCGGCGTCCAGGAAGCCACGGGCAAGGGTCGTGGTCGCCGACCGCTATCGTTGCCCCGACGGTTGGTTTTGCCGTCGCGCTGCACAGCTTCGAACTGACGCTCTCAGGGCAGCGACGTTGGTCAATTAACGCCGCCTATCTCGAAGAACGCTGTGAATAGCGACCAGACGCGCAAGAACGCAGAGCAGTCAACTCCAGGCCCAGGGGAGGGCTTGGCCAGCGAGCGCGAGCTTTGGGCCCGCTTCGTCAAGGATCGCGACCCCGCGATCCGCGAGGAGCTGGTCCGCCGCTACCTGCCGTTCGCGAAAAACCTGGCGCTCCGCTACCGGGGCGCGAGCGAGTCCTTCGACGACCTGCTCCAGGTCGCGAGCCTCGGCCTGGTCAACGCGATCGACCGCTTCGACCCCGACCGCGGCGCGCCCTTCACGGCCTTTGCCTCGCCGACGATCCTCGGCGAGCTGAAGCGGCACTTCCGCGACCGGGTCTGGACGGTGCGCGTCCCCCGCGGCCTGCACGACCGCATGGCCGAAGTCGAGAAAGCGATCTCAGAGCTGACGGTCCAGCTGCAGCGCTCGCCCTCGGTCGGCGAGATCGCCGAGCGGCTCGAGGTCGACCCCACCGACGTCCTTGAGGTCCTCGAGGCCAACCACAACCGCCGCCCGCTCTCACTCGACCGCCCGGTCGGGGGCGAAGACTCAGAAGAATCGCCGGCCTCGGAGTGGGTCGGCGACGAGGACTCCGGCTACGAGCTGGTCGAGGACAAGCTGGCCCTGGAGGGGGCGCTCCCCCACCTCGACGAGCGCGAGCGCCTGGTCCTGCAGCTCCGCTTCGTCGAGGACCTGACCCAGTCGCAGATCGCCGAGCGGATCGGCCACTCTCAGATGCACGTCTCCCGCATCCTCCGCCGCACCCTCGAGCGGATTCGGGCTGAGGTGGCTGAGCAAAGCGGCGCTGCCACCAGCGAGCCTGAGTAGCGATCCAGTCTCCGGCGAGGAGGTGGCGGGGGCACCCCTCCTGGGAGCACCTCCGCCGCGAGGATCGTCAGTGGCTGACCGCGAAGGTCTGCCGGCGCGGCTCCATGCTGAGTACCCAGGAGGGGTGCCCCCGCCACCTCGCGATCGCATAACCAGGACGACCCAGGCACGGCAGCTTCTAATAAGAGGGGATCCCGAACCATGGACGTCTACCGGAGCGCGATTGCAGGCGGGCCGGTAGGGGGTCCCTGGGTACTCAGCATGGAGCCGCGCCAAGAGCGCCTGGGGCGTCAGCCGAACTGCGAACCACGCGGCGGAGGTGCTCCCAGGGACCCCCTACCGGCACGCCCTCTACCGCAGCGCCTCAGTTCTTCGAGAAGGAGGAGATGCCGACGACCAGGTACTCGCCTTCATCCCCGTCCTCGACCCGCAGCTCGTCCGTCAGCTTCTCCAGCGAGCCGCCGACCTCGGGGAGCTCGAAGCTTTCGCGCAGGCGCTCGGCGCCGCCGTGGGTCATCGGGCCGACCTTGAGCTCGATTCCTTCGGGCAGCTCGGCGATGCTGAGCGAGACGTGGCCGTCGGTGAAGCCCTGGGGGGCGCGAGCGGAGATGGCGTCGCTGAGCAGCATCGTGTCCGAGAGCCGGTCGACGCTGATGTCCTGGCGCGCGGCCAGGGCCGAGAGGGCGCGGCTGAGGACCGGCCCGACGATCTCAGGCGGCCCGACCCGAATCCGGGTCTCTTCGTCGGCGGCGACGGCGAAGGTGGAGCCTTTGGAGACTCCCTCGTCGCGCGCCTGCAGGGGCAGGTGCATGCGGATCTCGGTTCCCTTGTCGGCCCCGCCCTTGATCTCGAAGCTGCTGGAGAGGGCGGCGATCAGGGTGAGGCCGATGCGCAGGCTCGGCCGGTCGACGTCCGGACGCGGGCGAATCCCGGTCCCGTGGTCGCGGATGACGACGGTAAGGCCGTCGAGATCGCTTTCCGCCTCCACCTCGAGTGGGCCCGGCTCCTTGCTTCCCGCGTAGGCGTGGACGACCACGTTCATGCAGGCCTCGGTGACGACCGTCTTCAGGTCGGCAAGGGAGGCCTCGTCCATCCCCAGCCGCTCTGCAAGGCCAGCGAGGGCGTGCCGGACCACGGCCACGTTCTCGGCCCGAGCGGAGAGGGACATCTGAAGCCCCGAGCGATCATTGGATGAGGTGTTCAAAGTTCCAGCCTGCCCCCCAGGAACGTCGAGGCTCGATTCGGAGTCGCGAGCATAACCGGCTGTCTCGCGTTAGGAGGTGCTTACCCCTGCTGATGGACTGCAAAACAGAGTGCGGCAACCCGTACCTCCTGCGGTAGCATCGAGCCGTGAATCCTGCCCCCTTCGAGGTAAGAGTCGGCGATCTTGAGCACGGCGTGCGGACGATCTCGGTCCAAGGCGAGCTCGACCTCAGCACCGCCCCCAGTCTCGAGGGCCCCCTGGACGAAGCCCTGGACAGCGGCGAAGGCTCGGTACTGATCGATCTCTCGCAATGCGAGTTCATCGACTCCACCGGCATCGCCTTGATCGTCCGCGCCTGGCAGCGCCTCGACAGCGGCGAGAACGGCCGCGCCCTGGTCATCTGCAGCCAGAACGACCAGGTCCGCCGCGTGCTGGAGATCACCGGCCTCGAGCTCTCGATCCCGGTCCACCAGACCCGGGACGAAGCGATCGCCGCGATCACCGGCCGCGCAGGCCGCGCCGACTAGAACAGAGGTCCAACTTCAGCTGCATATCGCTCCCTGGGCGCGGGTAGCCGATTCGGGATGTCCCCTCCCTCGCCCCGCCGCCCGCGGCTCCCACGCGAGCTGTTCGAGACCCGCAGCCACGCCTGGCACTCGCTCGGGCTCGGCGATGAGCTCGCGCCCAAGTTCTCGAAGCGACAGCTCGGCGGTCTGCTGCTGGCCCTGCTGGTGATCGCCGGGACGCTCTTCGTCTACGACCAGCGCCGGGAGATCGCCCCGGGATACGGCCAGTGGATCCGGTTCGGCGCCGTCGCCATCCTCATCATCGTCGGCTCGGCGGCGACGCACTGGCTGGTCCGCGGCCTCTCCCCCCGCTTCTACCGGCGGCTCGACCCGGCGACGGCGGGGACCGCCGGCTTCGTCGTGCGGCTGCTGGCGATGTCCGCGGTGGTGATCCTGGCGCTGCGAATCGCCGGGGTCAACGCCGGCACCCTCGCCGTCGGCGGCGCCTTCACCGCGGTCCTGTTGGGTCTGGCGGCGCAACAGGCGATGAGCGGCATCTTCGCCGGCATCGTCCTGCAGAGCACGCGGCCGTTCCGGGTCGGCGAACGGGTGCGGCTGGTCGGCGGCGCCCTGGCCGGCTCGCTCGAGGGCACCGTCACCTCGCTCGGCCTCTTCTACACGACCCTGAGCCAGGGAGCGGACCGGCTGCTGGTGCCGAACAACGTCCTCCTCAGCCTGGTCGTCGTGCCGCTGCGCGAGCCGGACAAGGTCGACGTGCGGGTCCGCTTCCCCGCCAAGGCGAGCCCGAAGGAGATCGAGGAGCGGCTGCTGCAGGCGATCACCGTGCCGACCCGCTACAAGCCCAGCGTCTCGCTCGAGGAACTGGACGGCGACGACGTCGTCTTCCGCGTCAACGCGACGCCGCTGCGGCCCGAAGACGGCTCGCAGCTGGCGGAGGAGGTCCTGGGGGCGCTGCGCCGTTCGGAACCCTCGACGGCGGAATCCCGCCGCCCCTAGCGGCACCTCAGTCGACGAAGAAGACCAGGATCGCGGCGTTGACGGCGATCGCCAGCGGCGTCAGCGTCAGGGACATGGTGCGGAAGAACTTGGCGAAGCCGCCGCGATAACGGATGCTCTCCATGATCGTCAGCCCGACGACGTGGGCGAGGTTGACGAGGGCGACGCCGATCGCGATCAGGATCGCGGCGGCTTCCCAGCCCTGCTCGTTCCCGCTGCCGGAGGCAACTGCCGCGGCGAGGATGGCAACGACAACCGTGCCGAAGACGCCGGCGATCATCCCGGCCAAATCGGAGCGGGTCATCCCGGGCACGTAGGCGCCACCGGCGATTTCCTTGTCGGCGATGGGGTTGACCAGGCCCTCGCCGGTCTCCTCGACGTCGACCACGTGGTCGGGATGCTGCGCGTCGCCGCTCTCCAGCAAGACCAGGCGCAGCGGCGGCTCGATCGATTCCTGGGCGCGCTCGTAGAGGCCCTTTTCGTACCACTCGGCTTCTCCCTCGGGGTGCTCGAAGATCAGCACTTCGTCGGCCGGCCCTTTCAGAAGCGCGTCCTGGGCGGCCTGCACCGGGTCGGGGTCGCCGACCTCGCCGCTGACCTCGATCCCGCTCTCGCGCAACAGCTTCAAGTTCCTCTCCAGCCGCTCCTCCGCCTGCTGCTTCGGCTCGTCGACGTCGCCCATCGTGTGTCGGAACGGGCTCGCCTCGACGGCGGGGACGACCACGCGCACCTCCACCCCACTGCCGTTGGCGTTGACCTGCAACTGCTCAACCGGCTCGGAGCCGTGAAGCTCGTCGGTGACGATCGCGATCACTCGGCGCGGCATGACTGGCCTCCTACTCTTCGTCGCGGATCTCCCGATCCGCTTCCTGGGGGATCGGTTCGTCCGGTTCGCCGAAGGCGGCGTTGGTCGGCTCCTCCGGCGGCGAAGCGTCGCGGTTGGGGAACCGTTTCTGGTCGCCGTGCTCGGCGTTGTCGATCAGCTCCTCTTCAGCCAGCTCGAAGCCCTCGGCCTGCCCCTCGCCGCCCTCCACCACGGGTCGTTCAGCAGGGTCGCCAATCGAGTCGTCGGGGGCCGGGCCGCCGATCTCCGCCGCTTCCATGGCGGCGGCTTCGGCCTCTTCCTCGGCTATCGGGTCTTGCTCCGGTCCGCCCTCGATCATGAAGGCCGCCTCTCTCCCCAGATACCGGTGGGGGTCTCGTTCTCGTGCTGTGGCTGGCGCCCCGGCTGCTCGGGCGGTGCCAGCTTCTCATCCGCGCGCCGGCTCATCCCCACATAGGCGAGAAAAGCGACGAAGGCGATGACGAAGAAGATGAGGGCGAAGATCGGCGACCAGGCGACCGCGATCAGCGCGATGAGGATGATCAGCGCGAGAGGTATTAAGTACATGCCCGGCGATTACCCCTGCCGCGCAGGCACGAAACTCAGACCACCGCGGCACCACCGTTTTCCCCCTCCTCGCGAATGGGTAGTCGCAAGGTGAACGCACCCAAACGCAAGGAGCGAGGATGGGGACTCAAGAGGCCGGACAGATCACCGGTACGAAGGACAAGGACTACAACGTCATCTGGTTCGTCGAGCAGTGCCTCAGCAACGTGCTGCGACTCGAGACCTACATCGAAGACGCCGAGCGGGACGGGGATTCCGATCTCGCGGACTTCTTCCGTCGCGCTCAAGAGACGAGCCGTAAGGGCGCCGAGCAGGGCAAGGACCTCCTGCGCTCGCGCCTATCGTCCTGAGGGATGCCGACCCCACCGGCCCGGCGCCACAGCCGGGCCGGTGCTATCGAGCTACGCCGGTTGCGCTACCGAGAGGCCCTGCCGCAACTGCAGCGCGTTGGGGGGCGCGAATTCCTCCCAGTCGTTGTTGAGGTAGGCGAAGACCTCGCGGCGCGCGCGCCAGGCGGCGATCCGGCGCCGCCAGTGGTCGAGCTCGGTCTTCGAGTAGTTGCCGTTGCGGCCGCGGGCGCCGTGGTGGAGGCGCAGGTAGGCGATCTCCCCGACCGGCTTTGCCTCCGGCAGCGGCCGGCGGCCGTCGTGGGGAATCACCAGCGAGGCGCCGTGCTCCTCGAGGATCCGCCGCACCGCCGGCGCGAACCAGCTGGCGTGCCTGAACTCGAAGCAGTGCCGCGCCGGCGGCAGCAGCTCCAGCGTCTGCGCCAGCACCTCGTCGTCGCGGTGGAAGCTGCCGGGAAGCTGCCACAGCACCGGCCCCAGCTTGCCGCTCTCGCGCAGCGGCTCCAGCGGCTCCCAGAAGCGGGCGACCCCCTCCTCGATCCCGCGCAGGCGCCGGACGTGGGTGAGGTAGCGGCTGCCCTTGACGGCGAAGAGGAAGCCGGGCGGGGTCCGCTCGACCCACCCCTCCACCGTCGAGCGCTTGACCAGCCGGTAGAAGGTGGCGTTGACCTCGACGGTGTCGAAGAGCTCGGCGTAGCGCTCGAGCCAGCGCGCCTGCGGCACCCCTTCGTAGATGCCGTGGCGCCAGGAGGCGTAGACCCACCCCGAGCAGCCGATCCTCACGTCTTTCATTCGTCACCTCCGTTACGCCCGCCGCAAGCTCGGGTAGCCGTCCCCCGTCCCCTACCCGAGAGGCGCCGTCAGCTATGCGGTTGAACGCGATCCTGGACGTCGACGGAACCCTCGTCGACACCAACTACCACCACGCCCTCGCCTGGCACCGGGCCCTGCGCGCCAACGGGCACCGGGTCCAGATGTGGAAGGCGCACCGCCACATCGGCATGGGCGGCGACCAGATCCTCGACGCCCTGATCGGCGCCGACGCCGCGGCCGAGCAGGGGGACGCGATCCGCGAAGCCGAGTCCGAGGCCTACAAGGAGCTGATCGGCGAAGTCGAGCCGATGGAGGGGGCACGGGAGCTGATCGAGAAGCTGAAGGAGGAAGGCTCGACCGTGATCCTCGCCAGCTCGGCGAAGGACTGGGAGGTCGACCACTACATCGACCTGCTCGACGTCCGCGAGCTGGTCGACGACTGGACGACCTCGGCGGACGTGGAGAGCACGAAGCCGGACCCCGACCTCGTCCACGCGGCGCTGGACAAGGCGGGTGACGACGACCCCTCGGTGATGGTCGGCGACTCCGTCTGGGACGTGAAGGCTGCCCAGGCCGCCGGATTGCCGACGCTGGCCGTCCTCACCGGCGGCTTCTCGGAGGCGGAGCTGCGGGAGGCCGGCGCAGCGCAGGTGGTCGAATCGATCGCCGACCTGCGGTTCGACCGCGCCTCCCTGGAGGCGGTCTCCGAGTAGCTACCGCAAAGCGTGCTGGGGAGCCGCGGGGACCCTGGTGGAGTCCTGCGGCGGCCGTGCCTGGATCTCCCGCCGCTGCCAGCCGAGTTCGAAGGTCAACGGCACCTGGACCTTGTCTTTCGCCAGGCAGCGAGGACAAGAAGTCCATGACGATGCCGCCTGAGTCGAGTATCCGCTTCCACAGTTGTCACACCGAAACATCTCTGCTCCCACCTTCCCGTCTGGCCAACCCTGTCCCGGATTTCCCTACCCTGGGGACAAGGGAGGAAACCCCGATTACCGCAAAAGCGGCCCCGGGGTGGGAGATCGCTCGAAAGGGTAGCTTGAGTTCGATGCAAGAGCCACAGGAACTGGAGCTGTGGCGCTACCTGAAGAGTCAGCGCGAACTCGCGGCGCGCCTCATCGAGGGGGAATCGCTCGAACAGGTTGCGCCTCGCTTCCTCGAGATCGTCGCCGACCTGCTCCGCTGGGAGGCCGGCGCCCTCTGGGAAGTCGTCGACGAGGAGGAGCCGTTGCGGCTGGTCGCCGGGTGGAGCACCCATGACCTCGACGCGCGGCCGCTGTGGAAACGCAGCCGCGAGCTGGAGTTCAGGCGAGGAACCGGACTGCCCGGGGACGCCTGGCAGACGGGGCAGATCGCCCTCGCCCCCAACTACCGCGAGTACCCCACCCCCACCCCGCGCTACGAGGTCTCGGCCGAATTGGGCCTGGAGGCGGCGCTGGCGATCCCGGTCCCCACCGGCGCCCCGGAGAACGTGCTCGCGGTCGCCGAGTTCCACACCACCTCCTTCGAAGCCCAGTCGGAAGAGCTGATGGCGTTGCTGGCGGGGTTCGCGGACCAGCTCGGCACCTTCATCGCCAGGCGCCGGGCCGAGGCCAAGAGCGCCGAAGCCGAGCGCTTTCGCCAGCACCTGGCGGAGGTCGTCCGCGGCACCCAGGACGCGGTGCTGAGCAAGGACCTGGACGGGATCGTCACCACCTGGAACCCGGCCGCCACCCGCCTCTACGGCTACAGCGCCGAGGAAGCGATCGGCCACCACATCTCCTTCATCGTCCCGCCCGACCACAAGGACGAGGAGAAAGTCATCCTCGACCGGGTCAAGCGCGGGGAACGGCTGGAGACGTACGAGACCGAACGGGTCCGCGCCGACGGCAACCGGATCGCGGTCTCGCTCACGGTCTCGCCGATCCGCAGCCCGATGCGAGGGCTGATCGGGGCCTCGGTCGTCGCCCGTGACATCACCGCCGAGGTGCGGCGGCGGCGGGCGCAGGAGTTCCTCGTCGCCGCCAGCCGCCTCCTCGACAGCTCGCTGGACCCGACCGAGACGGCGCGGACGATCGTCTCCACCGCGGTGCCGGAGCTGGCGGAGATCTGCCTGATCGACTTCTGCCGTCCCGACGGCTGGCTCGGCGACAGCGTCGTCGCCGGCGCCGACCCGGAGATGGCGGCGCGGCTGGAACGGATCCGCCGCGAGAAGCCGCTCGACCCGACGGGCGAGCACCCGGTCGCGCAGGTGCTGCGGCTGAAGCAGCCGATGGTCTGGCGCGACCTGAAGGCGCCGGAGGTGGTCGACAAGGTCTCGCAGAACGCCGAGCACCTGCAGCTGATGCAGGAAGCCGGCTACAACTCAGCCGCGGTCGTGCCGCTGGTCGCCCGCGGCCGCACCCTCGGCGCCCTCTCCTTCCTCCACGCCCACGGCGACATGCGCTACGACCAGGGCGACCTTGAATTCCTCGCCGAGCTGGGGGAACGGGCGGCGCTGGCCCTTGACAACGCCCGCCTCTACCGGGAACGGGACCGGGTGGCGAAAAACCTGCAGCGAGGCCTGCGACCTCCCCACCCGGCGGAGGTGCCGGGCCTCGACATCTCGGTCGTCTTCGAGGCCGCCGGCGAGGGGATCGAGGTCGGCGGTGACCTCTACGACGTGCTGCCGAGCGACGACGGTTGCTGGATCCTGGTCGGCGACGTGGCCGGCAAGGGCAGCACCGCGGCCGGCGTCTCGGTCGCGGTCCGCCACTCGGTCCGCGGCCTGACCCGGGAGATCGACGAGCCGGAGGAGGTGCTGCGGCGGGTCAACGAGCTGTTGCTGACCGGCGAAAGCCTCAACGGCTTCGCGACCGTGATGCTGGCGCGGCTCGTCCGCGAGGAGTCAGGCTGGCACCTCACCCTCGCCTCCGCCGGGCACCCGCCGGCGGTGCTCGCCAGCGAGGACGGTTCCGACCTGCTCGGCGGAGGCTCTGTCCTCGGCGCCTGGCAGCAGGCCAACGTCGAGCGGCACGAACGCCGATTGGAGACGACCGACACCCTCGCCCTCTGCACCGACGGTTGGCTGGAGGCGGGCCCCGTCGCTTCCCACCAAGGCCCGGAGAGCTTTGCCGAGATGACGCAGGCGCTTTCGGGCCTGGAGCTGGGCGAGGTCACCGAGCGGCTCCGCGCCGACGCGGTGGGGCGCAGCTCAGGCCGGCTGCGCGACGACCTGGTCGTGCTGGCCGTCCGCCCCCGGGCGACCTCGGAGGTCTCCGAGGCGCCGCGGGAACTGGCGGTCGGCAGCTAACTGACTAGCGTTTCGCGGCGGCGCGTTTTTTCGCCGGCGCTTTTTTGGCGCGTGATTTTTTGGTGGTTCTTTTCGCGCCGCTCGCTTTTTTCGTCGAGCTGGATTTTTTAGCCGCTTTTTTGGGTTTCGCCGCTTTTTTGGCTTTGGGTTTTTTGGCTTTGGAAGGGCTGGCCGCGCGTCGCAGCGAGGCTGGGATATCCGCCCGGGCCACGGCGCCGGTCAGGGCTTTGATCTGGCCCTGGAGGAAGCTCGCCATCCGTTCCTCCTCGCGGCGGATCGCCCGCGCCAGTTTCGCCGTCTCCGAATCGCGAACTTTTTCAGCGAGGGTCTCGATCGCGAGGTAGGTGGCGATCTCCTCGTGCTCGTTGAAGTACTCGGTCTTGGCGTTCTTGAGCATCTTCTCCTGCTCGCTGTCGCCGCGGATCGCGTGCAGCGGACCCTTCGCCGCCGCGGTCAGCTTGCCGACCGCGCTCTGCAAGGTCTGGCCGCCGCCACCGAGTTGCTTGATTCGGCGCTCGACCTGTTTCGCGTGCGATTTCGTCTCTTTCAGGTGCTGCTGCAACCGTTTTTTGTACGGGCCTTTGACGGTCATCGCGATATGGGCCTGCAGGGCAGCCTCCAGTTCGCGCTCCTTGCCATAGGCCTCGCTCAGGTACTGGACTAACTTCGCGTCACGCTCGTTCATATCCGCCATCGCGAATCGCGCCTCCTCCGTCATGCTTCGTTGATGCGTTCAGTTACCCAGCGCAGTTTGGGTGAAACTGCGGCGGGGGAGGGTACATTTCCGCGATGAAGCTCGCGCTTGGGGTCGGGATCGCGGCGGCCACGGTCGGTTTCGCCTTTCCCGCTCCCCCGCCGCCCCCGGTCAAGGTCTGGCCGATCCCGTACGGGGCGAAGCGCAAGCACCAGATGGCCGACTACTCCGCCCGCCACTACGGCGAACGGACCTGGCGGCTGCGCCGGCCGCGGGTGATCGTCGAGCATATGGCGCAGACCAGTTCGGTCGGCGCGATCTACAACACCTTCGCGGCCAACGTGCCCGACGTCGAGCTGGGCGAGCTGCCCGGCGTCTGCGCCCACTTCGCCGTCTCCTCGCGCGGCCGGATCTTCCGCCTCGTCAACCTCCGCACCCGCTGCCGTCACACCGTCGGGCTCAACTGGACCGCGATCGGGATCGAGCACGTCGGCTATGGCGACGGCGACGTGCTCGGCAACCGGCGGGCGCTGCGGGCCTCACTGCGCCTCACCCGCTGGCTGCGCTGCCGCTTCCGGATCAAGGCGCGGGACGTGATCGGCCACGCCGAGAGCCTGCGCTCGCCCTACCACCGCGAGCGGGTGCCGAGCCTGCGGCGCCAGACCCACGGCGACTGGCGGCGCGCCTCGATGCAGGTCTACCGCAGGAAGCTGCGACGGCTCGGGCGCTGCCCCGGCAAATAGACTCTCACCGATGAGCGACGACGCGATCGAGCACGGGTTCAAGGAGGGGGACAAGGTCTGGGTCCAGGACGGCGACGGCAAACGTCACCCGGGCGTCTTCGTCGGCGACAACGAAGCCGCCGGCTGGTTCGGCGGCGGCCCCAGCGCCTACGTCGTCCACCCCGAGGCCCACCAGGCCGAGGTCGTCTCGATCTTCCGCATCACCCCGCGCGACGAGTAGTCGCCGCGTGTCGATTTCGCCCGCTCCCGTTCGTCGCTGAGGTAAAAGGGTGGAACGGCCGCCCGCTGACGAAGGAGGACCAGATGCGCTTCATCATGTTCATGTACCCAGAGATCGAGGAGAAGGAGTGGGAGCCCTCGGTCGAGGCGGTGGAAGCGATGAGCCGCTACAACGAGGAGCTGCGCAGGGCCGGGATGCTGCTCTCGCTCGACGGGCTGCGCCCGCCTGGCGACGGCGGCACCGTCAGGTTCTCCGACGACGGTGAGGCGACGATCACCGACGGTCCCTTCCCCGAGGCGAAGGAGGTGGTCGGCGGCTACTGGCTGATCCAGGCCCGCTCGAAGGAGGAGGCGCTGGAGTGGGCGAGCCGCTGCCCGGCCCGCGGCTGCGCGATCGAAGTCCGGCGGGTGGCCGAGATGGAGGACTTCCCCGAGGACGTGCAGGCAGCGGTCCAGGCCAACGAAGGGGTCTGAGCCGGCGTGGCCGACGAGACCACGCGGGCGATCGAGGCGGTCTGGCGGATCGAGTCGGCCCGCCTGATCGCCGGCCTGGCGCGGATGGTCGGCGACATCGGCCTCGCCGAGGACATGGCGCAGGACGCGCTGGTGGCGGCGATGGAGAGCTGGCCGCAGGCGGGCGTCCCGGACAGCCCGGGCGCCTGGCTGATGGCGACGGCGAAGAACCGGGCGATCGACCGGCTGCGGCGGGAGAAGACGTACGAGCGCAAGCGCGAAGAGGTCGCCCGCGACACCGGCGCCCTCTTCGCGATGGAGCGCTCGGACTTCGAGGTCGCGGTCGACGACGAGATCGGCGACGACCTGCTGGCGCTGATCTTCACCTGCTGTCACCCCCTGCTCTCGCGCGAAGCGCGGGTGGCGCTGACGCTGCGCCTGCTGGGCGGCCTGACGACGACGGAGATCGCCAGCGCCTTCCTCGCCTCGGAGTCGACGGTCGCGCAGCGGCTGGTGCGGGCGAAGCGGACCCTGCGCGAGGCGAAGGTGCCCTTCGAGGTGCCGCGGGGGGCAGAGCTGGAGGAGCGACTGCCCTCGGTCCTGGAAGTGATCTACCTCGTCTTCAACGAGGGCTACGCCGCCAGCGCCGGCGAGGACTGGGTTCGCACCGACCTCTGCGAGGAAGCGCTGCGCCTGGGCCGGATCCTCGCCGAGCTGGAGCCGCGCGAGCCCGAGGTGCACGGGCTGGTGGCGCTGATGGAGATCCAGGCCTCCCGCAGCGCCGCCCGCCGCGGCCCCGACGGCGAGCCGATCCTCCTGCTCGACCAGGACCGCGGCCGCTGGGACCCGCTGCTGATCGTCCGCGGGCGGCGGGCGCTGGAGCGGGCCGAAGCGCTGCCGGGGCCGCTCGGCCCCTACTGCCTGCAGGCGGCGATCGCCGCCTGCCACGCCCGCGCGATCGAGGCCGATGAAACCGACTGGGTCCGAATCGCCGCCCTCTACGCCACCCTCGCCCAGATCGCCCCCTCCCCGATCGTCGAGCTGAACCGGGCGGTGGCGCTGAGCATGGCCTTCGGCCCCGAGACCGGCCTGGAGCTGCTGGAAGAGATCAAGGACGAGCCCGCCCTGGCCAAGTACCACCTGCTCCCCAGCGTCCGCGGCGACCTGCTGGAGAAATTAGAGCGCTCAGAGGAGGCAGCCTCTGAATTCAAGCGAGCGGCCGACCTGACCAGCAATGCCCGCGAGAAGGACCTGCTGCTCCAGCGTGCCGAACGGGTCACCGGCGGCGATTGAAGGGGGACGGGTGAGTCTCGCCGGACCCTCCCCGCTGTTGTCCGCCGAGACTCACCCGTCCCCCTCCCCCGCCAGTCGCCTGATCCCGTCCTTCTCCAAGCGGTGGATAAGCCAGTCGTCAAGGCGGCGGGCGCCGAGCTTCTCGTAGAAGTTGAGCGCCGGCTCGTTCCAGTCGAGGGCGACCCAGTCGAGGCGGACGTGGCCGCGCTCGAGGGCGATGCCGGCGAGGTGCTCCATCACCAGGCGGCCTATGCCGCCGCGGCGATGCTCGGGGCGGACGTAGACGTCCTCGAGCCAGATCCCCGAGCGGCACTCGAAGGTCGAGAAGGTGGTGAAGAAGATCGCGTAGCCGACCGCTTCGCCGTCCGCGGTTTCGATCAGCAGCGCCTCCGCCGCCTTCTCCTCGAACAGGGAGCGCCTCAGGACCTCGGCGTCGCCGGTCACCTGGTCGGCGAGTTTCTCGTAGGTGGCAAGCTCGAGGATCAGGTCGAAGAGGAGCTGGGCGTCCTCCTCGGTGGCGGGGCGGATCTGGACGTCATTGGCGCCGATGCTCATCTCTCCCCCACTCCCCCCAGCACCGGCTTGAGGTCGAGGACCGGGGTGCCGTCGATCGCCTCCAGGTTCTCGACGCGCAGCCGCGGACCATCGACCGCGATGACGCGGACCCGGTGCAACCCGATCGGGTTCGGCCGGTCGGGGGAGCGGGTCGCGAAGACGCCGGTCTCGGGCCGCGAGCGATCGTCGCGGGGGTGGGTGGAGAGCACGCCGCGGTCGGCGCGGTCGAGCCAGGTGAGGACGAGGATCTGGTCCCCGGCATCGATCCCCTGCAAGGCCGGCTCGAACTCCGCCCTGATCTCGATCGCCGCCTCCGGCGCCCCCTCGTCGCCCTGCTTCGGCGCCGCCTCCGGGTCCGTCAGCGGTGAGGAAACCGATCCGATCGCGCGCAGCTCCATCGCCCGGGAGCCTAGGTCACCGGAGGCGCGGCAGCACCGAGCTCTTGTAGACGCCGATCGCCGCCAGCGGGTCGGCGCCGGAGTTGTTCATCAGCGCCACGATCGTCGCCCCCATCTCTTCGACCTCACGGACGCGTTCGACGTGGGTCTCCGGGTCGGCGGCGACGATCAGCGCCTCCTTCAGATCCTCGTCGGAGACCTGGCGCTCGCCCTCCTCGTACATCGCCGCCGGGTCGTGCCAGTCGTCGCGATAGAACTCTTTCGGCTGCGAGCCCTTCCAGACCCGGCAGCCCTCGAGCGCGGCGTCGTCGTCCTCGGCCCAGGAGAAGGCGGCCTGGAGGATGATCTCGCCCGGCTCGCGGCCGGCGTCCTCGGCGGCGCCGCGGTAGGCGTCGACGATTTCCGGCACGGTTTCGGGATCGGCCAGGGTCCAGACTCCGTCGCCCTGGCGCCCCGCCACCGCCGCCGCCTTCGGGCCGAAGGCGGAGACGTAGATCGGCGGCCGCCGGTTCTCCGGGCGCGAGTGAAGCTGGGCGCGGTCGGTGGAGAAGTGCCTGCCGGCGCCGCTGAGGCACTTGCCGTCCCAGAGGGCGCGGATCATCTCCAGCGCCTCCTCCATCCGCTCGACCTTCTCGCCCGGGGAAGGCCACCTGGCGCCCAGCGGCACCTCGTTCAGCGCCTCGCCCGAGCCGACCCCGAGATAGGGCCGGCCGGGGAACATCAGCTCCAGCGTCGCCCAGGCCTGGGCGATCAGGACCGGGTGGTAGCGGGGCCCCGGCGGGGTGACCGCGGTGCCGACCGTGACCCGCTCGGTCGCCTGCGCCGCCGCCCCGAGCCAGACCCAGGCGTGCCCGGACTCGCCCGGTTCCCACCAGGGCTGCAGATGGTCGCTGCAGCCGATGCCGTCGAAGCCGGCGGCCTCGGCAGCGACCGCCTGGCGCAACAGCTGGTCGGGCGGGAACTGCTCATGGGCACACAGGTGGAGATAGCGCATGAGAACTCACCCGCCCCTGCCGCGGCCCGGCCGCGGCGCTTTTACGCCTTTCCTTCGAGCTCGTACTCGCGCAGGAAGCCCTCGAAGAGGCGGCGGTGGCCCTGCTCGTCGCGGAGGATCGCGGTCACCATGTCCTGGGTCACCGGGTCGACCCCGTCGGTCTCCTCGATGATCCGCGTGTAGTGCTCGATCGCGCCGGTCTCGGCTTTGATCACGCCGCGGATCACGTGGATCACGTCGGTCTGCTCCTCCGCCGGCTGCAGGAAGCTCTGCTCGGGGGCGAAGCCTTCCGAGCCGGGGACGACGCCGTAGAGCTCCTTGATCCGCTTGGCGAATTCTTCGGCGTGGCCGAGCTCCTCTTTGATGTCTTCGGCCAGGGACTCGCGGATCTCCTGGGCGCGGACGCCGTCGAGGTTGGTCGAGGCGGAGAGGTAGCTCATCACCGTCTCGATCTCCATCCAGTAGGCCTTGGTCAGGAGGGCGACGATCTCTTCCCGCGTACCGGAAGCGTCGCCGCTGAAAATGCCCTTGTCGAGGCTGCTCGTCTCCATCGCTTCTCCTTCTAACTGGTTTAGTCGTCCAACTTGTCCCGCTTCGGCCCCTCCCAATTGGGAGCCTCGGGGTCCTGGGACGGGTGCGGTTCGCTGGTGCTCCGGGCGCCCGTGCTGGGGTGGGGCTCCTCGCCGAAGGGCTGGCCGTCGGGGTCGGGTGGGTCGCGCGGGTCCTCGCGCTTGTCGTAGGGGTCGGGCCACTCGGTGGGGTCGGGGTCCTCGACCGGGTTGTTGAGGACATGGTGCGGCTCGCGGTCCCCGGAGATGTCGCCCGGATCCTTGCCCGGCGGCTCCGGGAAGCCGCTCGGGGCCTCGTGCGGATCTGGTCTGTCGTCCATGCCCAGCGGCTACCCCAGGGCGTGAGCGTGAAACGCCTGCGCGCAGACGCCCTTCTGTGGCTAGGCTGCGGCGCCATGGACACGATCGACACGCTTCTCGAGAACAACCGGAACTTTGCCGAGGGGCTTGCCGAGCAGCACCTCGACGTCGAACCGCAACGCCACCTGGCGATCGTCACCTGCATGGACTCGCGGCTCGACGTCTTCGCCGCGCTGGGGCTCGGCGATGGCGAGGCGCACATCCTCCGCAACGCCGGCGGCGTCATCACCGACGACGTGATCCGCTCGCTGGCGATCTCCCAGCGCAAGCTGGGAACCCGCGAGGTGATGCTGATCCACCACACCGACTGCGGCATGCAGAAGATCACCGACGACGGCTTCCGGGCCGAGCTGCAGGAGAGCACCGGCGTCGCCCCCTCGTTCGCGATCGAGTCGTTCGGAGACGTCGAGGCCGACGTGCGGCAGTCGATCCTCCGCGTGCGGCGCTCGCCCTTCCTCCTCCACCGGGACGTAGTGCGGGGCTTCGTCTACGACGTCGACACCCACCGCCTGCGCGAGGTCGAGGCCACCGAGTAGATGCCGACCGTCGCCCCCTACGGCTCCTGGTCCTCGCCGATCGAGGCGGCGACGGTCGCCGGTGCCGGGCGGCGGCTGGCGGCGGCGACGATCGCCGCCGACGGGGCGGTCTGGTGGGCCGAGGGGCGGCCGACCGAGGGTGGCCGGGTGGTGCTGATGCGGCGGGCGCCGGGCGGGGAGCCGGAAGCGGTCACCCCCGAGGGGGCCAACGTCCGCACCCGCGTCCACGAGTACGGCGGCGGCGCCTGGTGCCTGGTCGAGCCCGACCTCGTCCTCTTCGTCGACTTCGCCGACCAGCGCCTCTACCGGCAGCGGCTGGGCGAGGAGCCGGTGGCGATCTCGCCCGAGCCCTCCCCCGGGGCCGCCCTCCACTACGCCGACATGCGGCCCTCGCCGGATGGCGAGACGGTGGTCTGCGTGCGCGAAAGCCACGGCCAGGGGGAAGCGGTGAACGAGGTCGCCTCGCTGCCGCTCGACGGGAGCGGCGAGCCGCGGGTGCTGGCGAGCGGCCGCGACTTCTACTCGTTCCCGCGGATCAGCCCCGACGGCGAGTGGCTGGCCTGGACCTGCTGGGACCACCCGAACATGCCCTGGGACGGGACCGAGCTGTGGCTCGCCCCGCTTGCCGACAGCGGCGAGGAGCGGCTGATCGCCGGCGGCTCCGAGGAGTCCGTCTTCCAGCCGGAATGGGGGCCGGACGGCCGCCTCCACTTCGCCTCCGACCGCGACGGCTGGT
This sequence comes from Solirubrobacterales bacterium, assembly GCA_035765335.1. Classification (GTDB taxonomy): domain Bacteria; phylum Actinomycetota; class Thermoleophilia; order Solirubrobacterales; family 70-9; genus VAYN01. Next base: position 29,643 of record DASTXV010000016.1, read on the forward strand.
GGAACCTCTACCGCGCCCGCGACCCCGGGGGACAGCTCAGCGGCGAGGAGGGGGCGCTCGTGCAGCTGACCGAGGAACGGGCCGACTTCGCCCACCCTCAGTGGCTCTTCGGCGGCGCCACCTACGCCTTCCTCGCCAGCGGCGCGATCGCCTGCGTGCGCTGCGAGCGGGCCGAAGAACGGCTCTTTCTGTTGCAGCCGGACGGCTGGGAACCGGCGGACCTGGGACTGCCCTTCACCGCCTTCGGCTTCCCGGCGCTCTCGGCGCGGGGCGAACGGGTGGCCTTCGCCGCGGCCAGCCCGGAGAGCGAGGCGGCGGTCGTCGTCTACGACGTCGAGCGGAGCGAGACGGAAGTCGTCCGCTCCGCCAGCGAGAACCCGGTAGACCCGGCCTACGTCTCGCGGCCGCGCCCGGTCGAGTTCCCGACCGGCGACGGCGAGGTCGCCTACGGCTTCTACTACCCGCCGACCAATCCCGGCTTTTCTGCGCCAGAGGGGGAGCTGCCGCCGCTGATCGTCGAGAGCCACGGCGGCCCGACCTCACACGCCACCCCCATGCTGGACCGCGAATTCCTCTACTGGACCAGCCGCGGGATCGGCGTCGTCGACGTCAACTACCGCGGCTCCAGCGGCTACGGGCGCGAGTACCGCAACAAGCTGCGCGGCACCTGGGGCGTGGTCGACACCGAGGACTGCGTCAACGCCGCCCGCTACCTCGCCGAGCAGGGCGAGGCCGACGGGGCGCGGCTGGCGATCCGCGGCGGCTCGGCCGGCGGCTACGCGACCCTCTGCGCGCTCACCTTCCACGAGGGCTTCGCCGCCGGCGCCAGCTATTACGGGGTCGCCGACGCCGAGGCGCTCGCCCGCGACACCCACAAGTTCGAGTCCCGCTACCTCGACCGGCTGATCGGGCCCTATCCCGAGCAGGCGGAGATGTACCGCGAGCGCTCGCCGATCCACCACGTCGACCGGTTGCGCTCACCGGTGATCCTCTTCCAGGGCCTCGAGGACGAGGTCGTGCCGCCGAACCAGGCGGAGACGATGGTGGCGGCGCTGGAGCGCAACGGCGTCCCCCACGCCTACCTCGCCTTCGCCGGCGAGCAGCACGGCTTCCGCAAAGCGGAGACCAACATCCGCTGCCTCGAAGCCGAGCTCTACTTCTACGGCCGGATCATGGGGTTCGAGCCGGCCGGGGACCCGGAGCCGGTCGAGATCACCGGTCTCAGTTGACGACGCAGTTCTTGGAGCCGCCTTCGGTTTCGCCTTTCTCCGGGAAGGAATGGGCGAGGGCGAGGGCGATCAGCTGGGCGCGGGCGGCGTAGCCGGGCGAGGTGAAGTGGATGCCGTCTTCGATGAACCACTCGTCTTTGACGTCGGAGGCCCAGTCGTAGACCCGCATGTTCGGGTAGGAGGCGCAGGCGGCGACGAGTTCCTCGTCCCACTTCTCCATGTTCTCCTTCGAGTAGGGATCGCCGGCTTCGACCAGCGAGCGGACGTTCACCCAGAGCACCGGTTCGTCGCCGATGATCGCCATCATTTTTTCGATCCGTTCGCGCTCGGTGACGGTCGAGCCGGCGGCGACGTTGGCGGCCTCGTTGGTGCCGAGGGCGAGCACCCAGCAGCCTTTGAAGCCTTCCGCCTTCCAGGCGGCGGCGACTTCCTGGGCGTTCGGCATCCCTTCGAACTGCTCTTCGATCGAGGTCGCGCCCTGAACCTCCATGTGGACTTCTTTGGCGCCGACTTCGGTGTAGCGGGCGGGGATCCGCTGCGATTCGACCGGCAGGTATTCGGCGTCGTCGAGGCCCTCGGAGGTCGAGTCGCCGATGTGGATCACCGCTTTGCAGGACGATTTGGTCGAGTCTTCGGCCTGCGCTTTCGTCAGCGGCGGCGGTTTCGTCGTCCCCTCCGCTTTCGCCTGCTCGACCCGGGCGTTTTCGCCCTGGGCCGTGGAGGTGGAGTTGACCCCGGCCATCCCCGCGGTGGCGATCAGCAGGACGACGCCGGTGCCGACGATCGCCACCCGCATCGGCGGCGCGAAGGTTTCCCATTTCCAGCCGACGGCGCGGCGGCGGGCGAAGAAGCGGCCGATCGCGCCGTGGCGGATCGGCTCCTCGACGAAGCGCCAGGAGAGGGCGGAGATGGCGAAGATCGCCGCCACCTGGAGGAAGCTGCGGACGAGGTCGTCCTCGTGCTGCACGCCGGTGGGCGTGGTGAGGACGATCACCGGCGTCTGCCAGAGGTAGATCGCGTAGGAGCGGACGCCGACCCAGCGCAGCGGCAGCACCCCCATCCACTTGCCGAGGCGGCAGGCCGGGTGGGTCAGCGGCATCAGCACCATCACCGTCGCCAGCGAGAGCAGGACGAAGCCGCCCCGATAGAGGAAGGGCGAGAGTTCGCCGTTGCGCCAGATCATCAAGGCGATGATCAGGAGGCCGGCGACGCCGAGCGCGTCGAGGGTGTTGCGGGCCTGCGGCGCGATGCGGCGGCTGAGCTTGCGGCTCGGCCAGACCATCGCCAGGGCGGCGCCGAAGAGGAGGCCGCCGGCGCGGGTGTCGGTGCCGAAGTAGAGCCGCGAGGGGTCGAAGCTGGGCTCGTAGAGGACCGCCATCAGGATCGAGGAGGCGACGGCGCCGGCGATCGTCAGCAGCGCCAGCCGCGGCCGCACGCCGGAGGGCAGCGGCCGCTCGTGGACGAGCTTGACCCCGATCAGCAGCAGGAACGGCCAGAGGATGTAGAACTGCTCCTCGACCGAGAGCGACCAGAGGTGGTCGAGCGGGCCTTCGGCTTCGAAGCGGGCGAAGTAGGAGACGTCGGCGAAGATCTGCTGCCAGTTGTTGACGTAGAGGATCGCCGAGATCACCCCCTCGCGGAACTGGTCCGGCTGGGCGGGGCCGAAGAGGGTGACCCAGGCGACGACGATCGCCAGCATCACGAACAGCGCCGGCAGCAGGCGGCGGGCGCGGGCGAGCCAGAAGGCGGTGAGCTTGATCCGGCCGCGGGCGTTCAGCTGCGCCAGCAGGATGTCGGTGATCAGGTAGCCGCTGAGGGTGAAGAAGACGCCGACCCCGAGCATGCCGCCGGGGGCCCAGTCGAAACCGAGGTGGAAGGCGATGACGGCGAGGACGGCGATTGCGCGCAACCCGTCCAGCCCAGGCATGTAGCGCTGGTTGCGCTTGACGGGTTCTGGCATCGGTCACCCGCATGCTAGGGATCGGCGCTGATAGCTTTCGCCGCCGTGGTCGCCACCCCCGCCACTCCGAAGCGCCTCGCCGCCGGCTTTGCGCTGGCGCTCGTCGCCGCGCTCTCGGTTCTGGCGCTGAGCGGAGCGGCGCCCGCCTCAGCCGCGACCTGCCCCAGCTTCAAGGTCCTGCACAACGACCGCATCGGTCCCGCCAGCCTGCCGGCGGGGAACTACACGATCACGACCGACACCGGCCTCAGCTGCCAGGCCGCCTCGCAGCTCTTCGCCCGCTTCCTCCAGGACTGGGACGGCAACCTGCCGAAACCGTGGAAGGTGACCGCCGAAGGCAGCGGCAAGGCCTCCTTCACCCGCGGCGGCCTGCCCGGCTTCTCAGTCACCCGCATCGGCGGCGGTGGCGGTGGCGGCAACACCGAACTCGGCAAGCTCTGCAGCGGCGCCTTCACCGTCAACGCGAGCTCCGACGTCGGCCCCCTCTTCTTCCCCAAAGGCCAGTACCTGCTCTACATCCCGGCGAAATCGGGGATCACCTGCCGTCGCGCCTCGGTCCTGTTCACCAGGTTCCTTGGCGCACCAGAGGGCACGCTGCCCTTCCCGTGGCGGGTGAAGACGCAGACGGCGACCTTCTTCAAGCCGGAAAACCCGACTCGCTCGGCGTTCCGGGTTGAGCCGGCTGACGGCGTCTCTTAGGTAGTTCCGAGCAGGGCACGTAGGTCCGCCGCGATGGCCTCCGGTTCGTCATCGAGTTGGTTCCAGGTGATGTGGATGACCGAGTAGCCGGCGACCCTGAGCCTGCGGTCGCGGGCGCGGTCCTCGCGGAAGGCGGTCTTGGTCCGGTGCCCCTGCCAGCCGTCCAGCTCGACGATCTGGCGCACCTCGGGCCAGTGGCAGTCGACGCAGACCCGTTTGTCGCCCAGGGCGATCCAGTCGTTGTAGCGGGGTAGAGGGAGGCGGTATCGGCGCAGGAAGGGGCCGAAGCGCTCCTCCAGGGCGCTGCGCCTGCGGCCTTGGGGCTCTTCCGCAAGGCGCTCCAGGGCTGAGCGGACCTTGCGGGTGCCCCGTCTGCCCGGGTAGCGCTCGAGGAGGTGGGGCAGCGAGAGCCGATCGGAGAGCTCGAGGAATTCGGACTCCCGCAGGAGGCTCTGGATCGTCTCGGCATCCTCGGTGGCCGCGAGGTCGAGGATCGCGCGGGGGACGGTGGTGACCGGGATGCCTTCCTCGGTCGTGCGCTCGTCGGGAGGAACGAGTGAGTGGTGGCGCTTGACCAGCTTCGAGGAGGTGCTCTTGCGGGGGACGGTCACGTCCACGGCTCGTTCCGAGTAGCCGCGCAGGCCCCAGAGCGAAGCGGCGGAATGGTGGCTCAAGACGGCTTCGGGGCCTGAGGCCAGTACCGCGGCCATCAGCCAGCCATGTCTGGGGATCAGTCGGTGGCCGACGGCGTAGACGCCCGGGAGCAGGCGGTGCAGGCGCCCGAGCGCGAGGCGGCGCTCGATCGAATCCTCTCCCAGTCCCAGGTCGAGCAACTGCTGGCGCGCCACGACCCCGCGCTGGCGCCTGGCCAGCTCGGCGATCTCGCCCTCGCTCCCGCGAGACCGTCTCAACCCGCGGATATCGCGGGTTTTCACGGTCTCGGCGGGCACCCGCTGAGCCTGGCGGGTTTGGGCGCGCGTGTGGCGCGCGGATTGCGCCAGTTCTCATGCGAAAGGCGCGCGAGAGCCGGACCCCATCGACGCCTACCTGCCCACGGAGGCGTCGATGGGGTCCGGCTCGGGTTCACCTCCCCACCCCCCGGGGTAGCCACCCCACATGTCGAACGCCGCCGAGTTCCTGCCCCCGAGCCGCTCCCTGAAAGCCCTCGCGCAGGCCGTGGCGACGGCGCTGCAGGACTCCGCCAGGTGAGCCCGGCGGCGACCGCCCCCCGCCGCGGCCGGCTGCGCCGGGCCGACTGCGCGGAGGTGGGGATCAGGCGCCGCCGCCGCGGGCGCGGCTTCTCCTTCGAGGACCCCTCGGGCGAGGCGATCACCGACGAGGAGACGCTGGAGCGGATCCGCCAGCTGGCGATCCCGCCGGCCTGGAAGGACGTCTGGATCTGCCCCGACCCCTTCGGCCACATCCAGGCCACCGGCTACGACGAAGCCGGTCGCAAGCAGTACCTCTACCACGAGCGCTGGCAGCAGCGGCAGGCGGAACGGAAGTTCGAGCTGGTGCGCGAATTCGCCGCCTGGCTGCCGAAGCTGCGCCGCGCCGTCACCGCCGACCTGCGCCGCCAGGGGATGCCGCGGGAGCGCGCCCTCGCCTGCGCCGTCCGCCTCCTCGACCTCGGCTTCTTCCGGGTCGGCGGCGAGGTCTACGCCGAGGAAAACGAGAGCTTCGGCCTCGCCACCGTGCGCCGCGAGCACGTAACGATCAAGCGCACCGAGGTGGTCTTCGACTTCCCGGCCAAGAGCGGTCAACGGCGGGTGCAGTCGATCCGCGACGCCGCCGCCCGCCGGGCGATCGAGGCGATGCACCGGCGCCGCAGCGGCCCCGAGGACCTGCTCGCCTACCGCGCCGGCGGCGCCTGGGTCGACGTCCGCTCCAGCGACATCAACGCCTACATCCAGGAGAAGATCGGCGAGGAGTTCTCGGCCAAGGACTTCCGCACCTGGCACGGGACGGTCCTCGCCGCAGTGGCGCTGGCCGGCAAGGAGAAGCCGCGCTCCGACGCGGCGGCGAAACGGGCGATCAAGGGCGCCGTCGACCAGGTCTCCGAGGCGCTCGGCAACACCCCCGCCGTCTGCCGCGCCTCCTACATCGACCCCCGCGTGCTCGACCGCTACCGCGACGGAACGACGATCCGGCCGACTCCGAGCGGCAACGGACGCATGACCGCCAGGCAACGCCACCAGATCGAGCGCGAAGTGATCGAGCTCGTTTCGTAACCCGCGGCAGCGGGGAGCTGAGAGGTCCGCAGGCACCGCGAGCGAGAGTGAGCACTAGATGAAAGCCGCCGTCTGGCACGGCCCCCGCGACGTCCGCGTCGACGAGGTCGCCGACCCGAAGATCGAAGAAGCCACCGACGCCGTGATCAGAGTCACCTCGAGCGCGATCTGCGGCTCCGACCTCCACCTCTACGAGGTCCTCTCCCCCTTCATGGAAGAGGGCGACATCCTCGGCCACGAGCCGATGGGGATCGTCGAGGAGGTCGGCCCGGAGGTCACCCACATCGCCCCCGGCGACCGCGTCGTGATCCCCTTCAACATCTCCTGCGGCCACTGCTGGATGTGCGATCGCCAGCTCTTCGCCCAGTGCGAGACGACCCAGAACCGGGAGGAAGAAAAAGGCGCCTCCCTGTTCGGCTACACCAAGCTCTACGGCCAGGTGCCGGGCGGGCAGGCCGAGTACCTGCGCGTGCCGCAGGCTCACTTCGGGCCGATCAAGGTGCCCGAGGGCCCGCCCGACGATCGCTTCCTCTACCTCTCCGACGTGCTGCCGACCTCCTGGCAGGCGGTCGAGTACGCCGAAATTCCCGAGGGCGGCTCGGTCGCCGTCTTCGGCCTCGGCCCGATCGGGCAGATGACCGCGCGGATCGCCGCCCACAAGGGCGCCCGGGTGATCGGCGTCGACCTCGTCCCCGAGCGGCTCGAGCTGGCGCGGAGATACGGGGTCGAGACGCTCGACCTCGAAGACCACGACGACATCTCCGAGACGATCCGGGAGATGACCGAGGGCCGCGGCACCGACGCGGCTATCGACGCGGTCGGGATGGAGGCCCACGGCGCCCCGGTCGGCGAGTTCGCCCAGAAAGCCGCCGGTCTCCTGCCCGACGCAGTCGCCGAAAAGCTGATCGAAAAGGTGGCGATCGACCGGATGGCGGCGCTCTACCAGTGCTTCGACACCGTCCGCCGCGGCGGCACCGTCTCGATCAGCGGCGTCTACGGCGGCATGGTCGACCCGTTCCCGACGATGCAGCTCTTCGACAAGGGCGTGCAGCTGCGGATGGGCCAGGCGCATGTGCGGAAGTGGACCGACGAGATCCTGCCGCTGGTCACCGACGACGCCGACCCGCTCGGGACCGAGGATCTCGCCTCGCACAAGATCGGGATCGACGAGGTGCCCGAGGCCTACGAGAAGTTCCAGAAGAAGGAAGACGGCGCGATCAAGTTCGTCATCCAGCCGTGATCGGAGCGTGAGCCAGATGCGCGTGGTCATCACCGGAGCGAGCGGCAACGTCGGCACCAGCGTGCTGGAGGCGCTGGGGCGGGAGCCGCAGGTGAAGGAGGTCGTCGGCCTCGCCCGCCGCGTGCCGGAGGTCTCCTATCCCAAGGTCAAATGGGTCGGCGCCGACGTCACCGGGGACGACCTGGTGCCGATCTTCGCCGGCGCCGACGCGGTCGTCCACCTCGCCTGGGCGATCCAGCCCGGCCGCGACGAGAGCGTGACCGAGCGGATCAACGTCGAGGGCAGCCGCCGCGTCTTCGACGCCGTCGCCCGGGCCGGCGTCGGCGCCCTCGTCCACGCCTCCTCGGTCGGCGCCTACAGCCCCGGGCCGAAGGAACGGCAGGTCGACGAGTCCTGGCCGGTCGGAGGAATCCCCACCTCCTTCTACTCCCGCCACAAGGCGGCGACCGAAACGATGCTCGACGCCTTCGAACGGCGCGAGCCCGAGGTGCGGGTTGTCCGCCTCCGCCCCGGCCTGATCTTCAAAGCCGAGGCCGCGAGCGAGATCCGCCGCCTCTTCGCCGGCCCCTTCCTGCCCGGCTTCCTGGTCCGCAAGCAGCTGGTCCCGCTGCTGCCTAAGGTGCCGCGGCTGCGCTTCCAGGCGGTCCACTCGCGCGACGTCGGCGAGGCCTACCGCCAGGCGGTCGTGCGCGACGTCCGCGGCCCCTTCAACATCGCCGCCGAGCCGGAGATCGGGATCGAGGAGCTGCGCGAGTTCTTCGGCGCCCGCAGCTTTCCGCTGCCGGCGCGCGTGCTGCGCAGCGCCGCCGACCTCAGCTGGAAGCTGCGGCTCCAGCCCTCCCCTCCCGGCTGGATCGACCTCGCTCTCGGGGTGCCGATGATGGACACGACGCGGGCGCGCGAGGAGCTCGGCTGGGAGCCGACGATGACCTCGCTGGAGGCGCTCGACGACCTGCTCGAGGGGCTGCGCAACGCCGAGGGAGCGCCGACGCCGCCGCTCGAGCCCCACGCCGGCGGGCCGCTGCGCGTCCGCGAGCTCGCCACCGGCGTCGGCCAAAAGCAATAGCGGCGGGCGACTCGTTCAAACCCCTTCTTCTCCCCTATTTGGGGGATGGTTCTCGGTTTCTGCGTCGAAATGCAGGGGTACCGAGGACCCATGGCGAGCCCCAATGTAAAAAGCCTTCCCAAGCCTGACGAGGTCTGGCTCAGCTGCCCGCCATACCTGCTGATGGCGCGGATCGTCGCCGTCAACCTTGAGTCCGAGCCGCCGGTGGTCAGCTACGAGCTCCACGACGACGACGGCTCCCTCCTGCAGGCGGTCGAGCACGCCACACTCGACCACGGCTGGTGGCGCGCCTTCCAGCGCCTCGAGCCCCGCTTCGGTTAATCGCACAAAACCGGTCGGGGCTTCTCCTATCTATCGGACACACAAGATTCAATTATCGGACATATGCGGATGATAGAATGGACATATGAATGACCTCCTTCTTCTATCCCGGCAGATAGGGGTCAGCGAGCGGACCTTGAGAAGGGCGTTCAACGAGGGCGCCATCCACGGTCAACGTCTCTCCCCCCGGCGACTGAAGCTGTCAGCCAGCGAGAGGTCGTATGTGCTCAGCAAATGGTCCTTGATAGCTCGCTTGCGAGCCGTTCTCCGAACCGAGCCGAACGTCTCATTCGCCCTCCTCTTCGGCTCCGCCGCGCGGGGAGACGATACGCCCGCAAGCGATATCGACCTCTTGGTGGAGGCACGGGATCCCTCCCTCGTCCGACTGGTCGACCTCGGCATGAAGCTCGAAGCTGCACTCGATCGAAAGGTCGACATCCTCGCCTTGGAAGACGCTGAAGAGAGCCCTCCGCTGCTGGCGGAAGCCCTCCGGGACGGGCGGGTGCTCATCGACCGGAATGACCGCTGGCCCAAGCTCCGGGCTCGGAGAGAAAGAAAAGGCACTGGCTCCGAAACCTGGTCGCGTCAGCGCAGAGAGCGTGCCCTAGCCGCAATCGACCGACTGAGAGCCGAGATCTGATGCCGGGCGGCAAGAGGTCGGTGGCACAGCTGCAGAACGAGGTGGCTGAACACCTCGGAGACTTTCCGCATCAGCTCTTGGCCCTGGAAAGCGCGATGGAGGAATTCGGTGGGGACTTCGAGTTAAAAGAGTTCAAACTCGCTTTCGAAAACAAGGCAGGTCTCAAGGCCTACAACCAGGTGCAGGCAGTTGAACGAGCGTTCTCCCGGGTCCAGAACTACGTATCCCAGCTTTCTCTCAGCGGGGCGGCCCTCGCCGGCCTGCAGCTTCCAAAGACTCACGAGGGCAAGGCGGCCCAGGCCTTCGAAGCCCTGAGGGAAGCTGAAGTGATCGACGCCTCGCTCTGCAGGCAGCTGAAGCGAGCGCAGAAAGCCCGGACGGCGGTGGAGCACTCCTATGTCAAGGTGAGGGCCGGCAGGGTCCATGAAGCCGTCGAGCTGGTAGCGGATTCCGCCCGCGCTTTCATCGGCCCCTACGCCGCCTGGATCGAGACCTACCTATAGCGCCGCTGCTTCGACTACTCGGCGTCGCCCGCCGCCGAAAGTGCTTCCTCGGCGTTGTCGAAGACGAGTCCGTTGCCGGTGAGGCCGGTCATCGAGAGCACGCGCTGGACCTGGGCGGTCGGCGCGTAGACCGCGAGGCGGTTGCCTTCCTCGCTCATCCGGTTGTGCGCGCGCAGAATCACGGCGATCCCGGAGGAGTCGATGAAGTCGCAACGCTCGAGGCCGACGAGAACCAGCTCGCACTCCCCAACGGCCGCGGCGAGCACCTCGTCGAGCTGTCCCGCGACGGCAAGGTCCAGCTCTCCCTCGACCTGGATGTCCCTGCAGCCGGGCCGCAGGTCTCGCTCGCTGACGTTAAAGCGTTGCATGAAAGTTAATCGTAGTTCTGAAGCCAGGCATGGGCGACTCCTTACGGGAATCGTCAGTTCTCGTTCGGTCCGCAGATCGACTCAACCCAGACGATCCCCGTGCCTCTCTCTGAAGTAATGACTCGGCGCCAGGCACCGGGGCATCGGGGCGATCCTAACTTAAGCTCGCGCTCGTGTCCCCTCGCGCGAAATTGCCAGCCCCGGAGGAAATCGTCGCGGCGATCGTCGAGCTCGCCGACGATGGCTTCTGCCGGCGCGGCGAGCTGGCCCAACGCTTCCCGAAGCTCGGCGCGCGGGACCTGCGTCGAGCCCTGCGGCGAGCGATCGCCCAGGGGCTCGTGATCGAGCGGCGCGGCCCGGATGGGGGCTTCCACCTCGCGGTCAGCAGCGAGGGTTGGAACCTCCACCGCAATGGGTAGCTGGGGACGATGAGCCCTTCCGTCGAAGACGTGCCGGCCGCCGTCGCCGGCTACGCCGAGCCCGGCAAACGCCCTCCCTTCGCCCCCTACCTCGCCTTCATGGGCATCTTCGGGGCGCTGGTCAGCGCCGCCCTGCTCATCGCCAGGCGGCAGGGACGGGAGCTGCCGGAGAAGGTCGGCCCCGGCGATCTGCTGCTGGTCGGCACCGCCTCCCACAAACTCAGCCGGCTGCTCGCCAAGGACAAGGTGACGAGCCCGCTGCGGGCGCCGTTCACCGAACTCGAAGGCAAGGGCGGGCCGGCCGAGCTCGAGGAGAGCTCCCGCGGGACCGGGGCGCGCAAGGCCGTCGGCGAGCTCCTGATCTGCCCCTACTGCCTCGGCCTCTGGGTCGTCGCCGGCTTCTCGATCGGGTTGCTGTTCGCCCCCCGGGTGACCCGCTTCGTCGCCTCCCTGTTCGCGGCGCTGACGATCTCGGACTTCTTCCAGATCGCCTACAAGGCGGCCGAGGAAAAGGGCCTCGGGTAGAACGGACGGGGGCCGGCGCCGCCACCGGCCTTTTCCGCAGGAACTCCTGAGGTTTACAGCAGGGGTACGCGGGGGTACCGTCCCCCCAACATGCAGGAGCATCGCTTGGCTTGGATCTTCGGCTCGTCGCGCAGCGGCAGCACCTGGCTGCTGAAGATGCTCGCCGACCTCGAGGGTGTCGTCCCGGTCGACGATCCCCATCTCGGTCACCACCTCGGCGTCTGGCGGCCGATCCCGCTGGCCTGGGCAGCCTGCGAGGACCCGCCCGAGCTGAAGACCCTGCTCGAGGTGAAGGCGGAGGAGCCGGGCTACTTCTTCGCCGAGCGCCACCGCGACGCCTGGGAGGAGCCGCTTCGAGAGCTGATCCGCGCGCGCTTCGAAGCGCAGGCTCCGGATGCCGGCGTCGCCGACCCAGCCGCGGCGGCGTTCGTGGTCAAGGAGCCGGGCTCGCACGTGGCGCCGTTCCTGGCCGAGCTCTTCCCCCGCTCGCGGGTGATCTTCCTCCTGCGCGACGGGCGCGACGTCATCGACTCCTGGCTCGACGCCTACAGCGAGGGCTCCTGGGCGATCCCCGGCGGCGCCTTCCCGGTCTCCGAGGAGGGCCGCATCCCCCTGATCAGGTGGCTCTCCACGGTCTGGGCCTACCGCAGCCACGCGGTCAGGCAGGCCTACGACTCACGCGATCCGGAGGCCCGGGTCCTGATCCGCTACGAGGACCTCCGCGACAGCACCGAGTCTTGCCTGAGCCAAATCTGCGAGACGGTGGGCGTCGACACGGCGCGGGTGCCGGAGGTGGTTGAAGCGCACCGCTTCGAGAAGCTGCCGCGGGCCGCTCGCGGGCCGCGCTCCTTCACCCGCCAGGCGCGTCCCGGCGGCTGGCGCGACAACCTCAGCCCCGAGGAGCAGGCGGCGATGCACGAGGCCCTGGGAGACGCGCTTGCCGAGTTCGGCTACGTCGCCGAGCCGTCCCTCGCCGCCGCCAGTTGATCGCCGTCATCGCCGACACCCACATGCCGAAGGGGAAGCGCCGGCTCCCGGAGGAGTGCGTCGAGCGGATCCGGCAGGCGGAGGCGGTGATCCACGCCGGGGACTTCTCCGCCGCCTCGGTGCTGGCGGAGCTTCGGGGGCTCTGCCCCCGCGTCCACGCTGTCCACGGCAACGTCGACGAGCCGGCGCTGCGGGAGGAGCTGCCGGAGTCGATCCGGATCGGGCTCGGCGACCGCACCCTCGCCGTGGTCCATGACGCCGGTCCGAGCAAGGGCCGGCTCGCCCGCCTGCGCGCCCGCTTCCCCGACGCCGACGCGGTCGTCTTCGGCCACAGCCACCTGCCTCTGCGCGAAGAGGAGGACGGCTTCCAGATCTTCAACCCCGGCAGCCCGACCGAGCGCCGCCGGGCCCCGCGCGCCTCGATGGGCCTCCTCCACCCCACCCCCTCCGGCCTGCGCTTCGAACACCTGTGGCTCGGGTAGGTGGACGGCACCTGCAAACCACCACCCCGAGGAGGGACGACGATGGCTGAGCTGACGACTTTGGAGGAGAAGCTGGCGGAGGTGATCGGGCTGGCCGAAGCGGCGCAGAAAACGACCGAGAAAGTCGAGGGCCTCGTCGACGACGAGCAGATCGTCGCCAGCCTGCGGCAGATGCGCGAGGAGGCCGAGGAGACGGCCCGCCGCGGCACCGAGGTGGCCGAGCAGCGCGAGGGCAAGAAGACCGCGATCCTCGAAAAGGCGAAAGAGACCAAAAGGGAGGCCTCCGAGATGGCGGAGACCTACCTGGGGGACGAGGCCGACGGGCTCGACGGCTTCGAGTTCCTGACGATGGCCGAGGCCGGCGAGGTCGGCCACTGGGCGGTGCTGAAGAAGCTCAACGAGCAGGCCGGCGAGGAGCAGGTCTCCGAACTGGTCGAGTGGGCGCTGCCGATCCAGGAACGGCACTTCAGCGAGGTCAAAGAGGGCTCGCTGCAGCTGGCGGGCGAGAAAGACCCCTACGAGGAGTCCTAGAAGCGCCGATGGCAGCGCCGATGGCCCAGAACGCAGAGCCTGACCGCCTCCTGGCCATCTACCTCAACGACCACCTGGCGGGGGCCACGCTCGGAGTCGAGCTGGCCCGCCGCCTGCGGTCGAGCAATCGCGGCGACGCCGAGTTCGGCGAGCCGCTGGCGCGGATCTGCGCCGAGATCGAGGAGGACTACGACACCCTGGTCCGCCTGATGGAGCGCCTCGGCGTCGACCGCAACCCGGTCAAACCCGCGCTCGCGAAGGTCGCCGAGCGCCTCGGCCGCCTCAAGCTGAACGGCCAGTTGCGTGGCTACTCGCCCCTCAGCCGCGTGCTTGAGCTGGAGGGGCTCGCCGGCGGCATCGGCATGAAGCTCCAGCTCTGGAACGCGCTCGAGCAGAGCTACGGCGAGAGCCTCGACGGCTTCGACTTCCACGCCCTCGCCGAGCGCGCCGACCGCCAGGGCCAGCGGGTCGAAGACCTGCACCTGGCCGCGACCCAGCGCGCGCTGCCCTAAGCCACCGCCATCGAGACCGGCCACTGGTCGGCGACCGATTTGGCGGCGGCCTTCTCCTCGCTGAGGATCGACTCGGCGAGGGCGACGGTCTCCTGGTCGCCGGCGCGGCGGGCGACGCGGAGGAGCAGCTCGTAGGCGGCGATCTCGAGGTTCTCGACCGCGTAGGAGAAGCCGGCGAGCTTGGCCGGGGTATCGGGCTGGGCGCCGAAGAAGCCGCCCCAGTTGAGGGCGCCGAGGCGCAGCATCGCGTCCTTGACTCCCGAGGGCGCGGCGCCGCGGTCGTCGAGGCGGCGCTCGATCTTCTCCAGGTGGCCTTCGGTCTCCCGCAGGTGACGCTCGAAGACAGAACGGAGCGCCTCCGGCACGTCCATCTCCTTGCCTTTCTCCAGCAGCTCCTTCGACTGCCCCTCGAGCGCGTGGACGTCGGCGAGGTAGGTGTTGAGCTGCTCGCCGAGGTCGTCGGGGTCGACCGCGCGCAGCGCCTGCTCGACCGCTTCGTCCCAGCTCGCGGCCAGGCGGCCGGCCATCTCCCGCTCCTCGTCGGCGATCTCCTCCGCCATCGCGGCGGTCTCCTCGTCGCCGGCTTCGCGGGCGGCGATCGCCAGCAGCTCGTAGGCGGCCACCTCCATGTGCTCGTAGGAGAAGGCGTGCATCACCAGCTTCCCGGGAGTGTCCGGCTGGGAGCGGGCGAACAGGACCATGCCGAAGGCGCCCGCTTTCCCGGCGACGTCCTTCACCTTCGAGGGGGAGGCGTCGCGCGCCTCCAGGCGCCGGCGCACGCGCTGCTCCTGGGATTCCGTCTCCCCGAGGTGGCGTTGGAAGGACTCCGAAAGCTGCCCCTCGACCATCTTCGGGGCGCGTTCCATCTGGATTCGCGCCTGTTCCTCGATCGAGTGGACGTCGGTCAGGTACTTGACGAGCTGGGTCTGGGGATCGTTGTTTGGCATACCGACCCACTACCCGCGCCGGGCACGCGGCACGCCAGCCCTAGCTATCAGCTAGACGAAGGCCGCCTCGCGGGGGAGCAGGTGCAGGCGCACGACCGTGCCCCCGTCCCCGGAGCGGATCTGGACGAGGTCGCAGAGCTGGTTGGCGAGCCAGAGGCCGCGGCCGCCCTCCTGCGAGACGTCGGGGCGCAACCGGCCCACCAGCGGCTCCTCGATCCGCCCCCGGTCCTCGACCTCGGCCAGGAGCCTGCCCTCCTCGCGCCAGAGCCGCAGCAGGCCGCTGCCGCCGCCGTGCATGACGCTGTTGGCGGCGAGCTCGCTGGTGGCGGTGACGAGGTCGGCCACCCCGAGGGAGTCCATGCCGCTCGCTTCGGCGGCCGCGGCGACGCGATGGCGGACCTCGCTCAACTCTGAGACCCCGAAGGCGACCGTCTCCGGCGTCGAGGTCGGCGGCGGCAGCTCGCCGGCGAAGCAGTCGGGCTCCGGATCGAACGCGGAGCTCTCCATCCGCTGCCCATCGCGATGGACATGCGGGTGGGAGCAGGAGACCTTCTCGATGATGCCGTGGTCCAGGGAGCCGGCGTCGTACGGGCAGAGCAGCGACCAGGCGGGCTGCGGGGCGAAGGCGTGGTTGAGCAGGGCCTCGTGGCGGCGGCACTCGTCCAGGGCGGCCTCCGTGCGCGCGGCCCAGACCGGTTCCCCGATCCCGCGCACCGAGTGCCCCCCGGATTCGTCGACGAACTCGCGCCAGAAGGGGATGATCCAGGCCGGATTGCGGCCGAGCTTCTCCATGTCGGCGAACCGAACCCGCTCCGCCGCCTCGCCCAGCTCCTCTTCGATCATCTCGCGCTGGGAGTGCCCGACGGCGACCATCGCCGGTTCGTCAGCCTCGACCGCCGCGCGCAGGAACGGAACCGTCCCCCGCAGGTAGTCCTCGGGGCCTTCGTAGATCAGCGCCTCGTGTTGGAAACCGGCGTGTTTCATAGCTCTGGCTCTTGGATTTTGTCTTCCCGCCCGCTCCTGCTTCAAAACGGGTTTCGGTCACACAGGCGGTGGGTAATCAACTTTCGGCACAACGGTCACAGCGCCGCTTGTGTCGGGAGGCAAGCCCCTCACTTCTCACGGCAAGCGGCACGGAGATTGGGAGAGGTACCCGGATCAACCCGATTTTCTCGAAGCCGGAGGAGAGATGAACGCCCCAGTTGAACAGCTCAGCGAAGAAACGGCCCCCGGGCCGAAAGCGATCCGCGGGCCCGAGCTCGGGCCGGCCCCGAAACGCGACCTCGTGCTGCAACGAGTCCGCGCGGCGCGGAAGCGCCTCGCGCCGATTCCCAACGCCCTGCCGAGACTGCGCTAACCTCAACAGAGGGTTTTAGCCGGTTCCCCAACGGGCACCGGCGGACACTCAGTCCAAGGCGAGACCGCGGGCGCCCATCGTGAGGCGTCTCGGGACTTCCACATATTCGAATGGAGGTCCAGCAATGCCTTTTATCCACTCCGAGACCCAGGACGGGCCGTTAACCGTCCGCGCCAGCTTCGACGGCGAGCGGGTTCGCCTCTCCCTCGAGGGAGAGCTCGACCTCTCCAACGCCCACACCGTCGAATCCGCCCTCGAAAATGCCTACGGCGAGGGCAGGGACATCCTCGTCGACCTCGGCCCCCTCGTGTTCCTCGACTCGACCGGGATCGCGCTCCTGGTGCGCGCCCTGGGCGGGAGTGAGGCGGCGCGGCTCAGCTTCATCCCCAGCGAGTCGGACGCGGTCCGGCGCCTGCTCAACATGACCGGGCTCGACCAGAGGCTGCCGATCGCGGTGCTCGACGAGCAGCAACCGCTCCTCCCTCCCGCGTAGAGAGGCGGCGGCGCAGCTGCCGCTCGGAGTGGGCGGCGAGCGGGATCACCGAGTCGCCGTAGCGGACGCCGCCGAAGCGCAGGCGCTGCAGCACCGCCAGCCAGGCGCAGACCCCCCGCTCGAGGACCCAGAGCGGGGCCAGCAGCGAGGAGGTGGCGGGGAAGACGGCGGCCCCACCGGCACGGCGACGGCCGCGCTCGGCCGCCGCGACCGCGAGCGCCGCCGGGGCCAGGGCCAGACCGGGGCGGCGCCTCACGCCCGCGAGCGCGAGCAGCGGCGCGACCGCCAGCCAGAGCGCCATCCGCAGCGGCAGCGCGAAGTCGTCGTAGGCCTGGCGGGTCCGCTGGCCCCAGAAGTGGGCGGCCGAGGGCGGCACCCGGGCGACGTAGAGGTCGAGCGGCGAGGTGACGCTGCCGCCGTGGGCGCGGACGGCGCGGATCAGCTCCAGGTTCTCGAAGAGGACGTCGCCGTCGTAGAGGCCCATCGCCAGCAGCCGCGAGCGCCGCGCCGCCAGCGTCCCCGGGTAGTCGCGGCCGAGGCTGCGGTTGAGCAGCGTCCGCGCCGTGTCCCAGCGGGCGTGCCAGGGCAGCCGGCTGAAGTAGTTCTGGGGACGCGCGAGGTCGTGCTCATCGAGCAGCCGGGCGATCCGCCGCAGCGTCTCGGGGTCGTAGCGAACGTCGTCGTCGGCGATCACGACGCGCTCGCGGGAGGCGAGCCGCAGGCCCGTCCGGACGCCGGAGACTTTGCCCATCAGCCAGCTCTCGTCCTCGGCGACCGGCACGTGCATCACGCCCCTCCCCCAGGCCGCGGCGTTGGCGGCGAAGACCTCGGGCGGCGAGCCGTCGACGACGATCAGCTCGGCGCAGTGGGGGGCGATCGCGGCGAGGTACTCGGCCAGCTCGCCCCGCTGGGCGCCGTCCCGCCAGCGGATCGGCACCAGGTAGGAGAGGTCGAGCGGCGCGGTCAAGCGGGAACGGGTGCGAGCGAGGAGCGCAGCGAGGTCTCCCCCCGCTCCCAGCAGTCCATCAGGTGCGTCGCCCACTTCGCCTCGACCCCCAGCAGCGCCCGGGCGCCGAAGAGGATGTCGGGAGCGACCTCGGGTTCGGTCGCGGCCAGGCCGCCGGCGAGGTCCCAGGCGGCGATGTTCTCGTGCACCGCGTCGGCCTCGACGTGCTCGTCGTAGAAGCGCGTCACCTCCGGCCCGTAGCCGAGGCGGCGCAGGGCGTTGCCGTAGCGGCGGTTGGGGATCGAGGAGGTCATCTCGAAGCCGGCGAGGTGGCCGACGAGGGCGCCGCGGCGGCCCCGGTGCAGCCCGAACGCCGTGATCAGGTTGACGGTCGCCAGGGTCACCCCCGGCAGCCGCCCGAGGTAGCGGCCGTAGGTCGGGTCGAGCCCCAGGCCCTCCATCGTCTTCGCGAACAGGACCGAGTGCATGCGCTCGGCGCGGCCGCCGCCGTACTCGTCGAACTGGACCTCCAGCAGCGCCGCCTTCGGCCCCGGCCCCAGGCGCGGGATCGCCCAGGAGTGGGGATCGGCCTCCTTCAGCTGGTAAGCGGAGCGGTGGACGACGTGCTCGAGCATCTGCGCCTGCGTCCCCTGCGTCTCCATGTGGCGGGAGAGCGGCGGCCCCGGGTCATCGGCGACGATCGCCTGCAGGGCGGCGCCGACCGACTCCAGCTCCTGCGCTTCGGCGGGCGGGACCAGCTCCGCCACCGCCTCTTCGAAGGGCCGTTCGAGGGCCGCCCGGAACGAGACCAGCGACGGCGACCACTCCCAGCTCTCGTCGACGCCGCGGATGCCGCTGTAGTGGAGCTCGTAGGCGACGTAGAGGGCGAGCTGGAGGTCTTCGTCGGCTATCGGGTCCTCCGAGTCGAGCAGCCCCGGCGACGCCAGACGAGTGCGCGGTGGCCCTTCCAGGGCCTCGAAGAGCTGCTCGCTCAGCGGGCCCCGCGGCGGGGGCAGGTCGATCAGGCGCCCGGCCATGGCTCCGGCGAGCTCGGCGCCTTGAAGCCGATCAGCTTGTGGGTGCCGTCGCAGAGCGGCCGCATCCGCGACTTGCCGCAGCGGCAGAGGGCGATCGTCCTTCGCTCCGTCGGCAGCTCGTTGCCGTCAGCGTCGCGGACGACGAAATCGCCGCGCACGAGGTACGGGCCATCGGGGTAGGGGGTGATGGTGACGGGGGGCGACTGGTCGGAGGCCATCCCGGTCCCGATACCCGGGTGTCCCATTGATAAATCGTCCCTTTCCTTGGGTATGTGAGCGGCATGGAGCAGACCAACATCCCTCAGAGATCTGAGGAGAGCAACAACCACCACGATTCGGTGCGGGCGGAGATATCGCGCGAGATGGTCCGCCTCTACAAGGAGCTGTTCGGCCGCGGCCCGACCAAAGCGCGGACCGAATTCGCCGGGCCAGACATCGTCATCTGCTCGCTCGAGAACACCTTCACCCCGGCCGAGCGCAGCCTCGCCGAGATGGGCGAGCACCAACGGCTGCGAGACACGCGGATGTACTTCCAGGCCGCCACCCATGAGAAGTTCCGCGAGATCGTCGAGCGGCTGACCGGGCGCAAGGTCCGCGCCTTCATCAGCGGTCTCGATGCCGAGGAGGACGTCTGCGCGGAGGTCTTCTACCTCGAGAACGGCCCCTAGCAGCGGTTACGCTCGGTTACCTGCTGGGTCCGTTGCCGTCGCGCGCCTCCTTTTTGCGCGACTCCTTGGCCGCCTCCGCGGCTTTCTCCAGACGCTCGGCCTCGCGCTTGGTGGCCGCCGCCTCCGCCTTGGCCTCGATGCTCTCCTCTTTGGCCTCGAGCTTCTCCAGCTGCGCGGTCTTCTCCGCTTTCGCGTTCGCGCGCTCGACCTTGGCCGCGACCTTTTTCGCTTTCTCCTTCTTCTTCGCCTCGGCTTTCTTGGCCCGGGCCTCGCGTTCTTTCCTGCGCTTCTCGGCTTTGCGCCGATCCTGCTCCGCCTTGCGGCGGGCCTCCGCCGCTGCTTTCTCGGCGGCTTCGCTCACTCTCGCCTGCCGGGCCTCAGCGTCGCGCTCCCGCACCTCGGCCTGCTCGCGCAGCTCGGTCGCGCGCTCGCGCTCTTTCGTCGCCAGCAGCGCCGCCCGGCCTTCTTCGCGCAGCTCCGGGTCGGCGAAAAGGACGCCGGTGGCGCTGCGGGCGCCGGCTTCGGCCCGGTCAAGCAGGTGTTTCGCCTGCGAGTCGGAGCCGCCGAGGGCGCCTAAGGCAAGGTCGAACGGCGCCCGCGCCAGCTTCAGCGACGAGTTGAAGATCGTTTTCGGGACAGTCGGCATCGACATTCAGCTCTCCTCCTTGGGATCGATCGCGGCGGCGGCCTCTTCGGCCCGGTCGGCTTCGCGCTGCAGCTCCGCCGCCTCGCGTTTCGCCTCGCCCTTCTCCGCCGCCGCCTCTTGACGTTTGGCGCTGGCGCGGCTTTCGCCGGCCAGCCGCTCGCGCTCGGCAGCGGCTTTCTCGACCGCGGCGCGGCGCGTCGCCTCGCGCTCCTCTTCGGCTCGCTTGCGCTCGGCCTCCTCTTCGGCCTCGATCTCGGCCGCCTCCAGCTCGACCTCGTGCCGCTCGGCTTCGGTCTCGGCGCGCTCGGTCTCGATCTCGGCTTCCTGCTGCTTGCGCTCGGCCTCAGCCGCCTTGGCTGCCGCCTCGGCCTCGGCGTCGGCTTGGACCTCCTGCAGCCGCCCCTCGCGGTGCAGGTCTTCGCGTCCCAGCGCCGATCCGGCCAGCTGCTTTGCCTTGCCCACAACCTTGCCTAATGGACCTCCAGCGACTTTCTCTTGCTCGCTCAAGCTCTTCTCCTTGTCCGATTTCATCCTCCTTGGCTTCCTTGCCCTCCCACTACCCATGGGCAAGGACGCCGAACCGGACGGAGGTCACATATCTCGCTCAGTAGCGCAGGATCGCGGCCACGCCTTCGGCCTCGGCCAGCGGCGCGGCGACCTCGCCGCGCACCACCGTCACCTGGGCGCTGCTGGCGAGCGCGGCGCGGATCATCGACTCGGCCTCGTCGCCGATCGCGGCGTCGAAGACGAGGTGGTCGACCCTGCCTTCGGCCAACGCCTCCCGCGTCTCCTGCAGTCCGGCGGCGCCACGACTGCCTCCCTTCGCCTCGCCCAGGGCGCGCTCGACCACCGCCTGCTGGCTTTCGAGGTCGAGTCGCTGGACCACCTCGGCGACGGCCTCGGTCAGCTTCCCCTTCGGCACCGAGATCAAGTCGCCGTCGCCGCCGACCTTGAGCTTGCCGTTGACCGACCCGAAGCCCGCTTTGAAGTGCTCGAGGTCCCTG
Source organism: Solirubrobacterales bacterium (assembly GCA_035765335.1). Lineage (GTDB taxonomy): Bacteria > Actinomycetota > Thermoleophilia > Solirubrobacterales > 70-9 > VAYN01. Next base: position 50,454 of record DASTXV010000016.1, read on the forward strand.
GCCGGGCCGAAGACGACAAGCTCCCCCAGCTCGTTCTCGTCCAGCGCTCGAGCGGCGAGGCCACCGCACTCGTTGAGGAAGCGGTGGCGGTTGTGGTCGAGCCGTTCGCCGAACTGGTCGTGCCCGGAGGAGCTGACGCCCTGGGCGCGAGCGGGGTTGTTGGCGCTCTGCGATTTGCGCTCGCGCCAGTCGAGGCTGGTGATGCTCAGTTCCCAGTCCTCGAGCTCCTCGAGGGCGCCCTCGTCGCAGCGCAGCAGCCGCACCCGCTCGGAGGAGAGCAGGGCGATGCCGCGGGAAGCGCCGCGGCCGCGGAGATCGAGCAGCGGCGCCACCACCGGCTCAGCCCCGAACTCGACGCAGGCGCTGGCGACGGGCGCGACGCTGGTGCCGAACCAGCGCTCGTCTCCCCCCTTCTCGGCGACCTCGACGAAGCCGGCTTCGCCCCGGGGCGGCGGCCGCAGGTCTCCGTCTTCGAAGCGCTCGGTCAGGCGTTTCGCCGTCGCTCGCAGGGCAACGCGGCGGTCGTGCTCGGCTTCTTTGTTGGCCTCGAGGACGGCGTCGAGGCCGTTGCGGAGCTCGGTCCGCCAGGCGCCGGCGCGATCGGCGGGGTCGAAGCCGAGGTAGACGGAGAGAACGCCGAGAGGCGGATGCCACTCGCTCAGCTTCCGCGCATCCTCCAGGGTCGGTTGGGTCATCGGCGGGCCTCCTTGCTCGGGTTCGCTCAGGGTACCCCGCCGCGTAGCCCCGAGAAACCCGGGTAAGAGCGGGGCATGGAGACCCTGCTCGACCCCCTGCGGCTGGACGCGCCGGCGTCGGGCCCGCCACCCGGACCGGACCCGCGACCGCCGGCGCCCACCCCCGACCCGGGCCCGCCCGGCCCGCCGCCTCCGGACCCGGCGCCGCCGCGGCCGCAGCCGCCGCCGCAGCCCTCGGCGCCGGAAATCACCGGCTAGCCAGCAGCTCCGGAGTAGCGCAGCGAACCGGGGGTGTCGAGGTCCTCACCGGTCTCGAGCAGCGTCTTCAGGCCGGAGAGGATCATCGGCCAGCCGCCGAAGAGCTCGTTGTTGGCGTCCTCGCCGAGCTGGTCGTGCGTCACCCGCAGGCGACAGGAGGTGCCGACCGGCTCGATCTCCCAGGTCACCCGCGACTCGCCTTCGCCCTTCACCTGGTCGCTCCAGAGCGCGGTGAAGCTCTGGACCAGGCGGCGCGGCGGGTCGACCTCGAGGTTCCTGCCGCTGGCGATGTCGACCACGCCGGGGACCCCGGACCTGTACTCGGAGCCCTCGGTCCAGTCGGAGACGGTCCCGACCCCGAAGCTGTAGCGCTTGCGCATCTGCTCGCTGGTGATCGCCTCCCAGAGGCGCTCCGGCGTCGTCTTGATGTAGATCTCGAACACGGTCATCGTCCCGCGCCCGCCGACCACGGTGTAAGCCTGGTCCTCGCTCATCTGTCCTTCTCCTCGCTCTCGATGTCTTTCTTCAGCTCGCTGAGCGCCGAGGCCCAGGGCTGCGCGTACTTGCCCACCCAGCGGTCGTGGATGAGCCTGATCGGGACGGGGTTGAGGAAGTGCAGCTTCTCGCGGCCGCGCTTTCGCGTCGTCACCAGCCCCGCCTCCTCGAGCACCCTCAGGTGCTTCATCACGCCGAAGCGGGACATCGGCACTCCCTCTTCCAAGGCGCTCAGCGTCTGCGCGTCCTCGGCGAAGAGGCGGTCGAGCAGCTCGCGGCGGGTTGGATCCGCCAGCGCCTTGAAGACCTCGTCCACGCGGATGAGAATAGGTGACCAAATAGTCACCTGTCAAGCCCGGCCCTACCTCAAAATCGCGCCCTCTCCAAAGTACCTCTCCGTATCCGTTGACAGAACGGATAAGGCGCTTTAGCGTGCTTGATCACTCAGGAGCGCCCTCGCAGGGAGGGTGTCCTTTAGATCAATGGGAGGAATAGATGCAAGCGACGAAACGCTTGATAGTGCTCGTCTGCGCTCTCGCGATGTTCGCCGTGCCGGCGAGCGCGAGCGCGGCGATCCAGACCACCACGATCGACTACGGCTCGTTCACGATCCCGGCCGGCAGCGGCGATCCGCACGATCACGATGCGATGGGCCACATCAACAACCAGATCGTCCAGAACATCGCCAAGCCGTGCACCGGTTGCTCGATCATCGGCGTCACCCCGGACCTCGTCTACACCAGCGGGGCGAAAGCGACGATCAGCGAAGGTCCGATGCTCCACCACGCGGCCTTCATGGCCCAGTCGAGCGGCAAGGTCGACGCCACCTGCGGCAACAGCGGCCCGGGTCTGCTCGGTGAGCGCTTCTTCGCCGCCGGCGACGAGCGCACCGCGGTCGACCTCCAGTCGCTGCCCTACGGCTACAAGATCAACAGCTCAGAGACCTGGAACATGGTCGTTGACCTGATGAACTGGGCGACGACCAGCAAAACGGTCAAAGTCCGGGTGACCTGGAAGTACGCCACCGGCACCGACCACACCAGCCGCTCACCGCTGCGTCCGGTCTGGTTCGACGCCGACGGCTGCAGCATGGACTCGCTGATCAGCGTTCCGTACGGCCTCAGCGACACGCACCGCGACTGGAAAACCACCTTCGGCGGCAAATTGATCGCCGCTGCGGGTCACATCCACGACCACGGCGTCAACATCGAAGTGACGAACAAATCCGCCGGCGAAGCGCTGCTTTGCAACTCGGTGGCGGGCTACGGCGGCGCGGGTTACGAAACCCCCGACGGCCGCAAACACGTTTCCTCGATGGGCGTCTGCACCGGCAACCCGATTGCCACGATCACCAAAGGGCAGACGCTGCGCCTGCACGGGATCTACAACGTGCCGGAAACGCATGATCCGATCGATGACGCGATGGCGATCGCGATCATGTACATCAACCCGAGCTGACCCAGGTCTGAAGCAGATCTGAGCTCAAAGAGCCGGCCCTTCGGGGCCGGCTCTTCTTTTTGCTCTTCATATACCCCCCAGGGGTATGCTAGAGTGGTCCTATGCACTCAAACGAGAACCTCACCGGCGTCGCCCTCTCCGCCACCCTCCACTGCCTCACCGGCTGCGCGATCGGCGAGGTCGCGGGGATGGCGATCGGCACCGCGCTCGGCTTCTCCGACCTCGGAACCGTCGCCTTGGCGGTGGCGCTCGCCTTCATCTTCGGCTACGGGCTGACCAGCCTGCCGCTGCTCCGCGCCGGCCTGGCGTTCGGGGCGGTGGTCCCGATCGCCCTCGCCGCCGACACGCTCAGCATCGCCACGATGGAGATCGTCGACAACGCGATCATGCTGGCGATCCCCGGGGCGATGGAGGCCGGGATCGGCAGCCTGCTCTTCTGGGGCAGCCTCTCCTTCGCCCTCGCCGTCGCCGGCCTGATCGCCCTGCCGGTCAACCGCTGGCTGATCGCCCGCGGCCGCGGCCACGCGGTCGTCCACGAGACCGGCATCCACGGCGGCCCGCCGGTGCGGGTGGTCGCCGCGGTGGCGGCGGTCGCCTTCGTCTTCGGCAGCGCGGTGCTGCTGGCGGAGGTCTTCGACGGCAGCGACGACGAGGGCCACGGCGGCGGCCACGCGGCGGCGGCCGTCCCGGCGGCACGCGGCTAGAGCTCGACGGCCCCCTCGATCACCGTCTCGGCCCGGCCGCCGACCCAGATCGTCCCGTCCTCGTCCTGGGAGACGTGGATGCGGCCGGCGCGGCCGATCGCGCCGCCCTGGTGGGCGAGGTAGGGAGCGGCGAGGCGGCCGTTGCCGAGCAGCCACTGGGCCACCGAGGCGTTGAGGCTGCCGGTGACCGGGTCCTCGAAGGCCAGGCCGTTGACGGGGGCGAAGGCGCGCAGCTCGATCGCCGCGGGCGAGCCGGGCGGGTGGAAGCCGACGACGCCGAGGTCGAAGTCGAGCCGGCCGGGCCGCAGCTCCAGCACCCGCTCAGCGCTCTCGAACATGGCGCAGATCCAGCCGGGGCCGTTGTCGACCCACTCGACCGCGAGCATCTCCCCCACCTCGACCCCGAGCGCCGCGGCGACTTTCGCCGCATCCTCCTCCGAGGCGGGACCCGAGCGCACCAGCGGCGGCGCGTCGAAGGCGAACCGGTCCTTCTCGCGCCGGATCCGCACCAGCCCCGCCTCACACTCCTGCATGACCTCCACGGCGGAGGCGGGCTCTCCCCCGCGCTCGAGCCAGGCATGGCAGGTGCCGAGGGTCGGGTGCCCGGCGAAGGGCAGCTCCAGGACCGGCGTGAAGATCCGCACCCGGTAGTCGGCCTCCGGCCGGGTGGGCGGCAGCACGAAGGTGGTCTCGGCGAGGTTGGTCCAGCTCGCGAACCGCTGCATCTCCTCGTCGCCCAGCCCCTCGGCGTCGAGCACCACCGCGACCGGGTTGCCGGAGCAGGGCCCGCTGCCGAAGACGTCGATCTGGCTGAAGCGACGGCCGGCCATGCGCCGAGTCTCGCAGCCCGCCTCAGCGGGCGACGTGCAGCTCCAGCGCGTGAATCTGGCTTTGGCCGTAGGAGCCGGTCTGGACCGGGCCGGCGGCGCTGATCAGGTCGCCCGGACCCGGCAGCGGGTGCGGGCGCAGACCCTTGCGCACGTCGATCGCGGTCAGGCCCGGCAGGGTGATCCCCTGCGGGTCGGCGATCACGAAGTGAGCGTCCCCGTCGCCGTCGGGGTCGACCCGCTCGACGTAGACGATCCGGCCGACGGCGACCCGGCAGGCGGGGAGGTCAGAAGGGCAGTGGGATGACGCCGGTACCGCGGGCGCGGTTGCATCCCGCGCATGGAGCTTCGAGCGGTTCGGCTGAGGGTCCGGACTGGCGCCGTCCTCGCTCCCGCACCCGGCGAGAAGCGCCAGGAGCGAACAGGCGATTGGAAGGCTGGGACCGCGGGGCACCGGCGCAAGTATCGCCGCCGGGCCACCGCGACCCCAATCAGGCCTTAGTGCCGGTCGTCGTCGCGATCGGCCTCGTAGGGCTCACGCGAGCCCGACTTCGCCAGGCCGCGGCTGACCATGTAGCCGACGGCGACGATGGCGACGTAGAGCCAGGCCTGCTTGGCGATGAACTCGTCGGTGCCGGGTGCGGTGTCGCCACCCTTGATCGTGGCGGCGGCGACGAGGATGCCGACGATCACCACGACCATCGCCCAGAACTCGGTCGTCTTGAAGGCCTGCTTGGTCTCGGTCGAGAGACGCCTTATCGCGCTGCGGCCGGCGGAGCGGTCGCTGACCGCCCTCACGCCGTCGGCGCGGGTCGTTGCTGACTCCATGCTTGTTCCTCCTAGTGTGCGTTCCCAAGATCCGCCCGAATCGGGACGAGACGGCGCGGCTTGGTCAGGTAAGTCCCGAAAGGGGGTCTCCCGACTAGATGACTGGTGGAACAGCAGGGATCCCGCTCAGGGCAAGCCCCAGGTACCCCCGGCGGGAGATAAGGAAACCGCCCGGCAGCGCTACATCCGGTACACCGGCGCCGCCCGCTCCTCCAGCGGCGCGTTGGCGCAGGCGTCCAACGCGAGGGCGAGCACCTGGCGGGTGTCGCGGGGGTCGATCACGCCGTCGTCCCAGAGGCGGGCGGTCGAGTAGAGGGCGCGGCCCTGGCGCTCGTACTGCTCGCGCAGCTGGGCGGCGGTCTCGGGCTGGCCGACCTCGTTCATCACCGCCGCCGCCATGTCCCCTCCCATCACCGAGATGTGGGCATTCGGCCACATGAAGAGGAAGCGGGGCGAGTAGGCGCGGCCGCACATCCCGTAGTTGCCGGCGCCGAAGGAGCCGCCGACGATCACAGTCAGCTTCGGCACCCGGGCGGTCGAGACGGCGGCGACCATCTTCGCCCCGTCCTTGGCGATCCCGCCGGCCTCGTACTTGGAGCCGACCATGAAGCCGTTGACGTTCTGGACGAAGACGAGCGGGATGCGGCGCTGGTCGCAGAGCTCGACGAAGTGGGCGCCCTTGAGCGCGCTCTCGGAGAAGAGGATGCCGTTGTTGGCGACGATCCCGACCGGGTGGCCCTCGATGCGGGCGAAGGCGCAGACCAGGGTTTTGCCGTACTTCTCCTTGAACTCGCGCAGCTCGCCGGCGTCAACGACGCGGCGCAGGACCTCGCGGACGTCCCACGGCGCCCGCGAGCCGATCGGGACGACGTCGAGGATCTCCTCCGGATCGCCGGCCGGCGGGCGCGGCTCGATCCGGTGCCAGGGGGCCGGCGGCGAGGGCGGCAGGGTGGCGGCGATTTCGCGCAGGATCGCCAGCGCCTCGGCGTCGTCGGCGGCGAGGTGGTCGGCGACGCCGGACTTGCGGGCGTGGACGTCGCCGCCGCCGAGCTCCTCCGCCGTCACCTCCTCCCCGGTCGCGGCTTTCACCAGCGGCGGGCCGCCGAGGAAGATCGTCCCCTGGTGGCGGACGATCACGGTCTCGTCGCTCATCGCCGGCACGTAGGCGCCGCCGGCGGTGCAGGAGCCCATCACGGCGGCGATCTGCGGAATCCCCCGGGCCGACATCGTCGCCTGGTTGAAGAAGATGCGGCCGAAGTGGTCGCGGTCGGGGAAGACTTCGTCCTGCAGCGGCAGGAAGGCGCCGCCGGAGTCGACCAGGTAGAAGCAGGGGAGCCGGTTCTGCAGGGCGATCTCCTGCGCCCGCAGGTGCTTCTTCACGGTGATCGGGTAGTAGGTGCCGCCTTTGACGGTGGCGTCGTTGGCGACGATGACGCTGCGGCGACCGCTGACGATCCCGATCCCGGCGACCACCCCCGCCCCCGGGGCGGCGTCCTCGTACAGCCCGTGCGCGGCCAGGGCCGAGAGCTCGAGGAAGGGCGCGCCGGGGTCGCAGAGCCCCTCGATCCGTTCGCGCGCGGTGAGCTTGCCGCGGCCGCGGTGGCGCTCGACCGCCTTCGGCCCGCCCCCTCCGCGCACCCGCTCCAGCTCCGCCTCCAGCTCGGCGATCAGCTCCAGGTGCTTCTCGCGGGCGCCCTCCGTCGCCGTGCTCATCGCGGCGGGTTCTCCTTGAAGGGATCGCGCTCGGGGTGCCACTCAACCGGGCCGGCGATCAGCGTGTGGGAGGCAAGCGGGCGGCCGAGGACCTCCTGCGCCGTCCGGGCCGCGTCGAGCAGCTTGGCGAGGTCGATGCCGGTCTCGATTCCCATCTCGCGCAGCATCGAGACCAGGTCCTCGCTGGCGACGTTGCCGGTGGCGCCGGGCGGGACCGGGCAGCCGCCGAGCTGGCCGAAGCTGGACTCGAAGGAGTCGACCCCTACCTCCAGCGCCGCCAGCACGTTGGCCAGGGCCTGGCCGCGGGTGTCGTGGAAGTGGGCGGTGCGTTCGACCTCGGGCAGCTCCTCGGCGGCGCGGCGGAAGAACTCTCCGACCTGGGCCGGGTTGGCCATCCCGGTGGTGTCGCCGAAGCCGATCTCGACCGCGCCCGCGACCGAGAGCCGCTTGGCGATCTCGAAGACGCGCTCGATCGGCACGTAGCCCTCATACGGGCAGCCGAAGCTGGTGCTGATCACGCCCTCGCAGCGCAGCCCCTCCTCGGTGGCGCGGGCGAGCACGTGCTCCAGCCCCTCCAGCGACTCCTCGACCGAGCGGTTGACGTTGCGGCGGTTGTGGGTCTCCGAGGCGGAGAGGAAGACGTTGACCTCGTCGATCTTCTCGCGCACCTCCAGCGCCGCCTCCAGCCCGCGCATGTTCGGGACCAGGACCGAGACCGAGATGTCATCAGGGATTTGAGCCCGCTCCAGCACCTCGCGCCCGTCGGCCAACTGCGGGACGACGTCGGCGCGGACGAAGCTCGTCACCTCCAGCCGCCGCAGCCCGGTCCGGGCCAGCATCTCGACCAGGCGCACCTTGTCGGCGGTGGCGATCGTCTCCGGCTCGTTCTGGAAGCCGTCGCGCGGGCCGACCTCGCGGATGCGGACGGAGCGGGGAATCACCTCAAGCCCCTAGCGCGCGGGCGATCACCATCTGCTGGATCTCGTCGGTGCCCTCGCCGATCGTGAGGATCTTCGCGTCGCGGTAGAAGCGGCAGACCGGGTACTCCTCGATGTAGCCGTAGCCGCCGTGGATCTGCACCGCCTCCTCGCAGCAGCGGACGGCGAGGCGGCCGCTCTTCAGCTTCGCCTGGGCGGCGGTGAGGCTGAAGTTCTCGCCGCGGTCCTTCTCGCGGGCGGCCTTGTAGACGAGCAGGCGGGTCGCCTCGATCTCGGTCGCCATGTCGGCGAGCTTGGCCTGGATCGTCTGGAAGCGGGAGATCGGCTGGCCGAAGGCCTGGCGCTCCTTCGCGTAGGCGAGCGCCTCGTCGAGCGCGCCCTGGGCGAGGCCGACGCCCATCGCGGCGACGCCGATGCGGCCGATGTCCAGCACCTGGAGGAACTGACGGAAGCCCATCCCGCGCGGGCCGAGCAGGTTCTCCTCGGGGACCCGGCACTCGGTGAAGGTGAGCGGCCGGGTGTCGGAGGCGTTCCAGCCCATCTTGCGGTAGGGCTCGCCCTGCTCGTAGCCGGGGGTGCCGTTGGGGACGATCAGGTTGGAGATCTCGTCCTCGCCGGTGCGGGCGGTGATGCAGACGACGCCGGAGATCTCGGTGCCGGCGTTGGTGATGAACTGCTTGGCGCCGTCGATCACCCATTCGCCGCCGTCGAGGCGGGCCTTGGTGCGAACGTTGCCGGCGTCGGAGCCGGCCTCGGGCTCGGTCAGGCCGAAGGCGCCGAGGATCTCGCCGGCGCAGAGCCGCGGCAGCCACTCTTCTTTCTGAGCCTCGGAGCCGAAGAGGTAGATCGGCTGCGTGCCGAGCGAGGTGTGGGCGCAGAGGGTGATCGCGACCGAGGAGTCGACCCGGGTCAGCTCCTCGACCGCCAGCGCGTAGGCGAGCGAGTCGCCGCCCCCGCCCCCGTATTCCTCTGGGAACGGGATCCCCATCAGGTTGAGGTCGGCGAGCTTGGCGACGATCTCGTAGGGGAAGCGCTTCTCGCGGTCGAGCTCCTCCGCGACCGGCGCCACCTCCCCGGTGGCGAAGTCGCGGACGGTCTGCTGGATCAGGCGATGCTCGTCGCCGAGGTTGAAGTCCATGTCCCGAGAATACCGAATCGGCGTTCGGTTTTTGCGCTACCCTCGGCCGATGCCAGCTCCTTCCCCGCCGACCCGCCCGGCGCTGCGCGCCCGCTACGACGCGCGCCGCCGCGAGGTGATCGACACCGCCGCCGAGCTCTTCGCCGAACGCGGCTACGACGGCACCTCGATCAGCGAGCTGACCGCGGCGACCGGCCTCGCCGCCGGCGGCCTCTACCACTACTTCGAGGGCAAGGACGACCTCCTGATCGCGATCTGCGACGAGCTGCTGGAGCCGCTACTGGAGCGAGCGCGGGAGATCGTCGCGGAGGACGTCCCCCCGGTCGAGCGGCTGCGCGAGCTGGTCCGAGCCTGGGTCGCCCACGTGGTCGCCCATCGCCACCACATGCTCGTCTTCACCCAAGAGCGCCAGGCGATCGAGCGGGAGCGCCGCTGGCGCCGCGTCCGCTCCCAGCGCCGAGCCTTCGAGCAGATCCTCGACGACGTCCTCGCCCGCGGCGAGGCCGACGGCTCGATGACCTTCGCCGACCGCCGCCTCTCCCTCCTCGCCCTGCTGGGGATGGTCAACTACACGCCCCAGTGGGTGCGCCCGAACGGCCGTCTATCGGCAGCGGAGATCGCCGACGGCTACTGCGCGATGGTGCTGGGCTAGGACCGAAGCCTCTGGACCCTGGCGTCAACCAGGCGGTTGAGAGCCCACCGGATCGCGAAGGCGCTGAAGGCCGCCAGGAAGACCATCAGACCCAAACCCCACCAGGAGGTTCCCAGCGGCAGCGGCACGTTGGCGCCGAAAACGCCGAACACCAAGGCGGGGCCGGCGACGACCGAGGTGATCGTCGTCACTGCAGCCTGGAGGCTTTCGGACTGCCGCTGGTTCTGCTGTTGAAGGCGCAGAGCCATCGCTGAAGAGATGGCCGAAGCAAGTGAGATCAGGTCCCTTTGCCGGACCGAAAATCGATCCAACATCCTCTCGGTCTCGGCAAGTGCCCGCTCGATGCGGGGGCTGTCGGAGGTTTTCGTGAACCAATGCGGATCGCCATGGTCGCGGGGCTCGGAAAGACCGTCACGGCATCCGTCGACGATGCTCGCCACGGTCCCGAGCATCGCCAGCGAGCGGAGGTGGTCGTGGTCGCCAGTCGAGTTGGCCAGGTCTTCCTGCAGGTCGAGCTCCCACTGCTCGTGCACGAGGGGGAGCTCCTCCCCGGCGATCGCCTGCATGTCCTCCGCGATTGCGGCAATCCACTTCTCAGCCACCGCCCGCGGACCGAAAGCAGCACCGTCGAACATGGCGACCGCGGCGTCGAAGTGAGCCGGCCCTCGGCCTCCCCACTCGGTTGCGAACCGAGCTTGTTTCTCAGGGACCCCCCGTTCTATTTCTTCGTCGATCTTGGTGGGAGCGACGATCGTTCCCGGGAATTCGCGCAGGGGGAGGTGGTAATCCTGCTCGGAACGGGGTTTGAGTCGATACTGACTCATGCCTATGCCCCGCCAGACCAGGAGCAAGAACGAATCGGTGTGGAAAACTCGCGCCGGGCGCACTACCGGATATGGATTGCGGGGAATCCGGTTTTCGAACGCAAGCTCTACGACCTCAACCGCGCGTAGGTCAAGGCTCGTCATCTCGCCACCCTGGAAGTGCCCCTGCGTCATCACCGGCACAGGGTTCTTCAACATCGCGTAGTCGGCGATCGACTTCACGGCCATAGGAGCGCAGACCTCGAGCAGGGGAACGAGCGCCTCGGGCTGCTCCGGCTCCTCGACGACGAACTCCAGAATCAGATCCCCACGCGCAGCCAGATCCCCCGCTTGACCCGGCAGCATTTCGCGGAGCCAGTTCGGCCCGACATCAGCATCGAGGCCAAGGAGGGCGGTATCGACGAACTCGTTTTCCAGGGCCGGCATGAATGCGCCCTTCAGCAATCGACCGCCGTCCCGCTCCCGCCACCGCAATGACCTCACCCACACCTGGCTGAGGATTCAGGATGAGGTGGACGTCAAGGGCGGAAGCCGCGGACGGCGGCGATTCTTCACCGTCGATCGTCGCTGGAAGCTGCCGTCAGACCACAACCGATACGTCGGAGGTGACGAGCAGCGCCACGATGCCGGCGATCAGAGCCGTGATAAAGGCGGTCTTGATGGGTGCGGGTGGAGCGGAACGAATCATGCTCCGAAAGTAGCTTTCTAGGGGGCGAACACCTGTGCGTAAGAACACAGTCGTACAGACGTCACATTGAGCAGGTTTTTCACCCCTGGATCGCGAAGCGTCGCTAGCTCGATTCGGCGCTCGGCGTCGTAGGAGGAAGTGGGAACGGGGCCGGCAGCGGGGTGGCAACCGATCTCGGTCCAGCCGGGCGGCAGGCCTTCGATCAGCGCCATCAGGTGCTGCGGCGAGATCGCGTCCCGACCGTAGAAGCGGCGCTCGTAGCGGATTTCCCGGTTGCGCAGCGGCGCCCCCAGCTCGGCTGCCAGCGCCTCGGCGGCGACGCCGAACGCCGGGTCGGTTTCGTGTACGTGCTTGTGCGAGTCGAGATGCGTCGGGTCGCGGCCGACAAGCTCGCGAAAGCGCTCGAGCTGCCGCCGGCAGTCTTCCTCCGCCTCGAGGTGGAGACCGACCGCCAGGTCCGGGTGCCCGGTCAGCGCCTCGGCGGCCGCCGGCGCGGCGGGTCGGTTCACCATCAGGCTGGCGCTGGTGACGATCCCGCCCTCGTGGGCGGCAAAGATCCCGTCGTTGACCGCGGCCGTCATTCCGAGGTCATCTGCGTTGACGATGAGGAAACGGGTCTCGGCCATCAAAACCTGAAGTTACTGTTTGGGCATGCCCACCCTGCAGACGATCGGTGTCTATGGCTTCGACCGTGAGTCCTTCCTCGCGGCGCTGAGCAGCGCCGGGGTTGACCTGCTGCTCGACGTGCGCCAGCGCCGCGGGGTGCGCGGCAGCGAGTACGCCTGGGCGAACGCGCAGCGCCTGCAGGCGGCGCTGGCTGAGGCCGGGATCGGCTACTCGCACCTGAAGGAGCTGGCGCCGACCACCGAGATGCGGCAGCTGCAGTACCGGGAGGACGAGAAGAAAGGCGAGGGCAAGCGCAGCCGCAGCGTCCTCGCTCCAGCCTACGTGGAGCACTACACCGCGGAGGTGCTCGACCAGGTCGACCTCGACCCGATCGTCAGCTGGATCGGCAACTCACAGGCTGCGCTGCTCTGCGTCGAGCGCGACCCCGAGGCCTGCCACCGCTCGCTGATCGCCGAGCGGCTGCAGGGCGAGTTCGGCTTCGAGGTCGAGCACCTGCGCCCGCGGGACGACTAGCTCATCGAGCGGGCGATCACCACGCGCTGGATCTCGTTCGTGCCCTCGTAGATCTGGGTGATCTTGGCGTCGCGCATCATCCGCTCGACCGGGTACTCGTTGACGTAGCCGTAGCCGCCGAGGACCTGGATCGCCTCGACCGTGACCTTCATCGCGTTGTCGGAGGCGAAGAGCTTCGCCATCGAGGTCCACTTGCCGAGGTCGGCCGGACGCTCGGGCTTGTCGGCCATCGAGCAGGCTTTGTAGAGCAGCTCCCGCGCCGCGGCGGTGCCGGTCTCCATGTCGGCGAGCTTGAACTGGATCGCCTGCAGCTGGTTGATCGGCTTGCCGAAGGCGATCCGCTCCTTCGCGTACTCGTTGGCGTAGTCGGTCGCGCCCTGGGCGATCCCGACCGCCTGCGCGGCGGCGCCGAGGCGGGTGCGCTCGAGCGTGCCGAGGGCGACGGCGAGGCCGCGCCCCTCCTCGCCGATCAGGTTCTCGTGCGGGACGCGGACGTCGGTGAAGGTCGGCGAGCCGGTCGGCGACCCTTTGATCCCGAGCTTGTGCTCGAGCTTGCCGGGGTCGAAGCCGGGCGCGTCCTTCTCGACGACGAAGGCGCTGGTGCGGCGGTTCTCGCGGTCGGTGGTGGCGAAGACGACGTAGAAGTCGGCGATCGTGGCGTTGGTGATCCAGCTCTTCTGGCCGTTGATCACCCACTCGTCGCCGTCGCGGACGGCGCTGGTCCGCATCGCCGCCGGGTCCGAGCCGGCCTCGGGCTCCGAGAGCGCGAAGGCCGGCGACCACTCGCCGCTGGCGCACTTCGGCAGCCACCGCTGTTTCTGCTCCTCGGAGCCGAAGAGCTGGATCGGCAGCGTCCCCAGCTCCTGCACCATCAGCATCAGGGCCGAGGAGGCGCAGGCCTTGGCGATCTCCTCGACCGCCATCTGCAGGACCAGCGTCCCGGTCCCGGTGCCGCCGTGCTCGGCGTCGAAGGGCAGGCCGAGGATGTCGTGTGAGGCCAGCAGCTCGCGGACGTCCCAGGCGTATTCGCTGTTGCGGTCGATGTCACCGGCCCGCGGCGCGATCTTGTCCTGGGCGAGCCGGCGGACCATGTCGCGCAGGTCGAGCGCCTCCTGGGAGATCTCGTAGGCGGGGGTGACTGCTTCGACGCTCATTCGTTCCTTTCTCAATCGTCGTTTCCACCATTTTGGCCCCCATAGGGGCACAAAGGGTGGAAACGATGGGGCTTGGCTTTAGAAGACGGGTGACTCGGTGTAGGTCCCGAAGACCTCTTGCATCGCCGCGATCATCTCGCCCTCGGTGGCCTGCGTGCGGGCCGCCTCGATGATCGGCGGCATCAGGTTGCCCTCGCCGGCGGCGGCGCGCTTCAGCCCGGCCAGGGCGGCCTCGACCGCGGCGGCGTCGCGGCCGGCGCGGGTGGCGGCGAGGCGGTCGGCCTGCTTGCGTTCCAGCGCCGGGTCGATCTTCAGGATCGGCGTCGGCTCTTCGTCGTCCTGGGTGAAGTCGTTGACGCCGACGACGATCCGCCGCCGTTCGTTCAGCTCCTGCTGGTAGCGGAAGGAGGCGTCGGCGATCTCGCGCTGGGGGAAGTTGCGGCGGATCGCCTCGACCATCCCCCCCAGCTCGTCGATCCGGGCGAAGTATCCGTAGGCGGCCGCCTCCATCTCGTCGGTCAGCTTCTCGACGAAGTAGGAGCCGCCGAGCGGGTCGGCGGTGCTCGGCACCCCGGTCTCGGTGGCGATGATCTGCTGCGTGCGCAGCGCCACCCGCACCGCCTCCTCGGTCGGCAGCGCCAGCGCCTCGTCGAAGGAGTTGGTGTGCAGCGACTGGGTCCCGCCCATCACCGCCGCCAATGCCTCCAGGGCGGTGCGGACGATGTTGTTGAGCGGCTGCTGCGCGGTCAGGCTGACGCCGGCGGTCTGCGTGTGGAAGCGCAGCCGCATCGACTCCTCCTTCGTCGCCCCGTAGGTCTCCTTCATCTCCCGCGCCCAGATCCGGCGCGCCGCCCGGTACTTGGCGATCTCCTCGAAGAAGTCGATGTGGGAGTTGAAGAAGAAGGAGAGCCGCGGCGCGAAATCGTCGACGTCGAGGCCGCGCTCGATCGCCCGCTCCACGTAAGTGAAGCCGTCCTTGAGGGTGAAGGCGAGCTCCTGCTGGGCGGTCGATCCGGCCTCGCGGATGTGGTACCCGGAGATCGAGACCGGGTGCCAGCGCGGCATATTCTCCGTGCACCACTCGATCATGTCGGTGACCAGCCGCATCGCCGGCTCGATCGGGAAGCACCACTCTTTCTGGGCGATGTACTCCTTGAGGATGTCGGTCTGGATCGTGCCGCCGAGCTTCTCGGCCGGCACCCCCTGCTTCTCGCCGACCAGGACGTAGAAGGCGAGCAGGATCGCCGCCGGCGCGTTGATCGTCATCGAGGTGGTGACGCCGCCGAGCGGGATCCCCTCGAACAGCCGCTCCATGTCGGCGAGGGTGTCGACGGCGACGCCCTCGCGGCCGACCTCGCCGAGGCTGCGGGGGTGGTCGGAGTCGTAGCCCATCAGGGTCGGCATGTCGAAGGCGGTCGAGAGGCCGGTCTGGCCGTGGTCGAGCAGGTAGTGGAAGCGCTCGTTGGTCTCCTCGACGGTGCCGAAGCCGGCGAACTGGCGCATCGTCCAGAGCCGCCCCCGGTACATCGAGGGATACGGCCCGCGGGTGAAGGGATAGGACCCGGGCTCCCCGACCTTCTCCTCGGCGTCGCCCTCGAGGTCCGCCTCGGTGTAGAGCGGCTTGATCTCCTGCCCGGAGATCGTCGAGAACTCGGCGTCGCGTTCGACGCGCTTGTCGTCGGAGATCTGGCTCACTGGCCAGTTAGTTTGACAGCGGCCTCAGCCAGCCGCCACGGCGCGCAGGTTGGGCGCCCAGACCTCGTCGAGGAAGGCGCCCAGCGCGTCGTTGAGGCGCTCGGGGTCGAGGCGCCACTCGAGGATCGAGTTGGCTTCGACCAGCTGCGCGTTCGGCAGCTCTTCGAGCAGCATCCCGGAGTCGCTGAAGGGGTGGAGCGGATCGCGGTGGTGGCCGACGATCAGGGTCGGATGCTCGATCTTCACCCGGTCCTCGCGATGCGGCGCCGTCTCGCCGAGCAGCAGCCCCTCGAAGACGGCCTGCGAGGGACCGGGCCGCTGCCGCACCCAGTCAAGGGCGATGTCGACGAGGTGATGCGTCCGCGGGATCGCCCGCGTCGCCAGGGAGAGACCCTCGAAGAGGGGTCGGCCGAACTTCAGGCCGAGCAGCACCGGCGCGAAGAGAGCGGCGACGGCGGAGAGCGCGTTGTCCAGGACCGGCATCTCGATGAACAGCGCCCGCGCCCGGTCGGGGTGGCGGACCGCCACCTCGAGGGCGATGTTGGCGCCGAGCGAGGTGCCGCCGACGACCGCGTCCTCGGCTTCCAGGTGGTCGAGCAGCGCCACCACCTGCCGGGCGAACAGCGGCATCGAGTAGAGCCGCAGGTCCTCGGGCCGGTCCGAGCGCCCGTGCCCCAGCACGTCGAGGGTGACGACGCGGTTGCCGCGGCTCGCCAGCTCCGGCCCCAGCCGGTCGAACATGTGCCGGTTCATCAGCAACCCGTGGACGAGAACCAGCAGCCGGCCGCCCTCGCCATAGGTGTCGTAGCTGACCCGGTGGCCCTCGTAGCGAAACTCTCCCATGGAGGGAATGCTAGTCGCGCAGGAGGCCGGCGCGTCGGAGAACGGCTCGGATTTGCTTCATCTCGCGCCGGTTTTCCTCGAGGACGCGGTCAATGCTCGCCCGCATCTCTCTGGCCTCCCGAAGAGCGCGCTCTCTTTCGGCTTCCTTTTTCGAAGTCGTGCCTTCAGTCATGGTGGCCCTATCTAGCACCCGATGCGTAATCACAGCATCTGTTCCAGGTCCGCAATTTTTTGCTTCGCCCTCTCGAGCTTTTCTTCGAGGCGCCCGTTCTTCGCATCGAGGTCGGACACCTTCTCCACCTCTACAGGACCCACCCGCGTTAGCCATTGCCTTCGCACGATCAGAGCGATCACGGAGAGAACCAAAAAGACCGCCGCAAAGACGATCGCAACCCTGATCGCGACAACCACCGCTTTACTGGCAATGATCGTGTCGATGAAATCTGGTTGCCCAGGAGCCGGAGTCGGCGCAAGCAGGGCGTCTGCAATCGCAAGAGATATAACGACGGTCAGCGCGACCCAGACGGCATGTGCATACCGGCTCTTCCTCTCTTGGTCCGGCGGCACCCAGGACTAAGCGCGCAGCGCCTCTTTCTCTCCCCCCTACGGCGGCGTGATCAGCGCCACGGGCACGGAAAGTCCGGCGTTTCGTCGCAGGGTGGCGATCTGGCGGCCGGGTTGAACGGCGTCGCGGACCTCGCTGACGCGGTCGCCGAGGAAGGCGACGGTGCGGTCGAGGTCGGGGGCGGTGAGGGCGAGGCCCCAGAAGAAGGCGGGGCGGTCTCCCCCGTGCCGCTCGCTCGCCTCGGGCGGCTCCTGCACGACCTCGAGGATCGTCGGGCCGAGGCGGAAGAAGGCCTGGCGCGGGGCGCCGGCGGGGGTCGGCTCCTCGCGGATCCGCCGCAGGTCGAGGCCAGCCTCGACGAGGGCGGCGACGGTGCGGTCGAGGTCGGAGGAGATCGCGACGACGTGGTCGAGGGAGGTGACGCCGTTGGGGTGCTCGGGCGCCTCGGCCGGAGCGGGTCGATCGCTGTGGGCAGTCGGCAGGCCGTCGAGGTCGAGCGAGCCGACCCCGCGCAGGGACCAGCCGACGATCCCGGACTCCTGCTCGGGCGCGAACCCGATCCGGACCCCGCCGAGGACGCAGGCTTCGCCCTCCACCGCGAACCCGCAGTCGCGCCACGGCTGCGGCGAGCCCGCCACGGTCAGCTCGTCGAGGGTCACGGCCACCGCCGAACCGTAACCGCCCTCACGCGCCCTCGCGCGCTAATTCGACGGCGCGCCGGACGGGGCGACCGGGCGCCGACCCTGATCGAGCCCCGGCGCCACCTTCTCGGCGAAGGCGCGGACGAGCTCGGGGTCGAACTGGGTGCCGGCGCAGCGGCGCAGTTCCTCCAGCGCCTCCTCGCAGCTGAAGGCTGAGCGGTAGGGGCGGCCTTCGGTCATCGCGTTGTAGGCGTCGCAGATGAGGATGACGCGGGAGCCGAGGGGGATGTCGCGGCCGGCGAGACCGTCGGGGTAGCCCCCGCCGTCCCAGCGCTCGTGGGTCGAGCGGACCAGCAGGGCGACCTTGCCGAGGGCGGGCGCGGCCTCGAGCACGCGCTGGCCGATCAGCGGGTGCCTGCGCATCAGCGTCCACTCCTCCTCGGAGAGCTCGCCCCCTTTGCGGAGGATCTCGTCGGGAATCGCGATCTTGCCGATGTCGTGCAGCTCCGCCGCCCGGACGAGGACGTCGAGCTCCTCGCCCTCGAGCGAGAGCGCCCGCCCGAAGGGGGCGGCGAGGCGGGCGACGCCCTCCAGCTGGCGCTCCAGCTCCGGCTCGCGCTCGTGCAGGACCTGCAGCAGGACGCCGCGGGTCTGGCTGCGGGCGGAGCCGGCGCGCAAGCCCTTCTTCGCGTACATGCGCCGGTCCGCGAGCCGCAGGGCGTCACTGGCGGTCACCACCTCAGCCGGGATCAGCACCTTCCCCCAGGAGGCGCCGATCGAGAACCCCTGGCCCTGCTCGGAAAGCGCCTCCTCCCCCGCCTCGCAGATCGCCTCCGCCGGCAGCTCCCGGGTCGAGGCGAGGAGGCAGAACTCGTCGCCGCCGAGCCGGTACCCGCGCCCGCGCGGCGCCGCGGCGGCGGCCAGGCGCTGCCCGAGCCGGCGCAGCAGGTCATCCCCCGCCGAGTGCCCGAAGCTGTCGTTGTAGGCCTTGAAGCCGTCGAGGTCGTACAGCGCCAGAACCATCGCTTCCGGCGGCGTCGCCGCCATCACCCGCTCCAGGTCCGCCATCAGCCGCCGCCGGTTGGCGAGGCCGGTGAGCGCGTCGGTGACCGCCTCCTCGCGGCTGACGGCAAGCACGTGCCGGTTCTGGTCGAAGGTGATGACGAGGCGGGCGAGGACGGCGAGGAGGCAGGCGACCCCGAGCGCGACCGCGGTCGGCCCGATCGAGATGAAGCTGCCGGCGGCGAGCAGGGCGATCCCGACAACCGCCATCGCGATCGGGGCGATGATCCGGCTGCGGTCGGCCAGGTCCTCGGGGACTTCCACTGCGATGGGAGGCAACCAGGAGGCGACCGCCAGCAGCAGGAAGGCGAGCGGCCAGCCGACGCTGGCGAGGTTGAGGGCGGTCGTCGACTGGCCGCCGACCGAGAGGTAGACGACGTCGCAGAGGCCGAAGAGCAGGAGGGCGAGCGCGATCAGCAGCCAGGTTCCCTCCGCCCGCCACTTCGAGGCGGCGAGGGCGCCGCTGAGCAGCCCGAGCAGGACGAGGTCGGCGCAGGGGTAGGCGAGGCTGACGGCGACGCCGAAGGCCTGCCCGCCGAGCGCTTCCAGGACCGGCGGGAAGATCAGCGCCGCGGCGACGCCGGCGACCGCCAGCGCCCCGATCAACCCGTCGACCCAGGCCAGCGGCTCCAGCTGCGCGACCCGCGCCCGCAGCAGGAGGACGAGGGCGAGGAAGCTGACGGGGTAGAAGGCGAGGAAGAGCGCGTCCGCCGGCGAGGGGAAGGGCGCCGGGCTGGCGTAGTAGAGGACGACGGAGTAGTAGGTCTGCCCCAGCGCCCACAGCAGCATGCCGGCCCCCAGCGCCAGCCAGGCCCGCCGCTCCGTCTCCAGCGCGCTGGCGCGCCAGAGGACGATCAGCGCCGTGCCGAGGAGGACCGCGTCGTAGACCCAGCGCCCAACCGCGTCCTGGAGCGATTCGCCCCCCAGGGCCCACAGGGTGACGGCGGCGTAAAGCGCCAGCAGGCCCGCAAACACACCCACCGCCGCGAAGGCGACCCTGCGCGACCCATCAAATCTATTAGACGATTTGTCCACCAAAGTTACATCGGTTCTCTTTTCCGATTGCTTGAGCCGTACGATCCGCCGCCATGCCCTTCCTCTTCTTCGCCGCGATCGCCTTGATCGGCGCCGCGATCCACGCCCACCGCGAGCGCGAGACCCGCGACAGCGCCCGCGCGCTCGAAATCTTCCTGATCTGGTGGATGGTGGTGGCGGTCGGGATCGCCGCGATCTTCGGCGCGATGTTCCACTTCTTCGACGGCCCCGACACCGCGCGCGAAATCGGCTACACCAACGGCGACGGCGGCTTCCAGACCGAGGTCGGGTTCGCCGACCTCGCGATCGGCGTCCTCGGCGTCCTCTGCGCCCGCTTCCGCGACGGCTTCCTCCTCGCCGCCGTGATCGCCGTCTCGATCTGTTACCTCGGCGACGCCTACGGCCACATCCACCAGGCGGCGATCCACGACAACCACGACCCGGACAACACCGGGCTCGTCCTCTGGGCCGACTTCATCACCCCGCTGGTCGCGATCGGCCTCTACGCAGCTAGTAGCCGTCGGAGCCGGGTCGCGCGAACTCGTCTTTCCGCTTGATCAGCAGCCACTGCGGCTTCTCGCCGCCCCGGGTGCGCTGCAGGGCGAAGCCGCCCTGCAGCTTCTCGCCGTGGAGGACGAAGACGGCGTGGCCGCGCTCCAGCGCCTCCGGCCAGGGGACGCGGCCGCCCTGCTCGTAGCTGCCGCGGTCCCAGAGGGCGACGCGACCGCCGTCGATCTCCCCCTCGAAGTCGTTGTAGGCGAGGGAGTGGTCCTCGACCTCGATCGCCAGCCGCTTCACCGCCGGGTCCATCGACGGTTCCTTCGGCACCGCCCAGGAGCGCATCGCCCCGTCGACCTCCAGCCGCAGGTCGAAGTGGTGCGCCGTCGCCCAGTGCTCCTGGACGACGAAGACGCCGGCGCTGACCCCGCGCGCGGCGAACTGCTCGTGCCCCTCGACCTTGACCGGCTCCACCTCGACCTCCTCGACCCGGGCGGCCGGCGGGCCCTCGCGAAGAAAGCGCATGAGCTCCTCGACCGCCGCCTCCGGCCCCTCGGCGTGGACCTGAACAGAACCGTCTTCGGCGTTGCGGACCCAGCCGAAAACGCCGATTTCCTCGGCTTTTCGCACGGTCGTGTCGCGGAAGAAGACGCCCTGAACCCTGCCCCGCGCGACGGCTCGGATCGCTTTCGGCTTCTCACTCACAAGTCGAGATTGTCAATCGTCGTCGGTTGCGTTTAGCCGCAGCAGCAGGCAGGTAGCTGAGTACATCAAGGCATTGATCTAAAACGGAAGGCCACCCTCTTGTCCGAACGTACCCTCACCACCGGCGGCGCTGGGTTCATCGGCTTCCACCTCGCCCAGAGGATGCACGAGATCGCGGACCACTGCTCGATCCTCGAGGCGGTGCCGGCGCGGTGAAGATCGTCTTCCTCGGCCTCTCGATCACCTCCTCCTGGGGCAACGGGCATGCGACCAGTTACCGGGCGCTGGTCCGCGAGCTGAGCCGGCGCGGCCACGACGTCCTCTTCTGCGAGCGCGACGTTCCCTGGTACGCGGCAGAGCGGGACCTGCCCGAGCCGCCCTGGGGCCGGACCTCGCTCTACGGCTCCCTCGACGAGCTGGCCGAGCGGCACGTCGCCGACGTTGGCGAAGCCGACCTCGTCATCGTCGGCTCCTACGTGCCGGAGGGCATCGCCCTCGCCGAGTGGGTCCTCAACCACGCCCCCGGCGCCACCGCCTTCTACGACATCGACACGCCGGTGACGATCGAGAAGCTGCGCCGCGGCGGTACCGAGTACCTCACCGCCGAGCTGGTTGGCCGCTATGACCTCTACCTCTCCTTCACCGGGGGACCGACGCTGACAGTGCTGGAAAGCGAGTTCGACGCCCGCCACGCGATCGCTTTCTACTGCTTCGCCGACCCCCAGGCCTACCGGCCGGTCGCGGCGCAGCCGCGTTGGGATCTCGGCTACCTCGGCACCTACAGCGACGACTGCCAGCCGGCCCTTGAGCGCCTCCTGATCGAGCCGGCGCAGCGGGAGCCGGAAGCGGCGTTCGTAGTCGGCGGTCCGCAGTACCCGGAGGAGGCCGCGTGGCCGGCGAACGTGGAGTGGGTCGAGCACATCGCGCTCGGCGACCGCCCGGCCTTCTTCGCCGCCCAGCGCTTCACCCTCAACGTCACCCGGGCCGAGATGCGCGCGGCCGGCTGGTCACCGAGCGTGCGGTTGTTCGAGGCGGCCGCCTGCGGCGTGCCGGTGATCTCCGACCGCTGGGACGGCCTCGACGAAATCTTCGTTCCCGACGAGGAGATCCTCGTCGCCGACTCAGCCGAGGACATCCTCGACTTCTTGCGCGTCGGCGAGAGCGAGCGGCGCCAGATCGCCGAGCGCGCCCGCCGGCGGGTCCTCGCCGAGCACACCGCCGCGCACCGCTGCCAACAGCTCGAAGACGAGGTCGCGGGGGTGATGGCGAGGTGACGCTCAGGGCGAGAATCTCCTCCCGCGCGATCTCATAGTTGGAGCTGAGCTAGGAGGAATTCTTGCCGCCGCGCTTGGAGGCGCCCGGCGAGTTGGCGATCTTGGCGGCGCGTTCCTTGCTCATGCCCTTCTTGCGCAGGCCCTCGTACTGCTTGTCGTTCTTGATGCTGGGGCCGTGGTCCTTGGTCATCCTCATCACCTCCGTGGAGATTTAGGTGCCAACGAAATACCCCGAAAGCGGGGAAAATCACCCGATGGACAAGCCGGTCGAAACGCTCTCGGGCGATCCGACGCTGGTGCTGCCGGAGTTCGAGGCGCCGCCGGAGGACCCGCTGCCGCTGCTCGATCGCTGGCTGCAGATGGCCGACGAGCGCGGCGTCAGGGAGCCGCGGGCGCTGGCGCTGGCGACCGCCGACGCGGGAGGCCGGCCGTCGGTTCGGACCCTGCTCGTAAAGCAGCTCTCCCCCACCGTCGTCTTCGCCGGTAGCTACGAGAGCCGCAAGGGCCGGGACCTGGCCGCCAACCCGCGGGCGGCGGGGACGCTGTACTGGCGCGAGACGCTGCAGCAGATCACGATCGAGGGCCCGGTCGAGCGGTTGAGCGAGGAGGAGTCCGACGCCCTCTTCGCCGAGCGCCCGCCCGCCGGCCAGGCGACCGCCGTCGCCTCCAAGCAGGGAGAGCGGCTGACGGACCCGGCGGAGCTGCGGGAGGCGGCAGACTCGCTCGCCCATGACCCGAAGGCCCTGCACCGCCCCCGCCGCTGGGGCGGCTACCGCCTCGACCCGGACCTGATCGAGTTCTGGCACGGCAGCCCCGACCGCCTCCATCGCCGCTTGCTCTACGTGAAGACGGACGACGACTGGAGCCACCGCCGCCTGCAGCCATAGGCATGGGATTGCAAACCCAGATGTACTGACCTAGGTTGCCCTCGGCAACCGATGCAAACCGTAGAGGGATGAGCTCGACGCGAAGGTCTTGGCGCTTCTCGATGCCGGTGAGGCTCCCGTGTTCGCAGCGCGCCCGTCCTTCGCTACCGCCCTCCCTGGACAACACTGGGATGCGACGTCCCTGATGCTGACGGATCGTCGCATGCTGATCAGCAAGGACCGCTTCTTCGGCAAGGCAAAGGCGGACTTCGAGGTGCCGTGGGTGGAGTAGCCACGTTCAAGGTGCTCTTTGGAACGGTGGTAGCCCACAGCAGCCGGTAGGCATGTCGCTTTTGTCCCCCTATAAGGGACAAAAGCGACACTCACCCCCGGGTGCCGCCGCCGCTGCCGTCGGGGGACCAGCCGGGGCCGCGGAAGAGGTAGCCGCAGCGCTCGCGCCAGCTCTTCGCGTGCCGCACGTCGTGGGCGATGGCGATGAATTCGTGGAAGGCGACGCGGGTCGGCTTGAAGGTCCTGATGTTCTGCGTCAGCCCGTAGCGGACCCGCTCGGTCTCGCCCTGGAAGGTGCCGAAGAGGCGGTCCCAGATGATCAGGATGCCGCCGTAGTTGCGGTCGAGGTAGACCTCGTTGGAGCCGTGGTGGACGCGGTGGTGCGAGGGCGTGTTGAGGACGTACTCGAGCGGCGCCGGCAGCTTCTTCACCCGCTCGGTGTGGATCCAGAACTGGTAGATGAGGCTGATCGCCTGCTGGGTGAGGATCATCCAGGGCGGGAAGCCGAGCAGCGCCAGCGGCGCCCAAAACGGCAGCGCCGTCATCGGCGTCCAGGTCTGGCGCAGCGCGGTCGAGAGGTTGTAGTGCTCGGAGGAGTGGTGGACGACGTGGCTGGCCCAGAAGATCCGCATCTCGTGGTGGATGCGGTGGAACCAGTAGTAGGCGAGGTCGTCGGCGAAGAAGAGGAGGACGTAGGTCCACCACATGTCCGCCGGCATCCGCAGCGGCGTCAGCTCGTAGAGGCCGACGTAGACGGCGACGACCACCAGCTTCCAGGCGGCGTTGATGGCGACGTTGCCGCCGCCCATCGTCAGGCTGGTGCGGGTGTCCCGCGCCTCGTAGCCGACCAGGTCCTCGTCGCGCGCGTACTTGAACGAGAGCAGCTCGACCACGAGCAGCAGCACGAACGCCGGAATCGCGTAGAGGATCAGCTCCGCCACGCGACAAATGTAATGGGCGGGGTCAACCGCGCGGCCCAATTCGGTGTTTCACCGATGCCGGCGGCGCCGGTTCGGCAGATGCTCACTGCATGGGAGCGCGCGAGGATCGATTTTCGGTGGTGGTCGCCGGGGACGACACCTTCAACTGGAACCTGACCGAGGCGGAGAAGGCTGGGACTGAGACCGCGCGCGCCTCGCTCCAGCGCGGCGGCGCCGGTCTGCTCCGCGAGCTGGTCATCCAGGCCACTGAGCAGCTGCCAGGCGATGCCGGCGTCGACGTCCACACCTCCGAGTCGCCGCAGGTGGCCCCACCCTCGGATCCGCGATACCACCACCGCTTCGCGGTCTGGTCCCCTCATGCGAAGAAGAAGGACAAGAAGGAGAAGGACGCGGAGGAGAAAGTGTGGCGGGTCGAGCGGTTCCTCGGGATGCAGCAGGCGGAGCCGAGCCTCGGCCCTGCGGCCCCGGAGGCAGGGCCCGAGGAAGCGGACCTGGTCGTCCTCCACGACGCCGGTTTGGGCTTCCGGGACCGCGAAGACCTCTGGCCCCAGGCCATCCGCGATGGGGCGATGCCGCGGTGGGTCCTCCTGCGCACGGTGAAGCCGGTGACGGAGGGAAAGCTGTGGGAGCGCCTGCGGCCCTTCGCCGAGCGGATGATCGTCGTCATCCGCATCGACGACCTCCGCCTCGGGGGCATGCACGTCACCCGTGAGCTCTCCTGGGAGCGGACGGCGCAGGACCTGCTCTCGGAGCTGTGCAACAACCAGCAGCTGATGAGCTGCGCGCACGTCGTCGTCTCCTTCACCACCGCCGGCGCGCTGGTGCTGTCGAGGGAAACGGGTCCGCAGGGCGACCCCCTCTGCCGGCTCGTCTTCGACCCGGCGGTGATGGAGCGGATGTGGAACGAGGCCCACGAGGGGGACATGATCGGGGGCGTGACCGCGCTGACGACGGGGATCGCCCGCGAGGTCATCCTCAACCCCGACGAACCGGATGTGACCTGGGGCGTTCGCTGCGGCATCTCGGCGATGCGCAGGCTCGACCTCGAGGGCTACGAAGAGGGAGCGGCCGCCGACGGCGCCATTCCCGGCGTCGCCTACCCGAAGGAGTCGATCGCGCGGGAGCTGTCAACTACGAAGCCGTCGAAAGAGAAGAGGCACCTCCCGACCGAGGCGCAGCCGTTCGCCGAGGCGCCGATCTGCAAGCCGCGCGATGACCGGTTCTGGACAATCCTCGAAGACCGCCATCCCGAGGACCAGCTCGAAGACCTCGCCTTCCGGATCGTCACAGACGGCTACGAGGGAGCGTTGCAGGAGGTACCGCGGGGAGAGTTCGGGAAGCTGATCACCTTCGACCGCACCGAAATCGAGGGGCTGCAGAGCATCCGCTCGCTGATCCGTCAGTACGCGGCGAAGAGTCGCCCCACACAGCCGCTCTCGATCGCCGTCTTCGGTCCCCCAGGGGCCGGCAAGACCTGGAGCGTCCAGCAGGTGGCGAAGGGGGTGCTGGGCGATGACGTCGCAGCCAAGACCTTCAACCTCTCGCAGTTCGACGACCCGCAGGGCCTGATCGACGCCTTCTACCAGATCCGGGACATCTCGCTGGGGGGCAAGCTGCCACTGATCCTCTGGGACGAGTTCGACGGCAAGCGCATCTTCGCCGGCGGCCAGCAGGAGTTCGGCTGGCTGGCCCACTTCCTCTCGCCGATGGAGGACGGCGTGTTCCAGCACGGGCAGCTCTCACACCCGATCGGACGCGCCGTCTTCGTCTTCGCGGGAGGGCGCTATCACCGCATGGAGGGCTTCAGGGAAGCCAGCGAGAAAGCGAGGGACGCGAAGGCGCCGGACTTCGTCAGCCGGCTCCGCGGCTACGTCGACGTGATCGGGCCGGACCCCCGTGAGGAAGACCCGAAGTCCGACCCGTACTACCTGATCCGCCGGGCGGTGATGGTGCGCCAGCTCCTGCGCCAGCACTGGGAGGAGATCTTCAAGCAGGAAGAAGGGGTCGAGCGGGCCGACATCGACGAGGCCGTGCTGCGGGCCCTGCTGCGGACCTCGAAATACCGGCACGGAACCCGCTCCCTGGTCTCGATCATCGCCACCAGCGTCGTCCGCGGCCAGGACCGGTTCGGGCGCTCGGACCTTCCTTCGGAAGCCCTGCTGGATCTGCACGTGGAAGCGGCGGACTTCCTCCGCATCCTCCGCGAGGGGACGGGCGGCGAAACCGAACCCGCCCCGGCACCGGTGCCGGAAACCGCCGGCTCGGGCTAGAGGTAGCCCATCGGGTCGGTGGCGACGCCGTTGACCCGGACCTCGAAGTGGAGGTGGGCGCCGTAGCTGTGGCCGGTGTTGCCGACGTAGCCGATCAGGTCGCCCTGGCTGACGCTGGCGCCGCTGGAGGTGGCGAAGCTCGACTGGTGGGCGTAGCAGGTGGAGAGCCCGCCGCCGTGGTCGAGGCAGGTGTAGTTGCCGTAGCCGCCGCTTTCGTACTCGGACTGCATCAGGATCACCGTGCCCGAGGCGGCGGCGCGGATCGGCGTCCCTTCGGCGGCGGCGATGTCGATGCCCTCGTGCATCCGCCCCCAGCGGTAGCCGAAGCCCGAGGTGAAGGTGCCTTCGACCGGCCAGATCAGCCCGGCGGCGCTGGGGGTCGGCAGCGGCCCCGCCGGCAGCGGCAGGCCGCCGGTCGCTTCGGCGATTTCCTGCTGGATCTGCGCCCGCAGGTCCTCGGCGATCTCCTCGTGCTCGTGGCGCTCGCCTTGGACGCTGTTGAGCGTCTGCCGGCGCTTCGACCGAACCGAGAGCAGGGCGCCCTCGCGCGCCTCCAGGGTCGAGCGGGTGATTTCCAGCCGCTGCTCCCGGGCGGCGATCTGGTCGCGCGCCTTTTCGATCGTCAGTTTCGCCGTCTTGCGGACCCGGACCAGCCTCTTCGCTTCGTCGCGCAGGCTCCGCACCCGCTCGGCCAGCTTCTCGTCGCTTTCGTTGATCGCGTCGAAGTACTCGGTGCGGGCGACCATGTCGCCGTAGTCCTCGGCGCTGAGCACGACCGCGGTCATGTCGGTGGCGCCGTAGGTGTAGATCGCGACCAGGCGCTCGCGCAGGTTGATCAGCGCCCGCTTGAGGCGGCCGCGCAGGGTCTCGAGCCGCTCCAACGCTTCTTTCAGTTCGGCTTCGGCCGTCGCCAGCTCGGCTTCCTTGGCGGCCAGCTCTTCTTCGGCCGCGGCCTCCTGGCCGCGCAGCGCCGCCACCTGGCCTTCGAGGGCGGAGATTTCCTCCCCCATCGCCTCGATCTCCGAGGTGAGGACGCCTTCGCGTTCCTCGACCGCGCTGATCTTCTCTTCGACCGCTTCCAGCTTCTCGGAGTTGGTCTTCGCCGGCGCTGAAGAGGTCCAGTAGGCGCCGAAGGCGACCAGCGCGAGCACGATCGCGCTCAGCGACAAGAGCCGGCCCCGGCGCGCTTTTACGGTCGGATTCGCCATAGCTGTAAGAGGAAAGCCGGCATACGCGCCGGCCTTGGCATAAACCGTAGGCAGGACGATCGATTCGCGCCCCGCTCCAGGGCGGGCTGCAAGCGCAGTTGCGTCAGGCGCGCTGCTGCCGCGCCGCCAGCTCGGCCGCCGGGTCCTCGTAGGCGAAGGAGCTGAGGCCGATCCAGTCGGGGAGGCTGCGGACCAGGTGCTCGGGGCCGGTGACCTTGACCCGGTTGGAGCTCATCGCCGCCCCCAGCTCCATCTTCCCGACCCAGACTTCGGCCAGCGCCTGCGCCTCGGCGTCGACGTTGAGGTCGATCGGGAAGCCGGGGTCGGTGAAGCAGAGATCGGCGCCGGAGGGCTCGGCGACCAGCCACCAGGCGCGTTTGCCCTCTTCGGCGTCGCGGTAGCGGAAGAAGGCGACGAGCTGCTCCTGCGGCAGGCGGTCGAGCTGGATGCTGCGGCGCATGTCCCACATCAGCAGCGCCGGATCGGCCTCCTCCTCGGTGATCTCCCGCTTCAGGTGCTCACGGCTCCAGTTACCGAGCGAGACGACCAGCGGCCCCAGCGCCTCGCCGGCCTCGGTGAGCCGGTAGGCGTGGCCGCGCTCCCCCTGCAGCGGCTCCCGCGTGATCAGCCCCGAGCGCTCCAACTCCCGCAGCCGTTTGCTGAGCAGCGAGGAGGACATGCGGGGGACGCCGCGCTGCAGCTCGTTGAAGCGGGTGCTGCCCATCAGCAGCTCGCGCAGGACGAGCAGGGTCCAGCGCTCGGTCAGGACCTCGGCCGCCTGGGCGACGGGGCAGAACTGTCCGTAGCTCTCCGGCATCTCCTCCAGCCGAGCGTACACGCCTAACTGCAGATCTTGAAGTTGATCGGACCCTGGCGCGGGCGTAGAAAAGGACTACGACTTCAACCAAAAGGAGAACCCCAGCAGTGACCGCCAGCACCGACACCCAGAATCCCAGCCCAGAGCTGAGGCAGAAACACCGCAAGATGTGGGCCGCCGGCGACTACCCGTCGATGGTCGAGACCTTCCTCACCCCGCTCGGCCCGCGCCTGGTCGAGTTCGCCGGGATCGGCGCCGGCCAGCGCGTCCTCGACGTCGCCGCCGGCACCGGCAACGCCTCGATCCCTGCCGCCCAGGCGGGCGCCGAGGTGGTGGCCAGCGACCTCACCCCGGAGCTGTTCGAGGCCGGCCGCGCCCGCGCCGCGGCGGCGGGCGTGGAGCTGGAGTGGGCCGAGGCCGACGCCCACGACCTGCCCTTCGAGGACGCGAGCTTCGACACGGTGATCTCCTCGATCGGGGTCATGTTCGCCCCCTTCCACCAGACCGCCGCTAACGAGCTGGTGCGGGTCTGCCGCCCCGGCGGCGCGATCGCCCTGCTCAGCTGGACCCCGGAGGGGATGATCGGCGCCCTCTTCCGGGCGATGGGCCAGTT
The DNA here is from genome assembly GCA_035765335.1 of Solirubrobacterales bacterium. Lineage (GTDB taxonomy): Bacteria > Actinomycetota > Thermoleophilia > Solirubrobacterales > 70-9 > VAYN01. Next base: position 79,290 of record DASTXV010000016.1, read on the forward strand.
CATGCCCCCTCCCCCGCCCGGCGCCCAGCCGCCGCCGCTGTGGGGCGGCGAGGACCACCTGCGCGAGCTGCTCGGCGACCGCGTCGAGCTGGAGAAGGTCGAGAAAGGCGTGCTCGAGGTGACCGCCTTCCAGCGTCCCGACGACTACGGCGAGCACTTCAAGGACCGCTACGGGCCGACGATCGCCGCCCGCGCCAACGCCGAGAAAGAGGGGCGCGCGGAGGAGTTCGACCGGGTGCTGAGCGAGTTCTGCGCCGAGTGGAACCGCGGCAGCGACGAGGACGCGAGGTTCGAGATGGAGTACCTGCTGACCGTCGGGCGGGTGCGCTGATGAGCGGCCGGCGCGCGAGCTACGACGCGGTGATCGTCGGCGCCCGCTGCGCCGGCTCGCCGCTGGCGGCGCGGCTGGCGGAGCGGGGCTGGCGGGTCCTGCTCCTCGACCGCGAACCGCCGCCGGCGAACGTGCTCTCGACCCACTGCCTGTTCCCGAACACGCTGGCGCGGCTGGCGGAGCTGGGGGCGCTGCAGCGGATCGAAGCCGGGCACCGGGTGAACCTGATCGAGTACGGGATCAGGACCCTCGGGCGCGAGGTGAGCGGCGCGTTCACCCCGATCGGCGGTTTCGATCGCGCCGCCACGATCACCCGGCCGGTGCTGGACCAGGCGCTGCTCGAGGTCGCGGTCGCGGCCGGGGCGGAGACCCGCTTCGGCGAGAAGGTGACGGGGCTGATCGGCGCCGGAACCGAGGCCGACCCCGCCCGCGGCGTCGTCCTCGAAAGCGGCGAGGAGATCGAGGCGCGCTGGGTGCTGGCCGCCGACGGCCGCGCCTCCACCGTCGCCAGCCTGCTCGGGCTCGAGAAGGAACGGCCGCTGGCCGGCGAGATGGCCTTCATGTTCGGCTACTGGCGCGGCCTGCCGCCGAGCGACCGCTTCTTCATCGACGTGATCGAGAGCGGCTCGCTGGCCTGGTCGCCCTGCGAGGACGACCTCTCGCTGCTGATCCTCGGCATCGAGCCGGAGCTGACCCGCGGCGACGCGACGCGGCGGCAGCTGACCTTCCTCGACAACCTGCGCAAATTCGACGACTGGTTCGACAGCGACTGGCTGGCCGGCGCCGAGCAGGTCGGTGGCATCAGCCTCGCCCCGGAGACGATGCTGCGCGGCTTCTTCCGCCAGGCGAATGGGCCGGGCTGGGCTCTGGTGGGCGACGCGGGTCACTTCAAGAACCCCTCGACCGCCCAGGGCATCTCCGACGCGATCGAGCAGGCGCTCCACGTCGCCGACGAACTGACCGCCCCCGGCGAGAGGCTCGACGGCTACGAAGCCTGGCGCGACGAACGCGCCCGCGAGCACTACGAGTGGTCCTTCGACTTCGCCCGCTTCCCCAAGCCGGAGGTCGCCGGCCCGGTCTTCGACGGCCTGGTCGCCGACCCCGAAGCGGGCCAGAACCTCCGCGACGCCCTCAGCCGCCGGCTGCGCCCGCGCGAGGACGTGTTCACGGACGAGCGGCTCGGGCGCTGGTTTACGCCGCAGCCGGCGTAGCCGTCAGCAGCTCGATGACCCCGAACGCGGTGCGGAAGCGGCCGTAGCGTTTGGGGGAGTCGAAGCCGGCGTTCCCTATGAACTGGGGCAGCCGGCCGGCGCGGTGGTCGGCGGTGCGGTCGAAGCCGTCGGCTACTTGGACGATGTAGAAGAGGACGCTCATCAGGGGGTCCGAGGGGCGGCCCCAGTCGGCGACGTGGAGGTGGCCGCCGGGTTTGAGGATCCGCTTCATCTCGGCCAGGGCCGCTCGCTTGTCCTCGGGCAGAAGGTGGTGGAGCATCAGGGAGGTGGTGACGACGTCGGCGCTTCCGGCCTCCACCGGCAGCTCCTGGGCGAGGCCTTGGCGCCACTCGTTTCCTGCCGCACCAGGCTTGGTCTGCGCCAGGGCGAGAATTTCCTCGTCGCCGTCGACTCCCACGACCTCAGCGTCGGGGCGGCGCCCTTTCAGCTTCAGGGCGAAGGTGCCGGTGCCGCAGCCGACGTCGACCGCGGTGCCGCCCTCGGGCAGGTCCGCCTCCACCCGCCGCAACATCTCGCCGCGGAACCGCTCCTCCCGCATGGTCCGGGCGATGACCGGGTCGTAGAACCGCGTGAAGGCGCGCCAGCCGGCGGCGGGGACGTAGCGGGGTTGCGCTCCGGGACTCATGCGAAAAGCCCTTCGCCTACGAATCCCCCCGGCCTGGTGCCCGGCGGACAGGCGAAGACGGCGCTTCCAGTGTGCAGGATGTGGCGACTTAGGGCGTCCGAAGCGGCGAGGCGCCGCTGCATCGGGACGAACTGCCGCGCCGGGTCCCGCTGGAAGGAGATGAAGAAGAGGCCGGCGTCGATCTGCCCGGCGCCCGCCAGCGCCGGTTCCGCGTACGAGAAGCCGCGGCGCAGGAGGCGGTGCCCGCCGTTGCGCTCGGGGCCGGCGAGCCTGATGTGCGAGTCGGGCGGGATCATGGGCTGCCCGCCCTCCCGCGCATCCAGCTCGACCGGGTCGAACTCGTCCGCCTGCCCCAGCGGCGCGCCGCTGACCTTCTCGCGGCCGATCGCCCGCTCCTGTCCCTCCAGGCTCGTCGCATCCCAAACGTCCAGGAGCATTTTTATGCGGCGCGCGACCAGGTAGGTGCCGCCCTCCATCCACGCGGGGCCGTCGCCCGGCTGGACCCAGACGTGCTCGCCCATCGCCTGCTCGTCCTCGCCACGGATGTTGTTGGTCCCGTCCTTGAAGCCCATCAGGTTGCGGAGGGTCGGCTGCTCCCGACCGGTGCTCGAGGTGCGACCGAAGCCCTGCTGCGACCAGCGCAGCGTGGCCGCGCCGGCCGCGATGCGGGTGAGCACGTGGACGGCGTGAAACGCCACCTGCGGGTCCGCCGCGCAAGCCTGCACGCAAAGGTCTCCTCCGCACCGGCCCGGTTCCAGGCTCTCCCCCTGGAACGGCGGCAGGGGCCGGAGCGCAGACGGCCGCCGCTGCCCGATCCCAAGCCGCTCCGCCCTCCGCCCCTCGAACAGGCTCGGCCCGAAGCCGAAGGTGATCGTCAGCTGCGCCGGGCCGAGCCCAACCGCCTCCCCGGGATCCACCGGCGCTCCCCCTGGCTCCGCCGTGCCCCCCTGCTCATTACTGCCACCTTTTGCCAGCGAAGCCGCCGCCCCCGTCCACTCCTGCAGCAGGCCCCGCAGCTGCTCCGGAGCGTCGCTGTCCAGGTCGAACGTGGCGAATTCGAGATATTCGGGCTGCGGAGTGGCGATCCCGGCTTGGCGAGCTCCATGGAAGGGGACAGAAGCAGCCCCGCCCTCGCTGCCCTCAGAGCCGCCTCCCGCGCCCCCAACCAACCGATCGATCCCAGCCCCGATCCCAACCAGCGCAGCCCCAGCCAAGGCCCCCCGGCGGGTGATGCGGTGCCCTCGAATTCCTTTCCCCTCCATGTCCCCCCAGCCGCTGGCTCCCTAGGCGATCAATTCAACAGCCAAGTCTGCCCCAAAGACGATCGTCGCAAGATAGGCGGCCCAATCCGTGACCATCAACACGCGGTACCAAAGCGCGTCCCGGAAACGCCCGAACAACGCAAACGCTCCTGGGTCATCTCTTCCAACCCATTCGCCTTCGCCCCTAGATATGGCGTGGCCTCCGTAGACAAGGGCCAGCAGGCCAGAGAATCCCAACCTCTGCCAAAGCGGGAATGCCGCAAGATCAAGAAGTACAAAGAAGATAAAAAGAACCACAGTCCACCCAAGCGTGTGATAACGGGCAACGCGCTCGACGCTGATGTGCCGGTCCCTGTCATCAACCTCTACGCCCGATGCAGTCATTACGGCAACGTGCCTGTTCCACGTCCACGCAATGACACCCATTGCCACGAGCCACATCGACAAGGCTGCCAATAGGCCGACCCAAGAAGGCATCGATACCACCCCTCCTATTTCCTGGTCAAGAACATGGGCACGGACTTACTATTCTGATCTGCGCACCTGCTAGGAAACCAGGTTGCGACCTTCCCGAAGACGCCTTACATAAAGGCATACGAACACATTTGAAATCACTAGCCACGCTGCAGGCTGCGACAGTATTGCCCGTATGCGATACACATGATCAACGTCCTGGGGAGTAGACGCAGCTTCAACTCTGCCTTCTATGATCCTTCGATGCGCGCAGTCTGGAGTTCGTGGTTCAGGGCGCTAACCGTTTCCTTTGCACTGCCATTCGGGCGGATTCCGCCTTCGTAAATTGCCGTGGCACGCCTGCGCTCTCCATCGACCGTATGGATCACGCACACGTCAGCCAACCACCACCAATCAACTTCGAATCTATCTATGTCAGACCAAGGTAAGTAGAAACTGCTAAAAAAGTTTCTCACTTGAACGCCATTCTCGGTTGCCACAACCGCCACCCACGCAAGTCGCACGGAGATTGCTAGAACCGCAGCTAAACAGACAACTCCTATTGCCACTATGTCAGCCTGTCCCCCTTGGGTGATTGCCCATAGGAGGAAGCCTCCGTTTACCGCCGCAAGCACCACAGCACCCCACAAGTGATCTGGATGACGGTAAACACGTTTTGTGTCCTTGCTATCAGTCAGCATGATGAAGTCTCTTCGCTACCTTCAAAGTGTTCTTGGGCTCTTGGGGTGATTATGGTCGGAACTCCACCAGAGAAAGCACCAAGTTTCAATTTAAAGAGCAATTGACCCACCCCTGATCGCACCTTCTCTAGAGCACGAACGCTGGTTGCAAGAAAAGCGGGTATGGAGCCAATGAATGAAGAGCCGAGACTGATTGCTTGATCTCGAAGAAACCCAATTGATAGACAACCATGCTTTTCATAGTTCTTTTGGGCGGCAGTTCCTCCCGCTACACCTCCAGCAGCCACACAAATAATACCCCCTGATCGAACACATATTAGGAAGGCTCCCCCCGCGGCTATGTCGTCCCGGTGATCCCATGCAAAGTCCTTAACGTCCCCAGGTACGGCGGCTGCCTTTCGTCCCATTTCTTCTAAGCCCGCCTTGACATGCTCCCCCCATGCACCCGGCGAGACCGCGACTTCGCCAGTTGGGTCAGTGAAATCTAGGGGTTCATTTGAAACGTACTGATAGAGGCTGGAACCGCTTCCTGCGAATCCTGCGGGATCTGCACTTATAAACCTGGCCGGGCCAGAGCTGTAGTACCGCGCCCGGTTGAACTGGAGGCCCGTGCCGTCGTTCTCGCGGCCGGTGAACTGGAAGGGGTTGGTGCTCGAGGCGCCGGCGGTGCTTGGGGTGCCGAAGGGCTCGTAGGTGTAGGTCGTGTCCACTTCTCCCCCGCTGTCGGCCAGGGCGATGGTGCTGCCGAGGCGGTCGGTGAGGTAGCTCTCGGTGCCGGCGCTGGTGGTGCGGGCGAAGATCTGGTCGATCTTTAGGCCCGTCAGCAGGTTGGCGGTGACCGAGCCGCTGACTGATTCCTGGACGACGTTGGGGCCGTCGTGGAGCATTTTCGTGGTCGTTCCTCCGAGGGTCTTGGAGGTCCGGCGGCCGAACGGGTCGTAGGCGAAGGAGGCGGTGGCGGCGCCGGTGATGCCGGTCAGCTGGCCGCGGGCGTTCCAGCTGTATTCGTTGGCCCCGTCTTCGACGAGGTTGCCGTCGGCGTCGTAGGCGAATTCCTCTTCGCCCCGTTTCGTCAGCTGGTTCATGGCGTTGTAGGTGCCGGTGCCCAGAGCCGTGGGCAGGCCCAGGCGCGCGTAGCTGCCCCAGATCGCTTCGGTGCGGCCGTTGGCGTCGTAGGCGTATTTGAGGTCGCCGAGGGTCGCTTCGCCGTCTTTGTAGGTGATCGCGGTGAGCTGGCTGGCTTTGTCGTATTCGTATAGCTGCTCGATCCCGCTGGGGAGCGTGAGGTCGGTGAGCCGATCGGCGTCGTCGTAGCCGAGCGAGACGGTGGTGCCGCTGCGCGAGAGTTTCAGCAGCCGGTTGGCGTTGTCGTATTCGTAGGAGAGCGCCGACTGGCCCGGCACCGAGAGGGAGGTGCGGCGGCCCGCGTCGTCGTAGCCATAGCCGACGGTCCCGTTGGGGCCGCTGATCGAGGTGAGCCTGTTGAGGTCGTCGTATTCGAGCACGTATTCACCGCCGGCGCTGTCGTCGACGCCAACCAGGCGGTTGCCGTCGTCGTAGGTGTATTCGATCGTGCTCTCGGCCGATTCACCTTCAACTCCGATGCTTGCTTTGGCCAAACGTCCGAGCTCGTCGTAGCTGTATTTGGTGACCTTGCCGCTGGGCCTGACCGCTTCGATCAGGTTCCCGGCTTTGTCGTATTTCCATTCCGCCGTGTCTTCCAGCGGATTCGTCTGGCTCTGGAGTCGGTCCATCGCGTCGTAGGTCATCGTCGTCTCGTTTTCCCGCGGATCGGTCAGCGAGGTAAGGTCGCCGTCTTTGTCATAGCCAAGGGTCGTTTTCGCGCCGGAAGGGCTGGTGACCGAGGTCACGCGGTCGGCTTCGTCGTAAGCCAGCAGCGTCCGCTGGCCACCGGGCGAGGTGATCGCCCGCACGCGACCAAGGGCATCGACGAACTGGCTGGTCGTACGCCCGAGCGGATCGGTGACCGCGACGAGGTCGCCGTTCTCATAGCTGAATTTGGCTTCTCCGCCCTCAGGGTCTTTGGCTGAGGTGATCTGGCCTTCGCCGTTATAGGAGAACGTGGTCTCGTTTTCGAGCGCGTCGGCCTGCGCCAAGAGCTCTCCCTCCGGCCCGTAGTCGAACGTGGTCACGTGGCCGAGGGGGTCGGTGACTTTGGTGATGTCGGTCGTGCCGGGCTCGTATTCGAATTTCGTCGTCACCGCGTCTTCGGTGCCCGCCAGCTGCGTCACTTCTTTGACGTTGCCCGAGCTGTCGTATTCGAACTCGGTCTCGCGACCCAGCGGATCGGTCTTCGAGAGGACCAGACCGGTTTCGGGTTGTCGTTCCCAACTGGTCGTTTGCGCCGCTTCGGTACCCAGCGCCTCGGTTTCGCTGGTCGGGAAGCCCTCCGAGCTGAAGGAGACTTTGCGCTGGTAGCCACGCGGATCGGTGACCGTCGTCGCTTTGACTTTGCCCGCTTCGTCGAGTTCGTAGGCGAATTCGAACGTCCCGCCGTCTCCGGTGGTCTGTTTTTTGACTCGGCCGTTGGCGTCGTATTCGTTCTGCAGATATTTGTTTCCGCGCGGGTTGATCACCGCTTTCATCCGGCCTGAGGCGTCGTATTCGTATTCGGTCGTGCGACCGCCCGGGGCTTCAACTTTGGTCAAGCGACCGGAGGCATAGCTGTATTTGACCGCCCTGCCCGAGTTGTCGACGATTTCAGTAACGCGGTTCGAGTTGTCGTAGGTAAAGCTGACCCACTTGCCGTGCGGCGACACGATCTGCGTGATGTTGTCGGAGGTCCGGTTGATCGTGAGTTTGTTGCCGAAGCGGTCGCTGATGCCGACCAGAGGGGCGTACACGAACTGAGAGAAGGTGAAGGTGGTGCCGTCCCTCAAGGACAGATCCCAAGCCGAAAGTTCGGTGTTCCAGGTGATCGTTGATTTCGAGAAAGCGCTCGGGCCCGTAGTGGTCTCGTAGACCGCGTCGACGTAACCGGTCCCTGGCGAGGTACGGACATAGTGGACCCGCCCGCCATCGGGCAGAACGAGGTCGGCTTCTTTGTAGTTGTTGGTCGACCACAGCCGCAGGTCGTAGACGCTGGCGGATCCGAAGCCGAAGTCATAGGAGTTGGAATCGTTGGGCCGGTAGGTGCGCTCGATCGAGATCGGGATCGTGTCGGACAGCGTTAGATCGGTCTTGTGGTAGGTGAAGAGACCGGTCCGCAGGTCGACCGGGTCGCCATCCGTCGCCGAGGCGCCAGGAATCGGGGCGTGTTCGGGAGGAGTCGGACCGCTGGTGGCCATTGCACCCGTGAACTCCCAGACCCTGGTACCCGGGTCAGGGACGACCTGCTCACCGTCGGGCGTGACCGTTCCCCTGCCGTAGACGTACCAACCCCGGTCGACAGGGTCGTAGTTCCAGAAGTCGACGCGCTGCCCCGGCGCCAGGTTCCCCCAGTTGGGATATACGAACTGAGCGCCTTTGCTCAGCGATGCTCGGCCAGGCTGCACGGTGAAGTAGATCGGGACCGAAACGAACGGCGGCAGGGGGAACTGCGGGCGATCGAGAGGGATCGCGGTGATGTTCAGATCCTCGACGACCCGCCCCTCGTCATCCCTGATCACGGTTCCGGCAGGTATCCGCACTTCGAGGCCCGGGATGCTCGGAGTAGTGAGTTTTGCTTCGCGCTCAGTTGGCGAGGCAACCCTAAGGTCCCCAGCCGTATCAAGCGGGGTCATCCAGATCGTGTAATCGAGTTCGGTCGTTTCACCGGCGGCGAGGTCGACTCCGACCTCGTAGATGCCATAGCGCCCCTCGTCCGATGCCGATTCTCCATTGACGATCAATCGCTGATGGCCCGCGGGGAGACCCGCCAGCACAAAGCGGCCACCCCGATCGGTCTTGGTCGCGGCAGATGACCCATCGATGGACACGTCTACTCCGACGAGCGGAAGTCCGTCGATCTTCAGCACCCGCCCGGTGAGTGCGGTGGACTCGACCGGTGACTCAAGGGGCGCAACCGCCAGCCAAGGACTGGAAGACCGGCCCATCACCCAGCCTCTCTCCTCGCTGGATTTCGGTGGGAGCCACGAGCTCCCTTCGGGCCTCCAGCCATCCTTGTCGGCAAGCAGCTCCGCCCGTGGAGCCATTTGACGAGGAGCCGCGGTCTCTTCATTCCGGGCAGCCTCTTGGTTCTCGGCCTGGGAGATATCGGAGTAGACAAGCGCCACCGGGAGGGCCCCCGTCCCCGCCAGCTCGAATCCAACCAACTTGCCGATGCGTCCAGCCGGCGAGTACAAACTCGAAAATGGATCCAGGTTGGCGGTCAGTTTGACGCTGCCGGTCCCCTCTCCCGACCCTTCCAGCTGGATCGTGTAGGTGCCCGTTTCAGGCAGATCGAATGGTCCGTGGACCGAGGTCAAACTTCCCGTGCTTCCCGAAACGGTGGCCCCCGTGGGCCGCAGTACCTTGAAGGAGCCGCTGAAGGTGGCTTCTGCTGGTTTCAGGGTGACGTCTTTCCCGGCATTTCCTTCGAACGTGATCAGGTTGAATTGGCCGGGGACGTTGACGGAGAAGGTTTTCGATTCCCCTTCCGTCGTCGGAGTGATCGTGTTGCCCGTCAGATCCGGGGCGTCCCAGAGCGTCACGCTGACTTTGCCGGTCACCGGGCCGACCGGGTCGACTTGCAGTTTGTAGGTGCCGGCGCTGGTGAACTTCTGCCGGCCCCAGAAGCCGCTGCCGGTCCAGGCCCAGCATTTGTTCGACAAGATGCCGCCTTCGGGTTTGATCCAGCGCAAGCAGTATTCGGCGCTCATGTTGGCTTCGGAGGTTTTGACCGAGACCACGTCGCCGGCTTCGACGGCAACCGAGTAGTAGGCGTCCTGGCCGGGGGCGTTGAGGGTGGCCGTTTTTTTCACCCCCGCTTCGGTCGGGACGATCGTGTCGTTGACGTCTTCGACGCTGTAGGTGGAGAGTTTGACGCTGCCGGTCTGTTCGCCGGAGCCCTCGACGCGGATCGTGTAGGTGCCCGATTCCGGCAGGGCGGTCGGGCCGAGCAGGTTGACCGAGGAGCCGTTGAAGGTGCCACTGAACCCGACTTCGGCGCCGGTGGGGCGGAACAGCCGCACCGTTCCGGCGAAGTTGGCTTCGGAGGGCAGGACGGAGATGCGCTGCCCAGCAGTTCCGTCGACAAGCAGAAGGCCGAAGGTTTTCGGCGTGCCGATCGACACCGTTTTGGAGGAATTCAAGGCAACCCGGCCAGTCGCGCTCACTTTTGCGGGCGCCACTCCCAGAGGAGGAACGAACAGATCCGGCCCCGCTACCGATCCGTTGGAAGTGAGAACAGCAGTCTGGCCGCCAAGCCGGTCCGGCGGAACTTTGAATTTGAGCGACGAGGCCGTTGCCGAGACTATTTTTGGCCGGATGCCGTTGAACGCGACAACGTTGTCGAGCGCGGACGACTCGAAGTTCGACCCCGAGATCGTCACTTCTTCCCCTGCCGCTGCGACCGCCGGCGAGAGCGAGGAGATGCTCGGTTTCGAAGAGCCGGTAACCGTGAAGTTCCCGGGACTCGCCACCGGTTCCCCTGCGGTCGCGACGGTGACTGGTCCCGTGGTTGCCCCGCTTGGGACTTTGACTTTAAGTGACCAGGGAGTGGCGGCTTCCACGGTCGCAGCCGTGCCGTTGAATTTGACGGTGTTGTTGGCGGGCGTTGACGAGAAGCCGGTTCCCTTGACCAGGACCGTCGAACCGATCTCTCCCTTTGGCGGCTCCAGTTGGATGATCGAAAGCTGGCTCGAGGCGTGACGGGAGATCGCGAGCAGGTTGCCGGCCGCGTCCCAGTCGTAGACGGCGGTGTCGCCTTCTGGATCGATCGCGGCCTTGAGGCGGCCATCCTCGTCGTGGACGAAGCGGAATGCGTTGCTGGGTGGATCCGATTTGGCAACGGATGGGTCGTGCGCGGCCCAGACCCCTAGCGACACCGCCAGGAGCAACGCCGTCAACGCGACGTGCAATGACCTCCTCCCTGCCCCCATTTGACCTCCCGCCTGCTCGACTGTTCGGGCAGCCCCGCTTACTCAAGGACTTGGGCGGTTTCTAAACAGGCGTCAGGGAATTGTCAATCTTCGCCCCCCAAATTCGGACGATTGGCCGAGAACCGCCGCAACGCAACGAGGCTTCGGGCAGGCGGGCGCGGCCTCTGGGGTCACTCGGCGCCAGCCTCTTCCGGCCGGCTCGGGCCGCGGTGCCGCCAGCGCAATATCCAGCGGCCAAGCGTTTGCACCACCAGCGTGATCAGCGCGATCCAGAACAGAGCGGCCAAGAAGCTGGAGAGAGGTGGTTCGGCCCCCGTGACGCCCTGAGCGAGAAGCGTCGCCAGCAGAAGCGCCACCAAGCCCCATTTCCAGTACGGGTCGAAGTAGAAGGACTCCCTCGCCCACCGCCTGCGATCGCGCAGAAACTGGGACACCATCAGGCCCACGACGGCGACGATCATCAGGATGCCGCCGATCCACGCGACGATCCCCTCGTCGCCCCATTCCGAAATCCGAGCGGCGAAGCCAACGACCAGCGCTCCAAGCAGCAGCTTCCGCATCGCCGTCAACCTACCTCCGCGGGCTGAAGCCCCGCAGGCGCAACGAGTTGGTGACGACGAAGACGCTGGAGAAGGCCATCGCGGCGCCGGCGATCAGGGGGTTGAGGAAGCCGGCGGCGGCGAGGGGCAGGGCGGCGACGTTGTAGGCGAAGGCCCAGAAGAGGTTGCCCTTGATCGTCGCCAGGGTGCGGCGGGAGAGGCGGATCGCGTCGCCGACGGCGCGGGGGTCGCCGGAGATGAGGGTGATGTCCGAGGCCTCGATCGCGACGTCGGTGCCGGTCCCGATCGCCAGGCCGAGGTCGGCCTGGGCCAGCGCCGGGGCGTCGTTGACGCCGTCGCCGACCATCGCCACGGTGCGGCCTTCGCCCTGCAGGCGCTCGACCACCGCCGCCTTCTCGGCCGGCAGCACTTCGGCGATCGCCTCCTCGATCCCGACCTCGGCCGCGACCGCCCGCGCCGTCGCCTCGTTGTCGCCCGTCAGCAGCACCGGCTCGAGGTCGAGCTCGCGGAGCTGGGCGATCGCTTCGCCGCTGGAGGGCTTGACGGTGTCGGCGACGACGACCAGGCCGCGGGCCGCGCCGTCCCAGCCGACGGCGATCGCCGTCTGCCCCAGCGCTTCGGCCTCGCCCCGCGCCGACTCCAGCTCGGGCGGCAGGTGCATCGCCCAGTCAGCGAGGAAGGAGGCGCGGCCGACGACCACCGCGTGCCCGTCGGCGACTCCCTGGACGCCGCGGCCCGCCTCGCTCGCGAACTCCTCGACGGCCGGCAGCGCACCGTCCTCCTTGGCGCGGGCCGCGATCGCCGCCGCGATCGGGTGCTCGGAGGCGTCCTCGACCGCGCCCGCCAGGCGCAGCACCTCGGACTCCTCCACGCCTGGGGCGGCGTGGACCGCGGCGACCGCCATCTCGCCGCTGGTCACCGTCCCGGTCTTGTCGAGGACGACGGTGTCGATCTGCCGCGTCGACTCCAGCACTTCCGGCCCCTTGATCAGCAGGCCCAGCTGCGCCCCGCGCCCGGTCCCGACCAGCAGCGCCGTCGGCGTCGCCAGGCCGAGCGCGCAGGGGCAGGCGATGATCAGGACCGCGACCGCGGCGGTGAAGGCGAAGGTCGCCCCCGCCCCGTTGCCGAGCCAGAAGCCGAGGGTGCCGACGGCGAGCGCGATCACGATCGGCACGAAGACGCCGCTGATCCGGTCGGCCAGCCGCTGCACCGGCGCCTTGCCCGACTGCGCTTCGGTGACGAGGCGGGCGATCTGGGACAGCGCCGTGTCCTCGCCGACCCGGGTGGCGCGGACGACGAGGCGGCCGCCGACGTTGATCGTGGCGCCGATCACCTCCTCCCCCGGCCCGACCTCGACCGGCACCGACTCGCCGGTGACGAGCGACTGGTCGACCGCGGATGAGCCGCTCTCGACGACGCCGTCGGTCGCCACCTTCTCCCCCGGGCGGACGACGAAGCGGTCGCCGGCCGCCAGCTCCTCGACCGGCACGCGGCGCTCCTCGCCGTCGGCGTCGAGCACGGCGACGTCCTTGGCGCCGAGGTCCAGCAGCGCCTCCAGCGCCGCCCCAGCCCGCCGCTTCGCCCGCGCCTCGAAGTAGCGGCCGGCGAGGATGAAGGTGGTGACGACCGCGGCCACCTCGAGGTAGATCTCTTCCGAGCCGGAGCCGCGCTCGCTGATCAGCTCGAACGGCATCGTCATCCCCGGCATGCCGGCGTCGAGGATGAAGAGGGCGTAGAGCGACCAGCCCAGCGCCGCCAGGGTGCCGAGCGAGATCAGCGTGTCCATCGTCGCGGCGCCGTGGCGCAGGTTCTGCCAGGCGGCCTTGTGGAAGGGCCAGCCGCCCCAGAGCACCACCGGCGTCGCCAGCAGCAGCGAGAGCCACTGCCAGTTGCGGAACTGCAGCGGCTCGATCATCGCCAGCAGCAGCACCGGCAGCGAGAGGGCGGCGGAGATCAGCGTCCGGCGGCGCAGCTCCTCGATCGAGCCATGTTCGTGTTCGTGTTCATGCTCGTGCGCCCCCTCGTCGGCGCCTGCCGCCGGCAGCGAGGCCGAGTAGCCGACCCCTTCCACCGCCCCGACCAGCTCCTCGGGGGCGACGCGCTCGGGATCGAACTCGACGGTCGCCCGCTCGGTGGCGAAGTTGACCGTCGCCTCGACGCCCTCGAGCTTGTTGAGGCTCTTCTCGATCCGGCCGGCGCAGGAGGAGCAGGTCATCCCCTCGATCGGCAGCTCGAGCCGCTCCTCCCGATGCTCAATCGCCTGGCTCATCGCGGCACCACCACCGTGTACTCGACCGTCCGCACCACACCATCGTGCCTGAACTGGAGGTAGAGGCGGTAGCGCCCGGCGGTCGGGAAAATAGCCTCGAAGACGATCTCGTCCGCATCCACCTCATGGCCCTCCTCGGGGTGCACGTGGAGGAAGGCGAGGTCGCCCTCGCGCAGCGCCACCAGGTGGCCCTTGGCTCCGAGGTAGGGCGCGAGATCGTGGACCGGGTGGCCACCCTCGCTGACGTCGAAGGTGAGCGAGGTGGGCTCGCCGGCGCGCGGCTCCCCCGCCTTCAGGCGCACCTCATAGCCGTCGGTTGCGTCAAGCGGCTGCGCCGGCGGGAACGGCCGCGCCTCGAACTCGCCGCCGGAGACGAAGACGTCGCTGGCGAGCGTGTGCTGCTCGCCGCCGACCGAGAAGTCGGCGAAGGCGCGGTAGACGCCCGGCTCGGCGAACTCGATCGGGATCGTCCAGGTCCCGGCCGCGTCCATCTCCGGGTGGAGGTGGCGGAACTCGGCGCCGTCGCGGCGGACGACGATCAGGTGCATGCGGCGCTCGTGCAGCTCGTCGAACTCGGTGACCGGACCCTCGGCGCCCTCGATCGAGAAGCGCAGCTCGCGCGCCTCGCCCCTCGCCAGCTGGGTCGGGCTGATCCGCAGCGTGTAGCCGCCCTCGGAGATGCCGAGCCCGGCCGGCTGCTGGGCGGGCCGTTGGGCTGCCCGCTCCTGGTGGCCGCCATGGGTGGTGTCTGCAGTCTGGGTGCTCATCGTCTCTCCTCCATGTGATTCGTCTCCCTCAGTCTCGGTCGGCTCGACGACCGAGCCGATTGCCAGGGCGACGGCGAAGACCGCCGCCAGGCCGCCGACGAAGAGGGCGATTCGCTTCGTCGCGCTCATGACTCCTCCGGCTCGTAACCGGCCTCGCGCACCGCGGCGGCGACCGTGTTCCTCTCCAGCCCCTCCCCCGTCACCTCGACCCGCTTGCTCGCGAGGTCGACGTCGACGGCGCTGACGCCCGCCACCTGCTCGACGGCACCCGAGACCGCCGCCACGCAATGGCCGCAGCTCATCTCCGGAACGTTCAGGGTCAGCTTCTCCATCTCTGCCTCCTATAGGGGTGGGGGGTATCTGTCGCGAAGACTGTAGCACATACCCTCAGGGGGTATATACTTTTTCTTCAACGCGCCCCGCGAGCAAAGGAAGAGAGATGGCGGAGAACCACGATCACCCCGGCTACATCGAGAACAAGGAGAAGGTGAAGAACCGCCTGCGCCGGATCTCCGGCCAGATCGGCGGCATCGAACGGATGGTCGAGGAGGAGCGCTACTGCATCGACATCCTCACCCAGATCTCCGCCGCCCAGGCGGCGATGGACAAGGTCGCCCTCGCCCTGCTCGACGAACACACCCGCCACTGCGTAGTCGGCGCCTCCACCCCCGAGGCCCGCGAGGAGAAGACCGAGGAGATGATGGAGGCGGTCGGCCGACTGCTGAAGAGCCGTTAGCGGAAGCGCAGCAGTTCGACGGTGGAGCCGGACTCTTCGATCAGGCCCCTGGTGCCGGCGACGACGATCTTGCCGTCGGGCTGGCGCGCGGCGTCGACGGGACGGAAGGCTTGGCTCGGCGAGGTGCGGGCGGTGATCAAGCCACGGTGGCCGAAGCGGCGA
This sequence comes from Solirubrobacterales bacterium, assembly GCA_035765335.1. Classification (GTDB taxonomy): domain Bacteria; phylum Actinomycetota; class Thermoleophilia; order Solirubrobacterales; family 70-9; genus VAYN01. Next base: position 94,429 of record DASTXV010000016.1, read on the forward strand.
TCGAGGGTCCCGTTCCACTTGAAGGCGCGGAGGGCGACGCCGTGGTCGCCGAAGCCGTCGGCGCCGCTGACGAGGATCAGCCGGGGGCCGGCGAAGAACCCGACCATCGAGGCGCGCGCGTCGACGCGGACGACGCCGTTGCGGCCGAAGCCACGGTCGCGGATGCCGTCGGGGCGGAGCCGGATCAGCGTCGTCGGCAGCGGGTTGATGCCGGGCTCGGGAGCGGCGGCGATGAGGACACCCCCGTCGGGCGCGATCGCGACCGCGCTCTCTTCGTTGGCCAGGCCCGGGGTGTAGGGCTGGCGCCCTTTGTAAGCGAAGCTGCGATCCAACCTGCCGTTCGGCAGCAATCGCGCCACCGCCGTGTAGTACGGGTCGTAGTTGCCGAACATGACCACCCGGCCGCGACGGTCGAAGGCGGCTGAGAGCGCCATCGCCTTGACCTTGCGACCGAAGCCGACGATCGCGACGCCGTCGCCGCCAAAGCGCCGAAGCGGCCGCCCATCGGGGCTCAGCATGAAAGCGGCCATCCCGAAGCGACCCTTGATCCGCCCCACCACCAGCGCCTGGCCGTTGCGCCGGACCACCAGGGACTGAACCTTGAAGCGTCGGGGCAGGGGTGCTTTTCCTCCGGTCCCATAGTCGAGGTCGCGGCGCCCGTGCTCGTCGAAACGGGTCACGTAGCCCGGCGTGAGGTTGAAGTAGGCGTTGGTGTAGGAGTAGAAGCGTCCGCGCCGGTCGACCTGCAGCTCGCCCTCCTCCGTCGCCTCGACCGGCGGCTCCGCTCCGGCGAGGAGAATGCCGCGGGAGCGGTGGGCGCCCGCGTCGCTCGAGGCGGAGACCAGGGTGGCGCCGCTGGGGGCGATCGCGATGTCCCTCGCAGCGGTGACGCTCGGCAGGGCGCGCACCTCCGCCACCCGCCCGTTTGACCCGAAGCCGGTGTCAGGCGCGCCGTTCGGCTGCAGGCTGGAGACGGTCGCGTTGCCATCGTCGCCGGAGCTGCCGGCGACGAGGATCCGCCCATCGGGGGCGAGGCTCAAGGCGGCGACGTACTGGCCGTAGCCGCGGGTTCGCGGAGGCATGCTCGGCCTCACCTGTCCAGAGCTGCCGAATCCGGGGTCGAGGTCGCCGGTGGCGGTGAAGCGCGCCAGCAGCGGAACCGCATCGCATTCGAGGGAAGGGCAGCTGTCATTGCTCGCCACTTCGCCCCCCAGCAGAACGCTGCCTTCCGGTCCGGCCGCGAGGGCGGTCGGAGTGTTGACCTGCCCGGCGGCCAAATCGACCGTGCCATCGCCGCCGAAGCCGGGGTCGAGGCTGCCGTTCGGCAGGTAGCGGCTGACGAGGAAATGGCCGGGGGCCCCGCCGGAGGGCTCGGTCCTAGAACTAGCGACGACCACCTTCCCGCCGGGGAGCCCGAGGAGCGCCCCCTGCTTGCTGTTCACCTCCACGACCCCGGCGGTGCCGAAGCCGGGGTCGGGAGTGCCCGCGGGGGTGAACGCGCGCAGCCCTCCGTATCCCGCCACCAGGATCGTCCCGTCTTCGCGGATCACGAGACCGCTCACCCCTTCGACGAACGCCATTCCCCGGTCGGTCGCGCGGACGACCCCCTCCTGCCCGAAGCTGCGGTCGAGGGCGCCGTTGGGGAGCAGGCGCGCCAGCGTCAACTCGAATGCGGCGTGTCCCATGCGGCTACAGGGACCGAAGGCGCCGATGCCGGCGAGGACGATGCGACCCTCCGCGTCAACGGCGATGTAGCGGGCCGAGAGCGGGACCTTGGCGCTGGTGCCGGCCTCGCCGAAGCTCGGGTCGGGGGCGCCATCGGGCCCGAGGCGCCGTGCGGTCGAGGTGGAGAAGCAGCCCGAGCCTTCCGGCGCGCCGACCAGTACCCGCCCGTCGGCCTGCAGGGCGAGGCCGCCCACCGCGGGAACCTGGACCAGGCCGCCGCCGAAGCCGGTATCGAGCTCGCCCGTCGGCCCCCGGCGCTGGACGAAGCCGGTCGATTCGTTGTACTTGCCCTTGACGACTTCGGTGGTGCCGGCGAGGACGATCCCGCCGTCGGGCTGGCGCGCCATCGCCTGGAAGTAAGAGTTCGCGAAGGTCGGGCCGAGGTCGAAGACCGCGCGCCCGCCGATTCCGAAGGAACGGTCGAGCTTTCCCCGCAGCGGCCCGGCGGCGCTCGCCGCGGACGCGCCCACGAGCGCCAAGCACAGGACACAGATGGCGAAGGGCAGGGCCCCTCTTTTCTCCCTCATGCCCAAGCTCAACCCGAAGAAGAAGCCGAGGTTGTGGTCTGCCCGGCAACCGGCAGCAGCCGCTCGGTCTCAATCGAGACGGTCGATGGCATCGAGCAGATCCATGTGGTGGTCGATCACGAGCTCGGCCTCGGGACCGGGCTCACGATCGCCCTCGTCGTTCATGCCGCGATAGCGGACCGTCCGCATCCCCAGGGCGGCGGCGCCGGTGACGTCGGTTCGGCGCAGGTCGCCGACGTGCACCGCCTCGCCCGGCGCGGCGCCGAGGGCACCCAGAGCGGCTTCGAAGATCTGGGGCGCCGGCTTGTAGTGACCGACCTCGTCGGAGAACCCCCAGCCGGAGAAGCGCTCGAGCAGCCCCTCGGCGGCGAGCAGCTCGCGCAGCAGCTCGCCGCCGCTGAAGCCGACGTCGCAGACGATCCCCAGCCGCGCGCCCCTCTCCCCCAGCTCCTCCAGGCAGCTCCCGATCCCCGGCGCCAGTTCCAGGTCCACCTGCCGGCCGGCGCCGAGGAAGGCCTCGGCGACCATCTCCCGCGCCGCTCCCTCGACCCCCAGCGAGCGGACCAGCGTCGCGGCGGCCTCGCGCGGGTGCAGGTGCCTGCCGGCCGCCCAGGCCCGCTCCCAGCTCAGCCCCACCTCCTCCAGGCTCGCGATCAGCAGCTCCGCCTCGAGCTCGACCTCGTGCTCCTCGCAGGCCGCTGCGATCGCCCGCTTGCGCGCCTCGCTCATCGCCCCCGGCGGCACGGCGGCGATCGTGTTCCAGAAGTCGAAGGTGACGGCCTTCAGCATGGAGCGATTCTCTCAGCGCCAATCTTTTTAAGAACTCGAAAGTTCTTGCTCTATTGAGACAAGGCGTAGAGACTTAGCTCCCCGTGCCTCCGACGATCGACTACGTCAAAGCCGACAAGGCGCCGCTGTACCCGGAGCCGGCCAAATCGAAGCCCAGTCTGCATCTGCTCTGGGGCGACCGGGTCACGGTCCTCGGCAAAGAGGGAAGCCGCGTAAAAGTGCGCGCGCGAGGGCGCGAGGGCTGGATCTCGGACTCTGCCCTCGGCGGCGACCCCCTGCTGGAGCTCTACTTCATCGACGTCGGTCAGGGCGACGGGATCCTGATCCGGACGCCGAACGGGCGCCACCTGATGATCGACGGCGGCTTCCCCCGCCACCGGCAGAACACCGGCAAGAACGCGGCCGACTTCGTCGACTGGAAGTTCGCCAAGGACTACGGCGATAAGGAGATCGTCCTCGACGCCCTGATCGCGAGCCACAACGACGCCGACCACTACGGCGGCCTCACCGACCTGCTCGAGGTGGACAAAACCGAAGAGCTCGACTGCGAGGGCGTCCGCGTCAAAGCCATCTACCACGCCGGGCTCGGCTGGTGGAAGGGCGCTGCGCTCGGGGCCCACAAGAAAGTGGACGGCGTCGATCTCTTCACCCAGCTGGTCGGCGACCGGGGTGAAATCGAAGCGAGCTTCGCCGGCGGTCCCGAGCCGTCCGGGGAATGGGGAGAGTTCCTGCGGGCGGCGCTCGGCGCCCGCAGGACCAACAACCGCGCGACGCCGATCCGGCGGCTCTCCAGCGCCGACGGGTACATGCCGGGGTTCAAGCCGGGCGCCGACGGAGAGCCGGCGATCAAGGTGCTCGCACCCGTCCACTTCGAAGCCGACGGAAAACCCGCGATCCGGCGCTTCAAAGGCGGCGAGTCGAAGAACACCAACGGCAACAGCCTCCTGCTGAAGCTCGAGTTCGGCGCCTGCCGGATCCTCCTCACCGGCGATCTCAACCTCGCCAGCCAGGAATCCCTCCTCGCCGACTACGCCGGCGAACGCGACGAGTTCCTCTGCGACGTCGGCAAGGCCTGCCACCACGGCAGCCAGGACGTCTCCTTCGCCTTCCTCAAAGCGATGAGCCCGGCGGTGACGGTCTTCTCCTCCGGCGACAACGAGGGCCACGACCACCCGCGGCCGACGATCGTCGCCGCCAGCGCGATCAGCGGCTACCTGGAGATGGACGGCGACGCGCTGGTCTCGCCGCTGATCTACTCGACCGAGATCGCCCGCAGCGTCAAGATCGACCGCGCCACCCGCCGGGTCACCAACCTCATCTACGGGCTCGTCAACGTCCGCACCGACGGCCGCCGCATCCTCTGCGCGACCCGCGACGAGGAGAGCCTCGACTGGCAGATCGCCGAGACCCACTCGCGGTTCTAATCACGACGAAGAGTCATCGTCGGTCTCCGGAGTGAGAAGGCCGACCAGGATCTCCCGTTGCTCGGGCGGGAGGGCGAGAAGATGGGCCCGATCCTGGTCCTTCTTCCATGCCGCCGCTGCACGCAGGAGGCGGAGCGGGATCTGCAGCTCCTCCACTTCGCGAGCGCCGGCCCAGGCGTCGACCCAGGCTTCCGCCTCCTCCAGGGGAACATCGGGATCGGCCAACCAGGCAGCCGACTCAACCAGGCCTCTCCCCAGATCCTCCGTAGTATCGACCTCGTCGTAAGCTGCGACAACTTGGTCGACCACCTCGATCTGCCTGTGGATGCTCTCCCAGTGATCCCAGAGCAGAGCGCAGATCATCTCGGGGTCCCCCGGTCCCCCCTCGCGCTTCTCGCCCCAGACAGCCAAGGCTTCTCGTAGACGCTGCACCCCGACTGCGACCTCGTTCATGGCGAAGCCGACTTCGCTGAAGCCAAACCAAAAGGTCGGGTTTTCAGGATCGAGCTCGACCGCCCGCTGCGCGGCCTGCTCGGCCTCCTCGATCCTTTCCAGGTCCACCAAGACATCGGCCTGAAGGCTCCAGGCCGATGCATTATCTGGTTCGAGTTCAGTCACCCGACGAGCAGCATCCAAAGCCGCCTCGGGGCGATCCAAATAGTCCAGGAGGCTTGCCTGTATTTCCCACAACAGGCCGTTCCCCGCGTCTCTTCTGCTCGCCTCGGCAAAAGCGTCGAGTGCCTCAGAGTAGCGCTCGAGACCGAGTAGGATCGCGCCTTTGGTTCCGTGCAGCTTCGGGCTCTCCGGATCGAACTTAAGAGCCCGCAGGAGAACCTCCAGGGCCTCCTCGTGACGATCTAGATCAACCAGAGCATTGGCCTTAAGTTGATGGACGTCGGAGTTGCGAGGCGCGAGTTCAATCGCCCTGCCAAAAGCTTCAAGCGACTCCTCCGGTCTGCCACTCCGACTGAGGACGAAGCCATGCACGGCATTAGCCTCAAAGTCATTCGGGTCCAGCTCAAGAGCGCGCTCGAGAACCTCCAGCGCCTGATCCAGAAGATCGATTGCAGCCAGAGAGCGACCGTAAACAGCCAGCAGGCCAACGCTTTCGGAGCCGAGCTCGATTGCGCGTTCAAATACGTCCAAGGCCTCCTCATGACGATCGATGATGTTCAGCCCGCTGGCTACAAACTCCTGGACGGCGAGCACATCGGGCTGCGCCTCCGACAGCTCCAACAGGGTTCGGACCATCGACTCTTCGTCTACCGATTCCCCGAGACCCTTCTTGGCAGCAATCAATTGGATCTCCAGGCCAAGCTGGGGTCGAGTCGTTTCCGCCGAAGAGACCAAGGGTTCTAGAACATCCCGTGCCTCCGCATAGCGCCTCTTCATCAGCAGGGCACTCGCCTTCGCCACTTGCAGCTCCCGTCGCTTCGGATCCGCCGCAAGACCCACCTCCGCCCTGGCCAAAATCTCCTCTGGACTTCCGCGCAAAAGCTCCTCGTCCGAAAGGACGTCTGGCAGGGTCCTGAACGCCTCACTGACGTAGGTGCTCGCCAGCTCGGCACCGGGCGGCAGCGCGACGAGCTCGTCCAGCAGCCGCGGCCCGTACCAGGCACGAAGGAACTCGACCACCATCCGCAGCGGCTTGCCGCGCGCCTGCTTGACGTCGAGGCAGAGCCTCATCAACGGCTCGCGCAGCTCCCAGTAGCTCATCCTCGCGTCGCCGGAGGCGATCTCCTCCGGGACTTCGGCGCGGCGCACGTAGCCGCGCTCTGCAAGCTGGCCCAGAATCGTCGCGACCTGGTTCTGGGCGATGCCGCTGCGTTCGGCGAGAGCGCGGTTGCTGAGCGCGCCGCCCGCCTCGCTCAGCAGGACGACCAGCTCCTGCTGCTGGATGCCGAGTTCGCGCAGCCGGTCCTGGTAGTAGGGCGTGAGGTCGTCGAGCGCTTCCAGGAACAGAGGGACCAGCGCGTCAATCGCGTCGATCGAGACGCAGCCCGAGAGCAGCAGCCAGATCCGCGGATGACCGCCGGCAAGAGCTTCGACCGCGGCCAGCCGGCCTCTGGCCACGTCTGAGCGCAGGAAGCGGACCAGATCCTCGTCTCCGCGGAGCTCGGCGATCCGCCGCATCAGCTCGGCGGCGCTGTCGAGACTGAGCTCTTCCAGGCGGGTGATCGCGAAGAATCCGTAGAACGGCGATTCGTGGAGCTGCACTCCCTCGAACAACTGCTGGGCGGTCGCCACGATCAGCAGCTGCTGCCAGTCTTCGACGAAGGCCCGGAACCGTTCCTGCCCGTTCTCGCCGATGCGCCGAAAGACGTCGTCGAGGTTCTCGACCAGCAGCACGAGCCGCGAGCTTCCCACCGCCTCCCGCAGCGCCTCCTCGCCCTGGCGGCCGCTCTCGTCGCGGGTCGCATGCAGCTCGTCGGCGCGGGCCTGCAGCTCCGAATCGGACCTCTCCTCGGCGATTCCGGCGAGGATCGCGGCGAGGAACTTCTCGTAGGAGCTAATCCCCCAGGGGTCCTCCTCCATCCAGGCGAGGGTGATGGAGCCGGCGCCGGCTTCGGTACGGACCCGGTTGGCGACCAGCGAGAGGATGTGGGTCTTGCCGATCCCGCGGGGGCCGATCAGGAGCTGGTGCCTTGCGCCCTCGGCGTCGCGGATGATCTCCACCAACCTCTGGGCCAGTGGCTCGCGCTGGACCGTGATCGTCTCCAGGACCTGCGGATCCTGGGCGGAGGGGGTGAACTTGAGAAGGGGGACGACGTCGCTCATCGCGGCGGCCTCCGTGCCTGCCAGGCCCGACGGACGAGCTCGAGCCTGAACCGGTAGCCCAGCTCCAGGTAATGGTCCTTGCAGAGCAACTCGAGCAGGCCATGGAGACGATCCGGCGGCGGCGGCTCCACTCGCGCGGCCAGGAGCGCTTCCATCTCCTCCTGCGAGCGACCGCCGTCCTCCTCCGCTATGACGTCCAGCACCGCGTAGGCGAGCTCGGTATCGCCGGGGTAGTACACCGGCACCCGGTCGACGTAGTGCTTGAGCTGCCACGGGTCGGCCGGGTCAATCAGGGTCCCCTCGACGATCTCCCGCACCGCCCCCTCCCCCGCAGGGCCGCCCTCCGCCTCCTGGCGTTGCTGCAGCCGGGCGATCGTGTGGTGAATGTAATACGGGACCCGATCCACCTCCATGGCAATCGTCTCGGCGAGGACCTCCTCGTCCTCGCACTCGACCCCCTCGTTGCGAAGCAGCTCCCTGGCCAGGTATGTAGCGTCCTCGCTCTCCAAGGGCGGGACGTCGGCCAGCGCGACATCGTTGGTCGGGGCCCAGTTTCCGCCCTGCAGCCGCAACTGGTCGACGACGTGGTGAATGCCGAGTGAACCGCTGAGGACCATCCGAACCGAGGCGTGGGTCTCGCGGACGTAGCGGAGCACGTCTAGAACGTCCCGAGCCGTTCCGGCGTCACGCTTCCCCTCGATCGCCGAGACCATGTGGGGGAGCTCGTCCCAGAAGAAGACGACCCTTTCGTCGATCCCGGCTTCGATGGTCCCGAAGGTCTCGATGACAACGTCCTTCCAGGCTTCAGTCGTGGCCGGCTCGAACTCGACTTCCACCGATTTAGCCCCGAGCTTCTTCACGCCGGCGCTGCGGAGTCGCTTCAGAAAAGGCTTGGAAAGAACCCCCGGCGCACTGGATTCGACGTCCGCAACCAGGGCCCGGGCAAACTCCTCGGGGGTGTTGATCCCCTGCAGGCTCCGCTTTACCGAGCAGGTTCGCAGAGGCGGCTCCTCGGCCATCTTCCTCATCACCGAGGTCTTCCCCATGCGGCGCTCAGAGGTCAGGAGGACACTCTGCTGGTCCAATCGCCGCCAGATCGAGTCGATGAAGGCATCGCGGCCGACGACCTGGCCGGGAGAAAGCATCCCTCCTGGGTTGACTCTCAGTTGTGGGTTCGAGTCGTACATCCGAAGCATTGTACATATATGTAAATGTACATTTCCCTGGATGCATTTCTTCTAGGGCACACTCCTTGCCTATGGGTGTACCTTCGATACATGTCGCACAAGGCTGCAGATCGGATTCGCAACGTCGCTCTGATCGGCCATCGCGGTTGCGGCAAGACCAGCCTGCACGAGGCGATGCTCTACGAGGCCGGGGCGGTCAACCGGCTCGGCAGCGTCGAGGACGGCTCGACCGTCTCCGACCACGAGCCCGACGAGCAGGCGCGCAAGCTCTCGATCAACGCCTGCGTCTCCTGCTTCCAGCACGCCGACCGCGAGATCAACCTGATCGACACGCCGGGCGACCCCAGCTTCGTCGCCGACGCCGCCGCGGCCCTGCGCGCCGCCGACTCGGCGGTCGTCGTCGTCAACGCCGTCGCCGGGGTCGAGGTCCAGACCGAACGGCTCTGGCGGCGCGCCGACGAAGAGGGCCTCTCCCGCCTCGTCTTCGTCAACATGCTCGACCGCGAGCGGGCCGACTTCTTCGCCGCGCTCGACTCGCTGAAGGCGGCCTTCGGACCGCACGTGGTCGCCACCGAGATCCCGATCGGCGCCGAGCACGAGGTGCGCGGGGTGATCGACCTGATCGACATGGAGGCCTTCGTCTACGCGAGCAGCGAGCGCGGCGGCGCCGAGCGGGTGCCGATCCCCGACGAGCTCCTCCCCCAGGCCGAGGAGTACCGCGAGAAGCTGATGGACGAGGTCGCCGAGAACTCCGACGCGCTGATGGAGCGCTACCTCGAAGGCGAGGAGATCGACCACGAGGAGATCGTCACGGCGCTGAAGAAGGGAGTCACCGAGGGCCACCTCTTCCCCGTCACCTGCGGCGTCGCGACCAGGAACCTGGGGACCAACCGGCTGCTCGACGCGCTGGTCGAGGATCTGCCCTCGCCGCGGATGCGCGGGGCGCTGACGGCGCTCGACGGCGAGGGCGAGGCGGTCGCGGTCGCCCCCGACGAGGACGGGCCGCTGGTCGCCTACGTGTTCAAGACCACCGCCGATCCGTATGCGGGCCGGGTCAACGTCTTCCGCGTCTACAGCGGCACCCTGCGCTCCGACTCGCAGGCGGTCAACGTGACCCGCCAGCAGAAGGAGCGGATCGGCCAGATCGGGCAGCCGCTGGGAAAAGATCTGAAGCCGGTCCCCGAGCTGGGGGCCGGCGACATCGGCGCCGTCGCCAAGCTGAAGGAGACGCGCGCGGGCGACGTCCTCTGCGACGGGCAGCGCGACCTGGCCGTCCGCCCTCTCGAGCTGCCGGCGCCGGTGATGGCGTTCTCGTATGAGCCGAAGACGAAGGGGGACGAGGAGAAGGCGGCGACGGCGGTGCGGCGTCTGAGCGAGGAGGACCCGACCCTCGACGTCCACCGCGACCCCCAGACCGGCGACCAGATCATCGCCGGCCTCACCCAGGTCCACGTCGAGGTCCTGGTCGAGCGGATGAAGAGCCGCTTCGGGGCGGAGATCGAGCTGCACCCGCCGCGGGTCCCCTACCTGGAGACGATCCGCGCGCCGGCCTCAGCCCATGCCCGCTACAAGAAGCAGACTGGCGGCAAAGGCCAGTTCGCCGACTGCGCGATCGAGATCGAGCCGGCCGAGGACGGCCAGGTGCTCGAGTTCGTCAACCAGATCAAGGGAGCGGCGATCCCCGGCGGCTTCATCCCCGCGGTCGAGAAGGGCGTGGCCGAAGCGATGCAGCACGGCACCGTGGCCGGCTACCCGGTCAAGGGCGTCCGCGTCCGCCTCGTCGACGGCAAACACCACGACACCGACTCCTCCGAACTGGCCTTCAAACTCGCCGGCTCGATGGCCTTCAAGGAGGCGATGGCCGCCGCCGACCCGGTCCTCCTCGAGCCGATCGTGAAGCTGACCATCAGCTGCCCCGACGACGTCGTCGGCGACGTGATCGGCGACCTCAACTCCCGCCGCGGCCGCCCCCTCGGGATCGAGGCCAAAGGCTCGATGAGCGAGATCAAGGCCGAGGTCCCGATGGCCGAGGTCCTCGACTTCGCCCCCGACCTGCGCTCGATCAGCGGCGGCCGCGCCGAGTACACCCTCGAGCTCGAGCGCTACGAAGAGGTCCCGGCCCCCCTGGCCGAGAAGGTGGTCGCGGCAACCGGGGAGCGCGCCGCGGTCTAGGCGCTCCACCGCGGCAGAGCTTTTGTGCCCCATGGGGGCCATAAGCTCTACCGCGACTTGAGAGGCTCCGACTTGGCCAGCTCCGCGCCCCGGGCGAAAATCTCCTCGAGAGTCAAGATCTTCGAGCAGTCGACCTCGAGAGCCCTGGCAAGACGCTTGAGGGTGCTGAAGGTGGGATTGACCTTGCCGTTCTCCAGATTTGAGATATAGCTGGATCCAATGTCGCTGATGTAGGCGACTTCGTCCTGGGACATCCCCGCCTCATCCCGAAGGAATCTGAGGGCCCTTCCGAGCGAGGCGTAGGGGGTCTGTAGAGATGAACTCAAGACCCGTAGAGCCAATCGCTCCCGAACCCGAATTGCCATAGAGGTGACTACAAGCCTCGTATATAGCTGCGCCCTGCGGCCCAGGGGACACTGAGGGGGCTTTCACATCCCCCTCCCCCAGTTGCAAAGCCATTCGACCCCGACGCGCTTGGCCTATACCTAAAGTCAAGCGCCGAAAAGCGCTCAGCTTTTCTGTTTGACGACCTTGAACCTGAAGGTCGCGGGGGTGGCGTCGGTGCCGCCGGGTCCGACGGCGCGGACCGAGAAGGTGTGCTTGCCGGGCTTGACTTTGTAGGTCTTCGGCGAGGCGCAGGCCTTGTAGGCGCCTTTGTCGAGCTTGCATTGGAAGGTCGAGCCGGCGACGGTGGCGGAGAAGGTGAACTTCACTTTCGCCTTCGCCTGCTTGGTCTTCACTTTGGTGGCAGGGCGTTTGCCGAGCTTCGTATCCGGAACCGGAACGGGCGGTGGCGGAGGAGGAGGCGACGCCGGCGTCGTATTGCTCGGGCACGCCGTGCCGCCGCTGACGACCGTCGCCTTCAGCGCTTTGGCGCCGGTGTCGTTGCTCGTGGAGAAGGCCTTCCCGCAGGACAGCGACGGGGTCACGGTCGTCGAGGCGAACTGGTTGACGACGGTGCCACCGTAGGTGAGGAAGGCGACGCTGTCGCCGATCGCCGAGGAGTCCGCGTAGTTGCCGAACGGGACCAGCTCCAGCGTGCCGCCGAGCGTGGCGACGCCGCCGACGGCGAGGACGTCGAACTGCCCGACTTTGGTGCCGTCGATCTCGATCTCGAGACGACCGCCGGGTCCCTGGACGTAGCTGCCGCCCAAGGTCAGGGTGCCGGGGCTCTCGCCCGGTTTGACGACCCCGCCGGTGTTTTCGACCGAGCCGGTGATCGTGCCGGCGCCGCGGAGCGTGCCGGCTTTCAGCAGCAGCGGCGCCCCGGGGTTGAGTTTGGTCCCGCTCGGGACGACGATTTCCGCCCCGGCGCCGGTCTGTTCGAGCTGCCCGCCGGTCACGCTCGAGGTGTTGGGTGACGGCCCCGCGAGTTCGATCTTGCCCGTGTTGTTGACGGTGCCGGTGTTGAGGGTCGGGCTGCCCGAGCTCTGGTCGAAGACGATCGTGCCGGCATTGGTGAAGGCGCCGCTGTTGACCTGGCCGGCGATCCGCAGCGTCTGGCCGCCGGCGATGTTGCCGGTCATGGCGGCGTTGGCGAGGACGACGCTGGCTCCGGTGCCGGTGTATTTGAGAGTGCCGCAGGGGATCTGCACCGGCAGGGTGCCGCTGGTGGTGCCGTCGCCCTGCTCGTAGTTGCGCGCGCTGAGGAACCCCGAGCCGGCGCCGTTGATCGAGCCGCCGGTGTCGTTTTTGACCGAGGCCCCGGTGTCGCCGCAGGAGCCGCCCTGGTTGGTGACGACCTTTCCGCTGGCGATGTTGAGGGGGCCTTTGTTCGTCACCGGCCCACCCAGGTAGGCGCTCTGGTTGAACTGCAGCGTCCCGGTGTTGACGATCGTTCCATCCTGGTTGGCGCCGAGGCTGGCGCCGGTGCCCGAGGCCGCGGCGACGGTGAACGTGCCGGCGTTGACGAAGTCCTTGTCGTTGACGTTGAAGCCGGCGCCGCCACCGGCGCCGCCGTTGCATTCGCCCGGCGACGCGGGACAGGTGAGGGTGATCGAGCCTTTGCTGGTGAAGTTGCTCTGCAGCACCGCATTGGTGTTGTTGCCCTCGGCGCTGATCGTCAGCGCTTGGCCGGCCTGCATTTCGCCGATCAGGTTGAAGCCGCCGGTGGCGCGGATTTCGCTCGGCCCGCCGCCGGTGTAGTCGAGGGTGCCGCCGCAGGGGATCGTCACGTCCCTGGTGGTGCCGGCGCCCTGCTCGAAGTTCCTGACGCTGAGAAGACCGGTCGATTCTCCGTCGATCAAGCCGCCCGTGTCGTTTTTCACCAGGGCGCCGGTGTCGCCGCAGGAGCTGCCGGAGTTGGTGACCGTGGCGCCGTCGGCGATCAGGATGGAGCCCTGGTTCGTCACTTTGCCGCCCAGCGAGGCGGTTTTCGCGAAGCTCAGCGTGCCGGTGTTGGTGATCTGACCTCCCACCCCAGCCCCGCCGCCGGTGTTCGCGTCGACCGTGATCACCCCGGCGTTGGCGAAGGGGCTGGGCCCGCTGTAGATGTCCGGCCCCCCTCCTGGACAGCCGCCCACCTGGCAGGTGAGCGTCACCGAGGCTCCGGCGGCGATCGTGATCCCGGCCGGCTGCGCGTCGAAGTTCGTGTTCGGGCTCTCGTCGGAGATGACGAGGTGGGGCGTCGAGCCAACCCCGCCGAGGGTCAGCGATTTCGCGTTGGCGCCGCCGGTCATCGAGACCGTGTAGTCGCCGGCGGCGGCGATCGAGACGTCGCACGACCCGCTCGGGGTGCCGTTGGTCCAGTTGGCGTCGTTGTGGAGGCTGCCGCTGCCGCCGATCCAGGCGGTGGCGAAGACGCCGGGAGTGACTGGACACGAGGCCGCCGACGCGCTCGAGGGCAGAGCGAACGCCGCCACGATCGCGACCAACGCGGCCCAGCGCCCGAAGCGGTGGCGGCCGTCGGATTGACTGGTGGGCGGCCTCATATGTGGCGCGACCGTATTTGGGTACCTGCCGAATTGGAATACGGAACTTGCCGTAATTCTGCGGGCATAGACTCACGGTTCCATGCCCCAGCTGCCCGCGCGGGATCTGCACGCGGTCCTCGCCTTCGTCGACGAGGCGCACTCGTTCGCGGACCTGGACTCGTTCCGCAGCGGCATCCTGCCGGGGCTCGAAAAGCTCGTCCCCTGCGACCTCGTCGGCTACAACGAGGTCCACCCCGGGGGCGAGGAATCGCTCGTCCTCACCTACCCCGACCCGCCCCTCGAGATCGCCGGCGAGGCCCTCTCGCGCCTCGCCCACCAGCACCCGCTGATCTGCGTGCAGGCCAACGGCGACGACCGCACCTTCAAGATCTCCGACTTCCTCAGCCGCCGCGAGTTCCACTCGCTCGAGCTCTACGACGAGCTCTACCGGCTGCTCGACGCCGAGGACCAGATCGCCTTCGGACTGCCGGGACCGATGGTGATCGGGATCGCGATGAACCGCAGCCGCCGCAGCTTCAGCGAGCGCGACCGGCTCCTGCTCGAACTGCTCCGCCCCCACCTCACCCGCGCCTACGCGCGCGCCCTGGAGCGCGAGCAGATGGGAGCGCTGATCGCGACCCTCGAGCGCGGACTGCGAGAGAGCGACACCGCGGTCCTGGAGCTGGGGCCCGACGGCATCATCGCCACCGCCAGCGGCGCGGCGCTGGAGCTGCTGCGCGCCTACTTCCCTGACGCAGGGGGCGCCTCGCTGCCGGCGGAGATCGTCGAGTGGCGCGCGAGCGCGCCCGCGCTCGGACCGGCGCCGCTCCGCGTGGAAGGCGACCGCGGCCGGTTGACGGTGCGCGAGGCCCCCGCGAACCCGGCCGGCTCGCTGCTGGTGCTGGAGGAGGAGCGAGTGGTCGAGGCCGAGTCCCTGCGACCCCTCGGACTGACCCGCCGCCAGGCCGAGATCCTCCACCTGCTCTGCCAGGGGCGGAGCACCAACCAGATCGCCGCCGACCTCTTCATCAGCCCGCAGACCGCGCGCAAGCATCTCGAGCACGTCTACCACCGCCTCGGCGTCAACACCCGCGCCGAGGCGGTGGCGGTGGCGCGGGAGGCCGGCAAAGCCTCCCGCGCCGACACCAAGCCGCTTAACCCGTAACCCCTTTCACCGCCGGGTAGTAACCGCTCGCGTGACCGCTGACCTTCGGGTGGTAGCTTTCGCCGACCGGGTTCGAGAGGCCGTTGATCCACTCGGTCGAGGAGCCGCCGCCGCCGTCGCAGACGGCGTGACCGACGAAGGCCGGGATCACGTCGCGGAAGACGAAGTTCGCTCCCGCCCGCGTGGCCGCGGCGCTGATCACGCTTCGCAGCTGGTCGGCCGTCTGGTTCAGTCGCGTCATCTCGCTGCCGCTGAACCAGGTGAGCGCGTTGCAGTCGGTGCCGTTGAACAGGCGCGGGTAGCCGAGCACGATCACTTTCGCGCTCGGGGCGCGCGACTTGATCGCGTTGTTGACCAGGTCGAGCCGGCCCGGCAGCGTGTTGGCGATGTAGGACTGCGCGGTGTTGATCGCGCCGTCGCAGTTCGACGCCCACGACGGCTGCGCGCACTCGGTGATCACGCTCGAGAAGCCGGCGTCATTGCCGCCGATCGTGTAGGTGACCCAGTTGGTGTCAGAGGTGACGCTGTTCACCTGAGTGTTGAGCACGTCACCCGTCCGCGCGCCCGCGCAGGTCGCGTTGACGAAGGTCCAGGTCGGGTGTGCGTTGCGCAGCAGGTGCGGGTACGCGTACACCGACCGCTGGCAATTCGATTCGTAGAACGTGCGCGTGCCGGTGCCCGACGAGTACGAGTCCCCCAGCGCGACGTACTTGACCGCGATCGCGGGGCTGGCGAGCGCGAGGCAGAAAACCGCCACGCAGATAACTGCGGAAATGCGCCTCCAATTCATGATGCTCTCCTCCAAGACAAGACCGCCTGCCCCCGCCCGCGCCAGCCCTTATCCAGCGCCCAAGCGACAGTTGATCAGTCGATGCTGACCATACCTACGCCCGGGCCGTTAGTCGAACGTCTCCCGTGAGAGGCTCCCCGCCGTGAACCGGGAGCGGTGGATAACCCTGCTGGTCGTCTCAGCGGCGACGGCGATGCTGCTGCTGGACGTGACCGTGGTCAACGTCGCCCTGCCGGCGATCCGCGAGGACCTCGACGCCAGCTTCGGCGAGATGCAGTGGGTGATCGACGCCTACGCGCTGACCCTGGCGGCGACGCTGCTCAGCGCCGGCGCCCTCGCCGACCGGATCGGCCGGCGCGCGGTCTTCGCCTGGGGGCTGGTCATCTTCACCGCCTGCTCGGCGCTCTGCGCGCTGGCGAGCTCGCCGCTCTTCCTCGACCTCGCCCGCGCCGCCCAGGGCATCGGCGCCGCGGCGATGTTCGCCTCCTCGCTGGCGCTGCTCGCCAACGAGTTCCAGGACGCCGAGCGCGGCTTCGCCCTCGGCGTCTGGGGCGGCGTCACCGGCGCCGCGCTGGCGATCGGCCCGCTGGTCGGCGGCGTCCTCACCGACGAGCTCGACTGGCGCTGGATCTTCCTCGTCAACCTGCCGCTCGGCGGCCTGCTGACCTGGCTCACCCTGCGCTCGCTGCCGGAGTCCCGCGAGCAGCGGCCGCGCCCGCTCGACCTCGCCGGGATGGCGACCTTCGGCGGCGCCTGCTTCCTCGCCACCTACGGCCTTATCCGCGGCAACGAGGACGGCTGGAGCAGCCTCCCGATCGCCGGCTCCCTGCTCGGCGCTACCGCCCTGCTCGCGGCCTTCGTCGCGGTCGAGCGCCGCGCCGAGGCGCCGATGCTGCCACTCTCGCTGTTCCGCATCCCCGCCTTCACCGGCACCGCGCTGGTCGCCTTCGCCCAGTCGGTCGCGCTCTACCCGCTCCTCCTCTTCCTCGCGATCTACCTGCAGGAAGTCCTCGGCCTCTCCCCCACCGAGACCGGCCTCCGCATCCTGCCGCTGACCCTGGTGCTCGTCGTCGTCGCCCCGATCTCCGGCCGGCTCACCAACCGCTGGCCGCTGCGGGTGCCGCTCACCGCCGGCCTGGTGCTGATCGGGATCGGGCTGCTGCTGATGCGCGCGGTCGAGGTCGACAGCGAGTGGACGGCGCTGCTTCCCGGCCTCCTCGTCGGCGGCCTGGCGATCGGGGTGATCAGCCCGGCGCTGGCGGCGGCGATGGTGAGCGTGCTGCCGGTCGAGCGCAGCGGCCTCGCCTCGGGGATCAACAACACCTTCCGCCAGCTCGGGATCGCGATCGGGATCGCCGGCCTCGGGGCGATCTTCGAGCACCGCTTCGAGGGCGCGCTCGACCCCCGGGCCGGCATCGTCGACGGGCTGCAGGCGGTGCTGGCGGTGGCGGCGATCGTCGCCTTCCTCGGCGCGATCCTCGCCTGGCCCCTGCTCGGCAGGCAGCGCTCCGGCACTCCCTAGCCCTGCGACCGGAAAGCAAAACTTCTCTATTACCAATACGGTACCCGCGCAATGCAGGGGAATGGATCATTTGCACAGGTGCTCCGGCACGCCGGCGCGAAGGGGGCACTGGCACTGGCCTCTCTCGTTCTCGGAGTGGGCGCGCTCGCACCCGCCAGCGCTTCGGCGGCCTTCCCGTGGGTCGACCAGGCGGCGATGCAGAACGAGACCAGCCCCACCCTACGGGCGACCTTCATCATCGAGACCGCCCCGGGCGCGGTGATCCCGCGTCAGCTGTTCCTCTCCTCGCCCTACATCGGCTTCTACGAAGGGCACGGGTTCGATCGCAACTTCTTCACCTGGGCGCCGCACACCTCGGTGGGCGACGAGTACATGGCGGGGCGGGGATGGACGGGCTGCGGAAGCGTGCAGATACCCGTCGCCGGTGGGCCCTCCTACTGCGGTGCCGTCAAATACGGCGCGCCGGGGTCGATGCGCGCCGACGTCCTTACCGGTCCGCTGACGGGCTTCAAGTGGGGCGACACCTTCATGTCCGACATCTGCGGCAACTGGAGCCCCGCCAACTCGGGCGACAAGGACTCCCCGATGCCGACGATCAGCGGCGTCAAGTACGAGGACCTTAACGCCGACGGCGACCGTGATCCCGGTGAGCCCGGCCTCTCCGGCTGGACCATCCAGCTCTTCTACAACGGGAGTCACGTCGCCTCGACGAGCACCGGCGCCGGCGGCGCCTACTCCTTCCGCCTCGACGCGGACAAACTGCCGATCGGAGGCGGTACGTACACGCTGAAAGAGGCGCAGAAATCCGGCTGGCACCAGGAAGAGGCACCCGCCGCCCTCACCGTCCCCTACGGCGCCGGCGACGCCACCTACGGGGGCAACGACTTCGGCAACTGGCGACCGGCGACGATCGCGGGTCACAAGTTCGACGACTCGAACGTGGACGGCACCTGGGGGGAAGCGGAGAAAGCGCTGCCGAACTGGGGAATTCAACTCTCCAACGGCGAAGAACGCTCCACCGCGACCGACGGAAGCTTCTCCTTCAGCGTTCGCCCCGGGACCTACACGGTCGGCGAGCTCCTCCAGACCGGCTGGCGCCAGACCGCCCCAACGGGGTCCGGCAACTTCAAATACACCGTCATCAGCGGTCAGGTGGTGGAAGGCGCGGACTTCGGCAACGTCTGCCTCGGGGAGGTTGCGGTCGAACCGATCGACGACTCGACCGGTGATCCCCTTGCCGGCCTCGAAGTGAGGCTCGAGGAGGTGTCGGTTCCGGGCATCCTCGAGAACGAACCCTCGCTGCCGCGCACCACCACCGGCGCCCCTGACTTCGACGAACTGCTGCCGGGTACCTACCGCGTCGTCGCCTTCCTTCCCGAGGGCGCTTTCACCACCGATCCCGACGCGGTCCTGGTCGAAGGCCGCTTCGCGATCGTCAAGGAAGTCACCGTGGAAGAGTGCGAAACCACCGAACTGCCACTCCACTTCTTCACGCAGAGCACCCCCGGCAAGGTGACCGGCGGCATCCGGATCGCGGTCCCAGGTGGGTTCGCTACCGCGGGCTTTGAGTTCATGACCCGCCGCGGCAACCCGCGCGGCACCCTCGAGTACCAGGACCACGCAACGGGCCTGAACCTCCACACCGACATCATCGAAGCGATCTACGTTGAAGACGACGTCGCCTGGATCTGGGGGAAGGTCGAGGTCGAAGGCGTCCAGCAGCGCTTCCGGCTCCGCCTCGTCGACGCGGGAGAGCCCGGTCGCGAAGACCGCTTCGAGCTGACCCTCGCCCCCGGCTACGAAGCCGGGCAGGCCGGGCCCATCATCGGCGGCAACGTCCAGATCCACTAGCTCCCTTCCGACTGGATTCGCGACGGGCGCGAGTGGTAGACATGACCACGTGATCGCCCTGCTCGTCGTCCTCATAGCCCTGCTCCTCGCCGCCCCGGCCGGCGCCGAGACCGTCGGCAGCGACCTCGAGGCACTGACGCCGACGAAGACGGTGAGCTGCGCGGAGGGGAGCTCCTGTGTGGTGGCACAGGCGCTGGGTGGCAACGGCACGCCCTTCTCGCCGCCGGGCGGGATCGTCACCAGCTGGTCGGTCAGGCTCGGCGGCTCGGTGCCGGAAGGCATGCGCCTGGTCGTCCAGGACCCCCACGCCTACGGCGGCGCCTTCGCGGGGCGCCGCGCGATCGACCTCGGCAGCCCGCAGCGCGGCTTCCGCCGCAACGGGGTGAGCACCTTCAGCGAGCAGTTACCGATCCAGGGAGACCAGACCTTCGGCCTGCAGATCTCAGGCGCGAGCCGCCAGGCGACGCGGGCGACCCTACTCGCCCCCTACACCGACGAATACGACACCGCGCTGCTCTGGGATCCGGCGCCGGTCTTCGGCGGCACCGCCGAGATGGCGACGAAAGTGCTCGAGAACTCACGGCTCACCCTCAGCATCGAGGTCATGCCTCCCTCCCCGCAGCGCTGCGCGCCGCTCAACACCTTTACCGGCTCCAATCGCAGGGACGACTACGGCGGCTTCCATCAGGGCGGCGACGTCATCCGCGGCCGCGGCGGCAGCGACGCGCTGCGCGGCTACGGGGGCGAAGACTGCATGTACGGAGGGCGCGGCCAGGACGCCATCGCCGGAATGGACGGCTCCGACCTGATCGTCGGCGGCCCGGGGCGCGACGACATCGGCGCCGGCGATGGCGATGACCGCATCCGCGTCCGCGACGGCGCCCGTGACGTCGTCCGCTGCGGCGACGGCCACGACGTCGTCAAGGCCGATCGCCTCGATCGCCTCTTCGACTGCTAGCCCCGGCGGGACCACCACCGTTGAAATCGCACCCCATGGGTAATGCTCCCCTGGAGTGATCCCGCTCAAGGACGACATCCCGACCGAGCGCTTTCCGATCGTCACGGTGGCGCTGATCCTCGCCTGCGTCGCCGTCTTCGCCTGGCAGCTCAGCTTCTCCGACAGCGAGCCGCACTCGGCGGCCTACCCGGTGATCAGCGAACGGACGGCGAACACGATCGAATACGGGGCGATCCCCTATCGCCTGCTCAACCCCGGGGCGGAGTGCGAGCTCGGGGCGGCCGAAGTCGCGCCGGCCGAAGCCGAAGCGGCGGTCGTCTGCCGCGGCACCGAGGAGTTCAGCGAGGCGGTGGCGCTGCACCAGCAGAACCGGGCGACGATCCCGGCGCCCGAACCGCTGGACGCGCCGCCCTGGTACCTGACCATCCTCACCTCGATGTTCATGCACGGCGGCTTCCTCCACATCATCTTCAACATGCTCTTCCTCTGGGTCTTCGGCAACAACGTCGAGGACGCGATGGGGCGGGTGAAGTTCCTCCTCTTCTACCTCGCCGGCGGCGCCGCGGCGGTCTACGCCCAGTCCCTGATCGACCCCTCCTCGACGGTGCCGACGATCGGCGCCAGCGGGGCGGTCGCCGCCGTCCTCGGCGCCTACCTCCTGCTCCACCCGCGCGCCCGCGTCTACACGCTCGTCTTCTACATCGTCGCCCCGCTGCCCGCCTTCGTCGTCCTCTCCGCCTGGTTCCTGCTCCAGTTCCTGCCCGCGATCGGCCAGGTCACCGCCCCCGACGTGGCGGGCGAAAGCGTCGCCTACATGGCCCACGTCGGCGGCTTCGTCTTCGGCCTCCTCCTGGTCAAGCTGCTGGCGCGCAGACCGACGCCGCTCGCTGCGGGAAGATAGGCCGATGCCAAGCCCCCCTCGACGAGGAAAACGCGGCGAGCGACCCGACTACGGCTGGGTCATCTCCTTCGGCTGCAAGCCGACCGGCCAGCTCCGCCGCCTCAAAGTCGATACCGACCCCTCCTCCGACACCAGCCCGATCGAGGTCCCCTGCCCCTGCGGCGAGACCCACCGCGTCACCGTCTCCCCCTACCGCCGCCGCCGCGCGGCGGACGAGCCCTTCGACCTCGAGGTCGCCTCGCTCGACGAGCTGCGCTGAGCTCAGTTGTTGCTCGGGCGGTGCTCTTTGTGGTAGATGCCGAAGAAGACCCGCTCGGTGGGCTCGCCCGTTTCGGCGGACCGTTTCATGGACTCGGCCTCGAGCTCGTCTATTCGCGCCAGGAGCTCTTCGTGGGCCGCCCTTAGTTCTTCGGCCCCCTGCTCGTCGACGATGAACATCCCTGCCCGCATCAGGCCTTTGAACTCCTTGCCATCGCTCATGAGGTGACCGTAGATCCTTGTGCCCGCCGGCGCAACCCTCTTAAAGTCGAACCGAGGGTCTGACCAGTGTCCGAGCTCGAGAACCAGACAGCGATGCGCCGCCGCGAGATGATGGCGCTCTCAGCCGGGGCGTTGGCGAGCGTCGCCCTCTACGCCTGCGGCGCCGACGGGGACGAGGCGACCGGACCGGTGGCAGCCGGCGGTAAGACCGTCCCCGACTGCGTGCTGACGCCCGCGCAGGAGGAAGGTCCCTTCTACATCGACCTGGGCCGGGTCCGGCGGGACATCGTCGAGGACCGCCCCGGGGTGCCGCTTGCGCTGGCGGTGACCGTCGTCGACGCCAACAGCTGCGAGCCGATCCGCGACGCCGCCGTGGACATCTGGCACTGCGATGCCCTCGGCGTCTACTCGGGCGAGCCGACGGAGGGCAGCGAGGGCGAGACGTTCCTGCGCGGCATCCAGCTCACCGACGCCGCCGGCCTCGCCGAGTTCACCACCATCTATCCGGGCCAGTACCCCGGCCGCGCGACCCACATCCACCTCAAGGTCCACACCGGCGGCCAGGTCTCCCACACCGGCCAGCTCTTCACCACCGACCGAGACGACGCCAGGGTCTTCGCCCTCGCCCCCTACGACCGCAACCCCGCCGAAATCACCCCCCGCGACGCCGACTTCATCTTCCGCGAACAGGGCGGCTCCAGCTCGGCGCTCGCCCTCACCCCCGTCGGCACCAACCTCGCCCGGGACGGCTTCGAGGCGAAGGTGACGCTGGGCGTGGATCCCGACGCCTGAGCGCCGCCGGCTGCGCGATGATCCCCTCCTGATGCGCCGATGGGGACTGATCGCCGCCGGGATCGCGACGCTGCTGCTGCTCTGGGCGATGTCGCCGATGGAAGACCGCATGCAGGAGAACGGCCCCGGCATCGTGACGTTCGAGCTGAGCGGCAGCCAGGATCGAGCCGACGAGATCCTCGCCGAATGGGGCGAGGACGGTCGCGACGCCGCCCGCGAGCAACTCTGGATCGACTACGCCCTCATGCTGGCCTACGGCACCTTCCTCGCCCTGGCCTGCGCCGCCCTCCGCGACCGCTGCCGAAGCCGCGACCTCCGCCGGCTCACCAGAGCCGGCGCCATCGCGATCTGGCTGGGTCCCCTGGCCGCCGCCTTCGACGCCCTCGAGAACGCCTGCCTCCTGCTCACCCTCGACGGCGCCGGATCCGCCTTCCCCCTCCTGGCCACGATCTTCGCCACCTGCAAGTTCGCCCTGCTGGCCGCGGCGATCGCCTACCTGGTCGCCGGCATCGCGGGACTGCTGGGGCGCCATGCCTCCCCGGCGTCTCCCTAGCCGCATCGATCGATGGCGCCCGACCCCGAGTTCGACCTCAGCGCCGAGCAGGCGCGGCGCCTCGCCCTCGCCGCCCAGGGATTCGGCCACCCGCGGCCGGCCGGCCGGGTGGACACCAGGCACCTGCGGCGGGCGATCGACGACGTCGGCCTCCTCCAGCTCGACTCGGTGAACGTCTTCTGCCGCTCCCACTACATGCCGGTCTTCTCGCGGCTCGGTCCGTATCCGCGGCAGGCCCTGGACCGCCTGGCCTGGCACGAGGACGGCAAGGGGGGAACCACGCGGGCGCGGCGGCGGGACCTGATCGAGTACTGGGGGCACGAAGCCTCGCTGCTGCCGGTCGAGCTGCAGCCGCTGCTGCGCTGGCGGATGGCCCGGGTGGATGCGCTGGCGTGGAAAGGCGTGGCGCGGATCGCGGCGGAGCAACCCGAGCTGCTCGAGTTCGTGCTCGAGATGGTGCGGGAGCGGGGGCCGATCCGGGCCTCGGAGCTGGCGGCGAAGGGGCGCCGGCGAGAGCCGGGCGAGATGTGGAGCTGGAGCGAAGAGAAGACCGCGCTCGAGTACCTGTTCTTCTCGGGGCAGGTCTGCGCGGCGCGGCGGGTCAACTTCGAGCGCCTCTACGACCTGCCCGAGCGGGTTCTCCCGCGGCACGTCCTCGAGGCGCCGACCCCCTCGCAGGAGGAGGCGCAGCGGCAGCTGCTCCTGATCGCCGCGAAGCGCCTCGGGGTGGCGACCGAGGCCGATCTCGGTGACTACTTCCGCCTCCCCCGCGCCGAGTCGAAGGCCCGCGTCGCCGAGCTGGCCGAGGACGGCGACCTGACCCCGGTCAGGGTCGAGGGCTGGCGGCAGCCCGCCTACCTCGCGACCGAGCGGCCCGCGGGCCTGCGCCGGGCAGCGGCCGCGCGGGCGCTGCTGACCCCGTTCGATTCCCTTGTCTGGGCGCGCGAGCGGACCGAGCGCATCTTCGGCTTCCGCTACCGGATCGAGATCTACACCCCGGCGCCGAAACGCGTCTACGGCTACTACGTCCTCCCCTTCCTGCTCGGCGATCGCCTGGTCGCGCGGGTGGACCTCAAGAGCGACCGCCAGGCCGGCGTCCTGCGCGTCCGCAGCGCCTTCGCCGAGCCGAACGTCGACACCCCCCTCGTCGCCGAGGAGCTGGCCGCGGAGCTGCGGCTGCTCAGCGACTGGCTCGACCTCGGCGGCGTCTCGGTGGCGCGCAAAGGCGACCTCGCCGCCCCGCTCCGCCGCGCGCTCGCTTGGCTTCAGGGTCCGGGGGATGACGAGTAGCGGAGCCCGGGATCCGAAGGCTCAGGCGTAGAGGCGCTCGATCTCGGCCTCGACCTTGCGCTCGATCGGCCGCCGTTTCAGCCGCGTTTCAGCGGCTTCAGCCGCGTCTTTTCGACCCGGGCCAGCTTTCGTTTCAACCGCTGGAACTGGGCCTCCTCGCGCTCGGAGCGTTCGTACCCCTCGTAGGCGAGGTTCTTCTTCTCCAGCGGGTCGGTCTTCAGGTCGTACATCTCCCACTGCGGCGGCTTCGGGTTTTTCTTGCTGACGTCGTAGTAGCGGGCCAGCTTCCAGCGCCCTTCGCGGATCGCGACGATGTGGTTCGGGGGTTTCGGGTAGGGCGGTTTGGCCTGCCCGGACTGGAAGTCGTCGTAGGTGAAGACGACGTAGTCCTGGACCGGCTGCGCGGTCTTCGGCTGCAGGACCAACCGCGAGTAGTCCACCCCCTGCCAGTTCGCCCGCGCCGATTTCGGCGCTTTCGCGAGGCTGGCGAGGGTCGGCAGGAAGTCGACGTGGGAGACCATCGCGTCGGTGCTCACCGGCTTCGGGAACAGCTTCGGGTTCGAGTAGACGAGCGGGACCCGCGTCGCCTCCTCGTAGAAGTTGAAGTTCTTCTGCCGCATGCCGCCGTGGGTCAAGCCCATCTCGCCGTGGTCGGCGGTGCGGATGATCAGCGTGTCGTCGTAGAGGCCGACCTCTTCGAGCTTGTTGAGGACGTTGACGATGTAGTTGTCCGAAGAGCGCATCAGGTTGCCGTAGTAGTTCAGGTAGGCGCGCTTTTCCGCCTTGGTCTTCGGTTTGCCGGTGAGGTTGAAGATCCGCAGGAACTGTTCCTGCACCGAGGGCTTGGTCGAAAGGTCCTCGCCGTTGGTCTCCGGCACCTCGATATCGCCCTGGATCCAGGAATCGTCGTAGCCGGCTTCTTCGAAGGTCTTGCTCGGGTAGAAGAGGACGTCGTGCGGGTTGACCAGCGAGATCACCAGGAAGAACGGCTGCTGTTTGGCCGCCGCCGAGCCGAGGTACTGCATCACGCCCTCGGAGCCCGCCTCCGGTGAGCCGATCGATTCCATGAAGCGCCCGTCGTTGTCGACGAAGCCGCCGCCGGCCTCGGGGACGCTCTGGTTGGCGCCGGCGTCGGGCGGGTTCCAGCGCGTCCACCCGTAGCGCTCGAGGTCGGAGGGCTGCGCGTTTTCTTTCTGCGCCGGCTTCGAGCAGTGCCACTTGCCCTTGTAGACGACGTTGTAGCCGGCCGCCCTCATCACCGTCGCCAGGTTCGGCAGCACCGGCGGCCGCGGCAGTTCCACCTGGTGCGGGTATTCGGGGAACGGCATGTCTTCCTCGAGCGTGTACTTGACCCCGTGCTGGGCGGGAAAGTAGCCGGACATCAGGGTCGAGCGCGCCGGCGAGCACATGCAGGCGTTGGTGAAGGCGCGTTCGAAGCTGACCCCGTGCTGGCGCAGCCGCCGCATCCCCGGCAGGTTCTGCCGCAGCCAGTTGGGCGGGAAGTGCTGGATCGCCCGCTCCTGGTCGGTGAGGATGAGGACGACGTTCATCCCGGCGACGTCGCGCCGGCCGCCTTTCCCGGCGCCGAGCGCCCGCTCGACGCCGGTGCCCTGGGCGAGCAGCGCCGCCGCGGCGCCGGCCCCGGTCCCGAGCAGCTGTTTGCGGGTCAGCCCGTCCCGTTGCTCGTCGCCCTGTCGCTCGTCCCGCTCGCTCATCTGTTCCTCCTGAAGACGTCGACCGCGTCGCTTTCGAACGAAGTCGAGTAGAGATAACGGCCGTCGGGGCTGAGCGCGATCGAGCTCACGCCCTTCAGCGCCCGCCCTCGCGTGCAATCCGGCGAGCGGACCGCAACGCAGCCGGCGGTGCCCGGCTTCTGCGCGACCGAGCCGGCCTTGCCGCGGTTGAGAACGGCGATCGCCCCGGTCCCGAAGGCGGCGACGTAGGCGTTCTTGCCGTCGGGCGAGAGCGCCAGGCCCTCGGGCGCGACCAGGGCCCGGCCGAAGGAGCACCCGGCCGAGCGCAGATAGATCAGGCAACCGCCGGTCCCTTCCCGCTGGGTCAGCGCCCCGGTCGAGCCGTTGCGATTGAAGGAGGTGACGCTGTTGCTGAACAGCGAGGTGACGTAGACCCCGTTGCCGGTGGGGCTGACCGCGACCGCGTTGGCGCCGCTCAGCTCGCGGCCCAGGGTGCAGCCGGCGAGCGCGCTCTCGACGATGCAGTCGAGGCCGTCGCTCGCCTGGGCGAGGGCGCCGGTGGCGGAGTTGCGCGCCAGCGTCACCACCGCGCTGGAGAGCGCCGTGGCGGCGTAGACGCTGTTCCCGTCGCCGCTGATCGCCAGGCCCTCGACCGCTTTCAGCGCGATCCCGGTCGTGCAGCCCGCGGTCGCCTCGGCGATGCAGGCGGCGCTGCCGGCCAGCTGCGTCAGCGCCCCGGTCAACGGGTTGCGGGCGAAGGCGGCGACCGCGTTGCCGAAGAAAGAGCCGACGTAGACGTTGTTGCCGTCGGGGCTGACGACGACCACGTCGGGGGCGACCAGGGCCAGGCCGCCAGCGCAACCGGGGATCGGCGCCCCCGAGATGCAGCCGGCAAGCGGCGGCGGCAGCTGGCGCAGCGCCCCGGTTTTCGGGTTGCGGGTGAAGGTCGTGACCGAATTGCCGGCGCGCGAGGTCGCATACAGATTGCGCCCGTTGGGGCTGATCGCGACCGAGTTCGGCTCGTCGAGCCCAATCGCCGTCGCGCAATCAAAGGCGCCTTTGGCAGCGACACAACCCGCCGCGCCCCTTGCCTGAACCAGCGCGCCGCTCTGCCGGTTGCGGGCGAAGATCGCGATCGCGTCGCTCTTTGAAGAAGCGACGTAGACGTGCCCGCCGTCGGGACTGACCGCGATCGCCCGCGAGCCCATGAACGGCCCAGGCCCATTCAGCGCCCGCGCCTTCCCGCAGGTGCCGGCTTTCGAGGAGCGATCGACCAGGCAGCCGCGCTTGCCGGCGAGCTGGGTCAGCGTCCCCGGCTGCGGCTTCTGCTGCTTCGGCGCCGCGACGGCGGCGGCGGAGAACACGAGCGCAGCAAGCAGGGCTGCGACAACTGCGAATGCGCGTCCCCCGGCCAGCTTCATGGCGAGCAACCTATGCCGCCCAGCGGACGCATCCGCCGAGCGACACAGGCCACGCCTAGCGCTTTGTAGAGGTCGCGGCGGTTGCGACCGCCGTGTCGACGGTGCTGAAGAACTTCACCCCGAGGAGGGATGGCAGACGGGATTCGAACCCGCGACCGCCGGCACCACAGAAAGGCCGCCTTTGCGGTGCCGGGCTTTGCGCGTCCTCGGCGAATTGGGCAGAAGCTCCGATGTGCGGGGGATATTCGGAGATTGTCGGCCCGATCAGGCAGAAATGCGGATTTCTCCTAGAGGGAGCGTCCGCGAGCGGCGGTGGCGATGGCTTCGGTCAGATCGCTCGGCCTGCGGCCGAGCCCTGCGTCCAGCAGGGCGCTATCCAAGGTCACCAGCTCAGCCGAGTGACTCTGAGCGACCGCCGCATAGGTGGCGTCGTAGAGAGTCAGGTCGTGGTGCTCGGCCAGCTCGCTCGCGACCCGCATCTCCTCGGGGCTGGGGCGCAGCGCTGGACAGACCTCGGCCAGCGCTTCGATCACCGTTGCCGCCTGCTCGGCGCTGGCGCCGGCGCGGCCTCGCATCAGAGCGTTGCCGACCTCATAGACAGTCAGGTCGAGAACCGAGAGCGCCACCGTCCGTTCCTTGTGGGCGTCGAGCAGCGCCCGGGCGGACTCGACTTCCTCCTCGCCTTCGGCGTGAAACCACTTGAGGACGACGTTGGCGTCGCTAACGACGCTGATCGCGGGCATCGCGCGCCTCCCGCTGCGAGCGGATCACCTCGGCGGACTCGAAGCTCCCCAGTCCGGCCAGGGCGGCGCGGCCGCGCAGGAGCGCCGCGTCGACCGCGAGGGGGTCGGGCCAACCGAGGCGGCGCCGCGCCGCCTCTTGGAGGAAGTCGCTGCGGGTCTGGCCGAGATTCTCGCTTTCACGATCGATCCGCACCAGCAGATCGTCGGGAATCGTCACCAGGACCTTCGTCGCCTTTGCCATGCTGGCAGTATAGCGGGTGGATATCCCGTAGATATCCTGTGCAGGCAACCGAAGGGGTGGCAGACGGGATTCGAACCCGCGACCGCTGGCACCACAATTAGGCCCCGCCGGCGGCGCCGGTAGCGAATCCCGCATAGCAAGCGGGTTCGCGGCCGCCTTGGTTCGTCGCCGCCGAACCTCGATATGTGGCGATATTCGGCGATTGTCGGGGTGTGCTGGCAGACATGCGGATTTCTGCCTGATCGGGCATACCCTCGGTTTAAAGGGTGCTTGGATGAACCAGAGACCGCTTGAAGCACAGCGAACATCGACTCGCAGAGATGAAGCTCCATGAGCTGAAAGTCAATAAATCTGGTGGGAATTTGACAACGGCTGCGGGCACTCGCCGAGCTAGCATCCGTGGAGTGCCGGTACGGAGAATCGAGGTGTGGCTCGGCTATGGATCGAGCGAGGAGCAAGGCCGCGAGGTCGAAGCCGCATTCTCAGAGGCTGGTATTCCGGTGGAGATTCGCTACGAGAGCGCCTATCCAGGAATTGGCAACGGGGCGGGCTTCACCATATTCATCGGGATATTCGGCTACTTCCTCGGGGACTTCATCAACGGCTTCCTGAAGGGGGCTGGGATAGATGTGGAAGCAAAGGGCGAAGAAGCTTGGCAAAGAGCCAAAGGGCTTCTCCGCACCCTGAAGGAGGACCATCTACGGCGATACCCCTCTCAGCCCCCGTCCTCCGAGGGTTTGCTCGTATTCAAGGACCCTAAGCGGCGCACCCAGGTCAATCTGCGCACGGATCTACCCGACGAAGCTTGGGCGAAGCTTGCCGAGCTCGACCTCGAAGGACAGAAGTCTGTCGCATGGACCTGGGACGACACGGCGGGTAAATGGATCGAGTACGACCTCTCAGACTTTGAGGACGATTCTCCGTTGGGGCCGAGTCACCCAGACGTCCAGTAGGAGGCGCGGGGCAATGTGCGATGTCCTCAATTACATCGGAGAGAACCTTGCCGGGCCGGTTCTGGCGGCGTTGATTGGTGGTCCCCTCGTCGCGGTTGGCTTTCGCTACTTTGAGATCCCGAAAGAGGTAGCCGATCACGATGCTCGGGTCATCGAGTTCAACATGAACCTTCGTCGGTGGATCGGTGACAGAAATCGTCAGCTGGAACGCGAACTCCGGGCTCTCGTCAATCAGGCTGGCTCCGGCATCGTCAGTCGCTACCCAGTCCCACAGCACACACGCCCGCGAGATATAGGGTCGCAATTGGACTCCGGTGCGCTTACCAGCGAAGCCATCGCCGGCATGCGCCAAGCGCTCCATGAGTACCGCGATGAGGCGTCGAGCAGAGTCACCGAATTCTCAGCCATCGTTCGAAGCGAGGGAAGGTGGCACCGCTGGTATCGCAAACGAAATAAGCGCCGCGAGATTAAATTCTGGGTGCGGGATGAGGAGCGGGGCATTCTTGCTTCGTGGCGGAGTCGACCACATCCGCTCGAAAAGGACAAAACAATTTTCGTTGACGTGGGCGCCGACCCCAGCATCGAGCCCGACATCGCCCCATTGGAGGAAGGCGAGGGCTTGACTTGGGAGGCAGCGAAACGAAGTCCGCTCTGACGGCAACAGCACTCAGGCGTTGTGGGGGTGCTTCGCAAGCGATGACCTACGAGCAACGCTGCTGCAGCTTGGTCGACTCCATAGGCTCTACTTCATCAAGGTAGCGCCGGAGGCGCATCGGGGTCTGAGTCTCTGCCCTTCCCCGTGTGATCAATACGCCGCCCCCACAGGATCATCGCCCCCAGGTCGGCAAGATCGTCATCACGCCGGATCGCCTCCCGGATGTCCACAACAAGTTGGACAAGCCCGAGCCGAGCGGCCTCCGAAAACGGAGCCATCGAGTCGGCGCCGCGATGGACGATTCCATTGCGTTGCTGGTAGCAGTGCATCCACCAGAAGAACAGCGGCGAGTCACCGTCCTCGGGGTCTTCGGGTAGATCGAGCACGCGGCACAGATGAAGTGCTCGATCCCTGAAAGGACCGGCCAGGATGTTCTCGAGCTTGGACGGCTCCGTCTCGCGCCTCTCCCCCACGACACTCAACATGGTCGTGATGAAGATCTCGCCCGCAGTCGCGTAGTCATTCACCGCCTCGCGGTGACGGCCTGCGCGGCGAGCTGAACCAGCCCGCTGAATGATCTCGTAGAAGGATGCGAGTCCTTCGTCCGACGAGACGATGGCCACCATGCGATCGACCCGCTGCATCTCCTCGGTCGTACGCGTTTGCGTCTCAGTACGGGGAGCGCGAAGGGAGATCAGTTGACTGGGTCCATGCCGAAAGAGGTTCCCAGAGCGATGGGCCGACATGACTGGAAGCAGTGGAGGTAGCTCCTCAATCGAGATTGGGCGGACTCGATCATTAAAGAGGACTCCAAGGCTCACCAGAAAGTCGTTAAGCGCCTTGAGGGCGCGACGTAGGGCCTCGGCCATCTCGTCGCTCTTTGCGAGCTGAAGCTCGCGTTCACACTGGGCGTAGGCGACGACAACAGTTCTTCGAACGAGAAAGGGCTGTTCCATAAAGCTTTTCACTGCAACAGCGCGTTTCTGTCGTTCGGAAGCGGTGGATGCTTCATCCCCCGACAGGTCACCGAACGCAAGATCAGAGGCCGCAAGCGGTAACTGGGTAGGCACCTCGACAGTCCTAAACCTCAGCCAACATCGATCCTCCTCCCTACTCCCAGGGAGAGCCGGCGGGCTAACCTCGTGGTCATCGGGAACACCAAGGTCCCAGGGCAGCTCGATAACGAATCCCGTCGCTCTCGGTCCCTCCGCGCCCATCAGCACGCGCTTCGCCCAGCCCCAGATGGATTTGAGAATGCGAGAAATGGAGAAAGTGCGCGCGGCAATCGGACAAACAGGATCATAGGCAGCGTCCGACATCGAAGCCAACCTTCAGCCAATGGAGCCCTTGGCCCTATGGGGAGCAGTTACGGGTACGGTGGGAGCGGGGATAGCCCTCCGTCGTGAGTTCCTTGCCGGGCGTCGCCGCCTGGCGGTGGCCCCCACGGTGAACTTCTCCACCTCACGCGTCGAGCCCGTCGGCGCCCTTCTCCGAGGCTGGGCTGCGGTGACGGTTTGGAACACTGGCGGTCGCTCACTAGCAATTGAGCGAGCTGGATTTCAGTATCTCGCCGTAGTGCGTGGGGCTGAAGAGGCTCGGGTCATGCGGGCCATGATCCATATGGAGGGGCCCGTAACAGCGGCGGTCGACGGACCTACCCGGAAGATCTACACGCCGCTTGGCCCCATGCTGGCGGGCGGGATCAACCCGTTCGACATGGTCGAAGCGTTCGTGGTCACGACTGGCGGGAGGGAGTGGTTCAGCCCTGCTCAGCCCTTGATCCGATCCGTTCCAACCATCGTGGGGACCGATCTCTTCAAGACGGGTCTTGAACAGTTGAAGAATGAGGCCGAGGCGCCTCCCCAACTGGGGAATGAGCTTGCGCTTCTCCAAGAAGACCCCTTCTTGCCAAACGACGTGCATCCGATTTAGCTCAGAGGGGCCGCACCCGACGGCGGAACCACGACTCGGCCGTTTGCGTCGTAACTGCGGCGTCGAGGAGGAGCTTTCCCTCCTAGGCAGCCTGTTCGCGCTGCCAGGCCGCTTCGGCCTCATTGACGTCTGCGGCGTTGAGGCTGATGCGTCGGTCGATCTCGTGGGGGAAGGCGCCGTAATACCGAATCGCTGCTCTCACTTGGGAGTCGGTGAGATCGAGAAGATCGGCGGTAGCGGCGATCGCCTCCTCCCCACGCGCCTTGCAGTTCCTCATCGTGGCCACAAGCTCCCAGACGTCTGGGCCGCCAGCCAAAGCGGCGCGGCGGCCCATGGGTCCGTCACGGAAGACGATGCCGCGGAATTCCTCCATACGGTCAACGTAGTCAATGACGTTTCCTGTCACGGAATCGGTGCCCATCGACGCACATCCCCGCCTATCCAAGCCGATCAGGCAGAAACTGCCTGATCGGAAGCGAAATTTGGGTCCGGTTTAAACCGACGCCGTAGACCCCGAACTACCGATTTGCAGGGGATTCGATTAGGGGTGGCAGACGGGATTCGAACCCGCGACCGCTGGCACCACAAGCCAGAGCTCTACCAACTGAGCTACTGCCACCGCGGTCGCCCCAATGTACCGCAGCCCGCGCGAAGCCGGCCCGGCCCGGCCCGGCCTTCAAGGAGGCCCGGATGGAACAACGGGCTCAGGGATTACAGCTAGCGTCGTGTTCCCGTCTCAGCCGAAGGCGTTGTCGAGCACCAGCATCAGGGCGAACCCGACCATCAGGGCGAAGGTGGCGACCCGCTCGTTGCCGCGGGCCTGGCTCTCGGGGATCAGCTCGTCGACGATCACGTAGAGCATCGCGCCCGCGGCGAAGGCGAGCCCGAAGGGGAGCAGCGGCCCGACGGCGTCGAAGGCGACGAGCGCCAGGGCGGCCGCCGGCGGCTCGACGATGCCGGTCAGGGCGGCGATGCCGGCCGCCTGGCGCCGCGGGGTCCCGCCCGAGACCAGGGGCGCGGCGGCGGCGAAGCCCTCGGGGATGTTCTGGATGCCGATCGCGAGGGCGAGCGGCGCCCCCAGCTCCACCCCGCCCGCCGCGAAGGCGACCCCGACCGCCATCCCCTCGGGCAGGTTGTGGATGGTCAGGGCCGAGAGCAGCAGCGTCCCGCGTTCGCGGGCCGAGCGCTGCTCGGCGGGCAGCCCCCGCCCCTCGGCGAAGCGGGCGTGGGCGTGCGGGACGATCGCGTCGAGGGCGCCGAGCAGGGCGGCTCCGGCGGCGAGGCCGCCGACGACCTCCCAGACCCCGCCGCGGTCGAGCGCCGGCACCAGCAGGCTGAAGGCGGTGGCGGCGAGCATCACCCCGGCGGTGAAGCCGAGCAGCATGTCGAGGGTCCGGTTCGACGGGCGCCGCAGGAAGAGGATCGGCAGCCCGCCGACCCCGGTGGCGGCCCCCGAGGCCACGATCCAGATGGCTATCTCGGCGCTTTCGGAGATCGACGTAGCTTGACGCTCCGGCCGTGCCTCTAGGTGAGATCGCGGAGAACCGCGATCCAGTTGACGAAATGGCTGTCGGCCAGGAAGTTCTCGCGGACGTGCTCGCGGCCGGCGGCCGCCATGGCCTGTGCCCTGTCCTCGTCGGCGAGCAGCTCGTCGACAGCGGCGGCGAATTCGCGCAGGTCGGCGGGGTGCTCGAGCAGGAGGCCGCTGCGGTCGTGCTCGATCTGGTCCTTGTGGCCGCCCACCCCGGTGGCGACGACCGGCTTGCCCTTCCAGAGACCCTCGGTCACCCCCAGCCCGAAGCCCTCCTGCAGGCTCTTCTTGACGACGACGTCGGCCTTGCGCTGCAGCGCGTTCACCATCAGCGCGTTTTCTTCGAGATCGACCATCGGCAGCGAGACGACGTCGATCCGAGCCCGGTCCGCCGCCGGCAGCTCGTGCCAGGCGGCTCGGGTGGCGCGCAGCACCCCCCGCCCTCCCGGGTCGTCGGCGACGGCCCCCGCGGCCGGCCCGGCGATGACGAGGCGCGCGCCGGGGTGGTCGAGGTGGCGGGCGAAGCCGGTGAGGATGCCGATCGGGTCCTTGAGCCAGTCCCACCGCGCCAGCGCCACGACGAGCGGGTTCTCGCCGAGCCGGGGCGGGCGGCTCTCCCGCAGCACGTTGGCCCGCCTCGTGACGGTGACCACGGTGCCGTCCTGCAGCGCCGCGGTGGCAGGCTGCCACGGGCCTCTTCCGTCCGCCAGGCCGATCCGCCGCAGGATCGCCGCGGCCTGAGCCCCGGTCAGCTCCCGGTTCTTCGCCGAGAGCGGATCGATCGCCGGCGGAATCGCGTAGGCGCGGCCGGCGAGGAAGTCGGGGATGTAGTCGCTGCGGGAGAAGACGAAGGCCGAGGCGTCCTCGACCCGGGGCCGCAGGAACTCCCAGGCCTCCTCCACGTGCTCGTTCGCCTCCTCGGTGCCGACGTGGCTGCGCCAGACGACCACCGCCCCCGAGCCGGCCAGCTCCGGCGCCAGCCCGGCGACCTGCGGATCCTCGAGGATGACGACGTCGCCCGGCTTCACCATCGCCCTCGCCTGGCGACCGGCCTCCTGGGAGACGGCGTCATAGAGCCGTCGGCGGCGGCTGCTCGCGATCGACAGCGGGATCCCGTGGAGCAGGTTGTGCAGTCGCTTGGTGAAGGCGAAGAAGGGGCGCGGGGCCTCGAGGACCAGCCAGCGGGCGTCCAGACCATCACCTCGCCAGTAGGGAGGGAGGGTCCTCAGCATTTCCGCGACTCCTCCCCCCTGGGCGGTGGAGTTGACCCACCAGATCGTTCGCGCGGCGAGGATCTCCGCGGCCGCCTCCCGGGAAGCACGCAGCCGCGCCTCCGCCCCGTCGCTCAGGTGCTCCCCCAGGGCATCGAGCGACTGCGACGGCAGCGGGACCTCCCGCAGGTTGACTGGTGCGGACAGGAGGGCCTGGACCTCAGCCGGATTTCGGTTTCGCCTTGACCTCGATCGTCTGCTTCTCCTCTTCCTTGGGCATCGGGATCGTCACTTCGAGGACGCCGTCCTCGGATTTGGCCTCAATATCGTCGGCTTTGACGCCGTGGGGCAGGACCATCGAGCGCGAGAAGGAGCCGAAGCGGCGCTCCCGGCGCACGTAGTTCTCTTTCTTCTCCTCCTTCTCCTCGCGATGCTCGCCGGAGACGGTGAGCACGTCGCCCTCGACTTCGATCTTCACCTCGTCGGGCTTGATCCCGGGAAGGTCGGCGCGCAGGACCAGATCGCCGTTGTGTTTGACCACGTCCACCGACGGACTCCACCCGCCCGGGGTGTTGCTGATGTCGCGGAAAGCCTGGTCGAGGCGGTGGCGGATCTCGGCGAAGTCCGAGAACGGGCGCCATTCGGTCAGTTCGCTTGCCATTGGATGCCTCCTGATTTGAGCCGGACTGTTATTGGTGCAAAGTAGGTCGATCCAGGCGCTCTGTCATCGGGAAAAGCCGCGCGGATGGCCGGGAAGTGACCGGATGCGGTCATGGCTCGCAGGCGGTCCCGTTTCCGTCGCTGTCGAGGTCGAAGCGGTCTTCGCCGACCACCGCGATCGGCCCTTCGACGTACTTCGGGCCGTCCCCCTCGCCCCCGGCGCAGTCGTAGTCGGAGGCATTGGGATCGAGGCACGCGCCTTCGTAGTTTCGGTCGCACCGAGGCGGCTCCGTTTCCCGAGTGACGGCGATGCCGGCATACGCCGGGTCGGCGCCGGGCTTTTCCGCCCAGACGCGAATGTGGTTTTCCCCCGGATCGAGCCGCAGATCCACGGTGAAACGGTCGACTCCATCGCCGCTGACCACCCGCGCCACTTCGCCGCCCGCGTCGGACTCGTCGTCGTGGTCGAGCTTGGCTTGTACGACGCTGCCGGGGGTGACCGTTCCCCTGACGGTGACCGTCGCCGATTCGACGATCGCCTCATGGGCGGGGCTGGTGATCCTCAACGCCACTTCAGTGGGTTTCGTGACACGGCCGGGGCCGCATTCCCCGCTGCCGTCGCCTTGCTTACGTTCGCCGTAGCCGACCGAGTCGACCTCTTGTCCCTCGCTGTCGAACAGGCCGATCTGGCCGCCCTCGTTCCTCCACTCCGCGGACCCCTTTTCCCCGTACAGGTCGCGGCGCGAATTCCTCCCTTCGCCCGGATGGACCCTGACCGCCGCACCTGGCTCCAGGGTGAAGTCGGGCAGCACGTTGATCCTCCGCTCAGCCCCACGGAGCTCCCAGCCCGCCAGCGAGACCGGGTCGTCCTCGTGGCTGACCAAGCACACGTATTCGTCGCTGGGATCGTCGTATCCGGCGGGGTTGAGCCTGGAGTCCGCGAGCGAGATCCTCACGTCCGGCGTCGGGCAGTGGACGGCGCTGCCTACGAGCCCGAGGATGCCCACCACGAGCGCGGCCAGGCCGATCCAGTCGCTGAAGCTCAACCGCCTCCGTTCGCGTGGCGCGTGCCCTTCGCGCCCTTTGCGGGGCACATGCCCTTCGCGCCGTTCGCGCTTTTCTTCTCGTTCGCGCCGTTCGCGCTCCTCGCGTTCTTCGCGTTCTTCGCGCCGTTCGTGACGTCGCCGCAGCCACGAGTAGACGAGCAGCGCCAGCCCGGCGGCAGCGAGGAACGCGCCGACGAGGCCGAGCCAGGCCGGAACGCAGACATCAGGGACGATGGATCCAGTGAGCATTCGAACGCCTGTCTCGCACCTGGGAAAGCCGCATCCGGGCCGGCCCGCGCTGTGGACCTAGGCGTACGCCCGCGGCGCCGGGCGCTCGTAGAGGGCCTTGTGGTCCGGGCCGGCGATCTTCGGCGGCACACCGTGCTTGGCGGCTCGTTCGGCTTCCTGGGTGAACAGAGTGCTCATTTGGTCTCCTTGCGTAGCGGCCTGCGGAGATTCGACTTCAAGGCCAGGGGGATTGGGACACCCTGAGTAAATCCAGTGTTCCTAGATGAGGCATCCGGGAAAAACCGAACACCCGGCGCAACTCCCACTGTGGGCTTACCCGGATGACCCGTGGAGCGCGTGGCCCCAGAATCGAAAGCGACCGCAAAGCGACGACCAGGAGGTCGACCAATGGCAGTAGCGAAGATCATCGAGATCACGGCACAGTCGAGCGCCAGCTTCGAGGACGCGATCCAGCAGGGGATAGAGAAGGCGGCGGAGACCGTGCACAACATCGAAGGCGCCTGGGTGAAGGAGCAGAAGGTGGTCGTCACCGACGGCAACATCACCGGCTACCGGGTGGACCTGAAGGTCACCTTCGTGCTCGACTGAGTTAGACCCCGAGCGGCATTTTCAGTCTCACGATCCGAACCTGTGGGGATGGGCAGCCGGCCTCAGCCGGACCAGGCTCCGCGCGGTCCATCGGTCCATGGCTGCGGATGCCGTCTCGGCGGACTCCGCGATGGGCCGGCCGTGCAGCAGCAGGACCCCCATTCCGATGAAGCCGGCGTCACGCAGCGCAGCAGGAAGCAGCCGGACGACATCCGGCGCCGCCTGGGTGGCGACGACGAGGACGATTCCGGCCATGATCGCCTGTGCGGTCCAGCGCGGGAAGACCTCGGCCCGCAGCGACGCGACGGCGAAGGCGAGGCCGCCGAGGAGCATGAGCCCGCCGCTCGCGGCGAACAACAAGGTGAACTGCCCGCTGAGGGCCCGGTAATCCGGCGCTCCGTCCACCAGCGCGTAGAGCGCCGTGAAGGCGAACAGCACATAGCTGAAGGCAAGGGCAAGCGCCCCAGCCTCCCCGAGGGACCCCAGGCGCGGCCGCTGCGCCATGCACAGCCCGACCACGACGAACGGGATGGCCGCCTCGGCCGCGAAGGTGAGGAGCAACTGCGCCGCCGAGAACCCACCGCCGAGCACTTCGAGGACGTCGCTGAGGAGATAGACGGCAAAGGTGCTTACCACTGCCAGTCCCAAGACTTTCCTATGTCCTGGATGCCTCCTCATCTCAATGAGTCTCGACCACCAGGGGCGGCGCCGGCATCGGGGCCGCACCCATTCATCCTCTGCGGCATTTCCCCGATGTCGCCTATCCGCGCCGCCGTACGACCGCCTTCCGGACCTCCTCGGCGCCGACGACGAGAGGCGGCCAGGCAAGTAGGAGGAGCCACTGCCATGCCTGCAGCCCGCTGGTGTGGAAGACCTCGTCGAGCCCCGGGGTGTAGGCGAGCAGCGCGATCATCGCGACCTCGACCGCGATGCCGACGAGGAGCAGCCGGTTCGAGAAGATCCCTACCGAGCGCAACGAGAGCCGGTTGGTCCGCCAGCTCAGGGCGGCGCCGACCTGAGCCATCACGATCCCCGCCATGGTCATCGTCGTCGCCTCCCTGTAGAGGGTCCCGGAGTCGGCCAGGGCCTCCCATGGCCGCCAGCCGGCGAGCCAGTAGGCGAAGAGGAAGCTGGTCATCGCGGCGAGCGCCTCGAAGGGCCCGATCCAGCCGAACACGCGGGCGATCACCGCTCTGTTCAGCAGGTGCTCGGAGCGCCGGCGCGGCGGCCGCGCCATCGCGCCCGGCTCGGGGCCCTCGGTCCCCAGCGCGATCGCCGGCAGCTGGTCGGTGCCGAGGTCGATCGCCAGCACCTGCATCACCACCAGCGGCAGCGGCACCGCCCCGCCGGAGACGCCCCAGACGAGGAAGGGGACGAGCTCCCCGGCGTTGGAGCAGAAGTGGTACCCGGCGAAGCGGCGGATGTTGTCGTAGATCGCCCTTCCCTCCTCGACCGCCGCGACCACGGAGGCGAAGTTGTCGTCGATCAGGATCAGGTCGGCCGCCTCCTTCGCGACCTCGGTCCCGCTGCCCATCGCGATGCCGATGTCGGCCTGCTTCAGGGCCGGCGCGTCGTTGACGCCGTCGCCGGTCATCGCGACCACCTCGCGGTCCTCGCGCAGGAGCCGGGCGAGACGTAGCTTCTGCTCCGGGTCGATGCGGGCGAAGATCACGTGGCGCTCGGCGAAGCGGCGCCGCAACTCGGCGTCGTCGATGGCGGTGAGCTCGGTCCCCGCGATCACGTGGACCTCCCCCTCGAGCAGGCCGATCGCGCGGGCGATCGCCTCCGCGGTGGGGCCGCTGTCGCCGGTGACCATGATGATCCGGATCCCGGCCTGGCGGCAGCGGCGGATCGCCTCCGGGACCTCCGGCCGCGGCGGGTCGAGCATCCCGACGAGGCCGAGGAGCTCGAGGTCGCACTCGATCTCGTCCGGCTCCTCGGCGCCATCGGCCGGCAGCACGCGACGGGCGAGGACGAGCACCCGCAGGGCGTCGCGCTCCATCGCCCGCCCGGCGGCCGCGACCTCGGCACGGGCCTCCTCGGAGAGGGTGGTGCGCGGCAGGACCAGCTCGGCGGCGCCCTTCACGTAGGCGACGCGCTCGCCGGCGACGCGGTGGACGGTGGTCATCCGCTTGCGCTCCGAGCTGAACGGGACCTCGGAGAGCCGCGGCGCCAGCGCGGCCTCCTGCTCGTGGCGAAGCCCGCCCTTCTCGGCGAGCACCACCAGCGCTCCCTCGGTCGGGTCGCCCAGTACCGACCAGCCGCCCTCGCCGTGGATCAGCCGCGCGTCGTTGCACAGCAGCCCGGCCCGGAGCAGCTCGCGGAGCGGCGCGGGGTCGGCGATCTCCGTGCCGCAGCGGAAGCGCCCGAACGGCTCATATCCCGCGCCCTCGACCGTCCACTGGCCACCGGGGCTCCAGAGGCGCTGCACGGTCATCTGGTTCTCGGTCAGCGTTCCCGTCTTGTCGGTGCAGATCACGGTCGTCTCGCCGAGGGTCTCGACCGACGACAGGCGCCGCACGAGCGCGTTTCGCTTCGCCATCCGCTGGGTCGCGAGTGCGAGCGAGAGGGTCACGGTCGGCAGCAGCCCCTCGGGGACGAGCGCGACGGTGACGCCGATCGCGAAGACGAATCGGTCGCTCATGTCCATCCCGACGAAGCCGGCGAGGACGACGAAGAGGACCCCGATCGAGACCGCGATCAGCGCCACCACCCGCGTCAGCCGGTCCAGCTCGCGCTCCAACGGGCTGCGCTCGCGCCGGGTCTGCTGTGCGAGCTCGGCGATCCGGCCGAGCCTCGTCGCCATCCCGGTCGCCGTCACCAGCGCCTCGCCGGCGCCGGCCGTCACGTAGGTCCCCGCGAAGACCCGCCCCTCGGGCGCGACCAGGGACGACTCGCCGGTCAGCGTCGACTCGTCGACGCGCAGGTCGCTGGAGGCGAGGAGATCGGCGTCTCCCGCCACGCGGTCGCCCGGCGCGAACAGCAGCACGTCGCCGGGAACGACCTCCTCGTTCGGGATCTCGACCGCTCCGCCGTCGCGCCTGACCCTGACCCGGATCGGGAGCATCCGCCGCAGGGCCGCGACCGCCTGTTCGGCGCGGTACTCCTGGACGAAGGCGAAGACCGCGTTGACGACGATCACGGCCACGATCGCGGCGCTCAGCTCCGGAAGGCCCGCCGCCAGGGCGAGGACGGCGCCGACCCAGAGCAGCAGGGCGAACAGCTGGATCAGGTTGGCCAGGAACAGGCGTACGTTGGACGGCCCCTTGGCCTCCACGATCGCGTTCGGGCCGTGCTGCCGAAGGCGGCGCTGGGCCTCGCGTTCAGAGAGGCCTTCTTGCGGCTGTCGTTTCAGGGGAACTAAGCGGAGATCTCGTGGGCCGGCTCGACATGCGGTGAGCGGAAGCCCTCCAGCTTGTCCTCCATCGAGGTGCCGCCGCGCTTGTCCTCGATCCGCAGGCTGGTCGTCAGCCGCTCGACGCCCTTGCCGAAGAGCAGCTCGTGGGACTCCTCGACGGCGCCGAGGACCTCCTTCAGCTCGCCCTCGATCGTCGTCCCCAGCGGCTCGATCTCATGCTTGAGGCCGCGGCGGACAACGGGCTCGAGCGCGAGGCGGACGATCTCGTCCTGACTCATCCCCGCAGGCGGTTGGCAGGTGATGCTGAACTCAGCGGTGACCATCTGGTCCTCCCTTTCCGAGGTTTGAAACGACTGTAGGAGGCGAGTTGCGGCCCGACAAGGGGGTGAACCGCCCGGGGTTCGCGGTGGACTACGGATGGCCGTCAGGTCCCCGGCGCCTACGATCCTCCGATGGATCGCAGCGCCAGAAGAGGACATCTCGAGGGCCTGCTGGAGGAAATCCGCGAGCAGCGCAAGGCCGACGTCGACCAGGTGCTGATGGAGCTGATCCACTTCGCGTTGGAGCTCGACGACGAAGTGGAGCGGCTGAACGCGGAGATCGGCCGCCGGAGCGGGCGGCCTCCATCAGCTCGTCGGTGACGGCGACCGAGAGGTTCAAGTTCCGCAGGTCCCCGGGCTTCGGCTTGGCGGCGATGAATTCGCGGATGTCGGGGTGGGAGCAGTGGAGAACCGCCATGTTGGCGCCGCGGCGGTGGATCAGCGCCATCTCGCGCAGGGCGCTGAAGATCGAGTCGAGCGAATCCTCGATCGGCAGCACGAAGCAGCGCTCGCGCAACACGGTGAGGGCGCTGTGCGTCAGCCCGAGCACGTCGCGGAGGCGCTCAGGCCGCCTCGCCCCCGGCGGGCACCACGAGGACCGAGCACGGCGCCCGGTGGACGATGCGCTCGCTGACGCTGCCGAGCGCCCTGACGCCGCGAGCTCCACGATGGCCGATCACGATCAACGACGCCCGTGTGACATCCACGGCTTTCAGAATCTGCTCGGTGACGTGGCCGGGGTCGTCCACCACGGTCGGCGAGAAGCCCGTCGCTTTCTCGATCACCGTCATCTGCTTCAGGACCTCGCGGTAGTGCTCGGGGTGCATGCCGTCGGGGACGTAGACGAGCCGCAGTTCGGAGCCGTGGGCCTGGGAGAGGCGGGTCGCGGTCCGCGCCGCCGCCCAGGAGCCCGGCG
Source organism: Solirubrobacterales bacterium (assembly GCA_035765335.1). GTDB lineage: Bacteria > Actinomycetota > Thermoleophilia > Solirubrobacterales > 70-9 > VAYN01. Next base: position 135,763 of record DASTXV010000016.1, read on the forward strand.
AGCCGTCGGTCGCCAGCAGGATGCTCTGCGGGAATTCGTTGCCCTCGGAGCTGCGCGCCACCAGCAGCGGCCCCTCGGTGCGGTGGGCGATCTGGGTCGCGGTGGCGCCCGTCACGACCCCGCCGAGGCGCGGGCCGCCGTGGCAGCCGATCGCGAGCAGGTCGTGCCTGGCGGCCTCGGCGAGCAGCTGGTCAGCGGTCGAGGCGCCGTGCAAGAGGCGGGCGGAGGAGTCGACCCCGGCCTGGTGGGCCGAGTAGGCGGCGTCGTCGAGGGCCTCGCGGGCGCGCGCCTCGCTCAGGTCCACCTGCGCCCGCTCGCCGAAGGTGCGCTCGCTGGAGACGGCGACGAAGTGCACGGTCGCGCCGGCGCCGCCGAGGGCGATTGCCTGGCGCAGCGCCTCCTTGCTGCCCCTGCTGCCGTCGACGGCGCAGAGGATGTCCATGAACGGCGGCGGCGCCTGCGAGGCTTTGGCGGGGTGGGGATGGGTGCTCCGGGCCACCGGCCTCACCCGAGGATCGGCTGCAGCTCTTCGGGCAACTGGGCCCGGATGTCGTCGATCTCCCCCGCCGATACGTGCGCGCGCAGCACCTCCGCGGCGACGCTGACGGCGTAGGAGGCCGAGGTCTCGCCGGGCAGCTCGGCCTCGTCCTTCACCCGCCCGAGGAACTCGTCGATGTGGTGGTACTTGACCGGGGTCTTGCTCGGGTTCCAGCCCTCGTAGTAGATGCCGCGGATCAGCAGCGGCAGCTGGGCGCCGAGCTGGGCCGCCTCGTCGACCGTCAGCCGGTCGCGCAGCGCCTGGAGGTAGGCGCGCAGGACCCGGTAGGCCGTGCGATGGTCGTCGCTCTCCAGCCGGTCCGCCACCTCCCCGAACCATGCGTTGGTCTGCTGGACGGTGCGGTCGATGATGCTCGGCTCGTTCATACCCCGACGCTAGGCGCGCAGGGCGCGCTCGCCATCCGGGAAATGCCGAACTCTGGGAGCGGAATGCTGCCGATGACAACGGCTTTGACGGCAGCGACGGGGCGAAGGACGCGGGTCAGCTAGCGCCTGAGCCAGGTCGGGGTGCGCCAGTTGGGCAGCTGGCGGAACCGCGGGCCGCCCAGCGTGGCGACCAGGCGGCGGTCGCGCACCCGGACCACCTGCAGCTTCGAGGACTTCGCGCCCGTTGCCTGGAAGACGACCCGCGTCCCGTCCGGCGACCAGGACGGCGAGGAGACACCGCCGAGGGGATGGCCGCTGTAACCGGTGAGCCTGCGCGCGCCCGTTCCGTCCGGGCGGATCGTGAAGAGGTCAGACGTGGAGTCGCCCGGGTAACCCCGCGCGTAGACGATCCGGTTGCCGCTCGGGCTGAATGCCGGTTCGGTGCTCCAGGCGGCGAGCTGCGGGGTCGCCGCGCGCAGGCTGGAGCCGTCCGGTCGCATCGTGAAGAGGTGGCAGCCCTGATTCAGCGGGCAGCGCTCGAAGGCGATGACCCGGCCGTTGGGAGAGAAGACCGGGTTGCGGTCGCTGAAGGACCCGGTGGTGAGCTGCTGCAGTTCGGTGCCGTCGAGGCGCATGCTGTAGATGTGCTCCGGGGTGAGCTCCTCGTCGGAGCTGAGCTGCGCGGCACGGGCCATCCCGGAGCCGAGTTCCGCGCGGGCGAAGAGGATGCGCTCACCGGAGGGCGAGAAGGAAGGCGAGCGGTCGTAATGCCCGCTCGTCACCTGGACGATCCGCGAACCGTCGGTTCGGGCGCGGAAGACGGCGACGGAGGCCACCCCACCGCTGGGCGTGGTTCCCAGCGCGCGGGTGAAGACGACCCAGCGGCCGTCGGGAGACCCCTGCGGATCCCCGTCCCTCGGCCCGTTCGTGATCTGCCGCAGCCCCTTCTGCCCGGGCCCCCAGGCCCAAAGGCCGCGCCCCTGCTTGGCGCTGGCGCCGGCGAAGACGATCGGGCCGTTCGGGTGGGGGCCGGCGGCGCCGACCGTCGCCGGAGCCACGAGCACCAGGAACGCGGAGACGATGGAGATGAGTCGCGTCATGGTCAGGTAGAAACCGCCTCCTTTAGCGCCGGGCCTCGTAGGCTGTCGCTCTAGAAAAGTCCGAATGCTCGACGCGCACATCCGTACTTCGCTACATGGGACCTCCTGGCGCGCTGATACGCGTCTGCGGGGCTCCCAGCCAAGTCGCACAGCGAACCCCCTCCTCCAGCGGATCGAACGCGGGTGCCCTACGGCCCGCTCGACGCGGCGGCGTAGAGACTCTGCGCCTCGAGCTCGAGGTGAGGCCCGAAGAGCACGTTGGCAAGGCTCTGGTAGCCGTAGCTGACGACCGAAGCGACGGCTCCGCCCGTGGTTATCCAAGGCCCGCCGCTCGAACCGCCCGTCATGTCGCAGCTGGCGCCCATCGTCGCCGGGCTCGCCGAGGTGTCATCCAGCAACCACGTGGTCTGGCAGACGCGCAGACGCTGGCCGCTGAATTTCTTCGCCGCGGGATAGCCGTAGATACGGTAGGCCTGGTTGCGCGGCGCATCGAAGACGATCGGCACCTCGGCGACGGCATCGGAGAGCTTCAGCCCGGAGGCGTTCGCGCCGACGACGGCCGCCCCGAGGTCGACTCCCCACTGGCCGCTGCCGAGCCATCCTGACGTCGTCAGCAGGGTCGTCGCGGCGAATTTGCCGTACGGGGCGCTGCCGTCCCGGTAGGCCGGAACGAAGAGGAAGTTCTTGTAGAAGGCGCCCGGGCCTTCGTTGACGCAGTGCCCCGCCGTCCAGACCACGCTCTCGTTGGCGCTGACGAGCGCAGACCCGGAGCAGACGTAGTTCACCCCGCTATTGCTGGTGAAGAAGACCTTCCCGTAGGCGCTCGGGTACGGCAACGGCACCTCGGTGCTGGCCGCGGTCGACGAGCCGCCGCCTTTGCTCGGCTTCCCGGCCGCCGGCGTCGCCCGCGACCCTCGCTCGGCGGGCACGGCCCGCTGCATGCGCTCGGCGGTCCAGTAGCGCGCCACGGCGGCGCTCGATTGCCCGCTCGGCTGGGCGACGGGGAAGGCGGCCGCGCCACCGGCGCAAGCCATAGCGACAACGAGACAGGTGACGAGTGCGAGCAAAAACGCGCGCTGCATGGTTTAGATACCTCCGGGTCTCCCTTGGCGAACCGCGACAGCATACGGCGTCGCGGAGCGGCAGTCCACGCCTTCCTCGTTGTGCCCGTGCTTGCCATCGACCAGGGTCATGTCAGGTGGCTGACACCCCCCGCGTGACCGCGGCCCTCCTTGGGTTGAAGAGAAGGACACGACGGAAAGGGACAGACGATGCACGCACTGCGGATAAGGACCGGAAGGAAGTTGTTGATCCTGGCGATACTCGGGAGCCTGCTGCCCGTATTCGCCGCCACCGCTTCAGCCGCGCCGCGCGATCCGATCGCCGGCGGGACCACCGACCTTCACATGAAGAAGGGCATGCTGAGAAAGCTCGGCAACCTCGGGGTGACGGTGCAGGCGATCGGCACCGGCGCGACCAGCGGCGGCAGCAAGATCGGCCTCGCGGTGCGGGGCGGAATGCTCGACCCGACGAACGTTGAAGGCTTTCTCGAGAACCGCGGTGGCTTCAAGTTCCAGCTCGGCAACCGGGGCGTTCCGGTGACGCAGCTGACCGTCAACACGGTCAAGGGCACCGTCTTCGCGAAAATCGCCAAGGCGCGGATGCAGCTAGGGACGTTCGCCCCGCCGACGTTCGAGCGCGAAGGCTTCGGGTCCAACTTCAAGGCGGTGAAGCTCTCGCTGACCGAAAAGGCGACGAGGCGGATCAGCAACCGGCTCGGCTTGAAGGGCAGCAAGCGCCTCAACCCAGGCCGCGTGCTCAGCAACCTCTACTCGACCGCCCAGCCCGAAACCGTCACCGTCCTGCCGCAGGGCAGCGCGAGCCTGACCGGCAACGCCACCACCCTCGGCAAATTCGCCGCCAAGGGAGTGAAGGTCCCGGAGGGATTCACCCCCATCGCTCCCGCCAGCCAGCCGAACCCGACCTCCTTCGCCCTCCCGATCGCCGGCGGCGCGCTGGCTCCCGACGCGGGCAAGGGCCTGGTCGAAATTGCCGGTGGAGTGCAGATCCTCAAGGACACCGACTCGCTCGACCCGACGATGCGGCTGACCAACGTCCAGGTCGACTTCGCCGCGAAGACGGCGACGGTCCAGCTGGAAATCCTGCCGAGCCCACCGTTCCCGGGAGCGGCCGGCCGCACCGCGCTCGTCGACGTGGTGCTGCCGCCGAACTCAGTCGTCGCCAACCCGCTCGCGAGGACGATCTCGATCCAGGGAGCCGAAGCGCGGTTGCAGGCAACCGCTGCCTCGACCCTGAACGACGTCTTCAACCAACCGGCGCCAGCGCCGCCGCCCTCGAGCAACTTCGTGGTCGGCGACCCGCTCGGCACCTTCTCGATGGAGGTGCAAGCACGATGAGCCTGGCGAAGCCCGAGGACGTCAGCAGGAACCTCCCCGCGCCCCGACCAGGAAACAACTTTCGGCGCTTTCCCTTGTTCTCTGATGAGAAGCGGTTCGAACCGGGGGTGAGAGGTGACCGTCGTACAGCTGCTCGAGTGCGACCCGCTACTGGCCGAGGGGCTGTCGGCGGAGGAAGGCGCCGTGGCCGCGGGTTCCCTTCCCGTCCAGGCGGCAACGCTGAGGAAGGGGCGCTGGGATCCCGGATCGGATGAGCCCGAGTCGGATCTTCTCGGCCATCTCGTCTGCCGCGGTCTACTGGTCCGCAGGCTGAACATCGACCGCGGCGGCAGCGTGGAGCTGCTCGGGCGCGGGGATCTCCTGCGGCCGTGGCAGGAAGACGCCTCCTCCTTCTGCACGGCCTCGTGGGAGGTCTTGGAGCCGACCACCCTCGTGGTGCTGGGCCCGGCGGTCGCACGGGGTCTCGGGCGGTGGCCGGCGATCGCGTCAAACCTGATGGCCCGAGGCGTGACCCGGTCACGGGCCCTGGCGGCCGCGGCGGCGATCTCCAGCATCGTCGGCCTCGAGGAGCGGCTGATGATCCTGCTGTGGCACCTCGCCGAGCGCTGGGGAGAACCGACCCGGGAGGGAATTCGCATCCCGATCAAGCTCCCTCACCGGCTCCTCGCCGAGCTGGTCGGCGCCAGGCGCCCCTCCGTCACCACCGCTCTCGCGAGCCTGCAGGAGGAGGGACGCCTGGTCAGCGCCGCCAACGGGTGCTGGGTACTGCGAGGAGACCCGCCCTGTTGAGTCTCAGCGCGGGGTGGCTCCGAATGTAGTCAGGTACGAGGAGCAGCGGGTCCCGTCGCCCAGGCGCTCGGTTACGCGCAGCGACCCCCAGACGCTCCGCTCGTCGAGCCGCCCGCGAAAGAGGACGCTGTCGCCGCCGCGGGACCAGGTCTCGCCGAACCTGCCGCGCCTGCCGACCTTCGTCCAGGGGAACCCCCGCTTGGTCAGCGTCAGCTGGCGTTCGTCCTGGCAGCGGAGGTCGACGCGAAAGAGCTTGACCTTGAACGCCCGGTCTTTGACCAGGACCTTGATCCGGTAGCCCATGCCCGTCGTCCCCTGGTACAGCTTGGCGTCGGCCCGATCCGCCGAGGCGATGGCGCTCCCCGTGACCAGGCAGCAGGCGATTACTCCGCATGCGATGAATCTCGAGAACATTTTCTTCCTCCTGAGAAAGTGAGCTTTCAGCGCGGGGTCGCGCTGAAGCGGATCCAGCGCGAGGCGCAGCGGGTTCCGTCGCGAAGCCGGTCGGTGACGCGCATCCGCCCCCGGAGGCGCCGCTCGTTGAGGCGACCGCGGAAGTAGGTGCTGTCGGTGCGACCGAACTGGGCGTCGCGGAAGCTGCCGCGCTGGCCGACCTTCGTCCAGAGGTACCCGCCCATTATGAGCGCCAGCTCGCTGCCGTCCCGACAGCGGAGGTCGATGTCGAAGACGTGGATCCTGAAGGCCTGCTCTCTGACCACGGCCTTGATCCGGTAGCCCTGGGACGTCTTTCCCTCGAACACCTTGGCGGCTGCCGGCTCGGCTGAGGCCGCGGCGCTTCCCGCGACCAGACAACAGGCGATCGCCCCGCAGGCGATGAGTCTCGAAGCCATTCTCTTGCCTCCCTTGAAGTTGGCTGGGTGAGGGTTGGAACAACGGCTTCGGCGATCGCTGCGAAGCGATGTCAGGAAGCTGACGTGTACGGCGCCCCCCTGCGCAGCCCCGGGTAGTCGGAGGGTGTTGCCGCGATAACTGCCAGGGAGGAATTACACATGCTCAAGACGCTTGCAACTCGTAAATCGCTATTGGCGACGCTCGCCGCCGCGGTCCTGGCGAGCAGCCTCGTCGTCGCCGGCGCCGCCGGCGGTGCCAAGCCCACCGTCGTGCGGGCGGGCAACCTCGTCCTCAAGCTGAACGGCGACGTCGCCCCGAAGGCGCTGCCGAAGAAGAAGATGGCGCCGATCGCGCTGCGGATATCCAGCGACATCTCGACCGTCGACGGGTCCCACCCCCCGGCGGCGCGGACGGTGATCGCCGACTTCGACAAGCACGGCCGGGTCAACGCCAAGGGCCTGCCCGTCTGCCGCTCGGGCCAGCTGCAGTCCCGTAACACGACGGCGGCGAAGAAAGCCTGCCCGAAGGCGATCGTCGGCAGCGGCAAGACCACGGTCCGGGTCCAGTTCCCCGAACAGCGGCCGTTCTACGCGAGCGGCCCCCTCGTCCTCTTCAACGGCGGCGTCCGGGGCAAGGTGACGACGATGTACATCCACGCCTACGTCAGCGTGCCGGCCCCGACCGCGATCGTCACCCAGGTCAAGATCAAGCCGGTGCGCAAGGGCCGCTTCGGCACCCGCGCGATCGCAACCATCCCCAAAATCGCCGGTGGCTCCGGCTCGGTCACCCGCTTCGCGATGAAGATCCAGCGGAACTTCCGCTACAAGGGCAAGAAGCAGAGCTACCTGCTCGCCCGCTGCGCCAACGGGCGCTTCTTCGCCAAGGGCAACGTCGCCTTCGCCGACGGAACCCGGGTCACCGGCACCGTCATCCGCAGCTGCCGGAGCAAGGGCTGAGTTGCGGCTCCGGGCGATCAGGTGCGGTGGGTGATGACCACGCGGGCGCCGTGGCGGGGGATCATCGTCACGTTGCGGTGGAGGGCTCGCTCGGGCTCGGGGTCGGCGGCGGTGAGGTCGAGGCGGCGGGCCATCGCCTCGAGGACGACGCGCTGCTCGGCCATCGCCAGGGCGGCGCCGAGGCAGCGGCGGATGCCGCCGCCGAAGGGGAGCCACTCGTAGGTGCCGGGCTTGCGGTCGAGCCAGCGCTCGGGCCGGAAGGCGAAGGGGTCCGGGTAGAGCTCCTCGCGGTGGTGAAGGAGAAGGATGCTGATCAGGACCGGGGTATCCGCCGGCACCGCGTACTCGCCCAGCCGCCAGGGCAGCTTGACCCGCCGGCCGACGATCGGCACCACCGGCCGCGAGCGCATCGTCTCGGTGATCACCGCCTCGACCGCCTCCTCCGCCCCGTCGCCGGAGCGGACCGCCGCGACCAGGCGCTCGTGGGCATCCGGGTTGCGGACCAGGCGCTCCCAGGCCCAGGCGAGCGAGTTGGCGGTCGTCTCGTGGCCGGCCAGCACCAGGGTCAGCAGCTCGTCGCGGATTTCGGCGTCGGTCAGCGCCTCACCGTCCTCATCGCGCGCCTGCAGCAGCAGCGAGAGGATGTCGTGGCGCTCGCCCAGATCCTCCCGCCGCCGCGTCGCGATCACAGCGTCCATGCGGCGATCCATCAGCGCCCGCCCGAGGCGGGTGATGCCGACCGGCTCCTCGCGGCGGACGTTCATCAGCTCGGCGACCTGGGCGACCGGCTTGGTCGAGAGGTTGACCAGGCCCTTGATCGTCGCCCGCAGCCGCCCCTCGGGACTCCGCCGCGCCGGCTGACCGTCGATCCCGAAGATCCCGGCCATGATCACGTCGAGGGTGATCGCCTGCATGCGCGGGGCCAGCGCGAAGGGCCGGCCGAGCGGCCAGCTGTCGATCTCCCGCTCGGCGGCCGCGGCGATCGCCGCCGTGTAGTGCTGGATCGCCTCGCCGTGGAACGGCGGCAGCAGCAGCTTGCGCTGGCGCATGTGGCGCTCGCCGAGCGAGGTCAGCACCGAGTCCGGCCCGACGATCGGCCGCAGCGGCGACTCCGCGGCCATAGACGGCGCCTCCTCGGGCTTGGCGGTGAAGAGCGAGCGCACGTCCTCGGGGAGGCTGGTGATCACCAGCGGCTGCGGCTCGTCCGTGCGCATGGCGAAGACGTCCCCCAGCCGCCGCCGGGCGCCGAAGACGAACTCGATCTGGCGCTGGTTGAAGCGCAGCAGCTGCGGCAGCGGCGCCATCTGCACGAGTGGCGGCGCCGGCATCGCGGCCGCCACTTCCGGGTCGAGCGGGCCGCTCTGGCGAAGCGGCGCCGTCTCCGTGGCCCCCATCAGCTAGGCGACAGCCGCGACGCCGTCGCTCTGCTTGCCCGCGGGGGCCCTCGCCGCCGGCCCGCGCGAGAAGAGCATCTCGTCGTCGATCGGGCCGTGCTTGAAGAGGCGGATGTCGCGGGCGTAGTTCTGGTGCAGGCGCCAGGGCTTGGCCAGCCCCTGCTTGGGGAGCTGGTCGAGGGAGCGGAGGACGTAGCCGGACTTGAGGTCGATGAAGGACTCGCGCGGCATCGAGGGGCCGGGCTCGCGCGGCATCGCCACCCGGTAGCCGTGGGCGTCCATGTAATTGAGCAGGCGGGCGACGTACTGGGAGACCAGGTCGCACTTGAGGGTGAAGGAGGCGTTGGTGTAGCCGAGGGCCAGCGCCATGTTGGGAACGCCGCCGAACATCGCGCCCTTGTAGCCGACCAGGTCCCTGAACTCCTTGCGCTCGCCGTCGACCGAGATCTCGATCCCGCCCAGCACCAGCAGGTTGAGCCCGGTCGCGGTGACGATGACGTCGGCCTCGAGCTCGCGCCCGGAGGTCAGCTTCAGCCCCTTCTCGGTGAAGGTCTCGATCTGGTCGGTCACCACCTCGGCCTTGCCCGAGCGCACCGCCTCGAAGAGGTCGCCGCCGGGAACGAGGCAGACGCGCTCGTCCCAGGGGTTGTACCGCGGTTCGAAGTCGCGGTCGACGTCGTAGCCGGCCGGCAGCTGGCGCTCGACGCCTTTGCGGATCAGCTTCCGCGTGAAGCGCGGCGCCCGGCGCGAGAGCTGGTAGAAGGCCATCTGGGTGAGCACGTTCTTCCAGCGGACGACGCCGTAGCGGACCTTCTCGGGCAGCACCCGGCGCAGCGCCTTGGCGATCGGGTCCTGGGCCGGCAGGGTGACGACGTACCCCGGCGAGCGCTGCAGCATCGTGATGTGCTCGGTCTCGGGAGCCATGGCCGGGATCAGCGTCACCGCGGTCGCGCCGCTGCCGATCACCACGACCCGCTTGCCGCGGTAGTCGAGGTCCTCGGGCCAATGCTGGGGGTGGACGATCTCCCCCTGAAAGCGCTCGCGGCCCTCGAACTCCGGCGTGAAGCCCTCGTCGTAGCGGTAGTAGCCGGTGCAGCCGTAGAAGAAGTCGCAGGTCAGCTCGACGACCTCGCCGTCGTGCTCGGCGCGCACGGTCCAGAGGCACTCCTCGCTCGACCACTCGGCGCTGATGACCCTGTGGCCGAAGCGGATGTGGTCCTCGACCCGGTGCTCGCGGGCGGTCTCCTTGATGTAGTTGCGGATCTTCTCGCCGGCCGCGATCGAGTCTTCGTCGGTCCACGGCTTGAACGAGTACCCGAGCGTGTACATGTCGGAGTCGGAGCGGATGCCGGGGTAGCGGAAGAGGTCCCAGGTGCCGCCGATCGCCTCGCGGCTCTCGAGGATCGCGTAGCTCTTGCCGGGGCAGTTCTTCTGCAGGTGCACGCCGGCGCCGATGCCGGAGAGGCCGGCGCCGACGATGAGGACGTCGACGTGCTCGCGAGGGTTCGACATGGGGAGTCTCCTACTGGCGGTTGAGGCGAGCGAGGAGGTCGCTCGTCATCGGGGTTGACTTGAAGAGGCCGCGCTTGGCGCCGGCGCGCATCTGCCGCCGGATCCCGCGCTCGACCAGGCCTTTGGGGAGGAAGCGGAGCGCCGCGTAGGCCTGGGCGCCGCGGCGGGTCGTGGCGAGGTCGCGGGCGGGCTTGCCGTAGATGGCGCGGACGATCGTGTTGACCGCGGCGCTCAGCGGCTCCGGCGGGACCATGCCCTCGAGGCCGATGCCGGCGCTCTGGCTGGCGTCGTGGATCGGGGTGCGGATGTAGCCGGGGTAGACGGTGGTCACTGTCACCTCGTCCCCCACCTCTGCCCGCAACTGCTCGGAGTAACCGACGACGCCGCGCTTGCTGGCGCCGTAGGCGGTGGCGAAGGGGACGGCAAGGTGGGCCAGGCCGGAGGAGATGTTGACGACGCGCCCCTTGGAGGCGCGCAGCGCCGGCAGCGCCGCGGCGGTGACCCGCCAGGTGCCGAGCAGGTTGACGTCGATGACGCGCAGCGCGTCTATCCCCGGCCGCTCGGCGGCGCTCTGGGGCAGCCCGATGCCGGCGCAGTTGACGAGCGCGTCGACCCCGCCGCCGAGCCGCTTGGTCGCCTCGCGGACCGCCTTGTCAACGGATTCCTGGTCGGTGACGTCGCAGGCGAGGAGGTCGTCGGTCGCCTTGAGGTCGAGTCCGACCACCGTCGCGCCGCGCTCGCGCAGGGCTTTCATCGTCGCCTCACCGATGCCGCTGGCGGCGCCGGTGATGATCACGCGCTGGCTCATTGGCCAGAACTCTATCAACACTGTGTCGAGAAGTTCAACAACTTGTCGATTTTCTCAACGCTCTGTATCGTGAGAGCCATGCCCGTCCTTCCCGAAGCCGAGTCAGCACCCTCCCCGCCCGCCCCCAAGGGCCGCGGCCGCCGCGGCACCCGCACCAGCGGCGACGACCGCGAGCGGGCGATCCTGGAGACGGCGGAACGGCTGCTGGAGGAGCGGCCGCTGAGCGAGATCTCCGTCGACGACCTCGCCAAAGGCGCCGGCATCTCCCGCCCCACCTTCTACTTCTACTTCCCCTCCAAGGACGCGGTGGTGCTCTCGATCATCGACCGCCTCGTCGACGACGCCGGCGGCAGCCGCGAGGAGATCATCACCGCGCTGGCCGAGGGCGGCCCGCAGACCGGCCTCCGCGCCGGGCTGGAGAACCTCTACGCCGCCTTCCGATCCCGCCCCGGCGTGGTCAGGGCAGGCGCCGACCTGCGCACCACCAACCAGGAAGCCCGCGACCTCTGGGCGCAGGTGATGGAGGGCTGGGTCGCCGACGTCACCGCAGTGATCGAGGCCGAGCGCTCCCGCGGCGCCGCTCCCTCCGGCCTCCCCGCCCGCGAGCTCGCGATCGCCCTCGTGCAGATGAACGAGCGGGCCCAGTACGCGACCCTCCTCGGCGAGTCCCCCTCGCTCGACGGCGACCGCGTCCTCGACGTCCTCATCGACGTCTGGCAGCGGGCGATCTACGGCAGCGCCGAGCCCGGCTAACGCAGCGCCGGCCCGCCAGTCCTCCCAGGTCACGTCCTTCCTGGCCCTCGATCATCAGGCAGACCTCCATCGCCCCTCCCCCTACCCGGCGGCGACGATCTCAGCGAAGGCCGCAAAGCCCGGCGCGGTGCGCTCGATCAGCTCGTCCTCCAGCTCGGCGGCGCGCTCCGGGAGGGCGTGCTCCCCCGCGCCGCCCAGCGCCGCCATCGCCTCCTCGATCATCTCCGGCACCGCCAGCCAAGCCTCGACCAGGGCGAAGTCGGCCTCGGGGTGGAAGAGGACGCCCCAGGCGTTGCCGGCGCGGAAGGCCTGGCACTCGGTGCGCTCCGAGGAAGCGAGGTGCTCGGCGCCGTCGGGCAGGTCGAAGACGTCGCCGTGCCAGTGGAGGACCTCGCTGCGCGGGGCCAGCCCGCCGAGCACCGGATCGCCGGGGTCGGAGACCTCGACCGGGGCGAAGCCGATCTCCGGCGCCTCGCCGGCTCTCACCTCGGCCCCCAGCGCCCGCGCCAGCAGCTGCGCGCCGAGGCAGATGCCGAGCACCGGCATCCCCCGCTCCACCGCCTCGGCCAGCCACTCGCGCTCGGCGGCCAGAGCCGGGAAGCGCTCTACCTCGTCGACGTTCATCGGCCCGCCCATGACGACGGCACCGGCGACCTCCTCGTGCCTGGGCAACGCCTGTCCCGCCAACGGTTTCACCGTCTTCACCTGCAGCGCCCCGCAGGCGTCGAGGATCCGGTGCGGCCCCTCCCAGGGCACGTGCTGGATCGCCAGCAGGGTCGGACGCTCGTCCAGGGTCATCGGGCGTCAGGCTAGCCTCAGCGGGATGAGGACCATCGGCAGATCAACCGCGGTAGAGCTTATGTACCGCATAGGGCCCAAAACCTCTACCGCGACCGGGCTGTGCCTGCTGATCGCGGCGCTGATGGCTCCTTCCGCCTCCGCCGTCGGTCCCTACCCCGCGCTCGGCTCCTGCCAGGTCTTCCCGGACCCACCGGCGTCGCTCTCGCCGCGGGCGCCTTCGCTGCCCACCGAGGCGGCCTGGAACCAGGACGTCTCGAAGGCACCGCGGGACCCGCGCTCGAACGCCTACATCGCCTACATCGACTCCCAGGGCGGCGATCACCTGCATCCGGACTTCGGCTCGCCGCGGGCCTACGGCTTCCCCTACTCGGTCGTCGGCACCGGCCAGCGCAAGCTCCCCATCCACTACACCGCCTACGGCGAGGAGAGCGACCCCGGTCCCTTCCCGGTCCCGGCCCGTGCCCCGGTCGAGGGCGGCAACCGCAGCGACGGCGACCGCCATGTCCTCGTCGTCGACCGCGCCAACTGCAAGCTGTATGAGCTCTACCGCGCCTTCTACGTCGCCGAGCCGCGCCCGCACTGGAACGCCGACTCCGGGACCGAGTGGGACCTGCGCTCGGCCGCCCGCCGTCCCGACGGATGGACCTCGGCCGACGCCGCCGGGCTGCCGATCTTCCCCGGCCTCGTCCGCTACGACGAGGTCGCCGCCGGCCGCCTCGACCACGCGATCCGCGTCACCTTCGAGAGCACCCGCGACGCCTGGGTCCACCCCGCCTCCCACTGCGCCGGCGACACCGCCAACCCCAGCGCGCCGCCGATGGGCCTGCGCCTGCGCCTGAAGGCGAGCTACGGCCTCGGCCGCTTCACCGGCGCCGCGAGGACGATCGCGCAAGCGATGAAGCGCTACGGCCTGATCGTCGCCGACAACGGTTCCAACTGGTTCTTCTCCGGCACCAGCGACCGCCGCTGGGACGACGAGAACCTCAACCAGCTGAAGCGGATTCCCGGCCGCGCCTTCGAGGTGGTGAAGAGCGCCGCAGCCATCCGTCCATGCTGATTTGCCTGCATTGGATCGGGTACCCGATCCATTAAGGCCAGTCAGGAAGCGAACAGGGAAAAGCCGCGAGGAGAGGAACGATGGCCCAGACGAAAGCCAAACCGAAAAAACGATCCGCGCCCAAACGCGCGAAATCGTCGTCGAAACCGAAAGCGTCGAAAGCCAAACCGAAATCGGCCAGCAAAGCCCATTCGAACGGGTCCTCGAGCAAGCACTCGAACGTCGAAGCCGTCCGCAACGCCGTCGGAGACGTCGGCGGCAAAGCCAAGGACGCCGGCAAGACCGTCGGCAAAGCCGCGAGCAAAGCGAAGGTGCCGCTCGTCGCCGGCGGGGCCGCGATCGCCGGCGCAGCCGGGGGCCTCGCTCTCGCCTCCAAGCATGGTCGCAAGAGCGGGCTCGCCAAGGCGATGCCGCGGCGGCCGAAGATCAAGGTGGACTCCAAGGACGTCGCCAAGGCGGCCAGAGGCGTAGGGAGCTTCAGCGCGCAGGTAAGCGAGATCGCGGGCGGTCTCGAGAGCGCTGCCTCGGGGAGGAACGGCAAGCATCGCTCCCCGATCGAGGTCGTTCTACAGGGACTCACCGCGAGGCGCTAACGCCGGGCTGGCCCTGAGGACATGCTGCGACCGCGCGTACGGGACGCGCGGTCGCTAGCCGACGGCGCTGCGCCGGCGCGGGCGGCCGCCGCTGACCAAGCGCCAGGCGCGCCCGACCGCGGAGATGATCGCGAAGGCGATCGCCAGCCCGATCGCGCCGAGGACGAGCAGGAAGATGATGAAGGCGAGGATCGCCAACGGGATCAGGAGGAGTTTCACGCCCCCGTAGTCTTACAGCGGGAATGGGTTCGACGGCAGCGCTCCTGCAGACGCTCATCGCCCTGGCCGGCGCCAGCGGCGGCGATCACGCGGTCGCCGCGGTCAGCGACAGCCTGGCCTTGATGCATGCCCGGCGCGAGGTCGAAGCGCGGCCGACGCCCGCGCCGAGCGCGACCAAGGTCAAGATCCCGACCCCGGAGGAAATCGCCGCCGACCCGACGGTGCTGCCGCCGGCCTCGGCGGGCAGCAACGGCACCCATGTGCCGCGCGCCTCCTCGGGGCTCAGCCGCGAGGAGATCTTCGCCCACCGCCGCGGCAGCCACGACGGCTCCAGCTCGATCCTCCTCACCGGCGTCGCCCTCGCCCCGCCGGACGCGCCGGAAGCGGTCCAGGGCGCGATCAACAACGCCAACCAGATCGTCGGCCGGCCCTACGTCTGGGGCGGCGGCCACGGCTCCTTCTACGACGATTCCTACGACTGCTCCGGCGCCGTCAGCTTCGCCCTCTTCGGCGGCGGCCTCATCCCCCGCCCCCTCACCTCCGGGGAGCTGATGCACTGGGGAGCGCCGGGACGCGGCAAGTGGATCACCGTCTACGCCAACCCCGGCCACACCTTCGTCGAGATCGCGGGCCTGCGCTTCGACACCGTCGGCGCCGAGCAGGGCACCGGCCCCCGCTGGCACCTCGTCACCGTCTCCCCCGACGGTTACGTCGCCCGCCACCCGCCCGGCCTCTAGCGCGAGGAAAAAAAGGGCCGGCCCTCCCGGCGAGGACCGGCCCTTTTGGTGGCTGTGGCTAGTTGCCCTTCCCGATTGACTCGAGGGGCACCACGCGCTCGGTGCGGAGATCCATCCGTCTTCACCTCCTCCCCGGCTATGGCGTTATGCGCAAGAGACCTAACTATTGGTGAGGATGGTTCCACCAATGTAGCGCGTTCCAGCAAAACGCGAAGATTTATAAACACGATGTCCAATGAGCGGTTACGATCAGGCTCTCGCCAGTAATCAACCGCGATAAGGAAGCCGAGATGTCGACGAAAACGCAGCGCCGCAAAGCCACCGAAAACCGGATCAAGGCGATGAGCCACCCGCTGCGCGCATCGGTCCTCCGGATCCTCACCGAGCGGACCGCCTCGCCGGCGGAAATGGCGAGGGAGCTGGACGAGGAGCTCTCCAACGTCAGCTACCACGCGAAACAGCTGGTCGAGTTCGAATGCGCGGAGCTGGTCAGCACGCGACCAGTCCGCGGCGCGCTCGAGCATTTCTACCGCGCCACCGAACGGCACCTGGTCGACACCGAGGACTGGGAGGAACTCGATCCGATCGTCGCCGAGGACCTGGTCTGCGAATTCATGCAGAAGATCCTCGATGACTTCGTCGCCTCTGCCCGAGCGGGAATCATCGGCTCCGACCGAAACTTCCACCTCACCCGGACCCTGCTGGTACTGGATGAGGAGGGCAGGAAAGAAGCCCTCGAGGCCCACGAACGACTGCGCCTGGAGATCCTTGGGATCGAGGCCCGCAGCGCCGCCCGGATGCTGGAGTCAGGCGAGGATGGAGCGAGCTTCTCCACTTCCCAGGGCTGCTTCGAGTTGCCGAAGCGTCAGCGTCGCTGAGCCGCTACTCGGACCCAGACAGCGGGAACCGCATCCACACCTCGGTGCCTTCGCCCTCCTGAACGATCTTCAGCTCGGCGCAGAGGCGGGCGATGATCGCGAGGCCGAGGCCGAGGCCATCGGAGGAGCCCCTCCCGAAGGCCTCGCCACGGTCGCGCACCTTCACCTCCAGCCACCCCTCATTGGTCGCGGCGTCCAGTTCTACAACGCCCTCTGCCCCAGAAACTTTCGCGTACTTGATCGCGTTCGTCACCGCCTCCGAAACCGCCAGGGCCACGTCCGCGACCACCTCCTGACCGAGCCCCTGCTCGACGGCGAACTCAGACGCCCGGTGCCTGAAGGAAGGGACCGAGGCAGGCTCCGCCGGCAGCTTCAAATTCAACCCCCCAGAGCTCATTCAAGATCATTTTCCCCCACCCGCCGGATTTGAAGCGCTCAGGTGGGAGAAAGCACTCCGGCGCTCAGCAGGGCCAGGACGAGGGTGCCGAGGCCGACGCGGTAAACGATGAAGACCGAGTAGGTGTGGCGGGCGATGTAGCGCAGCAGCCAGGAGACGGCGGCGAGGGAGACGGCGAAGCTGACCGCGGTGGCGAGCAGGGTCGGCCCCCAGCCGACGCCGTTGGAGATGCGGTCGAACTCGTCGACCGTCTGCAGGATGCCGGCGCCAGTCAGGGCCGGGATCGAGAGGAAGAAGGAGAGGCGGGTGACCGCGACGCGGTCGATCCCACGCAGCAGGCCGGCCGACATCGTCGCCCCCGAGCGCGAGACGCCCGGGATCAGAGCCAGGCACTGGACGAGGCCGATGATGAGGGTGTCGCGCCAGGTGACGTCCTCCTCGTGGCGCTCCTGGGTGGCGCGGCTGTCGGCGAACCACATCACCCCGCTCCAGAGGATCAGCGCCGAAGCGACGAACCAGAGGCTGCGCAGGGTGGTCTCGATCTCGTCCTTGAAGGCGAGCCCGACGAAGGCGATCGGCAGCGAGCCGAGGATCACCGCCCAGCCGAAGCGGTAGTCGCGCTCGCCGCGCTCAGCCCGGTTCGCCAGCCCCCGGAACCAGGCGCGGAGGATGCGGACGATGTCGTAGCGCAGGTAGTAGATCGTCGCGGCGACGGCGCCGACCTGGATGATCGCCGTGAAGGCGGTGATGTCGGGGTCGTCGGTGGAGTGACCGAGGACGCCCTCGAGGATCGTCAGGTGGCCGGTGCTGGAGACCGGCAGGAACTCGGTGAACCCCTCGACCGCGCCGAGGAGAACAGCTTCCCACCAGTCCATCTAGAGACCCCGCAAATCGAGCACGGCGGCATCTTCGCCGAGATCGCGTTCGGGTGCTCCATAGATGCGAAACCACCGCCTAACGAAACCAGCCGAACGTAGAATCCACGGCATGGGCAAGCGAGAGATCCTGTGCTGGCTCCTCATAACGGTCATCGGCACCGTTGCGGCGACCTATCTGGTCCGCGGCATCGATTGGCTGGCTCCACAGCTTCCGATCGTCATCTCAGCCCTCCTCGCCGCCATTGAATGGCTTTCTCTATATGGCTGGGAACTTCTTCTGCATCAACCGAGCCTGCAGGCGATCCTGATGGTGGCTCTCTCGATGGTGGTGCTCGGACGCAGAACGGATTCCGGCATCGAGGCACTCAGCAAACTCGTGATCGAACGGGTGATCCGGCGATTGCCCCGCGACCAGCGGGACCGGTGGCGGGAGGAGTTGCTCGGCGAGCTGGGGTACCTGAACGAAAGGCCGTTGAGCGGCCTGGTATTTGCCCTCCGCGCTGCTCGACTGCCCTCTCGGATCCCCGCCTAGCTAGTAGCTAGTCACAGCGGCTGCCTGTAGGGGTCAGCCGTCGCCAGGCAGGCGCTGCGCGGAGGCTTCGTCCTCCGCCCCGCCGGAGCGCCGGCGGGCTTTCAGCAGCTCGACCGCGATCGGGATCACCGAGAGGGCGACGATCCCGAGGATGATCGGCTCGAGGTTGTCATGGACGAAATCGACCTGGCCGAGGAAGTAGCCGAGGGCGGTGACGCTGACGCCCCAGCCGATGCCGCCGATCACGTTGTAGACGACGAAGGTCCGGTAGCTCATCTTCGAGACCCCCGCCATCACCGGCGCCAGGGTGCGGACGATCGGGACGAAGCGGGCGATCACGATCGTCCGCGCCCCGTAGCGGTCGAAGAACTCGCGCGAGCGCTCCACGTATTCCTCGCGGAAGAAGCGGCTGTCCGGGCGCCGGAACACCGCCGGGCCGGCCTTGCGCCCGATCGCATAGCCCACCTGATCGCCGGCGATCGCCGCGATCGGAATCGTCACCAGCAGCACCCACAGATCCGGCAGCGTCCCGTTCGCCGACAGCAGCCCCGCCGTAAACAGCAGCGAGTCGCCCGGCAGCATGAACCCAACGAGCAGTCCCGACTCGACGAAGACGACCGCCAGCACCCCGAGCATCCCGAAGGTCTCGATCAGGAAGTCGGCTTCCATCCACTTCGGCCCGAGGGCAAGCGGCGGCGAGGGCGTGGCGGCAGAGGTCACGAGCGCGGCAGGCTACTGGTTGCGCTCGACGGGGAGCCCGTTTGGGGATCGCCGTACGATCGAGACATGCGGCAGCGGTCCCTCCTCGTCACGCTCGGCTCCCTGGCCGGGGCCGGTGCCCTCTGGGGCTGCTTGGCCGCGTTCTTCGCCAGCAGCGCCCTGGCGACGACCACGGCGTCCCCGTTTGCGATCGGCGGGGCCCGCGTGCTCTCGGCGGCCGAGTCCCCCTGGGCCGTCCACGTCGAGATGTCCCTCAACGGCTCGACGGCTGAGGCGGCATGCAGCGGCTCGATCATCGACGCCAACCGGGTGTTGACCGCCGGCCACTGCACCTACAAGGAGGTTCTCCCCTGGAGCGAATACGAGGTCCGAGCCGGGATCACCAACCTCTCCCCCGATGACCAGGCCCAGGAACAGGGTCGCAAAGTGACCCGTGTGCGCCGCCACCCGTACTACGTGGCCAATACCTCTGTACGTGACGTCGCGATCCTGGAAGTCAGCCCGCCGTTCGACTTCTCGACTCCTTTCGTTCAGCCCGTCCCCATCGCGGCACCCGATGTGTCGCCGTCCGCGGGCGAGAGCCTGCGTTTCTTCGGCTGGGGGCAGACCGCGCCCGACGAGTACAGCCCCGAAATGCACTCGCTGACCCAGACGAAGCTTCGCGGGTGGCAATGTCCGAGGCCCTGGCAGGGCCGGCCATCTTTCTCCTGCCAGCGCTCTGCAACCGGATCGGCCTGCAAAAGCGACAGTGGCGCGGGGCTGGTGGCCGGCTCGGCTCCGATCCTGGTCGCGACGGTGGCCGCCGCGGAGGGAAACTGCGTCCCGGGTGCGATAAACGGGGGGCCGGACCTCACCTCGCCTGAAATCAGTCGCTGGCTCAGAGGCGACGAAACGCCGCCGCGAGCGCCTCAGGCCAGAACCATCCCTGGTCTGGCCGGCAGCATCCGGGCGAAGGGCACGGCCCGATGCGTGGCAGCGCAGTGGTCGGGGAGCGCCCAGCTCACCACCGCCTTCGTCGACCCCACCACCGGTCAGACCCTCCAAGAAGGAACGTCCCCCCGCTTCCGCCCCACTCCCAGCCAAGTCGGCAACCAGATCGCCTGCGTCTCGATAGCGACCAATGCCGGCGGCCGCAGCGAAATCCTCTCCTCCAACCAGGCACGGGTCGCCCCCGCCCTCCCCGTCCGCCGCGCCACGCAACTGGTCAAGGTCGTCAACAGAGCCCGCCGCGGCGAGCGGTGGCTCATAGTGCTTCATGTAAGAGCACCCCTGCGCAGCGCACATGCCCGAGTGACCTGGTCCACGGCCGACTGCAGGAGCTGCCGCCTCCGCAAGAGAATCACCCTCAGGCGCAAAGTCACCCTGACCTCACCCCGGATCATCAGCCATCGCAGGAGCCTGCTCGAACTGCGACTGCCGAGAGTCGAAACGAGCCGCGCGATATACCGCTCCGGCGCCTTGAGGCTTCGGTTCCCGCCGCCGCGCTAGGTCCGGCTGGATGCGACCAGCGACCGTCGGGTTGGATAGAAACCACAGGCCAAGTACCCGCCGCGAGTGCGGTTAGCCTGCGGCCATGGCGGGGGACTCAAGCTCGGCGACGGCGAAGCAGCGCCCCGTCATCTTCGGCGCAATCGGGACCACCCTGGAGTGGTTCGACTTCACGCTGTACCTCTACCTCTCGCCGATCATCGCCTCGCTGTTCTTCCCATCCGACGATCAGCTCGCCTCGCTGATGGCGACCTTCGGGGTCTTCGCGGCGGGTTACCTGATGCGACCGCTGGGAGCCCTCTTCTTCGGCAGCTACGGCGACCGCCGCGGCCGCAAGGCCGCGCTCAGCCTCTCGGTGGCGATGATGTCCGGGCCGATGGTCCTGATCGGCCTGCTGCCGACCCACGCGACGATCGGCGCTGCGGCGGCGGTGCTGCTGGTGCTTCTGCGCCTGGTCCAGGGCTTCTCGGTCGGCGGCGAGTTCGGCGGCTCGATCGTCCTGCTCGAGGAGAGCGCACCGCCTGGGCGCCGGGGCCTCTTCACCAACCTCGCCCTCTCCACCGCGGGCATCGGCTTCCTCCTCAGCTCCCTCACCGCAACCGTCCTGCACGCCCTCCTCTCCACCGGGCAGATGGAATCGTGGGGGTGGCGGCTGCCCTTCTTCCTCGGCGCGGCGATCGGGGTCTTCGCCTTCGTGATGCGCCGCCAGATGGACGAGACCGAGCGGTTCAAGGAAGCGCAGGAGTCCGGGACCCTTGCCGAAGCACCGATCCACACGCTGCTGCAGACCGAGCGCGGCCGCCTCGCGGCGGTGTTCCTGCTGGTCGGCTACTCGGGCCTCACCTACTACCTCGCCGCCACCTTCGTGCCCTCCTGGCTGCAGACCGTGATCGAAGCCGATCCCGCCGAGGCGCTGCTCGCGGCAACCGTCGGCGCCCTCCTTTACACGCTGGTCTCACCCTTCGCCGGCCTGCTCTCCGACCGGGTCGGACGGCGTCCGATGATGGCCGCGGGTGCGGTGGCCCTGGCCGTCGGCGCCTACCCGCTGTTCGACCTGATGAGCGAGGGCACGTTTCCTTCCATCCTCGTCGGGGCGGTCACCCTGATGCTGCTCGTGATCGTCTTTGCCGGGCCCTCGACTCCGACCTTCACGGAGCTGTTCTCGACGGCGACCCGCTACAGCGGCGTCGCCGTCGGCTACGGACTCGGCATGGCGGTCTTCGGCGGCACCGCTCCCCTGCTGGCCACCGGCCTGATCAAGTGGACTGGCAACGACCTGGCACCGAGCTTCCTCCTGATCGGGGCCTCGCTATTGGTCCTTGCGGTGATCGCCCTGATCCCCGAGACCGCATTCGGCGACCGCGAGGACGAGACGAGCGAAGCCAAAGGCGAGCCAGCGGTCGCCAACAGCCCAGCTGGGCCCTGAGACGAGGAGCTGCAGCTAGCCATCCCCGTCAGCGCCCCGGCTGGATTCGAACCAGCGACCGTCGGATTAGAAGTTCAGCCGGAAGGTGTCTAGCAGGGCGAATCTGCTCCAGGGAGCCCGATCCTGTCTAAGGAGTTCGGTTGAGTTCGCTGGGATTGGGGACCAATTTCGGGACCAAGTTTTCGGGACCAAACAGTGCCTCAAGCGCGAGCGATCGCGGCATCTGAGGTCCGGGCATCGTGGAAGGCGATGACGACGACGCGACCCTCTGCCTCGATGAACATGTAGACGATTATCAGCCAACCCCACGGACCGATAAGCGCTCGGCAATCCCGCCAGTGGCCCGAGAGCTGCTTGCCGGCACGCGGGAACTCCTCCAACGTGAGCAGCGAACGCGCGACGCGCTGCCTCGTATCTTCCGGGAGCTGGCGGCTCTCAATCAGCGCCCGAAGCTCATCACGCGCCTGGCGCGTGACCTCGATAGCTGACACCGCTTAGAGCTCGGAGAGCGGAATCGTTTCCCCGCGCCGAGCTTGCTCGATCGATTCCTGAGTCCTCTCCCAAGCGCCGGGAATCCCATCGAGAATTTCAGTGATCCGCGAGGCATCAGGATCAGCTTCATCGAGCGCGCTAGAAAGAAGCGAGCGAGCCAGGGTCCCCTCCTGAACGTGCGTGCGCTCTGCCAGGCTGGCCAGCTTGCGCGCATAATCCGGCTCAAGGGTGACGTTGATTCGGCGGTTCGCCTCGGCCATGAGGACAAGCTACACGAAATGACACAGAACGTACAGCGCCCCCGGCTGGATTCGAACCAGCGACGGTCGGATTAGAAGTTCAGCCGGAAGGTGTCTAGCAGGGCGAATCTGGCCTGATAGAGCGAATTACGTCCGAGGAGTTCGGCTGAGTTCGCTGGAGTTGGGGACCAATTTCGGGACCAAAAGTTGAGCGCCGGCATATTGCTCAATAGAGTTTCTGGCCGTGGGAGGTCAGGAGCAACAAGAGCCAGCTGGCTCAGGGTCTCGGCAGCCCGCCCCGAAAGGGAGAGGACGGCTCCTCGCCGCTTACGTCATCGTCGCACTGGTGGCGGTCATCGCAATCGTCGCCATCATCGTTCTGTCCTCCGGGCCTGACTCTGCCGCTCGCGGCAACCCCCACATCAACCTGGATAGCGGGATCACCAACGGCATCGCCCCAGACAGCCGTGTCGGCATCGAGCCCCCTGCCTTCGAGGAACAGAACCTCCAAGCAGCAGCGCGAGCCGCGGACTGCGAGCTGCGGCTGCGGCTGCCGGAGGAGGGTGATGAGCACATTCCTGCCAGCGCTCCGGAACCGCGCTACAAGACCAACCCGCCGACGTCAGGAGACCACGTCGAAGAACAGCAGGCGGACGGCGCCTACCGCGAGGCCCCTCCCCCGGCCAGCGTCGTGCACTCCCTCGAGCACGGCCGCCTCGCGATCCAGTACCGGCCGGACCTGTCGGAGAAGGCCCAACTCGAACTGATCGGGCTATTCGACACCATGTATGGAGGAACGCTCCTCTTTCCCAATCCACGAATGCCATATGCGGTCGCAGCCACCACTTGGACGAATCTATTTGGCTGCCACACCTACAACGGAGCGATAACCCTCCTGGGCATTGAAGCGTTCGGCAGAACGACCTGGGGCAAGTTCGGCGGCGAGCCAATGCTAGCGGTCGATCCGATCACGCCTACGCCAGGATCCCCTTGACTGTTCATACGCAGAGGACTCCATCTACCGATCTCGCAACGCTTGCCATTGGCTAAAAGCGGTACCGGCAGCACCTCTCAATGCTATCTGAGCACCGCTCGGCACTCGTCCGCTGACGGCAAGAGCGTCTACCGCCACACTTGCCCAAATCGCCCGCTCTGCGGCATTTCTTAGATCCCTGTTCGTAGCAGTGGTACCGTTAAGCCACCAATCGGTGATCCGCCCGACCTGCGCCCCTGCGCCTCGTGCTAGAGCCGTGCCTGCAACCGTTGCAGGCGTTCCCTCCCCAATAACTGCGCCAAATAGGGCGACAGTCCCACGGGTGAGGACGGAGGCATACCCCGCTCCAACAATCACAGGAATACCTATTCTGACTATTGGTTCATCCCAAAAATCAGTGGGGTTCGGATTGTTATTGGGACGCGTAGCGGTTTTATCTGCAGGGGGCAGTGCGGGAAACACCGTCGGAGTACCACCGGACTGCTGCATCGTGGAACGACAAGGCGGATTTGGGCAGCTGCATCCTTCAGGGAGGAGCCCCGTGGCATCCATTAGATTGATCGGATTAGCAGCCGCATACGTGTACGGTTCCCCAGAAGTCTCCACCATAGGATCAACGCTGAGGAACTGACCGGTAATCGAATCGTAGACGCGAGCTCGCAGGTAGATCAGCCCAGAAGAGGGGCTCCGGTATTGGCCTCCATACCCAAGGGGGGTGATGACCGTCCCCGAGTACGATTCGATGGTTCCGTAAGGACCATAGTGATAGGTGCCTCCCACGCTCCCGTTTGCGACCGTTATGAGACGGGTGGAGCCTTGCTGGTCGTGATGGAGAAAGCGAGCTTCTTCGCTGGGGTTGATCTGCTCGATCGGCAGACCCTCCGGCCCATAGATGAACTTGGTGCCAGCGTGGTTCAACAGAAGAGGGATCTCCGACGTCGTATCCCAGTTCATAGCGCTACTAACCCCGTCGACGCTTTCACTGACCCGTAACCCGGTGCCGTCGTACACATAGGTCTCGTTGATTTTCGAGAGGCCGGCTTCAGCCGTTCTTTGAGTCGAGATCAGATTGCCAGCTTGGTCGTAGGAATAGTTAGTCGCCGGACCTCCGGTGGGCGTGCTTTTGGTCCGTTGTCCGATACTGTTGTAAGCAAAAGTCGCATTGCTTGCCGTTGCAATCTGCCCGGCTTTGTCGTACGTGTAAGTAACCGCATTCTTTTTCGTGATGTTGTTTGCCGCATCGTATGCGTACGGAATCCCAGCGCCTTTCACGAGACGGTTGGCGGTGTCGTATTCGTAGGCCAGGGTTTCCCCACCTGGGAGTCCTTTTTGCAGCACGCTTTCGACTCGCCTGAGTTTGTCCCGGGTGTAGGTCATCGAAGCTAGGACTTCCGCGCCTTTCTTCACCGATATCTGCGTCATCTCCCCAGCCCTGTTGTAGGCGTATTCGTCCACGTTGGTGGTCGCGGCGGGGAAGGTGGTCGCTTTGAGCTGCGAGTCCCGGCTGTATGAGAACGTGGTTTCTTTGCCAAGCCAGTCCGTGACTTTTTCTAGACGCCCAGCTTTGTCGAAAGCGCGTTTGACCGCTTTGCCGTTCGGATAGACGATTTCGGTCTGCTGGTTACCGAGGTCATAGCCGTATTTGACGACTTCGCTTTTGCCGTTTTTTACTTCGGTGGGCCTACCGAGCTGGTCGTAGACCCTAATGGTCGTACCCGTGCCGTCGACCATTTCGACGACATTGCTGTTTTTGTCGTATTTGTAGACGACGTCCGGAGTGGCTGCTTCTGAGTAGTTGACTTCTTTGAGTCGGTCGGCGGTGTCGTAGGCAAAGGAAATCGTGCGGCCGAGCGCGTCTTCGGTTTTTTTGAGATTGCCCGCTGCGTCGTATTCGCGTTTCGTTTTGCGTTCAAGCGGATCGATCGTCGTGGTCAACTGGGCGAGGATGTCGTATTCGTATTTGGTCGTGTAGCCATTCCCGTTAGTCTGGCTGCTGACCTGCCCCATGCTGTTGTAGACGGTTTTGATGGTGTTGCCGTTCGCTTTTTCTACCGTGGCCAGCTCATCGTTAAGGGTGTAGGTGTATTTGGTCGCATGACCGAGGGCATTGGTCAACGATATGAGGTTGTCGTTACCGTCGTAGACGTATTTGGTTTCCCGTCCGAGTGGATCAGTGGTTTTGATTGGCCGACCTCGGGAGTCGCGGTCGATTTTCGTTTCGAATTCTTCGGCTTTGGCGCCTGCTTCGTTCCCGCGGGGGCTGACTTCGGTCAGTTGCTCGCCGTTTTTGTTGTAGGTCCAGGTGGTCTTATCGCCTGCGGGGTTGATTTCAGCTTTCAAGTTGCCGTAGGTGTCGTATTCGAATTTGGTTTCGCGTCCGAGTGGATCGGTCGCCGATTGCACATCTCCGTATTCGGTGTATTCAAACGTCGTTTTCTGGGTCGTTCCACCAGGCGCGGGGCGCTCGATTGATTCGATGTTGCCATTGAAGTTTCGGTTGTAGGTGGTTTTCTCGCCTTTGGGCGTCGTTTCGGTCACGACATCGTGAGTAGCGTTGTAAGTCCATTTCGTTTCATTGCCTTCGGCGTCTTTTTCGAGCGTACGGTCTCCGGCAGTGTTGTAGGCGTAGGTCGTGGAGTGGCTGAGCGCGTCGGTCGCTTTGATGAGTCGGTAAGCGGAGTCATATTCAAAGGTTGATTTCCGTTCCAGGCCAGTGCCTTTTGCCTTGATTACTTCCAGCGGCTCGCCGGCATTGTTAAATTTTTTGAAGGTGGTGGATCCGTTTGGCTCGGTGATCGTGGTCGTCCTGTAGCCCCCTGATTCTCCGTATGAAAGTTTGAGTACCCGCCCCTCTGGATCGATCTGTTCTTTGGCGCGGTTTTTTTCGTCGTACCCGGTTTTGGTCACGCCGCCGCGGCCGTCGGTCATTTCGGTCAGCTGATGCGAAGCGTCGTATTTGAATTTCCAGCGGGGGGTTTCTTCTCCAGGCAGAGTCACCGAGACGAGGTTGCCCGATTCGTAGCCATATTTGACTTTGCGTCCCATCGGGTCTTCGATGCTGGTTACCTTGCCTTCGGTGTAGGCAAATTTCAATTCTCTGCCAGCAGCGTCTTCGACCTTCAATATGAGGCCCATGAAGGAGATGACGATGAGAGTGCTGCCATTGCGGTCTCCTATTTCGACGAGATTGCCTTCGGAATCGAAAAGGAGCCATTCCTGGTTGGGCAACGTGTAGCGATACCATTCCCATTCTTCAACCAAAGTGGCCTGAACCCAGGCATCGGGGACGTATTTCCCTTCTTTGAGTTCGAACGTGGCGGTGGCGCCGTTGTCCTGTACGACAGTGACCGCACCGGTTTTTTCGTCGAATTCCAGATGGGAGCTATAGGGACCCGACCAGCCATAGCCCCACCGGCCTGCTTCTTTGGCTTTGGCGGCAGCCTGGGAGTTGTAGGTGCGGGTGACATGCAGGGCGGGGCCGCGGCCACTCAGAACAAGATCGGTCTGTTCCTCGGTCTGGTTGCCCGTTGCGCAGTTGATGGGCTTCCACACGTAGCAGTTGATGAGGTTTGGAGCCGATTGGTTACCGCCGCCGAGCGTGACTCCCGACGTGATCGGTGCACCGCCTGCGCAGGAGGCGAGCGCGTAGTTTGCGGCGAGGGCGGGTGGGACGAGGAGAGCCAGGAAGCAGATAGCGAGCGCTCGGAACCCTGTCGGCCCGCGTGGAAAGAAGGCCCTTAGGCGACAACGGACAAGAGCAACCATTTTTTCCCAACCTTCCCCCAGCACCCCATCCAAAGGCGCCTCTCCCTTGAGATGTCAGAAGCTACCTGAGTAAAAAGGGAAATCAATCCCAAAATGTGGTATCTGCTCCAAGCCCCCGGCTGGATTCGAACCAGCGACCGTCGGATTAGAAGTTCAGCCGGAAGGTGTCCAGCAGGGGGAATCTGCTCCAGTGAGCCCGATCCAGTCCAGGGAGTTCGGCTGAGTTCGCTGGAGTTGGGGACCAATTTCGGGACCAAGTTTTCAGCCCGCCGCCGACGAGAACGAAGACGAATGCTCAGCCCAGGAGACGGACTTTGCATCTAAGCCCCGACAGCCGCCCTACTTGCCGATCTCCGGTTACGACCAAGCGGGTGTCGGGGTCCGTCTCAGCGGTAGCGACGATCAGCGCATCCGGCATTCGCAGAGACTTGGAGCGAGAGCGCAGACCGGCCGCGACGTCCGCCACGGCCGTATCCACGGGAAGGACTGCTGAGATCAGCTGGCTGAAGAAGCCCCGGACGTGCTCCTCGTCATGATGGCCGCGCTTTGCGCCAGTCAGAACCTCGGCGTAGGTGATCACCGAGACCAAGAGCCGCTGTTCGTGCACGAGATCGCGGATCGCCGCGTCAGCCGCCTCATGCAGAGCGTCGTCGCGGTCGAGAAAACCGACGACCGCGTCGGAGTCGAGGACTACCGCCACTCTCCGCGAAGCCCCTCGACACGCTCCCGCAGGTCGCCGCCGGTCTCGAGGCGACCGGAGTAGCGATCGATCAGCTCGTCGATGCGCGTCAGCACGACACGACCGGCGCCGTCAGCCTCAACCTTCAACGTGTCACCGGGCTCGAGTCCGGCGTTACGGAAAGCGCCCGCCGGAATCGTCACTTGGTGCTTGCTGGAGACCCGCGTCTGATTCTTTACCTTCTCAGCCATACGTAAAGCGTACCACTGACGCCCCCGGCTGGATTCGAACCAGCGACCGTCGGATTAGAAGTCCGGTGCTCTGTCCACTGAGCTACGGGGGCAGGGGGTCAAGGTTAGGCGCTGGACGAGCGGCTGGCGTAGGATCGGGTGATGCCCAAGGTTGCTGTCGGGGGGACGGAACTGCATTACGAGCGCGGCGGCGAGGGGGAGCCGTTGCTGCTGATCCAGGGGATGAGCGGGACGCACGTCGCCTGGGGGGAGGCATTTAAAGAGGCGCTTGAGGAGAGTTTCGACGTCGTCGCCTTCGACAACCGAGGGATCGGGCTCTCGGAGCGGATCGCCGAGCCGTTCACGATCGCGGAGATGGCGGCGGACACGGCCGAGCTGCTGGCGCGGTTGGAGATCGAGAGCGCGCACGTGGTCGGGATCTCGATGGGCGGGATGATCGCCCAGGAGCTGGCGCTGGCCGAGCCCGGACGGCTGCGGTCGCTGACGCTTGGCTGCACCTACTGCGGTGGCGAGAGCTCGCAGCTGATGCCGCAGGAGAACGCGGAAAAGCTGCTTGGGGCCTTCGCCTCCGGCGACCGCGACCAGGCGATCCGGGCCGGTTACGAAGTCAACCTCTCCCCCACCTTCCGCGCCGACGAGGACACCTTCGCCGCCTTCCACGAGATGGCGACGAGCGTGCCGGCGGCCAGAGAGGTGATCCAGCTGCAGCTGCAGGCGATCATCGGCCACGACACCAGCGGCCGCCTCGGCGAGATCGCGACCCCGACGCTGATCGTCCACGGCACCGTCGACGGCGTCCTCCCTTTCGCCAACGGGGAGCAGATCGCAGCGCTGATGCCGGCCGCCCGCCTCGAGGTCCTCGAGGACGTCGGCCACATGTTCTGGTGGGAGCAGCCGCAGCGCTCGGCCGAGCTGATCCGCGAGCACGCGCTCGCCGCCGGCCGCGCCTGAATCGAGGCGGCAAAAAGCCCCCTGTGAGGGGGAAAATCGCCGCTTCGATTATTCGATCGGTTCTTCGCCCGGCACCGACGGGCGCTTTTCCGGCTTGCAGGCGGAGGGGTCGAGCTCGCCTTCCACCTTCAGCACGTAGTCCGGCTGCGGCGTGGCTTTGAAGTCCTCCACCACCAGCTTCATCGCCGGGTCGCCTTTCAGCCAGGCGAAGACGGGGAACTGGTACGGGTTCGGAATGCCGGCGTTGTAGGGGCCGGTGTCCTGCGTGTACGTGCTCGTGACGACGTAGTCGTATTCGCCCTCGTTGACCAGGCTGCGCAGCTGCTCGCAGCTGGTCGGCAGGCGGTTCGCCCCATGCGGCCCTTTGACGCCGATGTACTCGACGTGGTTGCTGGCGTCGTTGCCGTAGAACCCGTACTGGCCGAAGATGATCTGGCTGGAGCCGATGATCCCGATCCGCTGGTCCTGCAGCCCCTGGGTGAATTCGTAGGCTTCCTTCGGCCCGCCTTCGCCGAGGAACGGGTCCGGGTTGACGTAGTGCTGCTCGGCGTACTGGACCTGCTGGGCGCGCCCGAGCACGACCGCCAGCAGCACCATCGCCGCCGCCGCCACGGCGATCGCGCCGCGGCTGGCGCTCCCCCGCGTCCGCGCCAGCGACAGCCCCGCCGGCACCCAGACCAGCAGCAACGTCAGGAAGACGGCGCCGACGAGGTAGTCGGTGAACCAGCGCGGCGTCGTCAGCACCGTGATCGCGAACAAGCCCGTTAAGAAGAGGAGCGTCTGCCAGGCGCGCTGGTCCGGCGCCCGCAGCGGCCGCGCGATCGGCAGCATCACCAGCGCCAGGATCAGCCCCGGCACCAGGTAGCGGGTGTTGGTGAAGAACCCCGTCGGCGTCCCTTCCTGCCCCGCCGCGGTCAGCGGCGTGAAGACGTAGACGACGGCGGTGGCCAGCGCGGCCACCGCGATCACCCGCAGGATCGTGTTGCGCGAGCGCCAGGCGATGTAGACGGCGGCGGAGACGGCGACGATCAGGATCAGCGGCCAGAGCGGACCGAAGGCGTTCTCCAGCTCAGGGAAGAACCAGCGGCGGTAGATCGTCGGCTCGGTCAGGTAGTCGGCGACGGCGAAGCGTGGCCGCGGGTCGAGCGGCATCTGATCCGGCTTGGGCAGGTTGAGCGGCCCGAACTTGGTGATCGGGATCGGGTTGCCGCCGGTCTTGATCGCCGCCCGCAGGTACCAGTAACCGCCGACCACCAGCATCGGCAGGCCCATGACCCAGGTCGTGGTCCAGCGCCGCCCCCTGCCGCTGAAGACGATGACGCCGAGCGTAATCGCCGCCACCGGGACGAGGAAGGTGAACTTGACCGAGGCGGCGAGGCCGGCGGCGATGCCGGCCATCACCAGCGGGCCCTTGTCGAGCAGCGGCGCGTCGCGCTCCGGCGCGTCGGCCACCGCCCCCGCGCTCGGCGCCCGCCGCTGATGCCCGTTGATCAGGAAGGCGGCGAAGGCGAGCAGGAAGGCAAGCCCCATGATGTCGTTGCGCGCCTCCCCCGGCTGCGTTTCGATCATCACCCCGGAGGCGAGGATGATCGCCGCCGCGACCAGGGTCGCCGGCC
Source organism: Solirubrobacterales bacterium (assembly GCA_035765335.1). Lineage (GTDB taxonomy): Bacteria > Actinomycetota > Thermoleophilia > Solirubrobacterales > 70-9 > VAYN01. Next base: position 165,981 of record DASTXV010000016.1, read on the forward strand.
CGACCTTGTAGGGCCGGCCGATGCACCAGGCGCCGAGCAGGGCGATCGGCAGCCAGACGAGGTTCTGCAGCGGCGCCAGCCAGTCGCTCTTGAAGAGCACGATCGTGGCGGCGTTGAGCAGCTCGGTGGAGGCGGGGTAGTACCAGGCCGCCAGCCGCAGCGGGTCGGTGAAGTGCAGCGGCACCGTCGAGTGCTCCTGGGCGATGAAGGCCGAGAAAGGCATGTGGTACCAGGTGGTGTCGCCGCCGAACATCCCGAAGTCGAGGCTCGACTGGGTCGGGAAGGTCCACTCGGCGACGGTCCAGGAGGCGACGCCGAGGGCGATCAGCAGCGCGATCGTCTCCACCCGCGGAGCCGCCACCTCGCGCCCGTGACCGCCCGCCTTGGCGCGCCCCAACCAGGCCACGCCGAGTCCGACGGCGACGCAGAAGACGACGATCCAGCCGAAGTAGAGGAGGCTGAGCGAACCGAGGATCTGCAGGCAGACGACCAGCAGCGCGACCGTCAGCGTGGCCTCGGCGAGCCGCGCCAGGGCGCCGGTGAATTCCGGCACGATCCAGCGCCGCAGCCAGTAGGCGCCGAGCCCAAGCGCGGAGATGATGCCGATCAGGGCGAGGCAGCCGGCTATGTAGGAGCCGAAGGAGGGTGCCACGAAGGCGGGGATGCTATTCGGCGCGCCCCCCGGGCACCGCCGCGCCCTATGACGCGGCGGCGGGAATGCTGCAGGCGACGCCGGTCCCGGCGAGGCCGCAGTAGCCGTTCGGGACCTTGTGCAGGTACTGCTGGTGGTAGTCCTCGGCGTAGTAGAAGGGGCCGGCGGGCTCGACCTCGGTCGTCACCGGCTCCCTGCCGGCGTCGCGCAGGGATCGGTCGTAGGCATCCCGCGCCATCTCCGCCGTCGCCTTCTGCGCGTCGTCGACGAAGTAGATGCCGGAGCGGTACTGGGTGCCGACGTCGTTGCCCTGGCGCATCCCCTGGGTCGGGTCGTGCTCCTCGAAGAAGACCTTCAACAGGTCTGAGTAGGAGATCTTCCGCGGGTCGAAGGCGACCAGCACCGCCTCCGCGTGGCCGGTCTTCGCCGTGCAGACCTCCTCGTAGGTCGGGTTCGGCGTGGTCCCGTTCATGTAACCGACCGCCGTCGTGTAGACGCCGTCGAGGCCCCAGAACAGCCGCTCCGCGCCCCAGAAGCAGCCCAGGGCGAAGTAGGCGACCTCGATCCCCTGCGGGAACGGGGGCTCGAGCGGGGTCCCGAGCACCGCGTGCGTCTCCGGCACCTCAAAGGCCGACTCGCTGCGGCCCGGCAGCGCCTCCTCCGGAGCGACCATCCTGGTCTTCTCCGGGTGCATCATCGTCATCAGCTTTCCGAGTCTGTTCATCGTCGTTTCCTCCTACGGAAACGTTACCTTCCTCATATGCCCTGCCTGATCGCTCTCGTCGCCCTCATCTCCCCGCGGCTGGCGCTGTTCGCGATCTTCCTCTTCTCGAATCTGCTCAGCCGCGCCTTCGACAGCTGGTTCGTGCCGCTGCTGGGCTTCTTCCTGCTGCCCTGGACGACCCTCGCCTACGCGGTGATGTGGAGCGCCAGCTCGAATCAGGTCAGCGGCTTCGAGTGGTTCATCGTCATCCTCGGCTTCCTCTTCGACCTCGGCTCCTACGCGGGCCGCGACAAGGTGCGCCGGGACTGACGGACGCGCCTACTGCTCGGCCGGATAGGCGATCCGGATCTGCTGCTTGGCGAGGACCAGGAAGGGAACCTCGGTGACCGAGTTGTCGGCCAGCGAGGTGACCTTGACCCTGGTCAGCGGCACGAATTCGAAATCGCCGCGGTTGAGCGAGTCCGAGAAGCGGCTCTGGTAGCCGGCCGGGGGCAGCGTCAGATCGCCTTCGATCAGCTGCCGGTCGGTTTCGAAGACGGCGCGCTCGACCCGCCGGCGCTCCCGCGCCTCACTCGGATCCTCGACTTGGCTGCCAAAAAGTTGGTCCATGCGGCTTCTTCAATTCAATTTCGGCTCGCAGGGGGGAGAACTTGAAGACCTGAGCCATTAGAGGGGAGATGAACGTCATCCCTCAGCTCTTTCCGCCGTCTGACCATTATTATGGCCATATGGCCAAAATTGTGACCGCAACCACCGCCAAGGCGACGATCCTGCGCCTCCTCGACGAGGTCGCCGCCGGCGAGGAAATCGAGATCACCCGCCACGGGCGGCCGGTCGCGCGCCTGGTGCCGCCCACCGGCCCCCGCTCCATTGAGGGCATGTTTCAGGGGCTCGCCCGGACGGCAGTCGACGAGGAGAAGCTCATCGACACCGAAGAGATGTGGGCCGACTCCGAGCTGGCTGAATGAGCGTTGCCCTGCTCGATACCCACGCCATCCACTGGTGGTCGGCGGAGCCGGATCGTCTCAGCCAACCGGCGCGTCGAGTGCTGAAAGCAGCCGACGAACTGCTTGTCGCCGCCGTCTCTTGGTACGAGCTCGCATGGTTGGCAGAGCGCCGCCGCATCGTCATCGACATCCCGACCCGCTCCTGGCTGGAGGGACTGGGAGCGCAGGTGCGAACCGTCGGGGTCACTCCCGCGATCGCCGCCAGCGCAGCGGCTCTGCCCTCCTCGTTCCCCCGTGACCCCATGGACAGGCTGATCTACGCCACCGCGATCGAGCACGGCGCGAGGCTGGTGACGAGGGACCGGGCGATGGCGGAGCACGACAAGCCCCGCTCGCTGGTCGTCTGGTAACCGCTATTGCGCGTGCTGCGCCGCTTTCTCCCGCGCTTCGGCCTTCTCCTCGAGCGTCATCGCCCCCGGATGCCCGTCGCCGGGCCAGGGCGAGAGGACCATCAGCAGCCGCGCGTCGGAGCGGGCGACGATCGTCCGCCGCTCTCCCGGCTCGAACTCGAACAGGTGGCCGGCGGCGGCGCTGACGGAGTCGGCCCCGTCCTGGGTGGTGACGTCGACATCGCCGTCGACCACAATCACCCGCGCCCGCTCGTGCACCTCGTGCTCCTGCAGCTCCTCGCCCTCGGGCAGGTTCAGCACGATCGTCCGCGCGTCGTCGGCCGAGGCGAGGATCCGCGGCTGATGCGGCTCCACCTCCACCGTCTTCAGATCCCAACTCTCCATCTACGGCCTCCTTCGGGTGACGTCTGCGGGTTCCCTACCCGCTGCGGGGCAGGATCATCCTCAACCGGTATCGATCGGGGTGCCCGGATTCGAACCGGGGACCTCCGCCACCCAAAGGCGGCGCGCTACCAGGCTGCGCCACACCCCGACTACAGGCAAGTGTAGGTTCTGGGGGCGATGGCGGAGGTGCTTCCTTTCAAGGCGCTGCACTACGACCTCGGGAAGGTCGGATCGCTGGATGCCGTGGCGGCGCCTCCTTATGACGTGATCGACGCGGCGCAGCGGCGGGAGCTGCTGGCGCGCTCGCCCTACAACGCGGTCGCGATCGACCTGCCGAAGCCGTTCGACCCGGCCGACCCCGACAGCAACCCCAGCGGCGATCCCTATGCCGAGGCGGCGGCGCGGATCGAGGCGTGGAGGTCGGAGGGGGCGCTGGTGCAGGACTCCGAGCCCTCGCTCTGGGCGCTGACCCAGGACTACACCGCCCCCGACGGCAACAGCTACAGCCGCAACGGCATCCTCGCCCGGGTGCGGGTCGAGGACTACGAGACCGGCACTGTCCGCCCCCACGAGCGCACCCACCCCGGCCCGCTGCTCGACCGGCTCGAGCTGACCCGGGCCAGCGGCTACAACCTCTCGCCGATCTTCTCCCTCAGCACCGAGGACGCCTGGCCGCTGGTCGCGCCCTCGCTGCCGGACGAGCCGTGGGGCGAGGCGCGCGACGAAAGCGGCACCGTCAACCGACTCTGGAAGGTCGAGGACCCGGCGGTGCACACCGCCGTCACCGAGTGCCTGGCGGGCGCGCAGCTGCTGATCGCCGACGGCCACCACCGCTACGAGACCGCCCGCGCCTTCCGCGACGAGGTCGGCGGCGAGGGTCCCCACAACTACACGCTGATGTCGCTGACCGGGCTCGACGACCCGGGCCTCACCGTCTTCCCCACCCACCGTCTCCTCTCTGGCTTCGCCGACGACCCCGAGCGTCAGCAACGACTAGGCAACGGGCTGCGCGAGCTGTTCGAGGTGACCGAGGTCCCGCGCGAGGAGATCGACCCCGGCGGCGAGGACGGCGTCGGCGTCTTCGGCCTCTACGACGCCTTCCACAAGCGCGCCTTCCGCCTCCGCCTCAAGGACCCGGCCGAGGTCGACCGCCGGCTCGAGGGCAAACCCGAGGCCTACCGCCGGCTCGACTCGGCGATCCTCGAGACGCTCGTGCTCAAGGGCCTGGCGGGGATGAGCGACCACGACATCGACGAGCGCCAGGGGCTCGAATACGCGAAGAGCGTCGATGACGCGCTGCGGATGGTCGACGGGGGCGACTACGACGTCGCCTTCATCCAGCGGGGGGTCCCGGTCGAGCAAGTGAAGGACATCTGCAACACCGACACGGTGATGCCGCCGAAGTCGACCTTCTTCTACCCCAAGGTGATGACCGGCTTCGCCTTCAACCCGGTGCGCTGAGCGTGGTCAAGATCTACACCAAGAAGGGCGACGACGGGACCACCTCGCTCTGGTACGGCGGCCGCGTCCCCAAGCACCACGGCCGCACCGACGCCTACGGCACCCTCGACGAGGCCTGCTCGCAGCTCGGCGTCGCCCGCGCCCTCTGTGGACCCGAGCAGGGGGAGCTCGCCGCCGACATCCTCCGCCTCCAGGACGACCTCTTCGTCGCCGGCGCCGAGCTGGCGACCGCGCCGGAGGCGGCGGAGCGGCTCGAAGACGGCGTCAGCCGCACCACCGAGGCGATGGTCGCCGAGCTGGAGGCGCTGATCGACCGCTACATGGAGCGGGTCGAGCTGCCGCCGAAGTTCGTCATCCCCGGCGGCAACCAGCTCTCGGCCCAGCTCGACGTCGCCCGCACCGTCGTCCGCCGCGCCGAGCGGCGGATCTCGGAGCTGAACGAAGCCGGGGAGATCGCCAGCGAGACCGTGATCCACTTCGTCAACCGCGCCTCCGACGCGGTCTACGCGATGGCCCGCTTCGCCGACGTCGACGACCCCGCCCTGTTCGAGGGCCGCGGCAAGGGCTGAGCGTGCGAGTCGTCGCCCGCCGCGCCGAGGGCTACGCCCATGACGTCGAGATCGAGGGCGGGCACCGACTGCGGGTCGACGAGCCGGCCGAGAAGGGCGGTGCCGACACCGGCCCCAGCCCCACCCGGATGCTCGGCGCCTGCCTCGCCGGCTGCATCGCGATCACCGTCGAGATGTACGCCGAGCGCAAAGGCTGGGACGTCGGCGACCTGGAGGTCGATGTCGAGGTCGGCTACGAGGGACCGGTGCCGACGAGCTTCGAGGTCGGGCTGAAGCTGCCGGCCGAGCTGGACGACGAGCAGCGCCGGCGCCTGCTGGTGATCGCGACCAAGTGCCCCGTCCACAAGGTCCTCGCCGGCGAGGCGCATGTCAACGTGACCGAGCGAGTGGGGCCCGCCTGATGGACCTGGGGCTGGCGGGGCGCGCCTGCGTCGTCACCGGCGCCAGCAGCGGCATCGGCCGCGAGACCGCGCTGCAGCTCTGCGCCGAGGGGGCGAAGGTGTTGCTGGTCGCCCGCGGCGAGGAGCGGCTGGCGGCCGTCACCGAGGAGGCGGCGCGCGCGGCCGAGCCCGTCGGCGGCGGCGCGGCCGCCCTCTCCCTCGACGTCACCGCCGCGGACGCCGGTGAGCGGATGCTTGCCACCTGCGAGGAGCGCTTCGGCGCCCTCGACGTGCTCGTCAACAACGCCGGCGCCGCCCAGTGGCGCGACCTCGACGACGTCCCCGACGAGGACTGGCGCGCCCAGTACGAGCTCAACGTGATGGCGCCGCTGCGGGCGATGAAGGCGGCGATCCCGCCGATGGTCGAGCGCGGTTGGGGGCGCGTGGTCAACGTCTGCTCAACCGCGGGCAAGCGGCCCTCGGCGGCGATGGCCGAGTACTCGGTCGCCAAGGCCGCCGAGCTCTCGCTCTCGCGCCTGTTCGCCGACCGCTACGCGAAGACCGGCGTCCTCGTCAACGCCGTCGCCCCCGGCCCGGTCGAAGCGGAGATGTGGATGGAGCCGGGCGGCCTGCTCGACCAGTCGATGGAGCTGACCGGGGACGAGAGCCGCGAGGAGGCGCTGCGGACGGCGGGCTCGAAGCGCCCGATCGGCCGCCTCGCCCAGCCCGAGGAGATCGCCTCGGCGATCGTCTTCCTCTGCTCCGAGCGCGCCTCCTACGTCGCCGGCGCCGCCTGGTCCGTGGACGGCGGCACGGTGCAGGTCATCATTTGATCGGCCGCGAGGTAGAGGCGGCCGTGCTGCTGCCGCTCTACGGCTGGCCCGAGGACCCGGGCCTGATCTTCACCGAGCGCCGCGCCGACCTGCGCCGCCACGCCGGCGAGATCTCCTTCCCCGGCGGCCGCCGGGACGAGGCCGACGCCGACCTGCTGACGACGGCGCTGCGCGAGGCGGAGGAGGAGATCGGCCTCGATCCCGCCCAGGTGGAGGTCGGCGCGGCGCTGCCGGCGACCCGGACCTTCGTCACCAACTACATCGTCCACCCCTTCGTCGGGCACATCCCCCACCCGCGCGAGCTCTCGCTGCAACCGAACCCGGGGGAGGTCGAGACCCTGCTCACCTTCTCGCTCGAGCTGCTGCGCGAGGGCTACGAGATGCGCCGGCTGATCCGGCGCGGCGTCCCCATCCACACCCCGACCTACGAGGTCGAAGGGCACCTGATCTGGGGAGCCACCGCGCGGATCCTGGCCGACCTGCTGCAGAGCCTCGACTAGTTCGAGGCCTTCTGCGGTTGCGGGACGATGCGGATGTAGGGCTTCGGCTGCTCCCAACCGTCGGGGAACAGTTCCTTCGCCTCGTCCTCTTTGACCGAGCCGGAGATGATCACGTCGTCGCCCTGCTGCCACTGGGCCGGGGTCGCGACTTTGTGGTTCGCGGTCAGCTGCAGCGAGTCGATCACCCGCAGCACCTCGTCGAAGTTGCGCCCGGTCGTCATCGGGTAGACGAGGATGAGCTTGACTTTCTTGTCGGGGCCGATGACGAAGACGTTGCGCACGGTCTGGTTGTCGGCCGGGGTGCGGTCCGCGGCGTCGCCGGAGACGTCGGCCGGCAGCATCCCGTAGGCCTTGGAGACCTCGAAGTCGGCGTCGCTGATGATCGGGTACTCGGGCTTCGCGCCCTGCGTCTCCTCGATGTCCTGCGCCCAGTCCTCGTGTTTGTCGAGCGGGTCGACCGAGAGGCCGATGATCTTCACGTTGCGGCTCTCGAAGTCCGGCTGGATCCGCGCCATGTAGCCGAGCTCGGTCGTGCAGACCGGGGTGAAGTCTTTCGGGTGGGAAAACAGGACCCCCCACGAATCGCCCAGCCAATCGTGAAACTTGATTCGCCCCTGGGTGGTGTCGGCCTCGAAGTCCGGTGCTACGTCACCGAGTGCTAGAGCCATTTTCCCGCTCCTCTCGCGCTTTTTTCTATTTACCTGAATCCTTATCGGAGTTTAGCTATTTAGGTTCGCCGGCCAGCGAGGATGGCATTGACCGCGGCCGCCGGAGAACTATCTCCGCCCAGGATCTCCACCGGGATGCGCCAGGTGCGCTCAGCGGCGCGGACGATTTCGGCGCCCGCCTCGGTTCCCTCATAGACGACCCCCCGAACCGGGGTTTCGACCAGGTGTTCGAGCAGCCGCTCCAGCCGCGGGCCGTGGATCGCCGCCAGCTCCTCCTCGCTGCCGCTGGCGTTGCCGAGCAGGATCACCAGCACAGCGACGTCGTTCACCAGCTCGAGGATCGTCGCCGGCCGATCGGGGTCGGCAAGCGCCGGCTCGATCCCGGCCGCCGCGATCGCCTCCAGCCCCTCCTGCCGGCGACTGGTCCCGCGGACCGCCCAGCCTTCGGCCATCAGCTGCCCCCCAAGCTCCCGGCCGCGGCAGCCGCAGCCGACGATCAGCGCTCGCGCCACCTAGCCGGCCTCGAAGGGTCCCCGGCCGCGCAGGCGCATGCGCTCGTCCTCGGCGACGCTCGCGTGCAAGTCCTCCTCGGTCATCTCCGGCACCCCGCGCCGGCGCCGGATCTCGTTCTGCGCCTCCATCATCTGGCGGATGTCGTCGATCTCGTTCTGGGCCTCGACCTCGGGGGAACGGGTCGGAGTCCAGTCGACGAGGCTGGCGGAGCTGCCGGGGTAGTAGTGGCCGACGATCACCAGCACGGCGATCATGAAGGCCAGAACTGCCAGGGTCCCCAGAATGATGAGCACTCCAGAAGGATACGGTTCGAGACCATGCCCGACGCCTATGTAGTCGAAGCCCTACGCACCCCGATGGGCGCCTATCGCGGCGCCCTCTCCGGCGCGCGCCCGGACGACATGGCCGCGCACGTGATCGCCGCCGTGGTCGAGCGCAGCGGCGTCGACCCCGAGCGGATCACCGACGTCTACTTCGGCGCCGCCAACCAGTCCGGCGAGGACAACCGCGACGTCGCCCGGATGGCGGCGCTGCTGGCCGGTCTGCCGCAGAGCGTCCCCGGCGCCACCGTCAACCGCCTCTGCGCCTCCGGCCTGGAGGCGGTCAACAGCGCCGCCCGGGCGATCAAGGCAGGCGAGGGCGACTTCTACCTCGCCGGCGGGGTCGAGTCGATGAGCCGGGCGCCGTGGGTGGTCGAGAAGCCCGAGCGCGGTCTCCCCCGCGGCCCCCAGACGATGCACGACACCACCCTCGGCTGGCGGATGATCAACCCGCGGATGGCGGAGCTCGGGGTCTCGACCGAGTCGATGGGCGAGACCGGCGAGAACGTCGCCGAGCGCTTCGGCATCAGCCGCGAGGATCAGGACGCCTTCGCCCTGCGCAGCCACCAGCGCGCCGTCGCCGCGGCCGAGGCCGGCAAGCTGGCCGAGGAGATCGTCGCGATCGAGGCGCCGCAGGGTCGCGAGACGGTCGTCGTCGACGCCGACGAGGGGCCGCGGCCGGACGCCTCGGCGGAGAAGCTGGCGAAGCTGCGTCCGGTCTTCCGCGAGGGCGGCACCGTCACCGCCGGCAACGCCTCGACCCTCAACGACGGCGCCGCCTGCCTGCTGCTCGCCTCCGAGCAGGGCGCCGAGAAGCTCGGCGCCGAGCCGCTGGCGCGGGTCGTCGCCACCGGCGTCGCCGGCGTCGACCCCGCCTTCATGGGGATCGGCCCGGTCAAAGCCGTGCCCCGGGCGCTCGAGAACGCCGGTCTCTCGATCGACCAGATCGACCTGGTCGAGCTCAACGAGGCCTTCGCCTCCCAGGTCCTCGCGAGCGCCCGCGAGCTCGGGATCGAGGAGGAGCGGCTCAACGTCAACGGCGGCGCCATCGCCCTCGGCCACCCCCTCGGCTGCTCGGGCGCCCGCCTCGCCGGCACGCTGGTCCGCGAGCTGCGCCGGAGCGGCGGCAAGTACGGCGTCGCCACCCTCTGCGTCGGCGTCGGGCAGGGGCTGGCGACGGTCTTCGAAGCGGTCTGACCGCTCAATATGAATAGGCTTAAGCCCGAATGAGGCCGCGGGAGTACTTCAACGGGCGTTCGGTCGGGGTCCTTCTCGGCTGCGCGATCGCCCTGCTCGCCCTGGCGCTGCCGGCGGTCGCCTCGGCGCGGGACGGCGCCACGGCCTCGATCATCGGCGGCCGCGCCGCCACGGTCGAGGAATTCCCCTCGCTCGCCTACATCGAGGCGCACGAGGGCAAAAGCGGCTTCGCCTGCACCGGCACCGTCGTCTCGCCGCGGGTGATCCTCACCGCCGCCCACTGCATCGAGGATCTCGAACGCGGCCGCTTCACCCCCGCCGGCCAGTACGCGGTCGCCACCGGCACCACCGCCCCCGGCCAAGCCCTGCGCGAGAACGTCTTCCGGGTCGTCGAGACCCACGTCTTCCCCGGCTTCGACCCCGGCAACCTGCGCGGCGACGCCGGCATCCTCGTCCTCGACCGGCCGACCGCGGCACCGCCGATCGCCCTCGCCGGCGCCGCCGACGCCGCCCTCTACGAAGGGGGGGCGATCGTGCAGCTCGCGGGCTGGGGGCTGACCCGCGCCAACGCCGCCAACGGCCCCGGCAGCCTCCGCACCACCTCGCTGGTCGTGCAGTCGCCCTCCTTCTGCAAGCAGAAGACCCGTCGCTACTACCCGCCCTACTCGCCCGCCGGCCAGACCTGCGCGCTCGACGTCCCGGCCAAGACCAGCAGCGGCTGCTTCGGCGACAGCGGCGGCCCGGCGATCGCCCAGCGCGCCGACGGCAGCCTGGTCGAGGTGGGGATCATCAGCACCGGCGGCCCCTTCTGCAGCACCAAGCTGCCCAACGTCTTCACCCGCGTCGACTTCGTCTCCACCTGGGTCTCGGAATGGGTCGCGGCGATCGAAACCGGCGCCCCGCGGCCGCTGGAAGACGCCAACGCCCCGTTCCCGCTGATGACCCGGCCGGTGGCCGAGGCGTTCACCGTCTACACCCTGGCGGGGGCCTTCGGCAACCGCTTCCAGCGGGCCAAACGGGTGGCCGGCAGCTGCAAACGGACCAGCCGCAGCCGCTTCCGCTGCGAGGTCGCCTGGATCTCCGGGCGCATCATCTACGCCGGCGTGGTCTCCCCCTTCTACGTCCGCCGCTCGCAAGGCGTGGTCTGGAACAGCCACTTCCGGATCGAATGGGCGCCGATCAAGTGCCTGCGCTCGAACGCACCGCGCTGCCCGATCCGCAGCAAACGCGGCTAACGGCCCGGAAGGCCGAACAGATACCCTCGGCCGCGTGACCCCGGGGTTCGAAGAGCTGGCCAGCGTAGACGGGACGATCACGCCCACCGCCGAGGCGACGATCGGGCTCAAGGACGACGGGCTCTACCGCGGCGACGGCGCCTTCGAGGTGATCCGGCTCTACGGCGGCAAGCCCTTCGCCCTCGTCGACCACCTCGACCGGCTGGTCCGCTCCGCCGGGGCGGTCGAGCTCGAGTTCGACCGCGGCGCCCTGGAAGCGGAGATCGACGCCCTGCTCAGCCAAGCCGGCCCGGTCGAAGGCCAGATGCGGCTGATCGTCACCCGCGGCGGCCGCCGCATCGCCGCCACCGAGCCGATCCCTCCCCACCCCGACACCGTCGACCTCGCCACCGTCACCTACTGCCCGACGGTGATCCTCAACGGGGTCAAGTCGCTCTCCTACGCCGCCAACATGCAGGCGACCCGGATCGCCAAAGCCCAGGGCGCTGACGAGGCGGTGCTGATCCGGCCCGACGGGACCGTGCTCGAGCCCCCCACCTCCTCCGTCTTCTGGGTCTCCCCCGAAGGCGAGCTGCGCACCCCCGCGCTCAGCGACGGCGTGCTCGAGTCGATCACCCGCGACCGGATGGTCAGGGCGCTCCACGTCGAAGAGGGGACCTGGCACGTCGACGACCTGCACAGCGCCCACGAGGCCTTCCTGGCCTCGACCACGCGCGAGATCCAGGCGGTCTCCTCGGTCGACGGCAGGGTCTTCCCCGCCGCCCCGGGACCGCGCACCCGCGAGGCCCAGGAAGCCTTCGCCGAGACCCTCGGCCGGGAGCTGCGGGAGCTCTGATGGACTTCCAGCTGAGCGACGAGCAGCAGCTGATCCGCGAAGCGGCGCGCGAATTCTCCGAGCGCGAGATCCTGCCCAACGTCCGCGACAACGACCGCGCGGCTCGCTTCGACCGCGAGCTGGCGCGCAAGCTGGGTGAGGTCGGCTTCCTCGGCGCGCCGGTGGCCGAAGAGCACGGCGGCCGGGGGCTGGACTACGTCAGCTACGGCTTGATCGCCGAGGAAATCGGCCGCGCCGACTCCTCCGCCCGCACCGTCGTCTCGGTGATGACCTCGCTCGTCGCCGGGCCGATCGAGAAGTGGGGCACGGAGGAGCAGAAGAAGAAGTGGCTGCCGCGACTCTGCTCCGGCGAGGCACTCGGCTGCTTCGGGCTGACCGAGCCCGACACCGGCTCCGACGCCGCCAACCTGCGAACCCGCGCGAAGAAGACCGAGGGCGGCTGGTCGATCAGCGGCCAGAAGATGTGGATCTCGCTCGGCAACTACGCCGAGGTGGCGCTGATCTTCGCCCAGACCGACCCGGAGAAGAAGCACCGCGGCCTCGCCTGCTTCCTCGTCCCCACTGAGAGCGAGGGCTTCACGACGCAGGAGATCCACGGCAAGCTCGGCCTGCGCTCCTCCGACACCGCGGAAATCTCGCTCGACGAGGTCGAGGTCAGTGAGGACGCCATGCTGGGCGAGGTCGGCGACGGCTTCAAGGTGGCGATGAGCGCCCTTGAAAACGGCCGCTACAGCGTCGCCGCCGGCTGCGTCGGCATCTGCGAAGGCTGCGTCCAGTCCTCCGTCGAGTACGCGAAGGAACGCAAGCAGTTCGGCGTCCCCCTCGCCCGCTTCCAGCTGGTCCAGGAGATGATCGCCGAGATGATCCTCAGGCGCGACGCCAGCCGCATGCTGGTCCTCCGCGCCGGTCTCTTGAAGGACGAAAAGAAGCCGAACGCGACCGAGACCTCGGTGGCGAAGCTCTACGCGACCGAGTCCGCGGTCGAGTGCGCCAACCTGGCGATCCAGGTCCACGGCGGCTCCGGCTACGTCGACGACTACCCGGTCGAGCGCTACCTGCGCGACGCCCGCGTCACCACCCTCTACGAGGGGACCTCGCAGATCCAGAAGCTGATCATCGGCCGCGCCGCGACCGGCGAGAACGCGATGCTCCCGCTCCGGGAGCCCTGAGCTTGGCCGAGCTGGTCGAGGTCTCGGTCGACGACTCCGGCGTCGCCCTGCTGCGGCTGAACCGGCCGGAGGCCCGCAACGCCCTCTCGCCGCAGATGCGGGAGGAGATCGCCTCGACCCTGGAGCGCCTCGACGCCGACCCCGCGGTGCGCTGCGTCGTCATCGCCGGCTCCGACGAGTTCTTCGCCGCCGGCGCCGACATCCGGGCGATGGCGGAGCGGCCGGTCGATGCCGCACCCGACCCGAAGGGGATGGAGTTCTGGACCCGCCTGGCGGCGATCGGAACGCCGACGATCGCGGCGGTCTCCGGCTACGCCTTCGGCGGCGGCTGCGAGCTGGCGCTCGCCTGCGACATGATCGTCGCCGACAAGGACGCCCGCTTCGGCCAGCCCGAGATCACGCTCGGGATCATCCCCGGCGGCGGCGGCACCCAACGCCTCGCCCGCGCGATCGGCAAGCAGCGGGCGATGGAGTACGTGCTGACGGGACGGCGCTGGGACGCGGAGATGGCCGAGCGCTGGGGCCTCGTCAACAAGACCGTCGGCAAGGGCAAGTGGCTGCAGGAGGCGGTCGAGCTGGCCCGGCTCGTCGCCGAGCGCCCGCCGCTGGCGGTGCGGCTGGCCAAGCAGGCGGTGCTGGCGGCGCAGGAGACGAGCCTCGAGGAGGGGTTGCGGACCGAGCGCGGCCTCTTCGACCAGGCGATGGCCACCGAGGACCGGGTCGAGGGGATGAACGCCTTCCTCGAGAAACGCCAGCCCCGGTTCCAGGGCCGGTGAGCGTCTCCCGCGTCGGCGTCATCGGCGCCGGCACGATGGGCCGCGGCATCGCCCAGGTGGCGGCGCTGGGCGGCTACGCGACGGTCCTCCACGACGTCTCCCCCGAGCTGGCCGAGGCCGGCGCGGCGGCGCTGCGGGAGGCGCTGGCGAAGGGCGCCAGCCGCGGCCGCTGGAGCGAGGAGGAGGCCGAAGCCGCCGCGAACCGGGTCGAGACCGCGACGGACCTGGACGAGCTGGGCGGCTGCGACCTCTTGATCGAGGCGGCGCCGGAGAGCGTCGAGCTGAAGCGCAACCTCTTCCTCAAGCTCGCCGAGACGCTCGGCCCGACGCCCGTCCTTGCCACCAACACCTCCTCCCTGCGCGTCGCCGAGATCGCCCAGGGAGTCCCCCAGCCCGAGCGCGTCGTCGGCATGCACTTCTTCAACCCGCCGGCGCTGATGAAGCTGGTCGAGATCGTCGCCGCGGAGCGCTCCTCGGAGGAGGCGCTGGCGGCGGCGACCGCGGTGGCCGAGCGGATGGGCCGCGCGCCGATCCGGGCCAAGGACAGCCCCGGCTTCGTCGCCAACCGCCTCGCCCGCCCCTTCTCGCTGGAGTCGCTGCGGATGCTCGGCGACGGGGTTGCCGACGCCCCGACGATCGACCGCGTCGCCCGGCTCGGCGGCGGCTTCCGGATGGGGCCGTTCGAGCTGCTCGACCTGATCGGCCTCGACGTCAACCTCGAAATCGCCCGCTCCTTCTTCCGCCAGGGAGGCGAGCCGGAGCGCTGGCGGCCGAGCCCGATCCAGGAAAGGCTCGTCGCCGAGGGCAGGCTCGGCCGCAAGAGCGGCCACGGCTACTACGACTACGACACCGAGCGCGAGCCGGACCCCGAGCTGGGAATCGACGCCCCCACCCTCGACCCCGCGCAGCTGGCGCAGATCGACCCCGCCGCCGAGGAGGTGCTGAGCCGCCTCCTCGCCCAGATCGTCAACGAGGCCGCCTTCGCGCTGGAAGAGGAGATCGCCTCGCCCGAGGACATGGAGACGGCGATGCGCCTCGGCTTCAACTGGCCGCTGGGGCCGCTCGGCTTCACCGAGCTGATCGGCCCCGCCCGCGCCGTCGAGATCCTCGAGCGGCTCGCGGCGGAGAAAGGCGAGGCCTACCGGCCGGCACCGCAACTGCAAGCGCAGGCAAACGAGGAGAGCAGATGAGCCCGCAGCACAAGCCCCCGACCGAGATAACCGCCCGCCGCAATCGCGAGGCGGCCGCCTCGCTCCCGCTCGAGCGCGAGGAGGACCTCGCCGACGCGACCCGCGGCCTGGTCGCCGCCTTCGAGCCGGCGGTGGTCACGGACGCAAACGGGCGCGTCGTCTGGGACATGGACTCCTACGACTTCCTCGAGGGGGACTGCCCCGACAGCGCCCACCCCAGCCTCTGGCGCCAGAGCCGTCTCAACCGCCTCGCCGGCCTCTTCGAGATCGCCCCCGGCTTCTACCAGCTGCGCGGCTTCGACCTCTCCAACATGCACATCGTCGAGGGCGAGGAGGGGATCATCGTCATCGATCCGCTGATCTCGGCCGAGACCGCGGCCGCGGCGCTGGCCTTCTACCGCGAGCACCGCGGCGAGCGGCCGGTCACCGGGCTGATCTACACCCACAGCCACATCGACCACTTCGGCGGCGCCAAGGGCGTCGTCTCCGAAGCGGAGATCGCCGAGCGCCGGATCCCCGTCCTCGCCCCCGTCGGCTTCCTCCACCACGCGGTCAGCGAGAACGTCTACGCCGGCACGGCGATGGCGCGGCGGGCGGGCTACATGTACGGGGCGGGGCTCGACCGCGGTCCCGACGGGCAGATCGGCTCCGGCCTCGGCCAGACCACCTCGCTGGGTACGCTGACGCTGATCCCGCCCAACCTCGAGGTGACCGAGACCGGCCAGGAAGAGACGGTCGACGGCGCGCGGATGGTCTTCCAGCTCACCCCCGGGACCGAGGCGCCGGCGGAGATGAACTTCCACTTCCCCGACCACCGCGTCCTCTGCATCGCCGAGAACGCGACCCACACGATGCACAACACCCTCACCCTGCGCGGCGCCCTGGTCCGCGACCCGCGCGTCTGGGCCCGGTACCTCGACGAGTCGATCGAGCTCTTCGGCGAGGAGAGCGAGGCGCTGTTCGCCGGCCACCACTGGCCGCGCTGGGGCAGCGAGCGGATCGTCGACTACCTGCGCAAGCAGCGCGACCTCTACGCCTACCTGCACGACCAGACCCTGCGCCTGCTCAACCGCGGGCTGACCGGCCGCGAGATCGCCGAGCAGCTGGAGCTGCCGCCGGAGCTCGCCGCCGAGTGGCACTGCCGCGGCTACTACGGCTCGGTCAGCCACAACGTCAAGGCGGTCTACCAGCGCTACATGGGCTGGTTCGACGGCAACCCCGCCCACCTCTGGGAGCACACGCCGGTCGAGTCGGCCCGGCGCTACGTCGAGTTCATGGGCGGCGCCGAGCGGGTGCTGGAGCTGGCCCGCGCCTCCTTCGAGGCGGGCGACTACCGCTGGGTCGCCGAGGTCGTCAACCACGTCGTCTTCACCGACCCGGAGAACCGGGAGGCGCGCGAGCTCCAGGCCGACGCCCTCGAGCAGCTCGGCTACGGGGCCGAGAACGCGACCTGGCGCAACTTCTACCTCGCCGGCGCCGGCGAGCTGCGCGAGGGGATCGCCGGAACGCCGACCGGCACCCGCGCCCCCGACATCCTCGCCCGGCTCTCGATCGAGCAGATCCTCGACGGGATGAAGGTGCGGCTCGACGGTCCCGCCGCCTGGGGCAAGCGGATGGCGATCGCCTGGCAGGTGACCGACCCCGACGAGCGCCACCTGCTGACCCTGGAAAACGGGGTTCTGCACCACCGCCCGGACCCGGACGGCAGCGAGGCCGAGGCGACGCTGGTGATCGAGCGCGCCGCCCTGAACGAGATGCTCGGTGGCGACGCCGACCTGGCCGAGCTGGCGACCAGCGGCCGCCTACGGGTCGAGGGCGACGGGGTGAAGTTGGGCGAACTGCTGGGCTTCCTCGAGGAGCCCGACCCCGGCTTCGCGATCGTCACGCCGGAGGCGTAAGCGCAGGTCAGCTGCTGCCGGTGGCGATCTCCGCGGGCTCGCCGCCGGGCATCCAGTGGGCCTCGACCGGCGGCGGCGCGTCGCGCAGATAGCGCTCGGCGTCGAGCGCGCCCATGCAGCCCGTCCCGGCCGCGGTGACGGCCTGGCGGTAGGTGTGGTCGACGACGTCGCCGACGGCGAAGACGCCGGCCAGCTTGGTCCGGGTCGAGCCGGGCTCGACGACGATGTAGCCGTCCTCGTCGGTCTCGACCTGGTCCTCGACGATCTCCGATTTCGGCACGTGGCCGATCGCGACGAAGGCGCCCTCGGTCTCCAGCTCCTCTTCCTCGCCCGTCTCGGTGTTGCGGAGGCGGACCTTCTCGAGCTTGCCGCTCTCGCCGGCGACGAACTCCTCGGCGACGAACGGCGTCTTCAGGTTGATGTTCTCTTTTTCCTTCGCCCGCTCGAACATGATCTTCGAGGCGCGGAACTCGTCGCGGCGGTTGACGATCGTCAGGTCGCTGGCGAACTTGGAGATGAAGATCGAGTCCTCCATCGCCGAGTCGCCGCCGCCGACCACGATCACCTTCTGGTCTTTGAAGAAGGCCCCGTCGCAGACGCCGCAGGTGGAGACGCCGCGGCCGCCCAGCTCCATCTCGCCGGGGACGCCGAGCCGTTTCGGCTCCGCCCCCATCGCCAGGATCACCGTCTTCGCCCGGTGCTCCTCGTCGCCGAGGAAGACCTTGTGGACGCCGCCGTCGGAGAGCTCGACCCGGTCGACGTCGTCGGTGACGAAGCGAGTCCCGAAGCGCTCGGCCTGAGCGCGGAACTGGGCCATCATCTCCGGCCCCATGATCCCCTCGGGGTAGCCGGGGTAGTTCTCGACCTCGGTCGTGTTCTGCAGCTGACCGCCCCACTGGAAGCCCTCGAAGACGAGCGGCTCCAGGTTGGCCCGCGCGGTGTAGAGCGCCGCGGTATATCCCGCCGGCCCACCGCCGATGATGATTACGTTCTCGACCTTCTTGCTCTCAGTCATCTCGCCGCCTGAAGTCTATTACTTTACTTTTTATAGTAGCTCTCCCCGCGGTCGAAGGCAATCGCCGGCGGCGGCTCCGAGGAAGCCGAGCCCGGTGCCCCTCGATCGATCGGCAGTCCCTCCTCTTCCCAGCGGTGGACGGTGTGGCGGAGCTGGAAGAAGGCGAAGATCCCGGGCGGAATCGGCATCCAGAAGGAGACGAGCCGGAAGATCAGGATCGCCGGGAAGACCGTCTCCTCGGGGATCCCGAAGAGGACGAAGGCGCCGATCATGCCGGCGTCGACCGCCCCCACCCCCGCCGGCGCCAGCGGGAAGAGGTTGGCGACCATGCCGAGGAAGTAGCCCTGGACGACGACCGCGAGGGGGACCTGGACGCCGAAGGCGTGGAAGCAGGCCCAGAGCACGCCGATGCTGAACGCCCAGTAGCCGGCGGCGCCGATCACGGCGAGGCCGCCGCGCGAAGGATGGGTGAAGAGGCTGAGCGCGAAGCGGAACCCTTCGCCCAGGGTCGCCGGCACCTTCCCCGCGGTGCGAAGCCACTGCCGGTGCTTGTCGGTGTGGGCGAAGCGGGCGAGGCGGTGCTCGGCGTCGGCCGGGATCAGCGCGATCAGGATGCCGATGATCAGCATCAGCCCGGCGACCGCTGCCGGAATGATCGTCAGCTCGACCGAGCTCTTGCCGTTGAGGACCCCGGTCCGCAGCAGGATCCCGAAGACGATCAGGGCGATTGGATAGAAGGCGTAGTGGAGGGAGACGAAGGCGACCATTCGGCGGGCGACGTCGCGGCGCGGCATCCCCGCTTTGCGCAGCGCCCAGTAGGTGACCGCGACGCCGCCGGCGCCGCCGGCCGAGAAGAGCAGGGTGCCGGCGACCCCGGCCATGTTGATCTCGTAGGTCTCGCTCCAGCGCAGGCGCAGCGCGTCGCCGCCGACCACCGCCTTGAAGAGGGCGATGTAGGTCGCGTAGGCGAAGACGTTGATGACGATCGCGACCCCGATCCAGACCGGATCCGCCTCGTCGAGGCGGTTGAAGGCGTCCCCGAGGCCGACCAGCTTCGGGAAGAGGAAGTAGATCCCGCCGAGCAGGATGAAGACGACGACGACGGTCTGGACGAGCCGCCGGGTGGTGAAGATCGGCATTTCGGTGAGACGGCTACCGCCGTTCCCCGAGTCTTCCGGAGACACGCGTGGGAAGTTACCCGTTCGCGATCCCCTCCAGACGCTGCAGCATTCCGTTTACCCCGCTAACGAGGGGCTCTGCCAGCGGCTCCCCCTTCCTCACCGCGGCAACCAGGGCGGCGCCGGCGACGAGGTCGGTGACGTAGTGCTCCCCGAGGTAGACCAGGGCGAAGCCGAGGGTGCCGGCGTAGCCCCAGCCGAGGGCGCCCTCGGCCTTGCCGGCTTCCGAGAGCGCGAGCGCGGCGGCGAGCGAGGTGGCGAAGTGGAGCGAGGGCATCGCCGCCCAGGGGTTGCCGCCGAGGGCGTCGTACATCCGCTCCCAGGCGCGGCCCCAGGTCGGTTCCCCGACCTCGACCATGATCCGCCGCACCTCTTCCCCGGTCAGCCCCTGCTCCGAGGACCACCACGGCGGCGCCGTCGGCGCCGCGAAGTAGACGACGCAGCCGAGGTCGAACACCGCCGCCATCTGGCGGGCGGCGCGCGGGAAGCGATCGTTGTGGCGGGTGAGGATCACGAACAGGGACAGGTAGGGCTCGATGAACCAGAGCCAGTGGGTCCAGGCGAGGAATTTGTTCACGGCGCCGACCCGCGGCAGCCGCGCCAGGGCTCGCTGCAAGCGCGCGTTGGGAAGGCGGCCGCCGCCGATCACGCGGTCGACGCGGATCGGGTAGCGGGTCCGAAGCCGCGCCCGCAGGCGCTCCGGGTCGTCGTAGGGAAGCTCGTGGGCGACGGTGAAGGCCCACATCTGCAGGGCGAAGAGGGCGACGTCGCGTCGCTTCGAGCGGGGCTGCAGGACCGCCAGCGCCAGCGGCGCGGCGGCAACGGCCGCGACCGTCGCCTCCGGCGGAATCCGCAGCCGGCGGCGCAGCAGCGGCACCGCGAAGGCGGCGCCGATCGCGGTCACGGCTCCACCCCGCACCGCAAGGCGAAGCGCGCTTGATGGCTGGGAGCGCTTCTTCAGCCTCATCATCAGGTCGGCGAGTATAGGTCGCGGCCTCGCGCGCGGCCGGAAATCGCGGCGCCGCCCAGCGTGAATAGAATGGCCGCGCTTTGTCGCCGCACTCTCCTGGCACTGACCAGATCGACACCCTGTTTTGGATCGGCTTCGTCGCCGGCGCGATCCTCCTGATCGCGATCGTCGGCGCGCTCCTTTACGTCGTCCGCCGCTACCGCACCGAGCGCGGGGCCGAGCCGCGCCAGCTGCTCAGCGGCCGCGGCCTGCAGTTCCGGGTCGCCGGCGTGCTCACGGTCTTCGCGACGCTGCTCTTCATCCTCGGGGTCGTCTTCACCGACAACGCCCGCGAACGGCCGACGACCGGCGAGGCCGGGCTCGCCTCGCTGAAAGGCGAGCCGCTGAAGATCAAGGCGACCGGCCAGCAGTGGCTGTGGCGCTACGACTACCCCAACGGCGCCTTCTCCTATTACAAGCTGGTCGTCCCCGCCGACACCGCGGTCGAGCTCGAACTGGTCTCGACCGACGTCGTCCACACCTGGAACGTCGCAGAACTGGCGCGCAAGGCCGACGCGGTGCCCGGCAAGACCAACCGCGTCTTCTTCACCACCGACGACGAGGGCACCACCTTCGAGGGCAACTCCGCCACCCTCTCGGGCCAGGCCTACGCCTCGATGAAAACCGCGGTGGAAGTGGTTTCCGCCGAGGAATACGAAGAGTTCGTCGAAACGCAAAAAGAAGAGATCGAGGCCGCCGAGGAACGCGTCGCCGGCCTGATCGAAGCGGGAGAGACGCCATGAGCCCCAGCCCCCGTCCAGAGCTCGCCGCCCCCGGTTACCAGCAGAACCGCCCCCGCTGGCAGCAGCTGGCGACCTCGGCCGACCACAAGGACATCGGCCAGATCCTCATCTGCGGCGCCCTCGGCTTCCTCTTCATCGCCCTGGTCGAGCTGCTGCTGATGCGGATCCAGCTGCTGGTCCCGGAGAACAGCTTCCTCGACCCTGTCACCTTCAACCGCATGCTCTCGCTCTACGGGGCGACGGCGATCTTCCTCTTCGCCCTGCCGCTGGTGATCGGGCTCTTCTACTACGTGGCGCCGCTGCAGATCGGCGCCCGCGGGACGGCGCTGCCGCGCCTCGGCCAGATCGGCCTGGGGCTGTGGGTAGCAGGGGCCGCGGTCCTCTACACGGGCTTCCTCTTCACCCCCTCCGAGGCCGGCGTCAACCCGCTGGCGCCGCTGAGCGAGGTCGCCTTCCTCTCCAGCAACGGCGTCGACGCCTGGGCGGCGGCCACCGGCCTGGCGACCCTCGGCTTCGTCCTCCTCTCGATCAACCTGGCGGCGACGCTGCGGGTGATGCGGGCGCCGGGAATGGCCTGGCGCCGGGTCCCGGTCTTCGCCTGGGCGGCGGCGGTCGGCTCCTGGCTGATGCTCTTCATCGGCCCCGTCCTGCTGGCTGCCCTGACGATGCTGATGATCGACCGCCAGTACGACGGCATCTTCTTCGCCGACGGCTCCGGCGGCGCGCCGCTGCTCTGGCAGCACCTGAGCTGGATCTTCTACACCGGCACCTACATGCTGATCCTGATCTTCGCCTTCGGCGCGATCGCCGAAATCGCCTCCGCCTTCTCCCGCAAACCGCTCTTCAACCGCCCGGTGACGATGGCCTCGCTGGCCGCGATCGCCGTGATCGGGACGCTGGCCTGGATGCAGAACATGCTGACGGCGCCGATCGGGATCGGCTGGATGTACTACGCGATGCTGATGGCGCTGGCGCTGATGGTCCCCTTCGGGCTCGTCATCTTCAACCTGATCGCGACCCTCGCCGGCGGCACCCTGCGGATGCGGGCGCCGCTGCTGTTCGCGCTCGGCGCTCTCGCCTCGATCTCGATCGGCCTCACCGCCGAGCTCTCCCACTCCCTGGTCGCCGCGGCCTGGAAGCTGAAGAACACCACCGACGCCACCGCCGCCACCCACTTCGCGCTGATCGGCGGCGCCGTCTTCGGCGGCTTCGCCGCCCTCCACTACTGGTTCCCGAAGATGACCGGGCGGACGATGGGCGAGAGCCTGGCCCGGATCTCCTTCTGGACGATCCTGCTCGGCCTCCTGCTCGGGTTCATCCCGCTCTTCTTCGCCGGTGGGCTCGAGGGCCAGGTGATCGACGCCTACAAGTACTTCGGCGACGACGGCATCACCGCCTACAACGTGATCGCCTCGATCGGGGTGCTGATCCTCTTCGTCGGCATCCTGCTGACGATCGTCAACGCGATCGCCAGCCGCGCCAATGGCCCGGCGGCCGGGCACGATCCCTGGGGCGGGGAGACGCTCGAGTGGTTCACCCTCTCGCCGCCCGAGCCCCACAACTTCGACGTCCTCCCCGACGTCCGCAGCGCCCAGCCGCTGCGCGACATCCGCGAGGCGATCGGCAACCGCACCCGTCGCAGCGAGCAGGCAGCGGCTCGTGAATCGCAGCCGGTAGCCTGAGCGCCATGCAATCCGGTGCCGGCGCGCAGACCGCGCCCAACCCGACGGCGGCCGCCGCCCGCTCATTCCTTCCCACCGTCGTCCGCGACTACCTGACGCTGACCAAGCCGAAGGTGCAGTCGCTGCTGCTCTTCACCACGGTGACGACGATGTACGTGGCCGGCGACCCCTCGCCGGGGCTGATCCTCCTCACCTGCCTCGGCGGCGCCCTCTCCGCCGGCGGCGCCGGGGCGATCAACCACGCCGTCGACCGCGACATCGACCGCGCGATGGCCCGCACCGCCACCCGTCCGGTCGCCTCGGGACGGATCTCGCCCGGCGCCGCGATCGCCTTCGGCCTCGCGCTCTGCGCCGCCTCCTTCCTGCTGCTGGCGCTGACCGTGAACCCGCTGGCGGCGACGCTCTCGCTCTCCGGCTTCGTCGGCTACGTCGGCGTCTACACCCTCTGGCTGAAGCGGCGCACCCCGCAGAACATCGTCATCGGCGGCGCCGCCGGCGCCGTGCCGCCCCTGGTCGCCTGGGCCGCCGTCACCGGCGAGCTCAGCGGCATGGCCTTCTACATGTTCGCGATCGTCTTCTTCTGGACCCCGCCCCACTTCTGGGCGCTCTCGCTGCTGATGAAGGACGAGTACGCGAAGGCCGGGATCCCGATGCTGCCGGTGGTCCGCGGCGAGGCCGAGACCCGCCGCCAGATCCTCCTCTACACCGTCCTCCTCTACGCCGTCACCCAGCTCCCCTTCTGCGCCGGCGGCCTCGGCGTCGCCTACGTCGTCCCCTCGATCCTCCTCGGCGCCGCCTTCATCTACTGCGCCGCGCGCCTCCTCCGCACCGCCGACCGCCGCTGGGCCCTGAGGACCTACCTCTACTCGCTGGCCTATCTGGCCTTGCTGTTCCTGGCAATGGCGATCGCCGCCAACGTCTAAGACGACGTTCTTCGAAGCGCTACTGGAGTGGGAGGGGCGGGGCACCCCTTGCCAAAGACCGTCGCGCAGCTGGGTCGCCTGCAAACTGCGGAGCGCTCGTCCTGGAGCCTTTGTCAAGGGGTGCCCCGCCCCTCCTACTGATCGCTGAAACGTCCAAAGTGCAGCAGCTTTTCGTTAGCTGGCAGCCCCTGAACCCGGATGAAGCTGTGGAAGGTGGGTCAGGTACCCCTCTCGCAAAGGCTCCAGGAACCGCGCTTCGCAGCTTGCGGGCGATCCAGCTGCGCGACGGTCTTTGAGAAAGGGGTACCTGACCCACCCCCACCCCCCTGCACCCCTTCCTCCCGGACTGATAGAACTCCGGCCAATGGATCGCGAGAGCACCCGTAGGAATATCAGCGCCGGCCTCGTCGCCGGGGGCATCGCCGCCAGCGTCTTCGCCCTCTGCTTCGTCGCCGCCTTCCTCTACATCGCCCAGTAACCATGGCAGAGCACCGACAGATCCCTGAGCCCGGCGAGACGATCTACACGCCGGCCCCCTCCTGGGCCCCGGTCTTCTTCGCCATCGGCATCCTCGGGCTCGTCGCCGGCACCTTCGCCAGCGGCTTCATGTTCCCGCCCTACATCTACGCGCTCGTCGGCGCGATCGTCCTCCTCCTCGCCTTCCGCAGCATCGTTCGCGACTCCGTTCGCAACTACTACCGCCTTCCGCGCCGCCAGGAGGTCCGGGGCGCGGCGCTGCCGGTAGAAACGATCTCCGGCCCGCCTCAGTCCTGACGGGCTGAGACAGGCGTACGCGCGTCAGCTGCTGGGAAGCGGCATTTCGGACGTCGCCCCATCGCTGGTCCAGCAGCGGACGATGTCGCGGATCGAGAGGACGCCGATCGGCTCGCCGCCGTCGAAGACGACGAGGTGACGAACGTTGCGGCGGGACATCTCCGCCGCCGCCCGCTCGAGGCTCCAATCGGGGGCGGCGGTGAGGACTCCCTCGCTCATGTGGTCAACGACCCGCTCGAGGTCGGGATCCTGTCCCTGGGCGACGGAGATCAGCAGGTCGCGCTCGGTGACAACGGAGGGGGTGGGCAACTCGGCGTCGATGACCAGCGCCGCCCCGGTCCCTTTCTCGACCATCTTCCGCGCCGCCTCGCGCAACGTGTGGGACGGCCCCACGGTCAGCGTTATCTCCGACATCCCGTCCCTCACCTGCATCTACGACCTCCGATTGCTTCGGTTTTTGAGTTAGTGCGGATCGACTCGATCTTAGTCCACCAGAGCGGTCTGACGGCACGCTTCCCGGGAGCGCCGACATATAGACTGCGCTCCGCGCCACACCCCATGGTTGGAATCTCCAAACTCACCACCCCGCTGCTCGCCCTCGCGGCCCTGATCGCCCTCTCGGTGGTCGCCTCCGGCTGCGGGACGACGGATGCAGATCCCGAGCGCGGGCGCGCTCTCTTCATCCAGAAATGCGGCACCTGCCACGCGATGGCGCAGGCCGGCACGACCGCGGAAATCGGACCGAGCATGGACGACGCCTTCGCTGCAGCGCGGGCTGTCGGCAACGACTCAGACACGGTTGAGGGCGTCGTCAAGTCGCAGGTCGAGTACCCACGCGAGTCCACCGGCAATCCCCGCGTCTCGATGCCGGCCGACATCGTCACCGGCCAGGATCTCGACGACGTCGCCGCTTACGTCGGCGAATGGGCCGGCGTCCCCGGCGCCGCCCCGCCGCAGGTGGCCGGAGGGCCGGGCGCTCAGTTCTTCGTCAACAACGGTTGCGGCGGCTGCCACACCCTCGCCGCCGCCGAACAGGGCGGCGTCACCGGGCCGAACCTGGACGAAACGCTCCCTGGCCAGAGCGAAGCCAGCGTCAAAGAGATGATCGTGGATCCCAACGCGGAAATCGCGAAAGGCTACCCGCCCAACGTGATGCCCCAGACCTACGAGCAGAGCTTGAGTCCGAAAGAACTCGAAGATCTCGTCAAATACCTGCTTGAAAACGCCGGCAGCGGCGAAGCCGGCAAATCCAAAGGCTGAGCCCTGAGAGCGGCCAACGGCCGCTTGCGATGATGGTCGTCAGATGCGAGAACGCTTGAAAAGCCGCCTCGAGATCTCCCCCGCGCGGTACGCGCAAGTCACCCTCGTCGCCCTCGCGGCGCTCTCGCTGATCGTGCTGACCGGTGCAGCTGTGCGCCTTACGGGCTCCGGCCTCGGCTGCCCGGACTGGCCGAAATGCTACGGCGGCACGACGCCGCCGCTCGAGTACCACGCGGTGATCGAGTACGGCAACCGTCTCCTCACCGGCTTCGTCGGCCTGGCGGTGATCGCCGCCAGCGTCCTCGCCTGGTTTCGCAAGCCCTTTCGCTGGCACCTGGCGCTGTTCGGCGCTCTGTTGCCGCTCGGGGTGATGGGGCAGGCGATCCTCGGCGCCCTGGTCGTCAAGCACCACCTCGCCCCCGAGCTGGTGATGTCGCACTTCATCCTCTCGATGATCCTGCTCGACGCCGCCTTCGCCCTCGCCTGGTGCTCGCGCTACGAACCGATGGAGCGCCGTCGCTCGCGGGACCGGCTCGGGGTCTGGGCGGTGCGGGCGCTGATTCCGCTCGGGCAGCTGACGATCCTCGCCGGAACGATCGCCACCGCCTCGGGACCGCACGCCGGTGATCACGAGGGGGAGCTGGTGCAGCGCTTCGACTTCGAGGGCACGGGAACGCTCGAGTGGGTCGTCCAGCGCCACGCCGTGATCGCCGCGATCTACGGGCTCGCCGCGATCGCGGTCTGGCTCCTGCTCCGTCGCCAGGGCGGCGAGAGGCGGGCGCTGACGCCGCTCACGGTTGTGATCGGCCTCCTCGCCCTGCAGGGGATCGTCGGCGGCGTGCAGTGGTCCCTGGAGCTCCCGGCGGGAATCGTCTGGGTCCACATCGCGCTCGCCGTCGGCAACTGGCTGGCGATGCTGTGGACGGTGGCGGCGGCCGGAAGGCTGGAGCCGCGAGGCGAATCCTCGCCCGCTGCCGAGGAGAGAGCCGAGCGACCCGCCGCGGCCGCCGCCGGCCCCGTCTGAGTGCTCCCCTTCTGGCTCTCGATCGGCGCTCTCAGCCTCGTCCAGGCCGCCCTCGTCGCCGCCCCACGGGCCCCCTCCCCGACCCTGGCCCAGCAGCTGCACAGCCGCTGGTGGGCGCTGGTGCTGCCGCTCTCGATCGTCCTCGTGGTCTCGGCCATCGCACTGGAGTCGGCCAGCGCCCGCTTCCTCACCTACCTGGCCCTGGTCGCGGTGCCACCGCTCGCCGCCGCTGCCCTCGGCTGGCTCATGCACGGGGGGCGCCCCCCATGGGCGCTTGCGGTGCTTCCCCTCTTCGCCCTGGCCTGGGCTCTAGAGGGCTCTCTCGCCGGCGAGACCACTGCCCTGGCCCTCTCCGCCCTCGCCTGCGTCACCCTCGGCTGGCTCGTCGCCTGCGCCGTGCCGCCCCGCTGGTTGAAGCTGGGGATCTACGCCATGGCCGCGATCGACGCCTGGCTGATCGCCTCCGACCTCCTCCAGGGCCCCAACGCCGTCCTCAACGCCGCCGCCCCTGTCGCCGACCTCCCCCGCCTCCAGTTCGCCTCCTTCGGCTCGGCGGTGATGGGCTTTGGCGACCTCTTCATCGCCGCCACCCTCGGCGCCCTGTTGGCCTCAGACCGCCGCCTGCAGCTTCAAGGCGCCGCCCTGGCAGCCGTCATCTGCCCCGGCTTCGACCTGCTGTTCTTCTTCATCGACCAGAGCCCCGCCACCGTCCCGATCGCCCTGACGCTGGCGGCTCTGGAGTTCCGCCGGCGCCTCACATCTGGGCGATAACGAGGCTTGCCAGGCCGACGAACCCGGTAACGGTCACCCCAACGATCCCAAGGAGTCCGTGGAACATGCTCTTGTGGATACCTTCGAAGCGCAGGTTCATTTCCCGCTGCAGGGATTCGAAGCGAGCATCCGCCTTGTCGAAGCGGGCGTCCACCTTGTCGAAGCGGGCGTCCATCTCCTTGAACTGCTCGTCGACCTCCTTGAAGCGCTCGTCGACCTGCTCAAATCCCTGCTTCATCTCTTGGCGCACCGCAACAAAGCGTTCGTCGACGCGGTCGAAGCGTTCGTCCATCCGCTTCCCGAATTCATCGAGCCGCTCGTCGGTCCAGCTCTCCCTGGTCATGGTCTGCATGTTGCCACCCTACAGATCAACATGCAACCTTTCGTCTACAAACGTAAATTCTTAGAACCACTTTCGCGCCGTTTCTGAGACATCCAGCGATAGCCGTAGGTGCAGCCGGCAATCACCAGCATCAGCCCCACCAGAGCCCCCACCAGCGGCCGCGTCAGCAGCGTCACCGCAATCACCAGACCGCCCGCGATCCCCACGATCACGACCCATTTGAAAACCGCCGCCTCGTTCAGTTTCACGCCGGGCTCCTGAGGCGGCGAAAATCAAGTCTGGGTAGGACGCAGGGAGGGAAGTGTGCTCTGCACACGACCGACCGAGGACACCCCCAGACGCAGATTTGCAGCCGCCTCAGAGGATGTAGACGGTGACGTAGACCACAATCCACATGATGTCGACGAAGTGCCAGTAGATCCCTGGCAGCTCGACACCGAGGTGGTCCTTCGCGGCGGGCCCGAAGTGGCCGCGGAAGGCGCGGATCGTCGCGAACGTGAGCAGCATCAGGCCGACGAAGACGTGGGCTCCGTGGAGGCCGGTGAGGCTGTAGAAGATCGAGCCGAACGAGAGGTCGCGGGCGCTGAAGCCGATGTGCGCGTACTCGTTCATCTGGATGAAGAGGAAGGTCGCGCCCAGAAGCCAGGTCGCCACCAGGCCCAGTTTCAGCCCGGCGCGGTTGCCGTGGCGGATCGACTCCAGGGCGTAGTGGATCGTGAAGCTGGAGGAGACGAGGATCGCCGTGTTCATCCCCGCCACTGCCACCGGCAGCTCGTAGGGCTCCGGCGGCCAGCTCGGCGGGTCGACGACGACGCGGAGGAAGAAGTAGGCGGCGAAGAAGGCGCCGAACAGCATCACCTCGGAGACGATGAAGAGGAGGATCCCCAGCGTCTGACGGTCGATGCGGGAGCTCTCGTGGGCCTCCGGCGGACCGTGGTGGTGGTCGGCGTGGGCGTGGCCTACGGCTACGGACGCGCTCTCCATCAGCTTGCCTCCCCCTCGGCGACGGCGGCGGCGACCGCAGCCGCGGGCCGGCCGACCTCGATGTGCTCGACCGACTTGTCGGTGATCTCGCGCACCCGCCCGATCAGGTTGTCCTCGAGCCACTGCGAGCGCTCGCCCGCGAAGGTGGAGATGAGGATGTCGTCGATCCGGTAGTGCTCGATCGCGTTTTTAACCGCGAAGAATGGGTCCGGGCTCATCGGCTGGCCGGTGGCGTCGATGTCAGAGCGGTAGAGCTCGGCCAGGGTGGAGGCGAGGTCGCGCACCACCTGCGCCTCGCTGACGTCGTCGGCGCGGGGGCAGATGACCGTGAAGCGGTGCGGGCGGATGCTGGCGCGATCCTTCAGGCGGGCCACCAGATCCGGCGCGGCGACGGTCTTCGTCGCCACCACCAGGGTGTGGTTGAGGTCCCAGCGGATCGCGTCGTCTTCGATCCGGACCGGGATGTGGGTCAGCTTGACCTCCGGCTCGATCCGCTCCCGCACCCACTCGACCAGGTCGCGGCGCGTGAACCCGAAGAGGGTGTCGGAAAGGCAGGAGAGAAGCACCTCGCCGGGCCGGTGGGCCCGGACGGCGTCGTCGAGAGCGAGCCAGGGCTCGGGGTCCATCACCTCGCCGATCGAGGGGATCCCGAACTCGCTCAGCACCGACATCGTCACCTCGACCCGAGCCCGAGCCGCCTCGCGCACCTCGCTCGCGTCGATCAGCTGCCCGACCGAGGGCTGGTTCTGCGGCGCGGCAACGACCACGCCCGAAATCTGGTCCTGGCGCTCGCGAACCGCCTGCAGCAGCTTGCGGCCGCCGGCGACCTCGTTGAGGAAGACCAGCAGGGGCTTGCGCTCGTCACTCGTCTCCGGGCTCATGAGGTACTGCCCACCACGCTCTTCTCGCCGGCGGGCTCCTCGGCGCCTTCGCCGGCCATGATCGCGTGCTTGGCGCCCGGGATCCCGAACTCGTAGGGGCCACCGACGACGCGCGGGATCTCGTCGAAGTTGAAGATCGGCGGCGGCGAGGAGACCTGCCACTCGATCGAGTTGGCGCGCCAGGGGTTGGCGTCGGCCTTGGGGCCGTAGCGCCAGCTGACGACCATGTTGTAGAGGAAGACCAGCTGGGCGGCGCCGAGCATGAAGGCGAAGACGCTGATCAGCAGGTTCCACTCGCCGAACTGTTCGGCGTAGTCGGCGACGCGCCGCGGCATCCCGTCCATCCCGACCCAGTGCATCGGCACGAAGGTGCCCCAGGTGCCGACCAGGGTCCCCCAGAAGTGGACCCGGCCGAGCTTCTCGTCGTACATCCGGCCCGTCATCTTCGGGAACCAGTGATAGACGCCGGCGAAGATCGTGAAGACCGAGCCGCCGAAGAGGACGAAGTGGATGTGGGCGACGATGAAGTAGGTGTCGGAGACGTGGATGTCGATCGGCACCATCCCGAGCATGACGCCGCTGATGCCGCCGATCGTGAAGGTGACGATGAAGGCGAGCGCGAACAGCATCGCGGTCGAATAGGTGTGGATCTTGCCGAAGTAGAGCGTCCCCAGCCAGGAGAAGATCTTGATCCCGGTCGGGACCGCGATCAGCAGGGTGGTGATCATCATCGGCACCCGCAGCCAGGAGAACATGCCGGCGACGAACATGTGGTGCGCCCAGACCGAGTAGCTGAGGACGACGATCCCGATCAGCGCCAGGGCCATCAGGCGGTAGCCGAAGATCGGCTTGCGGGCGTGGGTCGAGATGACCTCGGAGATGATCCCGAACCCGGGCAGCATCATGATGTAGACCGCCGGGTGCGAGTAGAACCAGAAGATGTGCTGGTAGCTGATCACGTCGCCGCCGGCCGCGAAGTCGAAGAAGTTGGTGTGGAGGGCGCGGTCGAAGAGGACCATGAACTGGACGCCGGCGATGAACGGGGTCGCGGCGACGACCAGGAGCGAGGTCGAGAGGTTGGCCCAGACCAGCAGCGGCATCCGCCAGAAGGTCATTCCGGGCGCGCGCATGGTGATGATCGTGACCAGGAAGTTGAGCGCCGTGGCTATCGACGACGCGCCCGCGAACTGGACGCCTAAGTTGAAGAACGACTGCCCTAACGGCGCCCCGGTCGAGAGCGGCGCGTAACCCGTCCAGCCGGCGTCGAAGGCGCCGCCGGGGGCGAGGAAGCTGGCGAGGAAGAGGATCCCGGCCAGCGGCAGCATCCAGAAGCTGAGCGCGTTGAGGCGCGGGAAGGCCATGTCCGGCGCCCCGATCATCAACGGCAGCACGTAGTTCGCGAGCCCGGCGAAGACCGGGATCACGAAGACGAAGATCATCAGCACCGCGTGCGTCGAGAAGAGGCCGTTGAAGGTCGACGCTTCGACGATCTGGGTGCCGGGCTGGGCGAGCTCGGCCCGGATCAGCATCGCCAGGAGCCCGCCGATGAAGAAGAAGACGAAGGTGGTGACCACGTACTGGATGCCGATCACCTTGTGGTCGGTGTTGAAGCGGAAGTAGTCCTTCCAGCTCTTCGCCCCGTGCTGGGAGTGGTCCTCGGGGATCGTCGGCGCGCCGATCGCCCAGCGCAGCCAGTAGTCGAAGCAGCCGAAGCCGGCGAGGAAGCCGAGCGGGGCGAGGACGGCCGGCACGACGATGTGCGGGTAACCGGTCTGTTCGGTCTGGTACAGCGGCAGGTCGGCGATCGCCCGCAGGGCGATGACAAGGCCGAAGCCGAACGCGCCGAAGGCGATGGTCCCGAGCAGGGCGCGCCACCAGCCAGGTCTCTTGATCGCGGCAACCATCAGCTCTCTCCCATTATGCCCCGCCGGCGTTGAAAGCCGGCAGCTCGCTCGTCTCGTCGGTTTCGACCACTTCCATCAGTTCTTTCGGCGCTTTTTTGTCGAGGCCCTCAACCCATTTTTCGAATTTGGCCTGGGGCTCGACGACGACTTTCGCCCGCATCGTCGCGTGGCCGAAGCCGCAGAGCTCGGTGCAGATGAGCTGGTAGGTCCCGACCTTGTCGGGGGTCACGATCGCCGTGGTCGTGATGCCGGGCACGTTGTCTTTCTTGATCCGCCACTCGGGCACCCAGAAGGAGTGGATCACGTCAAGGGCGTGCATCTTGAAGTGGATCTGTCGGTCGACCGGGACGTGCAGCTCGCCTTCGTTCCAGGCGTATTCCTTGCCCGGATAGGCGAAGCTCCAGGCGAATTGCTGGGAGAAGACCGAGACGGTCAGCTGCTTCCCCTCCGGCACCGGGTCTTCGATGTCGTCGAGCACCTTCCAGCTGTAGCCGCCGGCGAAGAGGACGATGATCGTCGGGATCAGGGTCCAGGCGATCTCCAGGCGGGTGTTGCCGTGGATCGGCTCGCCGTCGGACTCGTCCCCCGGCTTGGCTTTGAACTTCCACAGCGCGTAGAAGAGCATCACCATCACCAGCGAGAAGACGAAGGCCGAGAGGACGATCATCACGTTGAGCAGGTGATCGATCTTCGGCGCAGCCGTGGCGGCCCCCTGACCGTTCCAGTTGATCGGGACCATCACCGCCGAGATCACCGCCGTCAGGGCGAGCGTCACCAGCAGCATCTTCACTATGGGCAGGCGGCCGTACATTGGGGCGGCGGGCATTCTATTGAAGCGGCGGCGGGAGGCTTTGCGGTCCCAGGTGACGCTTCGCACTAGCTCCCCGGACGGGGCAGATCTTCCAGCTCTCCGGCCGCCGCTGCGAGGACGCCACGGGCGACGCCCTCCCAGCTCCAGAGCCGAGAAACGGTCTCGACCAGCGCCTCGCGAGCGCGCTCCCGCTCGGCCGCCGGCAACGAGAGCCAGGCGCTCAAACGGGCGGCGATCGCCTCGACCGCTCCCTCCTCGACCGGGAACGAGGTCAGCGGCCCCACCCCCTCGGGAAGGTCGGGTTGGAGCTGCCGCGAGACCTCGAGCATCCCCGAGTGCCCGGCCGAGACCGGCAGCGTCCCGCAGGCAGCCGCCTCGACCGCGACCATCCCGAAGGCCTCCGGGAAGGTGCTCGGCATCACCATCGCCTCGGCCCGCGGAAAGAAGGAGGCGACCTCGCTGTGCTCGAGCCGGCCGACGAGCTCGACCGAGCCGGCCGCGGCGCGGGCCATCTCGGCGTAGCCGGGGGGAGGATCGGCGAGGAAGGCCGAGAGGATCGGCAGCGGCCGCTCCTCTCCCCCCTCCAGCGCCCAGCCGAGGCGGGCGACCTCGCGGGCGTCATCCAGGTCGCCCCGTTCCAGCGCCGCCAGTAACCGCCGCAGCCCCTCCTCGTAGGCGCCGAAGCCGGCGACCTCCAGCCGCGCCTGTGGATGGACCGCCCGCACCAGCGGCCAGGCCGCGAGCAGGAGGTCGACACCCTTGGAGACGATCAGCTTGCCGACGAAGGCGACCAGGTCCTCGCGCTCGCCGCGGGGACGGAACTCCTCGACGTCGACTCCTGGCGGCCCCAGGCGCGTCTTCTCGCGCAGGTCCGGCAGGTCGGAGAGGGTCGCCCAGAGCGATTCGGCGGTGTGGGCGGAGCCGATCAAGACGCCGTTGGCGGCCTCCATGCCCTCGCGGGCGTAAGGAAGGAAGCGTGGGTGGGGTTTGACCGTGTACTCGAGGGCCGAGCCGTGGATCTTCGCCGCGAAGGGCGCGACATCGGCGCGGGCCAGGATCGCCGGGCCCATCACCAGGTGGTTGGCGAGCGCGAGGTCAATCCCCCCCACGCTCTCGGCGACCTCCCGCGCGGCGGCCACATTGGTCTCGACGTAGCGGTCGAGCTCGGCCTCGCTCAGCTCCGGGAAGGTCTTGACCTCGAACCCCTCGTATGGATCCCGGACGTAGACGGGGAGCAGCCCGCCGATGTCGGGGTTGTGGATCCGCACCCCCTCGAGCCGGACCTCGCGGTCCTGGCAGAGCAGGTGCACCTCGTGACCCAGCCGGGCCAGCGCCGGAGCCAGGTTGGCGTTGTAGATGTTGCTGCCGGTGCCCCGCAGCATGTAGCCGTGAAAGATGAGGACGCGCATTTGAGCCGCCCAAGCTAATAGTCTTCCCGGCGATGAACGAGAAGCAGCTCTACCGCATGCGCTCCCGGGCCTCCGGTCGCGAGTCCCTCGCCCACGCCGAACCCGGCTCGGTCTACGTCGATCGCGAGACCGGCGAGGAGATGGAACCGGTTGGCATGGTCCTGCCGCTGGCCCCCTCGTCCTCCTCCCTCCCCCGCAGCCCGGAAAACCTCCGCGCCTGCCGCCGCTGCGACCAGCTGATCGGCCTCGACGTCAGCGACTGCCCTTACTGCGGCCTGCGTCAAGAAGCGCTTTAGCCCCCTGCCGACGCCGCAGGCGTCTCCTGGCGAACTCAACCGCTAGGAACGCATACAGCGGCAGGTAGGCGATTTCGCCCAGCGTTTCCACTGCGAACATCATCATGCCGATGACTACCCCGACCGACAGCGGGTCCCATTTGACCAATGCAGTGTCTCGGACAAAAGATTTCATAGGCTTGATCCTATCTGAACTAGGAGTGACAGCGCATAAAGGCCGATGCCGATGTAGAAACCGATCACTGCCCCGCCTGATTGCCTCTTCCCGCTTCGCGCGGGGAGCACCGCTTCCAATAAGGCCACCCAGTACGCCACCCGCGCCGGCGAAGCCAACAAGGTCCCCTAAGCCGATCCTTTCCGGAATCGGATTTTCCACTTCCGGAAGCCCGAAAGCTTGCCCAAGTAGAAACGCGAGGAAGAGCACCTCGCCGATGCTGGCGGGCGACGGCGCACGCGTGGCGCGCACATCGCAAATTCTTCGTGCCTAGAGAGCTACGGTTTTTTGACCAGCGTCGCCGTGTAGAGCAGGCGGGCGTTGGAGTAGTAGCAACCGTAGGTCTTGATCTTGCCCACGCCCTGCTGGGGACGGCCGTTCTGGATGTCTTCCTTGGAAGAGCATTTCTCGGGCAGGCGGCTGCCGCGCCAGGTGTTGTCGGAGGAGACGTTGAAGGCGAACATCGGCGCCCAGGTGGGGATCGTCAGCGCCACGACCTGGCCCTCGAGAACGGTGAGGGGATGGTCGAGGGCGAAGACCGGGGTGCTGCCGAAGTAGGGGTTGAGGGTCTCCAGCGGGCTTTGGCGGACCAGTTTGTATTTCGGCGGTTTGCTGTCCTCGATCGGGCGCAGGACGCCGATCCGGGCTTGCGAGGGGGCGCCGAGGAAGTCGTTGAAGAAGCCCACCTCGTCGGTGGTGGTTTTCGTTTCCATCGTCGACGGCTTGGCCAGGGTGATCGACCAGGCGACGATCTTGCCCTCGAACGGCGCCTCGTAGGGGCGCGGGACCCCGTCGGCGATCGACTGGAAGCCGGTCACGTGGCCCTCGACGCGGCAGGGGGTGATCTCGACGTTGTTGACGATTTTCCCGGGGCAGGAGGCGGGCGGCGTCTCCGCGGTCTGGCCGAGGATGACGACCCGTAGCGGGGCCGAGCCCGCGTCGCCGGGTGCCGCGACCGCGACCAGCGCCGCCAGCAGGCAGGCGGCGGCGATCAGGGACCAGCCGCGCCGAGAGGTGGTTTTCATCGCTGCGAAGGACATCGTTCTCGCCAACACAGGGGGCCTTCCCCAGTTGCGGCGCTAATCCTGCCGCCCACGGCGGCTGGATGCGACGCTGCGGAGCCGTTTGCACGATCCCGGCCAAGCAGCCAAGTAGGGTTCGCGGCGCTGATGGAGGCCTCGAACAGCGCAGACGACTTCATCTCCGCCGGCCTCGCCGCCTACGGAATCGAGGCGGACGAGATCGAGCTGGCGGTGATCGGCGCTGCCCATCAGACCTTCTGGCCGCCGATCCTCGAGCTGCTCGCCCTCGACACCAGCGAGATCCCGGTCGAACGGGCTCCCGACCTCTCGCAGGCGCCGCCGAAGCGATGAGCGAGGCGCTCGACCTCTCCCTGCGGGCGCAGGCGGCGGCGATCGCCGCCGGGGAACTCGACCCGGGCGAGCTGCTGGAGGCGGCGCTGGGACGGATCGCCGAGCGCGACCCGGCCCTCAACGCGGTCGTCGAGACCTTCCCCGAGCGCTCGCGGGAGATGCTGGCGGCGGCGCCCGAGGGGCCGCTGCGCGGCGTCCCGGTCGTGATCAAGGACGAGTGGCCGCTGCCCTGGCGGGCGCAGCGCTTCGGCGCCGCCGACATGCTCGCCGCCACCGCGCCGGGCGAGTCCGGCCCCTACCGCGCCCTGCGCGACGCCGGCGCGACGATCGTCGGCGTCGGCAACATGCACGAGCTCGGCGCCGGCAGCACCGGCAACATCTCCGTCTACGGGCCGGCGCGGAACCCGTGGAACCCCGAGCGCTGCCCCGGCGGCTCCTCCAGCGGCCCTGCGGCCGCCGTCGCCGCCCGGCTCACCGCCGGCGCGGTGGGCGCCGACGGGGTCGGCTCGATCCGCTACCCCGCCGCCTACTGCGGCCTCACCGGCCTGAAGCCGACCTTCGGCCGCTCGGCGATGGACGGCCACCACATGGCCGGGATCTCGACCACGATCGTCTCCGGCCCCCTCTGCGCCGACGCCGCCGACTGCCGCCTGCTTGGCTCGGCCCTGTTCGGCGAAGAGCTGCGGGCGGGCGACCCCGGTGGACTGCGGATCGGCGTCGTTCGGGGCGACGTCTCCGAAGACGTGGCGCCGGCGGTCGCCGAGGCCTGCGAGGCGGCGATCGAGGATCTGCGCCGGGAGACGGGCGGCGAAGTACGGGAGATCGCGCTGCCGGAACTGGCGGTGGCAACCTTGGCGACGGTGCTGATCGCCAACAGCGAGAGCCTCGGCAACGTCACCCCGGAGCGGCTGAACAGCCTCGATCCCGAACTGAGCCCGCTCGGCCGCGGCCTGCTCAAGTACCGGGTGCTGCTCCCCGCCGTCGCGACGATCAAGTCCCAGCAGCTGCGGACGCTGGCCCGCCGCACCCTCGCCGCGGTCTTCGAGGACGTCGACGTGATCGCCTGGCCGACGGTGCCGGCGGTGGCGCCGCCGCTGGAGGCGCCGGTCGTCGAGCTTCCCTCCGGCACCCTCACCGCCGACGAAGCCAACGTCCGCGGCGGCGCCCTCGCCAACCTCACCGGCGTCCCGGCGATCAGCGTCCCGGTCGGCTCCAGCGAGGGGCTGCCGATCGCCCTGCAACTGCAGGCCGCCTGGGGGCGCGACGAGCTGCTCCTCGACGCCGCCGAGGCGCTCGAGCGGGCGAGCGGGCGCCGCTGGGTGGAGGCCGTACCGCCGCCGGCCCGCGGCGCCGAGACCCTGGAGGCCTAGCGGTGCCGGCGATCGCGGTGGCGGGCCTGGAACGCGCCTTCGGCGACGTCCTCGCGGTGCAGGGGATCGACCTCAGCGTCGAGGAGGGCGAGATCTACGGCTTCCTCGGCCCCAACGGCGCCGGCAAGACGACGACGGTGCGGATGCTGACGACGCTGCTGCTGCCGACCGGCGGCGAGGCCAGCGTCGCCGGCCATGACGTCGTCGCCGCAGCGCGCCAGGTGCGCGCCTCGATCGGCGTCGCCCTGCAGGAAGCGGCGCTGGACCCGCTGATGACCGGCCGCGAGCTGATCCGCCTGCAGGCGACCCTGCAGGGCCTGCCGCCCGCCGCCGGGCGCGAGCGCGCCGACGCGCTGCTGGAGCGGGTCGGCCTCACCCACGCCGCCGACCGCCGCGTCGGCACCTACTCCGGCGGCATGCAGCGGCGGCTCGACCTCGCCGCCGCCCTGGTTCACGAACCGCGGGTGCTCTTCCTCGACGAGCCGACGACCGGGCTCGACCCGGTCAGCCGCAAGACGATCTGGGAGGAGGTGCGGGCGCTGAACGAAGACGGCACCACCGTCTTCCTCACCACCCAGTACCTGGAGGAGGCCGACCAGCTGGCCGACAACGTCGGCATCATCGACAGCGGCCGCATCGTCGCCGAAGGTACGCCAGAGGCGCTGAAGGGCGAAGTCGGCAGCCCCCACGTGGAGCTGCTGGTCGGCGAGGGCGCCGTCCCCGCGGCCGAGCGCGCCTGCGCGGAGCTCGGCAGGCTGCTGCCGCCGAAGGACGGCAAGCGGGTCCTGCTCGAGGTTCCGAACGGGGCCGCCGACATC
The DNA here is from genome assembly GCA_035765335.1 of Solirubrobacterales bacterium. GTDB lineage: Bacteria > Actinomycetota > Thermoleophilia > Solirubrobacterales > 70-9 > VAYN01. Next base: position 203,424 of record DASTXV010000016.1, read on the forward strand.
CCGCGGGTCGTCATCGCCCTCGACGAGGCGGGGGTGGCAGTGGAATCGCTGGAGCTGGTCCGCCCCACCCTCGACGACGTCTTCGTCGCCAAGACCGGCTACCACCTCGAAGAGGAGGACGAGGGCGGCGGCGAGGAGATCGAGCCGGCGTGAGCGACCTGGCGAGCACTGCGCGGGTGGTGCGGGCGCTGGGGGCGCGCTCGATCCGCCAGACCTTCCGCCGGCCGCAGCTGATCTCGCCGATCGTCGTCTTCCCCACCCTGCTGCTGGCGATCCAGACGGGCGGCGCCGGCGCCGGGATCGAACTGCCGGGCTTCCCGCCGGTCCAGAGCTTCCTCCAGTTCATGCTGGCCGGGGCGATGATGCAGTCGATGATGCTGGCCGGCAACAGCGGCGGCATCGCCTTCGCCGTCGACATCGAGATGGGCTTCACCGACCGCCTCTTCGCGGCGCCGATCCCGCGCTTCGCGATCGTCCTCGGACGGCTGGCGGGAACGGCGGCGCTGGGCCTCTTCGCCGCCCTCTGGTTCCTCGCGATCGGCTTGATCTTCGGGGCCGAGATCGCCGGCGGCGTCCCCGGCGCCCTGCTGTCGATCGCGCTGATCACCGCCTCCGCCCTCGCCGTCGGCGGCATCGGCGCCGCGATCGCGCTGCGCAGCGGCAGCGCCAGCGTCGTCCAAGGGCTCTTCCCCCTCGTCCTCGTCGTCCTCTTCCTCTCCTCGGCCTTCTTCCCCCAGGAGCTGATGATCGAGCCGGCGAAGACGATCGCCGAGTACAACCCGCTCAGCTTCATCGTCGAAGGGGTGCGGGAGCCGATCGTCTCCGGCATCGACGCCACCCACACCCTGGAGGCGGTGGCGGCGATCGCCGGCATCGTCGTCCTCGGCCTCTGGCTCAGCGCCAGCGCCCTCCGACACCGGCTGCGGGTGGGCTGATGGAAGCCGCGGCCAAAACGCCGGCTCCGCCGGCATGGCGCGCGAACCTGGCGACGGTCGCCGCCCTGATGGCGCGGGCGAAGAACGAGCTCGTCCGGGTTCCCGGCGCCGCCATCCCCGGCGTGCTGGCGCCGACGATCTTCTTCCTCGGCCTCAACGGCGTCTTCGGCGCGCTGACCCAGCTGCGGGGGTTCGAAACCGGGTCGTACGAGAGCTTCATCGTCCCGGTCAGCATGCTGCAGGGAGCCGGCTTCACCGGCGCCGCGGCGGGGGTCAACTTGGCCCGCGACTACGAGCAGGGCTGGGTCGACCGCCTGCTCGTCTCCCCCGCCCCCCGCTGGGTCCTGCTGGCCGGCAACGTGCTGGCGGCGAGCGCCCGGTCCTTCGTCCCGGCGACCTTCGTGCTGGCGATCGCCTTCGCCCTCGGCGCCCGCTGGCCGGGCTTCGACGGGCTCCTGGTCTGTTACGCGATGGTCGGGGCGACGGCCGCGGTCGCCGCCTGCTGGGGCTCGATGCTGGCGCTGCGCTACAAGAGCCAGTCGGCGGCGCCGCTGATGCAGGCGGGGATGATGGCGCTGGTCCTGCTCACCCCCGCCTACGCGCCGCTGGCGCTGCTGCAGCCCTGGCTGGAGGACGTCGCCAGCGTCAACCCGCTGACCGAGGTCGTGGAAGCGGCGCGGCAGGGCTTCGTCGGCAGCGTGACCTGGTCAGAGACCTGGCCCGGCCTGGTGGCGCTGGCGGGGCTGCTGCTCGTCCTCGGCGCCCTGGCGCTACGCGAGATGCGGCGCACCAATGTCTGAAAACGCGGCTGACGCCGCCGCGGCACTCGCCGAGACCGAGCGCGTCCTGCGGCAGAACTGGGTCGTCGGGCAGCGGGGCGAGACCCGCTTCAGCTACACCGAGCCGAGCCCCGGCCGCTACCCCTGGCAGTGGTACTGGGACTCCTGCTTCGCGGCGATCGTCTGGCGGCGCTTCGAGCCGGCACGGGCGCGGCTGGAGCTGGAGAGCCTGCTGGCGGCGCAGCGGCCGGACGGGTTCGTCGGTCACACGATCTTCTGGCGCAGCCACGTCTCCCTGCTGCGGCTGCTCTTCTACAACGTCGCCCGCCGCAAGACCGACCAGACCGAGTCGATCCAGCCCCCATTGCTCGCCTGGGCCTGGCGGATCGCGGTAGGCGATCCCAACGAGGAGCCGCGGATCGCCAAGCAGATGGACTGGCTGAGCCAGAACCGCGACCTCGAGGGCGACGGGCTGATCTGGATCGTCCAGCCCGACGAGTCCGGCCTCGACGCCTCGCCCAAGTTCGAGGAAGCCTGGGGACGGCGGGCGAACGGGCTCGGCTTTCCCCTCCTGGTCCGCCGCAACCGCAAGCTCGGCTGGGACGCGCGCAGGATCCGCGACGCCGGCGGCCCGGTGCTCTGCGAAACGCTGGTCAACACGCTGTGGTCGCTCTCGCTGCAGGCGCTGGGCCGCCCCTCGGCGACGCCGGCGCTGATCGATCGGCTCTGGGACGAGCGCCGGGGCCTCTTCCTCGACCAGGTCCAGCCCGGCGGCGCCCACCTCCAGACCCTGACCTGGGCCTCGCTGGCGCCGCTCGCCCTGCCGGACCTGCCGGAGGCGATCGGCCGCCGCCTGGTCGAGGAGCACCTGCTGAACGAGCGCGAGTTCCTCACCCCGGTGGCGCCGCCCTCGGTCGCGGTCGGCGAGCGCGGCTACGAACCCGGTGGCAGCCACGGGCCGGTCCGCCGCTACTGGCGCGGCCCGACCTGGATCAACTCCGCCTGGCTGGTCTGGCTGGGCCTGCGCCGGCTCGGCTACGCGGCGGAGGCGGAGCGGCTGGCGGCCGGGGTGATCGGCGCCGTCGCCCGCGAAGGCCTGCGCGAGTACTACGACCCGCGGAACGGCAGGGGCCTGGGCGCCAAGGACTTCGCCTGGTCAGCGCTAGTGGCCGAGCTGGCGGACCCGCCGCCGGCGGACTATTTGTACCTGTAGGTGATGCGCCCGCGGTCGAGGTCGTAGGGGGAGAGCTCGATCTTGACGCGGTCGCCCGGGAGGATGCGGATGTAGTGGCGGCGCATCTTGCCGGAGATGTGGCCGAGGACCTCGTGACCGTTGTCCAGTTTGACCCGGAACATGGTGTTGGGGAGAGCCTCGGTGATCTCCCCCTCCATTTCGATCTTTTCCTCTTTGGCCATGCGGCGGGGAGCGTATCTAACGGCGCAGGTGCTCGATGGCCCCGGCGCGGTCGGTCACTTCCCCTGCGTACTGCGCGGCCTCCAGCTCGGCCAGCGCCGAGCCCAGCTCCGGGCCCGGCTCGATCCCCAGCTCGGCGGCGATCTCGTCGCCCCGCAGCAGCGGCGCCGGCGGTCCCTCGCGCCGCCAGTCGAGCCCGGCGGCGACCATCTCCCGCGCCAGTTGCAGGTGGGCGGCGACCATCTCGGGGCTGGCGATCGGCCCCATCCCGCGGGCGGAGAGGCGATCGGCGACGGTGAGCAGGGTGACGTCGACGGTGACCGGTTCGGTCGCCCGCAGGTAGGCGTGGACCCGGCGCGGCGGCAGCGGCATCTCCGCGATCAGGAAGCCGAGCCGGAGGTGATGGCGAGCCAGCCCCTGCAGGTGCTGGGTGAGCCGGCGGCCGGCACGCAGGCGCTGACAGATTTCGCCGATCACCTCCGCCCCAACCTCGTCGTGGCCGCGAAAGCCGACGAAGCCGTCGCGTTCGGCCTTGGTCGCCGGCTTGGCGATGTCGTGGAGGAGGGCGCCGAAGCGCAGGGCGGTGCGGCGGTCGACCTCGTCGGCGAGCGGCTCGTCGAGCAGGGCCGCCACCTCGGCGGCGCGCTCGCCGGCAAAGCGCTCCAGGTCCGCCTCGACTTCGAGCGTGTGCTCGAGCACGGCGATCGTGTGGTCGTAGACGTCGAGGTGGTGGTTGGGCCCCTGCTCGACCCCGCGCAGCGTCTCCAGCTCGGGCAGGACGACGGGGGTGACTCCAAGCTCGTCGAGCAGGCGCAGGCCGCGCAGCGGGTCGGGGCCGCCGACCAGCTGCCGCAGCTCCGCCAACTGCCGCTCGCCCGCCGGCTCGGCGGCGCGCGGAGCGGCGGTGCGAGCCAGCTCGACGGTGCGGGGGTCGAGCTCGAGGTCGAGCTGGGCGGCCAGGCGCGCCGCCCGCAGCAACCGCAGGGGGTCGTCGAGGAAGCTGCGCTCCCCCACCGCCCGCAGGACCCGCGCCTCGAGGTCGGTGAGCCCGGCGAAGGGGTCGATCGGAACGTCGCCGTGAAGGGGGACTGCGACGGCGCCGATCGTGAAGTCGCGGGCGGCGAGGTCGGCCTCGATGCCCTCCCCACGCAGGGCGGTGACGTCGACCTGCCAGCCGTCGCCCGGCGAGACCACCCGCCAGGTGCGGAACTCGGCCGAGAGCTCGAAGGCGTGGTTGCCGGTCGCGGCGCCGATCCGCTTGGCGACCGCGCCGGGGTCGCCGGCCACCGCGAGGTCGAGGTCCTCCACCTCGCGCCCGAGCGCCGCGTCGCGAACCGCCCCGCCCACGATCCAGACGCCGTCGCCGTCCGGCAGGGCGGCGCGGATCGCGGCGACCACCGGGGCCGAGCCGAGCTTCGCGAGCGCGCTCATGCCGGCCGGCGGGGTACCCGTGCCGAGATTGCGCAGGTGACCTCGTAGTTGATCGTCCCGAGGCGCCGGGCGACCTCCTCGGCGAGGATCTCCTCCTCGCCCTGGCGGCCGATCAGGACCGCCTCGTCGCCAGGCTCGACCGCGGTCTCGGGGCCGAGGTCGATCGTCAAGTTGTCCATCGAGACGGTGCCGACCAGGGGGTGCCGCTTGCCGCGGACGAGGACGTCGGCGTTGTTGGTGAGGGCGCGGCGGACGCCGTCGCCGTAGCCGAGCGGGACCACGCCAACCCAGGTGTCGGCCGGCGCCGTCCACTGGCGGCCGTAGCCAGCGCTGGCGCCGGCGGGGAAGCGCTTGACGTCGGCGACGTGCGAGCTCAGCGTCAGCGCCGGCCGCAGGCCTTGGGCGGTGGGATCGCGCTGGAACGGGTCGAGGCCATAAATCGCGACCCCGCAGCGGGCCATGTCGTGGTGGGATCGCCTGTCCCGCAGGACGGCGGCGCTGTTCGCCGCGTGGGCGATGACCCCCGGGTACTCGGCCTTGACCGCGGCGGCGACCTCCTCGAAGCGGTCGAGCTGCTCGTCGAAGAAGGATGAATCAAGTTCGTCCGCGGTCGCCAGGTGGGTCCAGACCCCCGCCAGCTCGAGGTGGGGGTCCTCAGCGCAGGCCCTGGCCAGCGCCAGCGCCTCCTGCGGGTCGCGGTTGCCCAGCCGCCCCATGCCGCTGTCGTACTTGACGTGGACCCGCGCTTTGTGGCCATGGGCGCGGGCGCGGTCGGCGACGAGGCGCCTGGAGTCCTCACGCCACACCGCCAGCTCCGAGCCGGCCGAGATCACCGCGTCGACCTCCTCGGCGGTCAGCGCCCCCATCGTCAGCAGCGGTATGTGCTGGAAGCGGCGGCCGACCTGCTCGGCCTCGCTCGCCGTGGCGACCGCGAGCCGGGTGGCGCCGCCCTCGAGCGCGGCAGCGGCGCAGCGATCGGCACCATGGCCGTAGCCATCGGCCTTGACCACGGCGCACAGCTCCGCCGTCCCCAGCTCGGACTTCAGCCGGGCGCAGTTGGCGCGGACGGCGTCGTAGTCGATCCGGGCGACCGCCCGCTCCATCGAACTACTCCGGGTCGGCGACCAGAGCGGCGAGCGCGTCGGCCCTGGTGACCATGCCGACCAGGTAGCCGTCGGCGTCGACCACCGGCAGGTGGTTGTGGTGCTCGTCGGCGATTTTCTTCGCCACCCGGTCGACGTTCTCGAAATCGCGGCAGACGATCGGGTCGGAGGTCATCAGCTCCGAGACCTTGGTGGCGAAGGCTTTCTCGAGGCGCTCCTCGAAGCCCTTCATCGAACCGACGAAGACGATGCCACCCATGATGTTGAGGTAGTGCGGCAGGTGCAGGTCCGACTCCTCCTCGCTGAGGATGAGGTCGGACTCGCTGACGATCCCGACCACCTTGTTCTCCTCGTCGACCACCGGGATCGCCCCGAGGTCGGTTTTGGCGAGCAGGTCGATCGCGGTGCGGGCGTCTTCGTCCGGACGCACGCTGGGAACCTCGCGGTCCATGATCTCTCCGGCGGTCTTCATTGGCCGCGAGGTTATTCGACCGGGCCGTCGGGACGTATCCCCAGCGGGACCGCGTCGATCACATCGGTCGCGATCACCGACTCCGCCGCTCCCACCCGGGCGGCGGCATGAGCGCCGGCGCGGGCGTGGGCGATGACCGCGGCGCAGGCGGCGGTGAAGGGCTCGAGCCCGCGGGCGAGGAAGGCGGCGATCACCCCCGAGAGCACGTCGCCGCTGCCGGCGGTGGCGAGCGCGGGGGCGGAGACGGCGTTGACGGCGGTGCGTGAGCCGTCGCTGACGATCGTGTCGTCGCCCTTGAGGACGACGATGGCGCCGGCTTTCTGGGCGGCTTCGCGGACGGAGGCGAGCCGGTGGGCGTCGACCTCGCCGGAGTCGCGCTCGAGCAGCCGCCCCAACTCGCCGGCGTGCGGCGTCAGGATCGTCGGCGACCCGCGAGAGCCGAGCTCACCGAGGCGGCCGGCAAAGGCATTGAGCCCGTCGGCGTCGATCACCAGGGGTGCGGCGATCTCACCGACGACTTCGCGCGCAAGCTCAAAGGAACCAGGGTCCCTGCCCAGGCCGGGGCCGAGAACCCCGGCGGCGGCTCGTTCGAAGGTCCGCAGGACCGCCTTCCTCGAAGCCGGGGCGAGGCAACCGTCGCCGCCGGGGCAGCCGACCGACATCACCTCCGGTTGGGCCAGCTCGAAGACGAGCTCGAGGTCACTGGGGACAGCTACGGTCGCGTAGCCGGCGCCGGCCTTGATCGCCGCCAGCGAGGTCATCCGCACCGCGCCGGTGAGGCCGCGCGAGCCGCCGGCGATCGCCACCTGGCCGGAGCTGAACTTGGTCGACTGCGCCCCGCGGCGCGGCGCCAGGGCAAGCACGGTCGGATCGATCTCGCCCGCCACCGGCTCCCCGGGCGCGCCCGCTGGAATGCCGATCGGGACCACCCGCAGCTCGCCGCAGTGCCACTTGCCGGGGGCGATCCGCTGCCCCAGCTTGGCGGCGTGGAAGCTGACCGTGACCTCGGCCCGCACCGCCTCCCCCGCCACCTCGCCGGTCGAGGCGTCGACCCCGGAGGGGACGTCGCAGGCGACGACCGGCGCGCCGCAGGAGTTGATCGCCGCGATCGCGGCGGCGGCGGGATCGCGCGGGGCGCCTTCGAACCCGGTGCCGAAGATCGCGTCGACGACCGCCCCCGACCCCGCCAGCCGGACGGAGGGATCGCCCGCGAGCAGCTCGCCCCCGAAGTGCTCGTAGTTGACCGCGGCGTCCCCGCGCAGCTCCTCCCCCGGCCAGAGCAGCAGCGCCTCGACCTCGAACCCCATCTCCCGCAGCAGCCGGGCGGCGACGAAACCGTCGCCGCCGTTGTTGCCCTTGCCGCAGACGACACGGATCGGCCCCTGCGGCGAGAGCCCGGCGACCGCCTCGGCCACCGCCCGCCCCGCCGCCTCCATCAGCTCCAGCGACGGCGTCCCCCGCTCCTCGATCGCCCAACGATCCACCGCCCGCATTCCAGCGGCGTCATAAAGAGGTCGCAGCCAGGCCTCCATCTGGCTCAGCCTAACCGGCGCTCGGCGCTTATTCGATCAGGAAGATCAGCTTCGCCTTGGCCCGATCGCCCTCGGGTTCGGAGCCGATCGCGACGGCGCTGACGTTGTCCAGGTAGGGCTTGATGCCCTCGAACTCGCTGTCCCCCGGCGTGATGAAGGATTCCGCCAGTTTCAGCGCCCGCGGGCCGTGGACGAAGCCGCTGATCGGCGTCTGGCCGAGCGCCTCTTCCGCTTCCTTGAATTCCGCCATATCCGCGAGCCGGGCGCCTTCACCGGGAAGCAGGGCGAGGGGGACGCTGGTCACCAGGTCGGAGCCGAAGCCGATCGCGATCCGGTTGCCCATCGTCAGCACGGTCAGTTCGCGGCCTTCGAGATCCGGCGACCGGACTTCGAATCCCTTCGCTCCTCCTCCGCCCTTGATGGTGACCCCGGCCGTCCCCAGCGACTTCAGCAGCTTGCCGACGCTTTCGATGGCTTCCGTCGGCCCGTCCGAGCCGTCGGTGGTCAGGACCAGGACGCCGCTCAGCGTCCCTTCGTTGCGTCCGGTGAGGAAGATCGCCGCCTGCTCGACCGATCCCGTGATCGCGTCGAGGTCGATTCCGGCTTCTTTGAGGCCGTTCTTGAGCTGGTTCGGCGGGATCTCGCCGGGAATGCCTTCTTTGTCGAGTTCGTCGATCGCTTCCTGAAGCTGATCGCCGAAACCGGCGAAGGCGACGGCGCCGACCGCTTCGCTGTCGAGCGAGCCGAGCAGCTGCGAGGCGTCGCCGCTAGGCGCTTCCTGCCCGGCCAGGTCGCTGACCACGTCGACCTCGAGGTAGTCGCGCCCGGGAACGACGCTGGCGACGGCGGTCGCTTCTTTCGGTTCGATGCCGACGTTGTCGAGAAGCATTTTCGCGTCCGGGTCGATCTCGCCGCCCGATTCCTCGATCAGGCCACCGATGTCGACGTAGATGTCGGCCGCGCTGTTGGCGGGGACATCGGCGACGGCGTCGCTGTAGGCCTCTTCGCCGGCCAGGTTCTCGCCGTCAGAGGCATCGACCATCGACTTGAAGGCTTCTTCGTCTTCGGCCATGGCGACCAGGCCGTCGAAGACGCCGATCGTCGTCCCGTCGTCGGCTTCGACCTTGAAGTCGACGCCCTCGTAGGAGCCCTCCTCCGGCGCTTCGTCCTCGGACTCCAACTGCTTGTCGATGAACGCGCGAGCCGCGTCCTCGTCGGAGGTCTGGATCGCGACGCCGTAGCTCTCGAAGTCGTCGTCTTCGTATTCCCGCAGGAAGAGGCCGCCCTCCTTGCCGAGCCACGGCTCGACTTCTTTCTCGTAGTCGAACTCTTCGCCGTCCTCGGAGGCCGAGTTTTCGAGTTCGCCGATGATCAGGTCGCCGACGTTGTCGATGCCGGCGATTTTCTCGGCCAGGGCGTCGATGTTCTGCTTCGTCTCCCCTTCCGGCCGCAGGGTGAAGTTGATGAAGATCGGCGCCTGCGCGGGCGCGACGCTGGCCGGATCGGCGGTGCCGTCGCCGCCGTCATCCCCACCACCGCAGCCGGCGATGACGAGGGCGGCAAGGAGCACCAGGAGTGATGGGAGTGCGAGACGGAGCTTCACGGAGCCGGGCATCCTAGCGGCCCTTTTGGACAGGTTCACTCGACCGTGACCGTCTTGGCCAGATTTCGCGGCTGATCGACGTTCAGCCCGCGTTTGCGGGCGATGTCGTAGGCCAGCAGCTGCAGCGGCAGGATCGCCACGATCGGCTGCAGGATCCAGTCGGTGGCGGCGACCTCGATCGTCTCGTCGGCGACCTCGGCGGCCCGCTCCTCGCCGGCGGTGGCGACCGCGATCGTCTGGGCGCCGCGGGCGCGCACCTCCTCGACGTTGGAGAGCACCTTCTCCAGGATCGGGCTATCGGTGGCAATGCAGATCACCGGCGTCGACTCGTCGAGCAGCGCGATCGGGCCGTGCTTCATCTCCCCCGCGGCGTAGGCGTCGGTCGGGATGTAGCTGATCTCCTTCAGCTTCAGCGCCCCCTCGAGGCAGATCGGGAGGCCGATGTGGCGGCCGAGGTAGAGGAAGAAGTCCTGCTCGAAGTGGCGGTCGGCGACCTCCGCCGCCGGGCCCTCGGTCATCGCCAGCGTCTCCTCCATCTTCGACGGCAGCCCCTTCATCTCGGCCACCAGCTCGGCCAGACGCTCGTGCGGCATGGTGCCGCGCAGCTCGGCCAACCGCAGGCCCAGCAGGTACATCGCCGCCACCTGGGCGACGAAGGTCTTGGTCGCGGCGACGCTGACCTCCATCCCGGCGCGGATGTAGAGGACGGCGTCGGCGTCGCGGGTGGCCTGGCTGCCCATGATGTTGGTGATCGCCAGCACGGTGGCGCCGGCCTCGCGGGCCAGCCGCATCGCCGCCAGCGTGTCGGCGGTCTCCCCCGACTGGGTCATCCCGATCACCAGGTCCTCGGGGCCGACGACCGGGTTGCGGTAGCGGTACTCGGAGGCGATGTCCATCTCCACCGGCACCCGCGCCCACTCCTCGATCGCGTAGCGACCGACCAGGCCGGCGTGGTAGGAGGTGCCGCAGGCGACGATCACGATCCGCCGCACCCCGCGGAGGAAGTCGTCATCCAGCTCGACGTCGGAGAGGTCGACGCCGTCGGCACCCGGAAGGCGGTCGGTGATCGTCTCGGCGACGGCGTCCGCCTGTTCGTGGATCTCCTTCAGCATGAAGGTCTCGTAGCCGCCCTTCTCGGCGGCGTCGGCGTCCCAGGTGACCTCTTCGGCGGCGCGCTCGACCGGGTTGCCGTCGGCGTCGGTGACGCGGACCGAGTCGGCTTCGACTTCGACGATCTCGCCGTTCTCGATCGCCATCGCCGTCCGCGTGTCGGCGAGGAAGGCGGGGATCGCCGAGGCGAGGAAGGTCTCCCCCTCGCCGACGCCGGCGACCAGCGGGCACTCCTTGCGGGCCCCGACCAGACGCTGCGGCTCGTCGGCGTGCATGGCGACGAAGGCGTAGTGGCCGCGCAGCTCCGCGTAGGCGGCGCGGACGGCGGCGGCGAGGTCGCCGTCGTAGTGGCTGGCGATCAGGTGGGCGACGACCTCGGCGTCGGTCTCGGAGGTGAAGGCCTCGCCCTGCTCCTGCAGGCGCCGGCGCAGCTCGGTGTGGTTCTCGACGATCCCGTTGAGGACGATGTGGACGCGGCCGGAGCTGTCGTCGTGGGGGTGGGCGTTCTCCTCGGTGACCCGGCCGTGGGTGGCCCAGCGCGTGTGGGCGATCCCGGTCTCGGCCGGCGGCAGCGGGCCGGCGCCGTTTTCGGCGCGGGCGTCGACCGCGGCTCGCAGGTTGGCGAGGTTGCCGACCGCGTGGACGCTCTCGACCTCGCCGTCGGCGAGCACGGAGAGGCCGGCGGAGTCATAGCCCCGGTATTCGAGCTTTTCCAGGCCCGAGAGCAGCAGCTCCTCGCAGGGCCTGGCGCCCACGTATCCGACGATGCCGCACATGAAGGCGAGTAAGGGTAGAGGGCGCGGGGTTCGGGGCCGGCCTCAGCCGAGCTCCTGCCGAACGACGCCCACCAGCCGCTGGCAGACCGCGTCGGCCTCCTCGGGGCTCGGCGCCTCGACCATCACCCGGACCAGCGGCTCCGTCCCGGAGGGGCGCAGCAGCACCCGCCCGCGGCCACCGAGGGCCTCGTCCTCCCGCTCGACCGCCTCCCAGACCGCCGCCGCGTCCTTGACCGCCTCGCGGTCGGCGACCTCGACGTTGACCAGGACCTGGGGCAGCTTGCGCATCGGCACCGCGTCCTCGAGGCGCCGCCCCTCGAGCTCGCGCATCGTCATCAGGGCGGCGGCGATCCCGTCGCCGGTGGAGACGAAGTCCGAGGCGATGATGTGACCCGACTGCTCGCCGCCGAGCGCCCAGCCGCGGCGCTGCATCTCGTCGATCACGTAGCGGTCGCCGACCTGGGTCACCGCCACCTCGATCCCGGCCTCCTCCATCGCCTGGTGGAAGCCGAAGTTGCTCATCACGGTCACGACCACGCCGCCGATCGGCTCCCCCCGCTGCGCCATCCCCCGCGCCGCCAGGGCGATCAGCTCGTCGCCGTCGTGGACGCGCCCGGAGCCGTCGACGGCGAGGACCCGGTCGCCGTCGCCGTCGAACGCGAAGCCGATCTCGGCCTCGGAGGCGGCCACCCGCTCGGCCAGGCGCTCCATGTGGGTGGAGCCGCAGCCGGCGTTGATGTTGCGGCCGTCGGGCTCGACGGCGAGCGCCTCGACCTCGGCGCCGAGGCGCTCGAAGATCGCCGGCGCGGCGCGGTAGGTGGCGCCGTTGGCGCAGTCGAGGACGACGCGGCGGCCCGAGAGGTCGAGCGGGAAGGCCGACTCGAGCTCGCGCAGGTAATCGTCGAGACCGCCGTTCAGCTCGCGGACGTGGCCGGCGCGCTCGCTCGCCGGCGCCGCCTCGATCATCGCCTCGATCTCGGCCTCGACCTCGTCGGCGAGCTTGACGCCGCGGCCGTTGAAGAACTTGATCCCGTTGTCGCGGAAGGGGTTGTGGGAGGCGGAGACGACGGCGGCGAGGTCGAGGCCGAGGCGCTTGACCAGGATCGCCGCGGCCGGCGTCGGCAGCACCCCGGCCAGCAGCGCGTCGCCACCCGCGGCGGCGATCCCCGCCGCCAGCGCCGCCTCGAGCATCGGCCCGGACTCGCGGGTGTCGCGGACGATCAGGACCTGCGGCCGCTCCGCCTCGAGCGTCGCCGTGGTCGCCCTGCCCAGCGCCGTCGCCAGCTCGGCGCTGAGGAAGGTGCCAGCCTCTCCTCGGACTCCGTCGGTTCCGAAGAGCTTGCGCGCCGTCGTCACCCCGCTCCCGTCAGCGCTTGGAGAACTGAGGCCGCTTGCGAGCCTTCTTCAACCCGGCCTTGCGGCGCTCCTTGACGCGCGCGTCGCGGGTGAGGAAGCCGCGACGCTTGAGGTCGCCGCGGAGCTCGGAGTCGATCTCGGTGAGGGCGCGGGCGACGCCGTGGCGAATCGCCCCGGCCTGGCCGCTGACGCCGCCACCGTGGACGCGGACGCGGACGTCGACGTTGCCCTCGTAGCCGGAGACGGCCAGCGGCTGCTTGACCATCGTCTGGTGCAGGGGCCGCGGGAAGAACTCCTCGAGGTCGCGCTTGTTGACTTCGATCTTGCCGTCGCCCGGCAGCAGGGTGACGCGGGCGATCGCGTTCTTGCGTTTGCCGGTGGCGAGGAAGCGGGCGCCCTTGTCCATCTTCGCCGGGGCCCGGCTCGCCGCGGCGGCGTCCGTCTCCTCGGCGGCCGTCAGTTCGGCTTCGCGGCGCGCTTTCTCTTCTTCCTCGGCTTCCAGCCGCGCGCGCTCCTCCGCGCTCAGCTCCGGCCGATCCGGCTCGACCAGGATCGGCTCCAGGTCGGCACCGGGAATGACGTCCTTCTTCTTGGCCTCGGGCTCAGGAGCGGCCTCCTCGGCTACAGGCTCCTCGGACGGCTGCTCCTCAGCGGCCTCCTCGGACGGCTCTCCATCTGCAACCTCCTCGGACGGCCCCTCCTCAGCAGCGGCCTCCTCGGACGGCTGCTCCTCAGGCGCCTCATCCGCGGGTGGCGACGATGCGGGATCCTCGCCGGTAGGCGAGGAGGTCGTATCGGAGACAGGACCCGCGGCCTCAGGCTCCTGACCCTCGGTCGTCTCGTCGGTCTGCTCTTGCGATTTCTCGTCGTCCATCAATTCAGTTCGTCTCCATCGGTTTCGGCTGCTGCGCCGCGTGCGGGTGGTCCGGCCCGGCGTACACCTTCAGCTTGGTCAGCTGCTGGCGGGCGAGGCGGTTGCGCGGCAGCATCCCCTTCACGGCCTTGCGGATCACTTCCTCGGGCTTGCGCTCGAGCATCTCGCCGAGCGTGCGGGACTTGATCCCGCCGGGGTAGCCGCTGTGGCGGTAGTAGGTCTTCTGCGCCAGCTTGTCGCCGGTGACGCGAATTTTCTCCGCGTTGACGACGACGACGAAGTCGCCGGTGTCGACGTGGGGCGTGTACTCGGGCTTGCGCTTGCCCCGCAGCGTGTCGGCGATCTGCGTCGCGAGCCGGCCCAGGGTCTTCCCCTCGGCGTCGACGACGTACCAGTCGCGCTGGCGGTTGGCTGGAGTGGCTACAAAGGTCTTCATCGCGCAAAAACCGCGCGGTCTTCCCACGCGGCCGGGGGATGATAGCCGCATTCGCGCGCCGACTGTCCGGAGACAGGCGTGCGCGGGTGGCGCCGGACAGTCGGCTATGCTGCCGCCCGAGCAATAGCCGAATCCCGCGCGGGCCACCGTGCGGGAGCGGAGGAACCGAGGAGACCTTTGCAGGTCTCAGGGGCGAATCGGACGAAAAGCGTCCGTAGCGCGACTCTTTCAGCGCGAGCCCGTCAGCTAACTCCGCAGGCGATCGAAAGAGAGGGCTAGCGGTTTTGAACAGCAAAGGGTTCGTCCGGCCTGCAGTGGCTGGCCAGATTTGCTTAGCGATAGCGATCGCGCTGCTCGCGTACTCCGCCGGCGCCGCCACCGCGGCCACCACCGGGGGGGCCGGAACCCCAGGCGCGGCGCCGACCGCCAAAGGCAGCCCATCGGGGTCGCCATCCGCCTCCCCCAGCGCCGGCGCCCTCACCCTGGTCACCGCCCAGACCACCCCCCGCAAGTCCTTCTACTTCGGCTTCCGCTACCCCCGCCTCAGCTTCACGATCGGCAGCAGCCAGCCCCAGAACGACCTGCAGATCGACGTCGTCAACACTGCCGGCGAAATCGTCAAGACCTTCTACCGCGAGGACGTCGCCCCGAACGTCGCCACCAGCGTCCGCTGGGACGGCACCACCAACGAAGGCCGCCCCGCCCGCAACGGTCGCTACAGCTTCCGGATCGCCCCCCAGGGGCCGACCGCCCCCGCCGCGCGCAAGGCGAGCAGCTCGACCACCCTCAGCCTCGCCTTCGCCTTCTACGGCTATGCCTTCCCGATCCTCGGGACTCACGACTACGGCTCCAGCGGCTCCCGCTTCGGGGCCGGCCGCTCCGGCCACACCCACCAGGGACAGGACGTGATGGCCGCCTGCGGCACGCCCCTGGTCGCCGCTCGCGGCGGTCGTGTCCAGATGTCGACCTGGGACGACGCCGCCGGCAACTACGTGGTGATCGACGGCAAGGGGACCCCCTACGACTTCATGTACGCCCACATGGCCGAACCCTCGCCGCTGAAAGTAGGCGAAACCGTCCGCACCGGCCAGCCGATCGGGATCGTCGGCACCACCGGCTCCTCCAGCGCCTGCCACCTCCACTTCGAGATGTGGGCCGGCCCCGGCTGGTACGAGGGCGGCTCCCCGATCGACCCCTACGGCTACCTGCAGAAGTGGGACGCATACAGCTAGCTCTCTGAGCACCGCCCGCGAGGCAGGTGCGGGGGTGCCTCCGAACGCTTTGCGCGGGAGGAGGCATCCCGGCTCCTGCCTCTCCCCGCGTATTGCGAGAACACCTTTTGCCGAAACCGCGTGTTCTGGATTGAACTAGCTGAATGGTCTATACGTATTAAGCGCAGCGACGAACGAAGCGGTACCCCATCCCCACTTTCTCCGTCCCCTAGGAGCCACTCATGTCGGATCACCAGCCAGAATCAATCGACCAGCGTCTCGTCCGCGCACTAGCCCATCCCCTCCGAGTCCAGATCCTCGAAGTGCTGACGGAACGGGTTGCAAGCCCGACTCTAATCGCGGCCGAGCTCGAAACTGGGGTCAGCCACGTCGCCTACCACACCCGCACCCTCGATCGCTGCGGCTGCCTGGAATTGGTGGAAACCGCGCAAAGACGCGGTGCCACCGAGCACTACTACAAGGCCAAGCCGCATGCCTTCATCGGCGATCGCGTCTGGCGCAAGGTGCCGCGGGCGGTTCGCAGCGGCGTCACCGCCGCCTCACTGCAGACCTTCATGGACAAGGCCGTCACCGCCCTGGAGGCGGGCACCCTCGACAACCGCGAGGACACCACCTTCAGCTGGATGCCGGTTCACCTCGACGAAGAGGGCTGGCAGGAGGTGACGGCGATCCTCGGCGAGGCCACCGAGCGGGTCCTGGCGGCGCAGAAGGCAGCAGACCAGCGCGCACTTAAGTCAAGTAGGGATCCTAGGAATATCTCCGCTGTCGTCGCCCTGGCGAACTTCGAAACGGGGTCCGGGGACGCGACGAACGGATCCGGTCCGGCGGGATAGAAGCACGGCATAGGCGATTGCGGCAGAGGGTCCGGTCACCCTTCGCGGGAATTGGGTCGCGTCCCTAACGGGACAGCTCCGCAAGGCGCTGCCCGCCTATGGCGGGCAGGGATCAGATTGCATTTCGCCGCTTCGCGAACATTCCCGCGAAGGGTGACCGGACCCCCACCAACACGCAGCATCGAGACGGCCCAGGGTGCGGCATCTCCTTAAGAGACAGCTGCCGCACTCTCGGCGTCTACCGGAGCGCGCTTACCCTCTACCGAAATCGCCCTACTCCCACTCGATCGTTGCCGGAGGCTTCGAGGAGATGTCGAGGGCGACGCGGTTGACGTCGCGGATCTCGTTGATGATCCGGTTCGAGACCCGCTCCAGCAGGTCGTAGGGGAGCCGCGCCCAGTCGGCGGTCATCGCGTCGTCGGAGGTGACGGCGCGGATCACGATCGGGTAGGCGTAGGTGCGACCGTCCCCCTGGACGCCGACTGAGCGGACGACCGGCAGCACGCAGAACGACTGCCAGAGCTGGCGGTAGAGCTCCGCCGCGCGGATCTCCTCCTGCAGGATCGCGTCGGCGGCGCGGAGGATGTCGAGCCGCTCTTTGGTCACCTCGCCGCCGACGATGCGGATTCCGAGGCCCGGCCCGGGGAAGGGCTGGCGCCAGACCATCCGCTCCGGCAGGCCCAGCTCGGCGCCTACCGCCCGCACCTCGTCCTTGAACAGCATCCGCAGCGGCTCGACCAGCTCGAACTCGAGGTCGTCGGGAAGGCCGCCGACGTTGTGGTGCGACTTGATCGTCGCCGCGTGGTCGGAGCCGCCTGACTCGATCACGTCGGAGTAGAGCGTGCCCTGGACCAGGTAGCTGACGTCCTCGAGCTTCGCCGCCTCCTCCTCGAAGACGCGGATGAACTCGGTGCCGATGATCTTCCGCTTCTCCTCCGGGTCGTCCTTGCCGGCGAGCTTGGCGAGGAAGCGCTCTTCGGCCTCGACGTGGACCAGCGGGATGCCGAACTGACTGAAGGCCTCGACCACCTGCTCGGCCTCGTTCATCCGCATCAGGCCGTGGTCGACGAAGACGCAGGTGAGCTGGTCGCCGATGGCCTTGTGGACCAGCAGCGCCGCGACCGAGGAGTCGACGCCGCCGGAGAGGCCGCAGATCACCTTGCCATCCCCCACCTGCGCCCGGATCTTCTCCACCTGTTCGGCGATCACCGACTGCGGCGACCACTGCTCGGCGCAGCCGGCGACGTCGCGCAGGAAGCGGGTGAGGATCTCGGTCCCGTAGGGCGTGTGGACGACCTCGGGGTGGAACTGGATCCCGTAGAGGCCGCGATCCGGCAGCTCGCAGGCGGCGACCGGCGAGCTCGGGCTGGAAGCCAGCGCGGTGAACCCCTCCGGGGCCTCGAAGACGGCGTCGCGGTGGCTCATCCAGCAGCTCTGCTCCTCGGGCAGGCCGCCGAGGAGCTGACCGCCGCCGTCGCGGAGAATGAGATCGGTGCGCCCGAACTCACCCGACTCGGCCGACTCGACCCTGCCGCCGAGTGCCAGGACCATCGCCTGCATCCCGTAACAGATGCCCAGGATCGGGATCTCGAGGTCAAGCAGCTGCGTCGGGAACTCCGGCGCTTCCGGCTCGTAAACCGAGGCCGGCCCGCCGGAGAGCACCAGCCCCTTCGGTTTCCGCTGCCGGATCTTCTCCACCGAAGTGCTGGCGGGTAGGAGCTCCGCAAACACCCCGCATTCGCGAATCCGTCTGGCGATCAGCTGCGAGTACTGACCGCCGAAGTCGAGGACGAGCACCTCCTCGACAGCCCGCGCGCCGTCCGCGGGCGGCTGCTCGCGGACGGCTGCGGCGGACTGCTCAGTCATCCGAGACTGCCACTCCCGTCGAAACTGCCGCCCGCCCGTTCGAGCCCATGCCCACGGCCTGCTCGTTCTGGAGCTTCTTGCCCTCGCTCATCAGGGCGGGAGCGACCATCACCTCGGCCCGCTGGAAGGAGCGGATGTCCTCGTAGCCGCAGGTGGCCATCGAGGTTTTCAGCGCCCCCATCAGGTTGAAGGTGCCGTCGTTCTCCTTGGCCGGGCCGAGGAGGATCTCCTCCAGGGTTCCGTCCTGCTTGGTCGAGACGCGGGTGCCGCGCGGCAGCGAGGGGTGGAAGGTCGCCATCCCCCAGTGGAAGCCGCGGCCGGGGGCCTCTTTGGCCCGGGCCAGTGGCGAGCCGATCATCACCGAGTCGGCGCCGGTGGCGATCGCCTTGGAGACGTCGCCGCCGGTGCGCATGCCGCCGTCGGCGATCACGTTGACGTACTCGCCGGTCTCCAGCATGTGCTGAGCGCGGGCGGCGGCGACGTCGGCGATCGCGGTCGCCTGAGGGACGCCGATCCCGAGCACGCCGCGGGTGGTGCAGGCGGCACCGGGGCCGACCCCGACGAGGACGCCCACCGCCCCGGTCCGCATCAGGTGCAGCCCGGTCGAGTAGGAGGCGCAGCCGCCGACCACCGTCGGCACCGGAACCTCGGCGATGAACTCCTTCAGGTTGAGCGGCTCGACCGTGGTCGAGACGTGTTCGGCCGAGATCACCGTGCCCTGGATGACGAGGATGTCGAGGCCGGCCTCAACCGCCACCTCGTAGTACTCGCGCACTTTCTGCGGCGTCAGCGAGCCACAGGCGACGGCGCCGCGGGCCTTGATTTCCTCGACCCGCTTGGCGATCAGCTCCGCCTTCACCGGCTCGGTGTAGATCTGCTGCATCAGTCGCGTCGCTTCGTGCTTGGGCGCGGCGGCGATCGCCTCCAGCTTCTCCTCGGCGTTCTCGAAGCGGGACCAGATCCCCTCCAGGTTGAGCACCCCGAGCCCGCCCAGCTCGTTGACCAGCACGGCGGTGTCGGGGGAAACGACCCCGTCCATCGCCGAGGCCACGAGCGGCAGCTCGAAGCGGTAGGGACCGAGGGTCCAGCTGATGTCTATGTCGTCGGGGTCGCGCGTCCGGCGGGAAGGAACGATCGCGATGTCGTCGAATCCATAGGCGCGGCGACCCTTCTTGCCGCGGCCGATTTCGATTTCCAAGTTAGTCCTCCAGGGCGTGGCGTTGAATAAGCCAGCCTACACTTCCGCGGGGACCTCCAAATCGTGCACCGAGACCTCGCCGAGCAGGCGCTCGACCTGGTTGCGGTCGACGGTGCCGGCGCCGAAGTGCTGGGTCGACTCCGCCCCGCAGGCGACGCCGTAGGCGAGGCAGTCCTCGGGCGAGCGGCCCTCGTAGCGGGCGGCGACGTAGCCGGCGAGGAAGGCGTCGCCCGAGCCGACCGTGGAAACCGGCTCCAAGGGCTCGGTATGGACCTCGAGCAGCCGCCGCGCGTTGCCCTCGCCGACCGCCGCCACGCAGCCCTCCGGGCGGGTGATTGCCGCCTCTCTCGCTCCCAGCCGCACCAGCTCCAGCAGGCCCTGGGCGAGGTCGCCGCGGTCGGCGAACTCCTGCCCCACCAGCTCCTCAGCCTCGGTCTCGTTCGGCGTGACCATCGAAGCGCCCGCCCGCACCCCGGCCAGCATCGCCTCCCCCTCGGCGTCGAGAACCACCGGGACCCCGCGACGGGAGAGGTCGTCGATCAGGCGCGCGTAGAGGTCGTCTCCCGCCCCCGGGGGAACCGAGCCGGCGAGTACGCAGAGACTGGTCCCGCCCGCCAGGTAGCCGATCCGGTCGAATAGCCGCTTGACCTCCTCCGGGCTGACCGCCGGCCCGCGCTCGTTGATCTCGGTCTGCTCGCCGGAGGTGGGGTCGATCACCGCCAGGTTGATCCGCGTCTCCGCCGCGATCTGGGTGAAGTCGGTCAGCACCGACTCCTCCTGCAGCTGTTCCAGGACCTGGGTGCCGGTCGGCCCGCCGACGAAGCCGGCGGCGATCACCGGGCGACCGAGCAGGCTCAGCGCCCGGGCGACGTTGACCCCCTTGCCGCCGGCGACGGTGCGGCTCTCGACCGCGCGATGCCGGCGCCCGAGGCGGAAGTTGGGCACGGCGACGGTGCGGTCGATGGCCGCGTTCAAGGTGACGGTGAGGATCACTTGGGCTTCACCCGATTCAACTCCTGAAGTCGTCCCTGCGAGCCCATCGGCCCAGCAGAATTACCCCGGTGATGAGTATCACGAACACCGCGATCGCGATAGGGATCGAGTTGTCCGCGACGGTGGCGCGGGCGCGGTCGAAAAGGCTTGCCTCGGGGACCGCGCGGCTGGTGCGAAGGGCAACCCTGCCGACTTTGCGGCCATCGAGGAAGACGGTCGCGCTGCCGAGCCTGGCGCCGCGGCGGATCGGCCCCTCGACCTCCCCCGGCGCCCGCACCCGCAGGTCGAGCCGCTGGTCGCGCCGCACCCCCACCTGCAGCGAGCGTTCGGCCCGCAGCGGCAACCGACCCCCGGAGTAGCGGATTTCCGGTTCGGCCAAGTTCTCGCCGGCGCGGATCGGCAGCCGCCGCTGGTACTGCGAGAAGCCGTATTCGAGCAGCTCGAGGTTTTCGAGGAAGCGCGATTCTTCGGTCGGGGCGCCGATCGTCACCGAGACCAGGCTCACCCCGCGCTTCTCGCCGGAGGCGACGAGCACGTAGCCGGCGTCGAAGGTGTGGCCGGTCTTCACCCCGGTCACCCACGGCACCATCGCCAGCAGGTCGTTGGAGTTGTCGATCCGGCGCGGCGGGCTGAGGCTGCGCAGCAGCGCGCTGCGGGTGTCGGCGATCTTGGCGAAGGCCGGGATTCGCTGCAGGCGACGGGTCAGGGTGGCGAGATCGGACGCGGTCGAGTAGTTGCCCGGCTGATCGAGCCCGATCGAGTTCGCGTAATGCGTGTTCGCCAGCCCGAGGGCGGCCGCGTAGCGGTTCATCTGCCCGACGAAGCGGTCTTCGGAGCCCGCCGCCGCGACCGCCAGCGTGTGGGCGGCGTCGTTGCCGCTGACCAGCATCAGCCCGTAGAGGAGGTCGTGAACGCTCACCCGTTCCCCCGTCTCCAGCCCCATCAGCGACTCGCCGTAGAGCGGCTCATAGGGAGCGGCGCGCACCACCTTTTCCGGTCCCAGTTCCTTCATCGCCACGTAGGCGGTCATCAGCTTCGTCGTGCTGGCGATCGCGAGGCGCTGTTCGGCTCCCTGCGAGGCGAGGACGGCGCCGTCGCGGGCGTCGACCACGATCCAGGCTCTCGCTTCGATCCCCTCCGGCCCCTCGGCCGGAGCCGCGCTGGCGACAGGAGCAACCAGCAGCGCCAGCGCCAGCAGCACCGCGAGCAGCCCGGCGCCCGGGCGCCCGCGCCTCATCGCAGTTTCAGCGTCTGCCCGGCGATCAGGATCTGGGGGTCGACTTCGGGGTTGAGGGCGAGGATCTCGGCGACGGGAACGCCCGTCTTGTGGGAGATCGCAGTCAGGGTGTCGCCGGTCTGGACCGTGTAGGTCTTGGCCTCGGTCCGCTGCTTCTTCTGCTGCTTGGCCGGGCGCTCGCTGCGCTGCTCACGCGGAGAGGAGGAATCCCCGTCCATCGCCGCGGCGATCACCACGACGAGCACGAGCACCGCTCCCACCAGGGCAAGGGCGGCGACGAGTCGGGCGACGGCGCTGGGGCGTTTTTCCATTGGTCTGGGGATGACGATTGGGTTGGGGCGGGCTGATCGTAGTCGTCGTCAGCCGGCAGATATCTCCCAGACCGTTTGCCGCAAGCGCTCGGCCGCGGCGGCGGGGTCGGGATCGGCGGCGATTCCGCGCGAGGCGGCGACCAACCCCGCGGCCGGCCCAGCCGAGAAGGCCGCCCCGAGCAGCTCCGGGCGGCCTCCCTGGGCGCCAACGCCGGGGATCAGGAAGATCGCCCGCGGCATCAGCGCGCGCATGCGGCCGAAGTGGCGCGGCTCGGTGGCGCCGACGACCGCCCCCATCCCGCTCAGGCCGCTCTCGCCCTGTAGGCGCTCGGCGAGCTCGTCGACCAAGCCGGCGAGGCGCTCGTGCAGCGGCGCCTCGGGGGCGGGCAGATCCTGGAGGTCGGCGGCGCCGGGGTTGCTGGTGCGGACGAGGAGGAACATTCCCGCTCCCGCCTCCGCCGCGGCGGCAACCAGCGGCTCCAACGCGTCGCGGCCGAGCAGGGGGTTGGCGGTGAAGGCGTCGGCGCCGAGCCCGCTGACGGGGCCCCACGGGGTCTGGGTCTCACCGACCAGCGCCTGCGCGTAGGCGGCGGCGGTGACGGGGACGTCACCGCGCTTGCCGTCGGCGACGACCAGCAGCCCCGCCTCACGGGCGGCGCCGCAGACCTCTTCCAGGGCGCGCCAGCCGGGCGCTCCCAGCCGCTCGAAACAGGCGAGCTGGGGCTTTACCGCCACGCAGGCCGGGCCGGCCCGGTCGATCAGGGTGCGGCAGTGCTGGGCGACCGCGGCGGCCGCCAGCTCTGCCGCCGGCGCCTCGGGATCGCCCGCCGTCGCCCCCTCCCCGGCCAACTTGGCCGGGTCGGGGTCGAGGCCGAGACAGATCTGACTGCGGCGCTCTTCGACGAGCGCCGCAAGCCGATCGGAAAAGCCAGTCAGCGAATCAGCCGCCCTTGACTTTGGTCTTCAGAGCCGAGCCGGCGGAGAAACGCGGAACCTTGCCGCCCGGAATGGTGATCCTTTCGCCGGTGCGCGGGTTGACGCCCTGACGGGGGCCGCGCTC
The DNA here is from genome assembly GCA_035765335.1 of Solirubrobacterales bacterium. Taxonomy (GTDB): domain Bacteria; phylum Actinomycetota; class Thermoleophilia; order Solirubrobacterales; family 70-9; genus VAYN01. The sequence goes on from DASTXV010000016.1 coordinate 225,975, forward strand.
GGCGACGTGGAATTTGCCGAAGCCGGTGAAGGCGACCTCCTCGCCCTTGCTCAGGGCGCCGGCGATTGCATCGAGAACGGCGTCAACGGCATCGCTGGCAGCTTTTTTGCTGCCGAGCCGGTCGTCGCCGGCAAGTTGGTCCAGAAACTCAGCCTTGGTCACGTCGTAAATCCTCCTCGGGGTTTGAAGATCGGCGCAATCTAACAGCGGCTACGGCGTAAGAAATTTCGCGCTCTAGAGCCAAACGTCACGAGCCGCTGATTGCCATCTCGGCGATCAGCAGCGGCGGCGTGCTGACCGAGCCCCCAAAAGGAACCCAGCGAGCCTCCGCGCCGGCGGCGCTGACGGCGCTCAGCATCGCCACCAACTCCCCCGCGATCGTGAACTCCCGCACCGGCTCGGCCAGCTGCCCGCCGCGGATGATCCGGCCCGAGGCGCCGACCGAGAAGACGCCGGTGACGGGGTTGACGCCGGAGTGGAGGCCGGCGACGTCGGTGACGTAGACGCCGTCGGACGCCTGCGCCAGCAGCTGCGCCAGCGAGTGCGAACCGGGGGCGACCATCAGGTTCGACGTCGAGACCGAGGGCAGCGAGCGATAGCCCTGCCGTGAGGCGGAGCCGGTCGAGGCGAGGCCCTCGCGGTTGGCGGTGTAGGTGTCGTAGAGGTAGGAGCAGAGCCTGCCCCCCTCGATCAGAGCGGTGCGGCGGCGTGGCACCCCCTCGCCGTCGAAGGGAGCCGAGGCGGGTCCCCGGGGGTCGCGGCCGTCGTCGAAGAGGGCGAAGGCCTCGCTCGCCACCTCCTCGCCGAGGCGGCCGGCGAAGGGCGAGCGCCCGCGCTGCACGGCTTTGGCGCTGAGGCCGCCCCCGATCAGCCCGGCGAAGCTGGCGGCAACGGTCTCGTCGAGCACGACCGGGCAGGCGCGCGAGGCCGGCTTGCCGGCGCCGATCATCGAGAGCGCCCGCTCCGCCCCCTCGGCGCCGATCGCCTCCGGGTCGAGGCCGCGCGGGCCGCGGGCGAGGCCGAAGCCGAGGCCGGTCTCGCGCGCCCCCTCCCCCTCGGCCAGCGCCTGCAGGTAGGCGTAGCAGCTGGAGGTCTCGTACTCGCCGGCGACGCCGGTGGAGGAGGCGATCGCCACCTGCTCGTCGGCGTCGGCGTAGACGGCGGTCTCGACCGCGACCAGACGCGGGTCCGACGCCAGGGCCGTGCGCTCGACGGTGAGCGCCAACTCGGCCACCCGGTCGGTCTCCCATTCGGCGATCGAGGGGTCGCTCAGCCCCGGCAGCGCCTCGAACTCGGCCGGCTGCGGCGGCGCCGCGAAGGGATCCTCGTCGGCCACCCCCGCAGCCTCGGCGGCGCGGGCGGCGATCGCGGCGACGCCCGCCTCGGAGAGGTCGGTGCCGTAGGCATAGCCGACCCGGTGGCCGATCCAGGCCCGCACCCCCACCCCGCTCTGGGTCGCGGCCGTGAGGCTCTCGACCTCGCCGCCGTGGACCCGCACCTGGCGGCCGCCCTCGCGGGAGGCGTAGGCCTCGGCCTCGCTGGCCCCGGCGCCGGTCGCCGCTTCGACGGCGCGCCGCGCGGTGGTGCTGAGCTCAGTCATCAAACGCTCTCGCTGTCATCAAAACGCTCCCGCTGTCATCTCTCGGTGCCCCCGACCGTCATCGCCCGCACCCGCACGTGCCCCTGGCCGGTCCCGACCGGGACTTTCTGGCCGCCCTTGCCGCAGATCCCGGTCTTCATGAAGAAGTCGTCGCCGACCGCGTCGATCGCCGCCAGCGCCTCGAGGCAGTTGCCGATCAGGGTGGCGCCGCGGCAGGGACGGGTCACCTCGCCGTTCTCGATCAGGTAGCCCTCGGAGACGCCGAAGACGAAGTCGCCGGTGGCGGGGTCGACCTGGCCGCCGCCGAAGGAGACGGCGTAGAAGCCCTGCTCGACCTCGGCGATGATCGCCTCCGGGGTGGCCTCGCCGGGGGCGATGTAGGTGTTGGTCATCCGCGGGATCGGCAGGTGCCGGAAGCTCTCGCGCCGCCCGTTGCCGGTCGAGGCGACGCCGTCGCGGTCGGCGGTGAGGTGGTCGTAGAGGTAGGAGGTGAGGCGGCCGTCCTCGATCACCTGGGTCTTCTGCGTCGGCTGGCCCTCGTCGTCGATCGCGTCGCTGCCCCACTCGCCGGGGAGACGGCCGTCGTCGTAGGCGTTCAGCAGCGGCTCCGCGACCCGCTCGCCGAGCTTGCCGGTGTAGACGCTGGCGCCCTTCTGGATGTGGTCGGCCTCGAGCCCGTGGCCGGTCATCTCGTGGAAGAGGACGCCGCCGAAGCCGCCGCCGACCACGACCGGCATCGAGCCGGAGGGGGCGGGGACCGCGTCGAGCAGGGTCAGCGCCTTCGCCGCTGCCTGTTCGGCGATCTGCCCTGGGTCGTCTTCAAGGAGCTCGAAGCCGCGGTGGGCACCGAGCGTCTCGGCCCCGGTCTCGACCGTGGAGTCGCGGCGGGCGACCGCCTGGGCGCCGATGCGGACGCGGGTGCGGTCGTCGCCGCCGAAGAGGCCGTCGGAGTTGGCGACGGTGACCTCGCGCCGGGCCTCGGCGTAGGAGGCGGTGAACTGGGCGATCTCCGCGCCCTTGGCGCGGGCCCGCTCGTCGAGCTCGCGCAGCAGCTCCGCCTTGCGCTCGGCGGGCACGTCTTCGGGGCGGCGCTCGATCGGCAGCGGCGCCACCTCCTGCGCCAGCAGCGGGCGCGGCTCGGCGCGCTGGGAGCGCAGCGCCGCCGCGGCTTCGTCGGCGGCGCGTTCGATCTCCGCCGGCTCCAGCCCGTCGACGTGGGCGAAGTAGGTGGTGTTGCCCTCGACGACGCGGACGCCGGCGCCCTCCTCGGCCCCCGACTGGACCGACTCGATCCGCTGCTCGTCGATCGCCAGCGTCTGGCCGCGGCGCCGTTCGGCGAAGACCTCGGCGAAGCGGCCGCCGTTGGCGAGCGCCCGGGCGAGGACGCGCTCGGCGACGGCGGGGTCGATCAGCCCGCTCATCCCTTCGCCTTCCTGCCGGCGACCTCGATCAGGCGGCCGGCGGCGACGAACAGCTCGGCGCCGCTGCGCGAGTCCTGGGCGTGGTCGGCGCTGCGGCCGTGGGGGTAGTAGAGGCGGGCGAAGGGCCGGCGGGAGATGCGCCGCCGGCGCATGAAGGCAGCCGCCTCGTCGGCGTAGACGGAGACGCGCTCGAGCAGGATCCGGTGCGGCTTGGGGGGCATCAGTTCGCCTCCCGTGCCAGCTGGCGCAGCGTCGAGCGCATGTCGAAGAGCATCAGGGAGGCGAGGGCGAAGCGCTCGGTGACGGCGACCGCGGCCAGGCCGGCGCTGCGGATCGCGAAGACCTCGCCCTGCTCGGTGGCGATGTGGACCTGCTCGACCGGCACGCCCTCGGCCGCGTCGGCGACGGCGAACAGCGCCGCCGCGTCCTCGCGCCAGCGCTCCGGCTCCTCGCCGCTGGCCGCCAGCACCTCGCCCTCCGGCCCGAGGATCGCCGCCCCGCGCAGGTCCGGCGACATCTCGCGGAGGAACTCCAGCGCCGCCTCCGCGGACTCCCCGGGGGGAGGGGCGACTGGTGCAGCGTCGGGCATGTCGGCGAAGATACCGGGAGTGACCCTCGCCCGAGCCTCCTGGATCATCACCGTCGTCATCTGCGCGATCGCCGCGATCCTCTTCGCCTCCACCGGCTACACCGGCTACGCGATCACCCTCGTCGCGATCGGCCTCGCCGCCAGCGTGAACCTGCTGCCGCCGCCGTAGCCTGTCGCTTTATGCGTCCATATCGACGCATAAAGCGACAGGCCTGGGCTAATAGCAGAGAGAATCCTCGAGCCGGACGCGGATCCGGCCGGAGGCAAGCTTCTTGGCGACCATCGAAACGGAACAGGATTCGTTGCTTGGGGTGTCGTAGAACTCTCCAGTGACGGGGTCGTACCCGCATCCTTTGCAGCCAGTCGGGTCGACGCGATCCCACTCTGCTCGTCCCGAATAAACCGTCGGCTTGAGCCGAAACATGAGCGTGATCCTCGTTCGCTTGCCCGCGAAACGATCTGCCTTTGCCTGCATCGCTCGCTTGGCAGGTGCGTAGTTCAGCTGCGTCTCGGCCACAGAGACCTGTGGCATCAAGAGGGCCAGAAAAGCCATCGAGACCGGGAAAAAGATCCTTGCCTTCATCCGGCGGACCCTATAGCCAGCCTCACCCAGACCGGTACGGACCGTCTTCGCGTTCGCGGTAGGAGGTCTCGGGCTCGGCGTGGATCAGGACCTCGGCGCGGGGGATCTCGGCCTCGATCCGGTCGCGCATCTGGTGGGCAAGCTCGTGGGCGCGCTCGAGGGAGGTGCCGGAGCGGTACTGGACGTGGAAGTCGATGTGGCGGCGGTTGCCGGCGCGGCGGGCGCGGAGCTTGTGGTACCCGGCCACCTCGGGGGTGCGGGCGGCGGCGATCGCGGCCTCGATCCGGTCCATCTCGGAATCCGGCAGGACCTCGTCGACCAGCACCCCGGAGGAGCGGCGGATGATCCTGATCCCGGCCCAGACGATCGCCGCGGCGACGACGAGGGCGGTGATCGAGTCGAAGGCGGCGGCGCCGGTGATCTCGACCAGGGCGAGGCCGACGAGGACGCCGGCCGAGGTGAGGGCGTCGGTGCGCAGGTGGGCGGCGTCGCCTTCCAGCGCCGCCGAGTCGTGGGCGCGCGCCTGGCGCGAGAGGACGCCGGAGACGACGAGGTTGGCCACCACCGAGAAGCCCATCACGGCGATGCCGATGCCGAGCGACTCGACCTCGGCGCCGGCGACCAGCCGGTGGGTCGCCTCGTAGAAGATCACCGCGGCGCCGACGAGGATCAGGATCCCCTCGATGTTCGCCGCCAGGTTCTCGACCTTCTCGTGTCCGTAGGGGTGCTCCTCGTCGGCCGGCTCGTCGGCTTTGCGGACCGAGACGTAGGCGACGACGGAGGCGATCAAATCGACCAGCGAGTGGATCGCCTCGGTCAGGATCGCGATCGAGCCGGTGATCGCGCCGGCGGCGAGCTTGAGCGCGATCAGGACCGAGTTGGAGGCGATCGAGAGCGCCGCGGCGCCGCTTTTGGTGCGGATCATGGCCCCGCCTCGGGCTCCAGGCCCAGGTGCCGCGCCAGCATCCGCGCCGCCTTGCCGCGGTGGCTGATCGCGTTCTTCTCCTCGGGGCTGAGCTCGGAGAAGGTGCGGTGGTCGTTGTGGCCGGTCTCGTCGGGGACGAAGGCGGGGTCGTAGCCGAAGCCGCCGCTGCCGCGGGGCTCGCGCAGCAGGGTCCCCTCGCAGCGGGCCTCGAAGACGTACTCGTGGCCGCCCTCGTCGACGAGGGCGATCGCGCAGACGTAGGCGGCGCGCCGCTCGCCGTCGGCGGCCTCGACTTCGCGCAGCAGCTTTTCCAGATTGGCCTCGTCGCCGGCGCCCTCGCCGGCGTAACGGGCCGAGTAGATCCCGGGGGCGCCGCCGAGGTCGGTGGCTTCGATCCCGGAGTCGTCGGCGATCGTCACCTCGCCGGTGGCGGCGTGGGCGGCGCGCGCCTTGATCAGCGCGTTGGCCTCGAAGCTGTCCCCCGTCTCGGGCGGCAGCTCCACCTCGTCGGGCAGCGGCTCCAGGTCCAGCCCGGGCAGCAGCTCCGCCATCTCCCGCACCTTGTGCTGGTTGCGGGTGGAGAGGATCATGCGACCCGCTCCTGCACCTCCCGTAGGCGGCCGATCCCCAGCTCGGCGAGCCCGAGCAGCTCGTCGAGCGAGGCCCGCGAGAGCGGCGTCCGCTCCGCCGTCGCCTGCACCTCGACCAGGCCGCCGTCGCCGGTCATCACCACGTTGGCATCGACCTCGGCGTTGGAGTCCTCGCCGTAGTCGAGGTCGCAGAGGGCGCGGCCGTTGACCAGGCCGACACTGATCGCCGCCACCGTGCCGTTCAGCGGCAGCTCGTCCAGCGCTTTCTTGTCGACCAGCTTCTGGAAGGCCTGGCGCAGCGCCACGAAGCCGCCGGTGATCGCCGCGCAGCGGGTGCCGCCGTCGGCTTCGAGCACGTCGCAGTCGACGTAGACGCTGCGTTCGCCCATCGCCTTGAAATCGACGACGACGCGCAGCGAGCGGCCGATCAGGCGCTGGATCTCCACCCCGCGCCCGTCCTGCTTGCCCTTCGAGATGTCGCGCTGCTTGCGGTCGCCGGTGGAGGCGGGGAGCATCGCGTACTCGGCCGTGACCCAGCCTTTGCCCTTGCCCATCATCCAGCGCGGCACCTGCTCGGAGATCGAGGCGGTGCAGATAACCCGCGTGCGCCCGATCGAGATCAGCGCCGAGCCGTCGGCGCTTTCGACGAAGCCCGGATCGATCGTCACCGGCCGGATGTCGGCCGGCGCCCTGTCGTAACTGCGCGAAGCTGGCATCGGGCGAGTTTGTCATGCGGAGGCGAACCGCGGCGGCGAAGCCGCGGTTCGCCTCGTGGACGCAGGGGAAGCGGCTCAGCTGAGCGCGAATTTCACCAGGTCGCCGAGGGTGAATTTGCCGGCTTTCGACCCCAGGGTCGGTCGCCAGCTCGGTTTCTGGTTGACGAAGGAGTGCTTGTCCTCCTTCAGCAGGCCGAGCAGGACGTCGGCGACGATCTGCCCGCCGACCGGCCCCAGCTGCTGCCCGCCTTTGAGACCGGACTCCTTGAGGATGTAGAACCAGAGCGGCGTCGGCTCGGGAGCGCCGAGTTTTTTGCCGCTGAGCGGGTTCAGCTCCATCCGCTCGGCGACGTCCTGACCGGAGGGAAGCTCCAGCGCCTGCCCCCGCTTGAGATTGCGGAAGGCAAGCGAGGACTCTTTGTCCGGGAACCCCGGCAGGTCGAAGAGCCCGCCCGCGAGCCTGGCGTCGATCTTGCGCGAAGCCTGCGGTTTTTTCGCTTTGCCCGGCGCCCCGTCGAGGAAGAACGACCAGTCGACGGTCCAGGCGCCCGGCAGCGGCCGGAACCCGCGCAGGTCTTCCAGTTCGCCGACTTTTTCTTTGGGCAGGAAGATCGGCACGTCCTGGACGATCTGGTTGAGGTCGTAGCGACCGCGGATCTGGCTGTGACCGAAGCGGTAGGCGGCGACGGAGAACTCGACCGGCATGAACGGGTTCACCTTCGGATGGAACCAGCGGGTATCGATCCTGATCCCGCCTTTTTTCCGCTCGACCCGTTCGTTGACCGGGCCTTTGCCGACGATCCGGGGCAGGAAGTCGTCGAGGATCACCCACTGGTAGTGCCAGCGGGCCAGTCTCTGCGCCACCGCGAACTTGCGGTCGTTCGGAACGGATTTGTCGGCGGCGACTTTCGCCGCCACCTTGTTGTGGAAGCGCAGGAAGATCAGCTGCAGCTGGCTGACGATGATGTTCTCGTCGTTACGGGGGTCACCGATGATCGCCACGCCCTGCGCGTTGCGCGGGAGGTCCGGTTCGCCTTTCGAGTTGCTCGGGTCGATCAGGAGCTTCAGCCGCGCCGGCTGGTCGTAGAGGTAGGGCTGATCGGCCGGCCCCGACCCGTAGACGCAGTCGAGGTCGAACCGCGGCGAGCGGAAGTTGACGAGCGCGTCGGGGTCGTTCTGCCGCTGCAGGCTGGAGACCGGGTCGAAGGTGATGTCGTGGTCGACGAACTGGCCGAAATAGGTGTAGCCGGCGGGGATTTTCGGGTTGTCGAGGTTGCCTTTGCCGCCTTTCGGCTCGCGCATCGAATCCGCCAGGTCTTTCAGCTGTTTGTCGCTGAGCGGGGGAGCCTTCGGCAGTCGCCGGAACAGGCGCCCGAACCTGCCCTCGTGGACGCTCGAGCGGGCAACCCGTTTGATGCCGCGGGGTTCGTTTTTCCCGTGGCCTTTGTCGACTAGGTCCTGTGGAGCCATCTGCGCCTCCCAGCGTTTGGTTGATGGTTCCCTGCCTAATCGATCATCTTGCCGCTACTCAACGAACCCCGCTGTCTGCTTCCGCGACTACTTGAACGCGACCTTGTCGACCGCCTCCTTGATCTTGTTGACGATGACGTCGGCGAGCTCGGTTCCCTGCTTGCCGTTGAAACCTTTCATCGCCGCCACCATCCCGACCATCAGCAGCGAGACCAGCAGGATCAGGCCGACGTACTCGACCGTCCCCTGCCCCGTCTCCCCCGCCAACCGTCGGATTTCCCGTACCCGCCGCGAAATCGTGGCGTGCAGGTAGCCCATCAGCGCGTAGATCATCGATTGCCTCCTTCCGTCCGGTTATGAAGGCGGGATGCTGGGCGGCCTCGGCGCGCGGAACAAGACGCGGGAGTGCCAAAAGGCGCTCCAAAACGCAAAGAATCTGTGACTTCTCGCGGGCCTGTGGCTTACCTCAAAGCGGGGATTGTCACCTTGAACTTCGCTGACGATTCAAGGGGCGTGAACGTGCATGCCACCGTCCCCGTCCGCTGGGTCGAGGCGGGAATGCTGCTGTTGAACCTCGTCGTCTGGGTCGAGGCCGCCGCCAAGCTGGGCTGAGCTCAGCGCGCCTGGATCTCTTCCCGGTCGAGCGCCTTGACCACGGCCTCGGTTCGGGTTCGCGCTTCCAGCTTGCCCATCGCGTTGCGGACGTGGGTGCGCACGGTCTCGGGAGAGAGCACGAGGCGCTGGGCGATTTCCTCCCCGGTCAGCCCCCGGGCAAGAAGACCCAGAATCTCCGCCTCGCGCGAGCTCAACGCTTTCGCCGCGTTTCCGTTGCCTGACTTCGGCGAGAAGCGGGGGTCGAAGTAGCGGCCGCCCCGCCAGACCTTGCGCAGGGCTTCGACGAGCACGGGCAGGCCGGCCGGCTTCGCGACCAGGCCGCGGGCGCCGCTGCGGTACGCGGCTTCGAGCAGGTTGGGATCGGTGAGGCCGGTGTAGATGACGAACTTGGTCCCGTTCACCTGCCCGTTGAGGCGCCTGACCAGCTCGGTGCCGCGCTCGTCGGGCAGCTCGACGCCGACCACCGCCAGGTCGGGATGACGCTGGGCGATCACCTCCTCGGCACCGGCGGCGGTGGTCGCGCAGCCGACCACCGAGAACCCGCGCCGTTCCAGCAGCACCGCGAGGCCGTCGCGCAGGGCCTCGTGCTGCTCGACCAAGACCAGCGATGGACCGCCGCTGCTCTCCTCCATCCTTCCCTCCTGCTCGGGTGCCGAAAGCGACTGGCGACCGCTCAAATACCCACACCGCAATGGAGGGAAACCGGGGTGCGCTAGCGGAACGCCTGAATCCCCGTCACCGCGCCGCCGACGACCAGCGCGTGTACGTCGGCGGTCCCCTCGTAGGTGACCACCGACTCGAGGTTGTTCATGTGCCGGATCACCGGGTACTCCAGCGTCACCCCGTTGGCCCCCAGCACCTGGCGAGCCGTCCGCGCCACCTCCAGCGCCCCGTTGACGTTGCCGAGCTTGCCGAGGCTGACGTGCTCGGGCCGCAGCGTCCCGGCGTCCTTCATCCGCCCCAGGTGGATCGCCACCAGGGTCGCCCGGTTCACCTCCAGCACCATCTCCGCCAGCTTCTGCTGCTGGATCTGGAAGGAGGCGATCGGGCGGTCGAACTGGACCCGCTCGGTCGCGTAGGAGAGCGCCGCTTCGTAGCAGGCGCGCGCCGCCCCGGCTGCGCCCCAGACGATTCCGTAGCGGGCCTCGTTGAGGCAGGAGAGCGGGCCTTTCAGCGAGCTCACCTCGGGCAGGACGGCGTCGGCCGGCAGCCGCGCGTCGTCGAGCAGCAGCTCGGAGGTGATCGAGGCCCGCAGCGAGAGCTTCTTGTGGATGTCCTGGGTGGTGAAGCCCTTGGTCCCCTTCGGTACGAGGAAGCCGCGCACGCCCTCGTCGGTCTGCGCCCAGACCACCGCCACCTCGGAGACCGAGCCGTTGGTGATCCACATCTTCTGCCCGTGCAGGATCCAGTCGGAGCCGTCGCGCCGCGCCCGCGTCCGCATCGAGCCCGGGTCCGAGCCGGCGTCGGGCTCGGTCAGGCCGAAGCAGCCGATCGCCTCCCCCGCCGCCATCCGCGGCAGCCACTCCCGCTTCTGCTCCTCCGAGCCCCAGCGCCAGATCGCGTACATCGCCAGCGACCCCTGCACCGAGACGAGGCTGCGGATGCCGCTGTCCCCCGCCTCCAGCTCCATGCAGGCGAGCCCGTAGGCGGTGGCGCTGGCCCCGGCGCAGCCGTAGCCCTCCAGGTGCATCCCCAGCACCCCGAGCCTGCCCAGCTCCAGCGCCAGCTCGGCGACCGGCACCGTCGCCTCCTCGAACCAATCCCCCACGTTCGGCACAACCTTGTCCCGCACGAAGGCGCGAACCGCGTCCCGAATATCCCGCTCCTCGTCGGAGAGCAGCGCGTCGAGGGCCAAATAGTCAGCAGGACGAATAGACGGCGCAGCAGCGGAAGACATGACCCCTTTCTACAACAGCCCGCTCACAGGACGCGAGGGTGGGGGTCCCTGGGTACTCAGCATGAAGCCGGGCCAACGACGCCCGAGGCGCCAGCCAAAATCCGTTCCTCCCGGCGGAGGTGCTCCCAGGGACCCCCACCCTCGCGTCCCCTGCCGCCGCTATTTGTTGATCGATTCGACCACGTAGGCGGCGACGTCTTCGATGTCCTTGGTCGAGAGGATTTCGGCGAAGGCCGGCATCCCGCCACCGCCTTCGGTGACCTGTTCGATCGCGCCGTTGAGGGTTTTCGCTTTCGGCGCGCCTTTCAGCGAGGGGCCGCCGTTGCCGCCGCCGCCGGTGGCGCCGTGGCAGACCGAGCAGTTTTCGCTGTAGATCGCCTTGCCCGCAGTCGGGTCGCCGCCGGCCGATTCCTCTTCGACGTTTTCTTTGCCTTCGGTGCCGCCGCCGGCCGCTTCCTCGGGCGAGCCTTCCGATTCCTCGACCTCGGCCTGCGGCGTCTCCTCGCCGGCGTGCCGACCCTGCTCGCCCTTGCCGACGGACTCGAGCTCCTCCATCTCGCCGTCGAGCGAGAAGAGCCAGAGGTTGTCGCCGTGGGCGCTGGCGGCGAGCGAGTTGCCACCGGCGTAGAAGGCGAGGTACTGCTTGCCCTCCCATTCGAACACGCTCGGGGTGTTGTTGGCGCCGGCGCCGGTCTGGAACGACCAGAGCTCGTCGCCGCTCTCGGCGTCGAAGGCCGTCAGCTCGCCGTTGCTGCGGCCCACGAAGACGAGGCCACCCGCGGTGGTGACGGTGCCCGAGTAACAGGATTCGTCTTCGAATTCCTTCTGCCACTCGATCTCGCCGGTGTTGACGTCCTGCGCCGTCAGGGTCCCGTCATAGGTGCCGAAGCCGGTCAGGGTGAAGACGCTGGAGAGGTAGAGGTCCCCGGGTTTGTGGGCGCCTTCCAGGCCTTCGGTCATGAAGCCCGCGTAGCTGGAGATGCCGCAGATGTAGACGTCGCCGGTGTTGCGGTTGTAGCTCGAGGGCGGCCAGTTGGTCCCACCGCTCGGCCCCGGCGCGATCACTTTCGCGTTCTTCCCGAAGGGATCGAAGATGTCGGCCGCTTCGACTTGGAGGTCTTTGCCGACGATCCCTTCCGCCAGCCCTTTGATCTCTTCCACCTGCTCTTCGGTCACCTCATGCGGCGCGAACGCCTCGGTCAGCGGGTAGGGCTGGGTCGGCCAGGTCGCCTGCTGGCGCTTGTCCTGCGGGACTTTGCGCTCGACGATCCCGTGCACCGGCTCGCCGGTTTCGCGATCCAGCATGTAGAGCCACCCGGTCTTCCCGGGCTGACTCAGACCCTTGACCTCCTCGCCGTCGACCTCGCCGTTCCAGAGGACGACCGGGCTGGGCGCGTCGTAGTCCCAGATGTCGTGGTGGACCTGCTGGAAGTGCCATTTGTATTTCCCGGTTTCGGCGTCGATCGCGACGATCGAGGCGGCGAAGAGGTTTTCCCCGGGACGGCCGCTGCCGTTGAGGTCCGGTGAGGCGTTGCCGGTCGAGAAATAGAGCATGTTCAGTTCCGGGTCGACCGCGGGGGTGTTCCAGATCGGCGCGCCCCCCCGTTTCCAGGCGTCGTTTTTGCCTTCCCAGGTCTCGTGGCCGGTTTCCCCCGGTCCCGGGATCGCCCAGAATTTCCAGTCGATCTCACCCGTTTTCGCGTCCACCGCGGTCAGCCGCCCGCGGATCCCGAACTCGCCACCGGAGAGGCCGGTGTAGACGCGGCCTTTGTAATAGAGCGGCGCGTTGGTGATCGTCTCGCCGTTCTGCCATCTGCCGATCGCGGTTTTCCATTTCACTTCGCCGGTCGTCTGGTCGAGCGCGACCAGGGTGCCGTCGAGCTGGCCGAGGAAGACCATCCCCTCGCCGAGCGCGACGCCGCGGTTGGTCCAGCCGCAGCAGACGGTGTCGATCTGCTGCGGCAGCTTCGCTTCGTAGACCCAGAGCTTCTTCCCGGTCTCGACGTCGACCGCGAAGACGTCGTCGGCGCCGGTGACGACGTACATCACGCCTTCCCAGACGATCGGCTGCGCCTCGGCCGAGTACTTGGTCGCCTCGCCGGAGCCGTTCAGGTGGACCATCCACTCGCCCTTCAGCTCGTCGACGTTCTCGGTGTCGATTTCGTCGAGCGGCGAGTAGCGGGCGTTGGAGAGCGAGCCGCCGTTGGTGACCCAGTTCTCGCGCGGGTCGGCGGCCAGCTGCTCGGGGGTGAAGGCCGGCGCCGGGACGATGTCCCCGACCGCCTCGCCGCCGGGGGCGGCGGCTTGGGCGGCGACGGTCTCGGTCGTGGTCTTGGTCGGACCGGTCTCGTGGCCGACCAGGTAGCCGACGAGGAAGGCGAGGCCCAGACCCACCACGACGGCGCCGAGGCCACCGAGGGCGAGCAGAGCAGCGGGTGGACGTTTCTCTCGCACTTGACGGTGCGTCTACCCGGATGTTTCCGCGGATATACCCTGCCGCCGTGCGGGTTCTCGTCGTCACCAACTTCATGCCGGACGAGGCGGCGCCGCAGCGGGGCCAGTGGGTGCGGGATCAGGTCGACGAGGTGCGGCGGCGGGGCATCGAGGTTGACCTCTTCGCCTTCCCCCCTGGACGCGGTGAGTACGTGCCGGCGACGCGGCGCCTGCGGGCGCTGCTGCGGCGCGAGCGGTTCGACCTGGTGCACGCCCACTACGGGCTGGCCGGGTGGGTCGCCCGCCTCGCCGGAGCGCGCCCCCTTGTCGTCACCTTCCACGGCACCGACGTCCGCCACCACCTGGTCGGCCACCTCTCGCGCCGGCTCGCCTGGCGGGCCGACCTCGTCGCCGGGGTCTCGCGAGCGCTGTTCGAGCCCGAGGACGGGCGGCCGGGGCTGCCGGCGGTACCCGGCTCGGCGGTGCTCCCCTGCGGTCCCGACCTCAGCCGCTTCGGACCGCGACCGCGGGCGGAGGCGCGGCGCGCGCTCGGACTCGACCCCGAGGGCAGCTACCTCTTCTTCCCCGCCAATCCCTCCCGGCCGGAGAAGCGCCACGACCGCGCCGCCGAGGTCGCGGCCGCCTGCGGCGCCGACCTCCTCACCGGCGGCTCGATCGAGCCCGAGCGGATGCCGCTCTGGCTCAACGCCGCCAACGCCGTCCTCGTCACCTCCGACTACGAGGGCTTCGGGATGGCCGCGGTCGAGGCGCTCGCCTGCGAGGTGCCGGTGCTCTCGACCGACGTCGGCGTCGCCCCCTACGCCCTGGGAGGAATCGACGGCTGCCTCTGCGCCCCCTTCGACGCCTCCGCCTGGGCGGCGGTGGCGCGCCGCCACCTGGAGACGGACGACCCCCGCGTCGCCGGCGCCGCCCGCGCCTCGACCCTCTCCGCCGCGGCGATGGCCGAGCGGGTGATCGAGGCCTACCGGTCGGTCTTGAATTAGATTGGGACCGGATGAGCGCTGAAACCGGTCCAGCCAGCGACGGCCTCGAGAGCCAGATCCGCGAGGCGGAGCGGCGGCTGGAGGAGGCGGCGACTCTCGCCGCCGAGGCCGAGAAGCGCGCCGAAGCCGAGATCAAGGCGCTGGAAGCCGATCTCGAGCGCGAGCGCGAGGAGAAGCAGAAGGCGCTGGCAACGGCCGAGGAGCGGCTGGGCGAGATCGAGACCCAGGTCGAGGAGGCCGAGCGCCGGGTCGAGGCCGCCGAGCGCCGCGCCGCCGTCGCCGAGGAAACCGTCGCCGACGAGCTGGCGCGGGCCCGCGAGGGCGCCGCGAGCTGGCTGCGCTCGCAGCTCGACTCGCTGCGCCGAGAGGCCGAGGGGCGATAGAGGCGCCGGCCGAGTTCGACGTCGCCGTCGTCGGCGGCGGCGCCGCCGGCCTCTGGAGCGCGCTGCGGGCGGCCGAGCTCGGCGCTCGCGCCTGCCTCATCTCCCGCACGCCGCTCTCGCAGAGCGCAAGCTACTGGGCCCAGGGCGGACTGGCGGCGGCGCTCGAACCCGACGACTCCCCCGACCTCCACGCCGCCGACACGATCGCCGCCGGCCGCGGCCTCTGCCGCACCTCGGCGGTCCGGGTCCTGGTCGAGGAGGCGCCGGCCACCGTCCGCGACCTGATCGCCCGCGGCGTCGTCTTCGACCTCGACCACGAGGGGCGGCTCGCGCTCGGCCTCGAGGGCGGCCACACCCACCGCCGCATCATCCACTCCGGCGGCAGCCAGACCGGGTACGAGCTGACCTCGAAGCTGGCGGCGATGGTCGCCGGGCAGGAGCGGCTCGAGGTGATGGAGCGGACCTCGGCGGTGGCGCTGTGGAGCGACGGCGAGCGCTGCCACGGCGTCGTCACCGACAACGGCCTGGTCGCGGCGCCGGCGACGATCCTCGCCACCGGCGGCGCCGCGGCGCTGTGGCGGCGGACGACCAACCCGCGCGGGGCGATCGGCGCCGGGCCGGTGCTCGCCTCGCTGGCCGGCGCCGACCTCGCCGACCTCGAGTTCTGCCAGTTCCACCCGACCGCGCTGGCGCTGCCGGGGACGCCCCACGACGGGGTCCTGATCACCGAGGCGATCCGCGGCGAGGGGGCGAAGCTGCTCGACGCCGGTGGCGAGCGCTTCACCGACGAGCTCGCCCCGCGCGACGCGGTGACGGCGGCGATCCTCGAGCAGATGCGCCTCGAGGGCAGCGCCGCCGTCAACCTCGACCTGCGCGAGATCGACCCCGCCCGCTTCCCCAACGTCTTCGCCTCGCTCGCCAAGGCCGGGCTCGACCCCCGCACAAAGCCGGTCCCGGTCGCCCCCGCCGCCCACTACACGATGGGCGGCGTCGCGGTGGACGTCGACGGCCGCTCCTCCCTGCCCGGGCTCTTCGCGGTCGGCGAGTGCTCCTGCACCGGCCTCCACGGCGCCAACCGCCTCGCCTCCAACTCGCTCAGCGAGTGCTTCGTCTTCGGCGACCGCGCCGCCGCCGCGGCGGTCGAGGAGGAAGCCGCCGCCGACCGACCGGGGCCCCCCGCCTGGCGCTTCGAGGCACCGAGCGACGAGACCCGCGACGCGGTCTGGCGCTACGCCGGCCCGATGCGCAACCCCGACGACCTGGCGCGGCTGATCTCCAACCCCTACCCGCTGGCCCGGGCGCTCGGCGCCAGCGCCCTGCGCCGCCGCGAGTCGCGCGGCGGGCACCTGCGCCGCGACGCGCCAGACATCAATCACGCCCTCGACGGCATTCACGTTGTCGTTCATCCCGACGGGAGCGTCACCGAGGAGGAGTGGCACTAGGTGCTTCTAGGGGTCGACGTCGGCGGGACCTTCACCGACGCCGTCCTGCTCGACGGCGGCGCCGTCCACACCGCCAAGGTGCCGACGACGCCGCGCGAGGAGTCGGCGGGGGTGATGCGAGCGGTGGAGGCGGTGCTGGAGCGGGCCGGCGCGGGGGCCGGCGCGGTCGAGGCCTTCGCCCACGGGATGACCGTCGGCACCAACGCCCTGCTCGAGGAACGGGGGGCGCGGACGGCGCTGATCGCCACCCGCGGCTTCGCCGACCTGCTCGAGATCGGCCGCCAGGACCGCCCCCACCTCTACCGGCTCTGCGCGCCGAAGCCGGCTTCGCTGGTCGAGCCGCAGCTGCGGCTGGAGGCGGCGGAGCGGATTGGGCCGGAGGGAGTCGTGGAGCCGCTGGGCGAGGACGAGCCCGAGCGGCTGGCGGCGGCGATCGAGGCGAGCGGAGCGGAGGCGGTCGCGGTCTGCCTGCTCTTCTCCTACCTCGACCCGGGCCACGAGCAGCGGATCGCCGACCGCCTCCGGCGGCGCCTCCCCGGCGTCCACGTCTCCGTCTCCCATGAGGTCCTCCCCCGCTTCCGCGAGTACGAGCGCTGCTCGACCACGGTGATCGACGCCTACCTCAGCCCCCTGCTCGGGCGCTACCTCGGCCGCCTCGGCGAGGCCGCTTCGGAGGCCGGGCTGCCGCGGCCGCTGGTGATGCGCTCCTCCGGCGGCGTCGCCCCGGCCGAGGAGGCGGCGCGGGCGGGCGCCTGGAGCGTCCTCTCCGGCCCGGCCGGCGGCGCCGTCGGCGCCAGCCTGCTGGCCAAGCTGAGCGGCGACGGCAACGCCCTCGGCTTCGACATGGGCGGCACCTCCTGCGACGTCTGCGTCGTCGAGGGCGGCGAGGTCCGCCGCACCGACTCGCGCCAGATCGCCGGCCGCCCGATCCAGCTGCCGATGGTCGACGTCCACACCGTCGGCGCCGGCGGCGGCTCGATCGGCTGGCGCGACCCCGGCGGCGCCCTGCGCGTCGGCCCCCGCTCCGCCGGCGCCGACCCCGGACCCGCCTGCTACGGCCGCGGCGGCAGCGAGCCGACCGTCACCGACGCCAACCTCCTACTCGGCCGCCTCGCCGGCGACTCGCAGTTGGCGGGCGGCGTCGCGCTCGACGCCGAAGCCGCCGAGCGCGCGATCGCCAACCTCGCCCGCTCGCTCGGCCTCGACACCCTCGAGGCCGCCGCCGGCATCCTCCGCGTCGCCAACCAGGAGATGGTGCGGGCGCTGCGGGTGGTCACGGTCGAGCGGGGAATCGACCCGCGCGGCTTCGCCCTCCTGCCCTTCGGCGGCGCCGGCCCGATGCACGCGGCGGCCGTGGCACGGGAGCTGGGGGTTGAGACGATCCTCTGCCCGCGCGCCGGTGGCGTCCTCTCCGCCCTCGGCCTCTGCGCCTCCGAGCGCCGCCGCGACACCGCCCGCACGGTGATGCTGAGTGGCAGCGACCTCAACGCCGACCGCATCGCCAGCGAGGTCGCGGCGATGGTCGAGGAGACGAGCGCCGGCCTTGACGACGAGGTCGAGGCACGCCTGACCTACAAGCTGCGCTACGCCGGCCAGGCCTTCGAGCTGCCGGTGCCGGGACCCGCAGACCCCGAGCCGGCCGAGCTGATCGAGGGCTTCGAGCGCGCCCACGAGGAGCGCTACGGCCACCGCGACCCCGAGGGCGAGGTCGTCCTCGTCGACATCGACCTGGCGCTGGTGACCCCGGGGCCGTCGCCGCGCCCGCGAGCAGCGGAGGCGGGTGCGGTGGAGCAGGGTTCCCGCCGCGTCCACTTCGACGGCGAGTGGGTCGAGACGCCGGTCCTGCGCGGCGAGCCCGGCGCCGGCGCCGAGGCCGAGGGGCCGGTCGTCTTCGAGCTGCCCGAGGCGACCTTCGTCGCGCCCCCCGGTTGGAGCACCGCCGTCGACGACCACGGCACGATCGTGGGGCGATGGACCCGATAGACCTACAGGTCCTGGTCGGCGCCCTGCGCGCCGCCTGCGACGAGATGGGCGCGACGCTGATCCGCTCCGCCTACTCGGCCAACATCAAGGAGCGCCACGACTGCTCGACCGCGCTCTTCGACGCCGCCGGCGAGCTGGTGATGCAGGCCGAGCACATCCCCGTCCACCTCGGCTCGATGCCGGACGCGGTCGCCGCCGTCCTTGATGAGGAGCAGCGGCCGGGACGGAGCTGGATCCTCAACGACCCCTACCGCGGCGGCACCCACCTTCCGGACATCACCCTGATCTCGCCCGTCTTCGCCGGCGAGGAGCTGCTCGGGTTCGTCGCCAGTCGCGCCCACCACGCCGACGTCGGTGGCCCCACGCCGGGATCGATGCCCGCCTTCTCGAGCTCGCTCGAGGAAGAGGGCGTGGTGATACCCCCAACCGTCGCCAGCGCCGGGACGCTGGAGGAGCTGGCCGCGCAGATGCGCTCGCCCAACCAACGCCTCGCAGACCTGCGCGCTCAACAGGCCGCCAACCGCGTCGGCGAGCTGCGCCTGGGGGAGCTGCGCGACCGCCTCGGGGCCGAGGCTCTGCGCGAGGGGATGACCGAGATCCTCGCCTACACCGAGCGCCGCACCCGGGCCGCGCTGGCCGAGCTCCCAGACGGCAGCTACCGCGCCGAGGACGTGCTGGAGGCAGACTGGAACGGGCAGGAGCGAGACCTGCACCTGCGCCTGGAGGCGACGATCGCCGGCGACTCGCTGCGGCTCGACTTCAGCGACAGCGACGAGCAGGTCGAGGGCAACCTCAACTGCGCCCTCTCGGTGACGAAGTCCGCCGCCTTCTTCGCGGTGCGCGCGCTGACCGACCCCGACGCCCCGCCTTCGGCCGGCGCCCACCGTCCGATCGCGGTCGTCGCGCCCGCCGGCTGCCTCCTCAACGCCCGCTTCCCCGCCGCCGTCGCCGCCGGCAACGTCGAGACCTCCAGCCGGGTCGCCGACCTCGTCCTCGCCGCCCTCTCCCAGGCCCGCCCCGGACCCGCCCAGGGCCAGGGGACGATGAACAACCTCGTCCTCGCCGGCGAGGCCTTCACCTACTACGAGACGCTCGGCGGCGGCCAGGGCGCCTGCCCGGACGCCGACGGGCCCAGCGCCATCCACGTGGCGATGTCGAACACCCTCAACACCCCGACCGAGGCGCTGGAGGCGGAATTTCCCCTGCGGGTGCGGGAGCTGTCGCTGCGCGAAGGCAGCGGCGGCGGCGGGACCCACCGCGGTGGCGAGGGGATCGTCCGCGAGATCGAAGCCCTGACGCCGGTCCAGTTCAGCCTGATCACCGAGCGCCGCCGCCACCCCCCGCGCGGCCGCGGCGACGGCGAGGACGGAGCGGTCGGAGTCAACCTCCTCAACGGCTCTCTCCTGCCCAGCAAGGCGGCCGGCGAACTGCGTCCCGGGGACCGTCTGCGGATCGAAACTCCAGGCGGCGGCGGGTGGACGTAGGTCACATTTCGCAAATTTCGCGGTTTTTTAGTTGAGATTTCGCTGCACTCCTCTAGAATGCGCGCCCTCGGGCGGACGAAAACTGCCTTGGCAGGCCCCAGCGGCAGCGTCCCCGCCCACCCGGAACTAACGAAACTCTTTGCTGGATTACTTCAATGCCGATCGCTCTCAAGGAATGGGCTGTAACGGTCCGCGCCCTCGCCGAGGGTGAGCAGTTGCTGACCCTGCGCAAGGGCGGCATCCGCGAGGAGAACAAGCACTTCGAGCTCGAGCACGAGCGGTTCTTCCTCTACCCGACCTTCGACCACCAGCGGAACAACCTGGTCCGCGAGTCCCACCACCCGGAGCTGCGCCGCGCGCTCGAGGAGGGTGTCTGGCCCGACGAGGAGCCGCCGCCGAAAGCGCTGCTCCAGGACGGCGGCATCCCCCAGCCCGACCGCGTCCGCCTGCGCGCCTGGGCCGAAGTGGTCGACCACGTGACGATCAACGACCGTCGCAGCCTCGACGCGCTTTCGCCGTACTACATCTGGACCCCCGACTACGCCGAAAAGCGGCTCGCCTGGAAGCGCCGGCACCCGCTGCACGTGCTGCTGCTGCGGGTCCACCGGATCCCGCGCCCGGTCACGGTGCGCGTCCGCGACGAGTACCACGGCTGCCGCTCCTGGGTCGAGATCGACCGCGAACTGCCCTTCGAGGGCACCCCGGTGATGGCCGAGGAAGAGTTCGACCGCGCCCGCGAAGAGATTCGCGACCGCTGCGGCGCCTCCGAGCCCGCTCTCGTCTGAGCCTGTCCTGACCGGCCAGCGCAGCATCTAAGCTCGCGCCATGTCCTGGATCGAAACCGAGTCGCTGTCGTTCACGGCCAGGCACGACTCCGACGACTCCGCCTACGCGGAGCGGACGCTCGACCGGCTCGAGCACCTGCGGTTGCGGCTCGAAGACCGCTTCGAGCTGATCCCGGAGGAAGTCTCGGTCGTCGTCCACACCAACCCCCTCTGGCTCACCGCCGCCCACCCCTTCCTCCCCGTCGCCCGCTGGTCGGCGGCCGCCGCCGGCCGCCGCTACCTCGCCGGCTGGCCGATGTCGACCGAGCTGCACGTCCTCAACGACCCCCACATGGAACGGCGCGCCGCCGGCGACGACTCCTACGAAGCCCTGCGCGGCACCGCCGAGCGGCTCTACGCGCAGATGGTGGTCGCCGCCAACAACACCGCCCTCCCCCCTTCCTGGACCCCCCGCCGCTTCGCCCGCTACCTGCGCTGGGCCTGGCTGGTCGAAGGCGGCGCCCAGTACTTCTCCCGCCAGGTCGGCCTCTACCGCGCCGCCGTGATCCGCCGCCTGCGCGAGGGCACCCGCCCCGCCTTCCCTCCCTCCCGCCGCGACGCGGTCATCCTCGGCGGCACGATCTTCGACCTGCTCGAGAACGAGCGCGGCCCCGAGGCCTGCGAGCGCCTCGTCTCCCGACTGCTCCCACAGGGGCCCGAGGTGCAGCTCGAAGACGCCTTCGACGCCCGCTTCCGCGACATCGAGGACGCCTGGCGCGACTACCTGCGCGAGATGGTCCGCGGCCCGCTCGCGGTCAGGTAAGCCCGGCTCCTCAACCAGCCTGGTAGAGCAGCCAGGCGAGCAGGCAACCGCCGAGGGCGACGACGAGGACCCAGAAAGCCAGCCGGCCGGGTGAGACGACTCCGGTTTCGCCGCGGGCGAGGCGCCGTTCTTCTTCCAGCCGCCGTTGCTCCTGGTCCTCGTCCTCGACGACCGTCTCGGCGAGGACTTCGCGCGCCCGCTGCGCGTCGCTGAGATTGACGAACACGTCGTGCGGCCCGCTGGCGAAGAACTCGGGGGTGTCGAAGCCGATCGCGCGCTTGAGGATGCTCGGGATGCCGGCCTCGCCGAGGAATGCCTGCAGCATCTCGGCCTCTATCTGGGTGCGGCCGAAGCCGACCTTGACCAGGCGGTCGCCGTTACCGCCACCGCCACCGCCACCGCCTTCGTCCCCGCCCCCGCCGGAGCCGCTGTCCCGCTGCCGGCCGCTCGGCCCCTTATGAGACGTCGAGGTCGACATCGGCGATCTTCTTGTCCGCGAGGTCGTAGGCCTTCACGTCCGGCGCCTCTTCGTCCTCCAGCGAGACGATCACGTAGACCTGTTCCGGCCACATCACCGCCTCGTTGACGTCGGTCTGCGACGGGTAGGCGGCGCTGCGGGTGTGGGAGTGGTAGATCCCGACCAGCTCTTCGCCGGCGTCTTCGATCGCTTTCAGCGCGTCGAACTGGCCCTGGGGATCCATCTCGTAGCGCAGCGGGCTGGCGGCGGCGTTCTCGACCCGCACCACGCTGGTCGCCTCGCCGTCGCGGCCGCCGAGCATCCCGCAGCACTCGTTCGGCAGGTCCTCGCGCGCGTGCGCGACCATCTCGTCGATCAGGGCCTGGGCGATCTTCATCCGGGGCGAGCCTAGAGGCGGACTACCACCAGAGGGTGGAGTCGAGCTTCTCGATCTCCTCGATCGGCTTCGTGTAGACGCCGGAGGAGAGGTACTTCCAGCCGTCGTCGGGGATCAGGAAGACGACGTTGCCGGAGTCGAGCTCGCCGGCGATGCGGTTGGCGATGTAGGCGATCGCCCCGGCGGAGACGCCGGCGAAGACGCCCTCCTCCTCGAGCAGCTTCTTGGTCCAGACGATCGCGTCGCGGTTGGAGACCATGATCTTCCGGTCCAGCAGCGAGAGGTCGATGATCGGCGGGATGAAGCCGTCGTCAAGCGAGCGCAGGCCCTGGACCAGCTCGCCCTGCTTCGGCTCGGAGGCGACGATCAGCGTCTCCGGGTTGGCCTCCTTGAGGCGGCGGCCGTTGCCCATCAGGGTGCCGCCGGTGCCGAGGCCGCCGACGAAGGCGGTCACCTCGTCGAGCTCTTCGAGGATCTCGACCGCGGTGCCGTTGTAGTGGGCGAGCGGGTTGGCCTCGTTGCCG
>DASTXV010000017.1:0-21629 GCA_035765335.1 Solirubrobacterales bacterium
AGATGTGTCTGGAAGAGGCACCCCCCGCCCCCTTACCGCCAGCTACCTTCAGCTCGATTCGTCGATCTTGTACTCGCGCGCCTTCGCATCCCACCCGATCCCAGCCACCAACGCTTCGGGCGTGGTGCCGAGCGCCGTGGCGAGCTTGATCAGGGTGCCCAGCCGCGGTTCGCGGCCGCCGCGCTCGAGCAATGAGACCTCGGTGCGGTGGATTTCGCAGCTTTCGGCGAGCTCTTCCTGGGAGATGCCGGCCGCTTTGCGGGCACGACGGAGATTTGCAGCAAAACGATCACGTTTGTCCATTGGGTGAAGCTTCTGTCATAGAAGACAGAAGCTCTACAGACAAAACGCATTACATTCTGCGGCTTTGTTAATCAGCCTCGGCTGGCTATTGGCGGGTCGCCAGCCAGACCCAGGCCATCGCCGCCGGCTGCAGCGGCAGCCGCGCCCACAGCGCCCAGCGCGGGAACTTGCGCATGTCGAGGCCGCGGATCTGCTCCGGGTTGACGGCCATGTGGACGTTGGCGGGGAAGACGGCGACCAATAGCGCCAGCAGCCACCAGCGGCCGAAGCGACGGGAGGCGGGGTGGAGGACCATCGCCGCCCCGGCGATCTCGGCGGCGCCGCTGATCGCCACGACCTCCTGCTTCTGCGCCTCGATCGCCGGCGGCACGATCGCTTCGAAGAAGCGCGGCCGCAGGAAGTGCATCGTCCCGGTGAAGGTGAAGAAAGCCGCAAGGGCGGCGCGTGAGAGCCTCATCGAAGGGCCCAGCATATGCGCCAGCTATTTTCTTCTTCGTGCCGGATTTCAAGCTAAACCCCGCCTACTCTCCGACGGCGGACCAACCGAAGGCGATCGCGGGGCTGGCCGAGGGGCTGCGGGCCGGCGAACGCTTCCAGACCCTGCTCGGCGCCACCGGCACCGGCAAGACCTTCACGATGGCGGCGACGATCGCCGAGGTGCAGCGGCCGAGCCTGGTGATCGCCCACAACAAGACGCTCGCCGCGCAGCTCTGCAACGAGTTCCGCGAGTTCTTCCCCGACAACGCGGTCGAGTACTTCGTCTCCTACTACGACTACTACCAGCCGGAGGCCTACGTCCCCGCCCAGGACCTCTACATCGAGAAGGACTCCTCGATCAACGACGAGATCGACCGCCTCCGGCACGCCGCCACGGCGGCGCTGTTCGCCCGCCGCGACGTGATCATCGTCGCCTCGGTCTCCTGCATCTACGGGATCGGCTCGCCCCAGGTCTACAACGAAAAAATGCAGCTGTTCAAGGTCGGCGAGGAAATCGACCGCGACGACGTCCTCCGCAAGCTGGTGAAGATGCAGTACCAGCGCAACGACCAGGTGCTCGGGCGCGGCGCCTTCAGGGTCCGCGGCGAGGTGCTGGAGATCATGCCCTCCTACGCCGAGTCGGCCTACCGGATCGCCCTCTTCGGCGACGAGATCGAGGGGATCCAGCACTTCGACCCACTGACCGGCGAGGTGCTCGACGTGATCGACCACGTCTCGGTCTGGCCGGCCTCCCACTACGTGACCAAAGACGAGACGGTCGACCGCGCCGTCGACGAGATCCGCGCCGAACTGGAAGCGCGCGCGGCCGAGCTGGAAGGCGAAGGCAAGCAGCTGGAGGCGCACCGGCTGCGGCAGCGGACGATGTACGACATCGAGATGATCAAGGAGCTCGGCTTCACCTCGGGGATCGAGAACTACTCGCGGATCCTCGACGGCCGCCCCGCCGGCAGCCCGCCGCACACCCTGATCGATTACTTCCCCGACGACTTCGTCGTCTTCGTCGACGAGAGCCACCAGACGATCCCGCAGATCGGCGGCATGTACGAGGGGGACCGCTCGCGGAAGACCTCGCTGGTCGACTTCGGCTTCCGCCTGCCCTCGGCGATGGACAACCGGCCGCTCAAGTTCGACGAGTTCCTCCAGCGGGTGAACCAGCTGGTGATGGTCTCGGCGACGCCGGGGCCGTTCGAGAAAGCCGAAGCGAGCCGCACGGTCGAGCAGATCGTCCGCCCGACCGGGATCGTCGACCCCGAGATCGAGCTGCGCGAGACCAGGAACCAGATCGACGACCTGATGAACGAGGTGAAGAAGGTCGCCGAGGAAGGCGACCGCACCCTGGTCACGACCCTGACCAAGAAAATGGCCGAGGATCTCACCGCCTACCTGCTCGAGTACGGGGTCAAGGTGCGCTACCTGCACTCCGAGGTCGACACCCTGGAACGGATCCAGATCATCCGCGACCTGCGGCTCGGCGAGTACGACGTGCTCGTCGGCGTCAATCTCCTGCGCGAGGGGCTCGACCTGCCCGAGGTCTCGCTGGTGGCGATCCTCGACGCCGACAAGGAGGGCTTCCTCCGCGGCGAGACCAGCCTCGTGCAGACGATCGGCCGCGCCGCCCGCAACGTCAACGGCCGGGTGCTGATGTACGCCGACAAGGAGACCGAGGCGATGCGGGCGGCGATGCGCGAGACCGACCGCCGCCGGGCGATCCAGCTCGCCTACAACGAGGAGCACGGGATCACGCCGGAGACCGTCCGCAAAGGGATCTCCGAGATGTCCGAGTTCCTGGCGATGGAGGACCGGGCGCCGCGCAAGCGCCGGCGCAAGCGGGCCGAGGACTTCTCCACCCCCGAGGAGCTGGAGAAGACGATCGTCGCCCTCGAGGAGGAGATGCTGGCCGCCGCCGACGATCTGCGCTTCGAGGAGGCGGGCCGGATCCGCGACGAGCTGCGCGAGCTGCGCCGCGACCTCGACGGGATGACCGCCGCGGAGACCTGACCGGCGCATCTCGGCGTCCTCCCTCGGTCATGTGCAAAGCACACTTCCTCGGTCGTCCTGGACCTGCTTGGTCAGGTCTCCGCGGAAGCCTTCCTTAATCTTCGAGCATGGCCCTCGACGTCACCGAAGCGACCTTCGACCGCGACGTCATCGAGCTCTCGAAGCAGACGCCGGTGATCGTCGACTTCTGGGCCGAGTGGTGCGGGCCGTGCCGGGCGCTCAGCCCGGCCCTGGAAGCGGCGGAGGCGAGCCGCGGCGGCCGGGTGCTGCTGGCGAAGGTCGACGTCGACTCGAACAAAGCCCTGGCCGGGCGCTACGGCGTCCAGGGCATCCCGGCGGTCAAGGCCTTCCGCGACGGCAAGGTGGCGAGCGAGTTCGTCGGCGCCCTGCCGCCGGCCAAAGTCGAGGCGTTCTTCGACGCGCTGGTCCCGTCCCGGGCGGACGAGCTGCTCGCCGCCGGCGACGAGCTCTCCCTGCGCGAGGCGGCTGAACTGGAGCCGCGGCGCGCGGACATCGCGGTGACGCTGGCCAAGGCCCGCCTCGAGCGGGGCGCCGAAGCCGAGGCGCTGGAGGCGGTCGAGGGCCACGAGGGGGACTTCGCCGCCGCCGGCATCGCCGCCCGCGTCCGCCTCGCCAAGGTCGGGATCGGCAGCGACGGCTTCGCCGCCCTCGACCGCGGCGAACGCGAGGCCGCGCTCGACGCCCTGATCGAGGAGCTCGAAGCGACGCGGGGCGACAACTGGAGCGCCGCCGGTCTCTCCGCCGAGGACCTCCGCGACCTTCTCCGCCGCGCCATCGTCGGCATCCTCAGCGAGCTCGACCCGGGGGATCCGAGGGCGCGGGACTACCGCCGCAGGCTCTCGAGCGCTTTGGGCTGATACCCGCTTCTTCGCAGCGGTGCGCCTTATCCCGCTATAGCAGGGAAAAGGCGCACCGCTGCGATTCCCCTTTGGGGAACATCTGTTCGCCTAGCTATCATCGAAGTGAGTGACTGCCTCTGAGCGAATCGTCATCTCTGGCGCCCGGGAGCACAACCTCAAGGACATCGACGTCGAGCTGCCCCGGGACGCGCTGATCGTGATCACCGGCCTCTCCGGGTCCGGCAAGTCGAGCCTTGCCTTCGACACGATCTACGCCGAGGGCCAGCGGCGCTACGTGGAGTCGTTGTCCGCTTATGCGCGGCAGTTCCTTGGGCTGATGGAGAAGCCGGACGTCGACTCGATCGAGGGGCTCTCGCCGGCGATCTCGATCGATCAGAAGACGACCTCGCGCAACCCGCGTTCGACGGTCGGCACGGTGACCGAGATCTACGACTACCTGCGGCTGCTCTGGGCGCGGATCGGGGTTCCGCACTGCCCCGAGTGCGGCGAGGAGATCACCGGCCAGACCCAGGAGCAGATCGTCGACCGGCTGATGACGCTGGCGGACGGGACCAAATTCATGGTGATGGCGCCGGTCGTCCGCGGCCGCAAAGGCGAGTACGGGAAATTGCTCGAGCAGATGCGGCTCGAGGGCTACTCCCGGGCCAAGATCAACGGCGAGCTGCGCCGCCTCGACGAGGAGATCACCCTCGACAAGAAGTACAAACACGACATCTCGATCGTCGTCGACCGCCTGGTGATGAAGGGGGAGCTGCGGCGACGGCTCTCGGAGTCGGTCGAGGCCGCCGCCGGCCTCGCCGCCGGGCTGATCGAAGTCGAGATCGTCAGCGGTAAAGACGCCGCCGATGGCGGCAAGGGCGAGACCCTGCTGTTCAGCGAGCAGTTCGCCTGCCTCAACTGCGGCACCTCGATCCCGGAGCTGGAGCCGCGGATCTTCTCCTTCAACTCGCCCCACGGCGCCTGCGACCGCTGCCACGGGCTCGGCTTCCAGCGGGTGATCGACCCCGAGCTGGTCGTCCCCGACCCGACCCTCTCGCTCGCCGAGGGCGCCCTGCAGCCATGGAACCGGGGCATCAGCGCCTACTGGCGACGCCTGATCGCCGCCGTTGCCGATGCCTACGACGTCGACGTCGACAAGCCCTGGTCGAAGCTCTCGGCAAAGGAGAAGGAGATCTTCCTCTACGGCACCGGCGACGAGCGCCACCACGTCTCCTACACCAACCGCTTCGGCCGCCGCCGCTCCTACAAGGTCCGCTTCGAGGGGATCGTCAACAACCTGCAGCGGCGTTACGAAGAGACCGACTCGGAGTCCAACCGAGAGCGGATCGAGGGCTACATGGCCGAGCAGCCGTGCCCCGCCTGCAAGGGCGCCCGCCTGCGGCCGGAGAGCCTCGCGGTCAAGGTCGGTGGCCTCAGCATCGCCGAGTACAGCGATCTCTCCGCCCACGCGGCGGCCGAGTGGATCCGCGACCTCGAGATGACCGATACCGAGCGGGCGATCGCGCGGCTGATCGCGCGTGAGATCACCGAGCGACTCTCCTTCCTCGAGAACGTCGGCATCGGCTACCTCTCGCTGGCTCGCTCCGCTCGCACCCTCTCCGGCGGCGAGGCGCAGCGGATTCGGCTCGCGACCCAGATCGGCTCCCACCTGGTCGGGGTGATGTACGTGCTCGACGAGCCCTCGATCGGCCTCCACCAGCGCGACAACGAGAAGCTGATCGCGACCCTCGACCGCCTCCGCGACCTCGGCAACACGGTGATCGTGGTCGAGCACGACGAGGGGACGATGATGGCCGCCGACCACCTGGTCGACCTCGGCCCCGGCGCCGGCGAGCACGGCGGCCACGTGATCGCCGCCGGCACCCCGAAGCAGGTGGCGAAGAACTCGGCCTCGCTGACCGGCCAGTACCTCTCCGGCAAGCGCCAGATCGAGGTGCCAGAGGAGCGGCGCGAGCCGACCGGGACCCTGGTCGTGCGCGGCGCCCGCGAACACAACCTCAAGGACGTCGACGTGATGGTTCCGCTCGGCGTCTTCTGCTGCGTCACCGGCGTCTCCGGCTCCGGCAAGTCGACCCTGGTCAACGAGACCCTGCACCACGCGGTCGCCAACCGCCTCCACCAGGCGAAGCTGCGGCCGGGTTCGCATGACGGGATCGACGGCCTCGGCCAGATCGACAAGATCATCAACATCGACCAGTCGCCGATCGGCCGCACGCCGCGCTCCAACCCGGCGACCTACACCGGCGTCTTCGACCACATTCGCCAGCTCTACTCGCAGACACGCGAGGCGCGGGCGCGCGGCTACAAGCCCGGGCGTTTCAGCTTCAACGTCAAGGGTGGGCGCTGCGAGGTCTGTCGCGGGGACGGCCAGATCACGATCGAGATGCACTTCCTGCCCGACGTCTACGTCCCCTGCGAGCAGTGCCACGGCAAGCGCTACAACCGCGAGACGCTCGAGGTCCGCTTCAAAGGCAAGAGCATCGCCGACGTCCTCGAGATGTCGGTCGAGGAGGCGGTCGAGTTCTTCGAGAACGTGCCGAAGATCGCCCGCCGTCTGCGCACCCTCAACGACGTCGGCCTTGGCTACATCCGCCTCGGCCAGCCGGCGACGACCCTCTCCGGCGGCGAGGCGCAGCGGGTCAAGCTCGCGACCGAGCTCTCCAAAGTCGCCACCGGCGACACCCTCTACATCCTCGACGAGCCGACCACCGGCCTCCACTTCGCCGACGTCCAGCGCCTGCTCGACGTCCTCGGCCGCCTCGTCGATGCCGGCAACAGCGTCGTCGTGATCGAGCACAACCTCGACGTGATCAAGACCGCCGACTGGCTCGTCGACCTCGGCCCCGAGGGCGGCGAAGCCGGCGGCGAGATCGTCGCTACCGGCACCCCGGAGGAGGTCGCCGCCGTCGCCGGCTCCTACACCGGCCGCTTCCTCGCTGAGCTGGTCGAGCCGGCGAAGCCGAAACGGGGCTCGCGCCGGCGCGAAGCCGCCGCCGCTTAGCGCTACTCCTCCGCGGCGCTGTTCAGCACGGCCTTGACGTTCTCGCGGTGGACCCGCTCGTAGGGCGCGAACCAGCGGACGTCGCCGGCCTCGATCTGCGGGGCGAGCAGCTCCTGTAACGGCAGCTCACGCAGCTCCGGTTCGTCGGTCATTCGCTGCAGCAGGCGGATGTAGTCCTGGGTGGCCTTGATCAGTCCCGTCCCGTAGCCGCCTTCGGCGATGACCTCCGGATTGCCGTGGCTGGGCAGGACCGCCGCCGGGTCGAGTTCGAGCAGGCGGTCGAGGTCGCGCAGGTGCGCGTCGAAGTGGCTCGGCTCCTCGACGTAGGTGACGGTGTCCTCGACCGTGTCGCCGGCCAGCAGCAGCCGCGCCTCCGGGTCCCAGAGCACCGCCGCGTCGTCGCTGTGGACGTCGACGTGGATCGCCTCCAGCCGGCGCTCGCCGACCCGCAGCTCGGTCCGCTCCTCGAAGGCGCGGGTGGGGAGGACGAGCGGGCAGACGCCCGGCGGCCCCTCGTGCTCGCCGTTTTCGATCGCCTCGCGGTGCTCGGCGAGCAGCTCGGCGGTACGGGCGGTGGCGAGGATCTCGCAGTCGCCGAAGGCGGTGTTGCCGGCGACGTGGTCGAGGTGCCAGTGGCTGAGCAGGACGGTGAAGCGGCTGACGCCCTCGGCTTCCAGCGCCGCCCTGATCCGGCGCCCGTGTTCGGGCGTGGTGTGGGTGTCGTAGACGAGCGCCTCCTCGCCCGCGACCACCGCGAAGCTGGCCGTCCCCAGCGAGAGCCCTCCCTCGTCGATCCAGTTCGGCCGCGGCGCGAAGCGGTAGCCCTCGACCCGGCCGTCGTAGAAGGCGAGGATTCCCGGCGCCGGGCGGAGAAGGCGCAGGCGGGTGGGGCCGGGGTCGATCCCCATCGGCTCAGCGCGAGAAGAGCAGCGAGGCGCCGATCGCGCCGCCGAGGTCGCCGAGGGAGGCGACCCGCACCGCCGGCGGCCGCTCGTCGAGGAAGAGATGCTGGCTCATCTTCTCCATCAGCGGGTCCATCAGGCGCTCGCCGAAGCGGACCCCGAGGCCGCCGCCGATGATCACCGCTTCGGGGTCGAGCAGGTTCACCGCCGAGGCGATCCCGGTCCCCAGCGCCTCGACCGCGCGCTCGATCAGCTTCTCCGCCAGGTGGTCGCCGTGGTCCAGGGCCCGCTCCCAGATACCGCTGGTGAGGCGCGGTTTGCCGTGCTTCTCCATCAAGTGAAAGAGGTCGGTCTTGTGGCCCTCTTCGTGCTGGCGCCGCGCCTCCGCTTCCATCGCCGAGCGCCCGGCGTAGGCCTCGAGGCAGCCGCGCCGCCCGCAGGGGCACTTGGCGCCGCCGCGCTTGACCACCACGTGGCCGATCTCGCCGGCGGCGCCGCGGCCGAGCCAGGGCTTGCCGTCGAGGACGAGTCCGCCGCCGACGCCGGTCCCCCAAAAGACGCCGACGAGGCTCTGGAACTCCTGGCCGGCGCCGAGGTGGAACTCGGCTTCGGTCGCGACCTGGACGTCGTTGCCGACCTTGACGGGGGCGCCGAGCGCCTTTTCGAGCGCTTCGGCGAGCGAAAAGCTGCCCTCCCAGCCGGGGAGGTTCTTGGCCGAGGAGACGATGCCGGTCTTCTCGTCGGCGTCGCCGGGAGAGCCGACCCCGATTCCAGTCAGGGCGCCGGTCTCGACCCCGGCCTCCGCCGCCGCTTCGCGCAGCGCCTCGGCCATCGCCGCAGCGACGTCCTCGGGCCCGCCGCTGGTCGGCGTCGGCCGCCGCGCCTGCCCGCTCACCTCGCCCCGCCCGTCGACGATCGCCGTCTGGATCTTGGTGCCGCCGAGGTCGATGCCGCCGCGCAGGTCCGCCACGCCTGCGAGTCTAAGGCCGATGAGCGGCTGGAGGCTGTGGTGGGCGAAGCGGCGCTGGTACGAGCGCAACCACCGGCTGCTGCGCCGCTGGCGGATCAACCGCCACGCGGCCCGCGGCGGCTTCTTCATCCGCCACCCGGTCGAGGGCGAGGTGCTGGAGGCGCTCGAGGAGGGGCGGCTGACGATCGGCGAGGGGACGCTGCTGGAGCCGGGGTGCTGGCTGACCCTGGCGCCGGGTGCCCGGATCGAGATCGGCGCCGGCTGCTTCCTCAACCGCGGCGTGATGATCGCCGCCCACGAGAGCGTCACGATCGGCGACCACACGATGTTCGCCAACGGCTGCTTCGTCGGCGACGCCGAGCACCGCTACGACGACCCGACCCAGCCGATCACCTGGCAGGGCTTCACCTCGAAGGGGCCGGTGCGAATCGGCGCCAACTGCTGGTTCGGCGTCCACTGCGCCGTCACCAGCGGGGTGACGGTTGGGGACCGCTGCGTAATCGGCGCCAACTCCGTCGTCAACCGCGACGTCGAGGAAGCGACGATCGCGGCCGGGGCGCCGGCGAAGCCGATCCGCAAGATCGACTTCGCCGAGCCCGGGGGATGACCGGGAGGAACAGGCCCGGTCTACTGGAGGAAGCCGGTTTTTTCGACCGCCTTGAGGACCTGGGCGGCCGTCAGCGGTTTGTCGAAGGCGCCGTTGGGGGCCTGGCTGGCCGGAGTCGGTTTCAGCAGCAGGCCGGCGACCGAGGCGTGCCGCGCCTCGACCGAGTGGATCGAGAGCGCCGCCGCCACGTAGGCGGGGTTGACGATGTTCAGCGCCTGGCCGGCGTAGGCGGCGACCCCGGTGTTCTCCAAGGCCACCGCCGTCTTCAGGAACGCCGCCTTGTCGGAGGTGGTGTTGCCGAAGTCGACTTTCGGAGCTTTCACGGCTTTGCTCCCGAGCGCCTTTTTCAGGAAGGCGACGTGGGCGTTCTCATCCGCCGTCACCCGCTTCAGGAAGGCCTGCTCCTGGGCGCCTTTGAGGAACGTCTTCCGCTGGTTGTTGGCGGTCGCCTCGTTGTAGAAGGCGGCCTCCAGATACTCGAGGGTGAGGGCGTAGTTGAGGATGCCGATGTCGCCTTTGCCGAATTTGGCCGGCGGTCGTCCCTTGCCGGCTGCCATCCCGGCGGCCGGGGTGAGGGCGCTGAGGAGGGCGCCGCCGCCGACCAGGCCGCCGCCGGCAAGTCCCGCCTTCTTGAGGAAGTCGGCTCGAGTGTCGCCCTCGAGCGCCTCCGTTGCTTCGCGCGCCGCTTCGCGCGCAACTGCGTCTATTTCTGAGCTCATGGCTGCCTCCGCGCTTGGGGTGGTCTTTTTCCTCCTTGCGGGAAGCGAGCGGCGGCAGATCACCAGATAGCGATCTTTTTCGGGTCGAAATAGTCAACAGAGTGTCTAATTGCGCCTATAATTTGCGGAGTTCCGCAGTTGGCCGTGACCCCTAGGGCATGGACCTATGAACTCGACTCTCCTGGTGGATAGCCCTCGCTCCAAAGCGGCCGCGCCTGCGCTGCGCTCGAAGGCCGAGCTTCGCGCTGCCGTGGCGGCGGCCAGGCGCGAGGGCCGGAGCGTCGGCCTGGTGCCGACGATGGGCTACCTGCACGAGGGCCACCTCTCGCTGATCCGCGCCGCCCGCGCCGAGTGCGACCTGGTGGTGATGAGCCTCTTCGTCAACCCGACCCAGTTCGGCCCGGCCGAGGACCTCGACCGCTACCCGCGCGACGAGGAGCGCGACCTCCGCCTCGCCGGCGAGGCCGGCGCCGACCTCGTCTTCGCGCCGACGGTCGAGGAGATCTACCCGGACGGTCCGGCCGCTTTCGCCACCGTGGTCGAGGTCACCGGCTCCCTCACCAACGTCCTCGACGGCGACCCCGGCCGCCGCGGCCCCGAGCACTTCCGCGGCGTCACCACCGTCGTCGCCAAGCTCTTCAACATCGTCGGCCCCGACGTCGCCTACTTCGGCCAGAAGGACGCCCAGCAGGCGGTGGTGATCCGCCGCATGGTCCGCGACCTCGACTTCCCGGTGCGGATCGAGGTGCTGCCGACGGTGCGCGAGCCCGACGGCCTGGCGATGAGCAGCCGCAACGCTTACCTGGAGCCGGCCGACCGCGAGCGGGCGACGGCGCTCTCTCGCGCCCTCGCCGCTGCCGAGCGCGGCGCCCGCGCCGGCTCGCTGGGGATGGGCCTGGAGGCAGCACGCCGCGAGCTCGGCGAGGCCGGGATCGAGCCCGAGTACCTCGAGGCTCGCGATGCGGAGACGCTCGAACGCGTGCACGCGCTCGAGGACCGCGCGGTGCTCGTCCTTGTCGCCGCCCAGGTCGGCGCCGCCCGCCTGATCGACAACGTCTTGATCCATCCGAACACGCAGTCCAAGAACACCTAGCCCGCGAAAGGGGACCCCAGTGCAAAGACAGATGCTGAAGTCGAAGATCCACCGGGCGACGGTGACCGACTGCGACGTCGACTACATCGGCAGCATCACGATCGACACCGAGCTGATGGCCGGCGCCGACATGATCACCAACGAGCAGGTCTACGTCTGGGACGTCGACAACGGCTCCCGCTTCGTCACCTACGTGATCGACGGCGAGCCAGGCTCGGGGACCATGCAGGTCAACGGCGCCGCCGCTCACCTGGTCGAGCCCGGCCACAAGATCATCGTCGCCACCTTCGGCTCCTACGACGAGAAGGACCTCGAGCACTACGACCCGGTCGTCGTCCACGTCGACGACGACAACAAGGCAATCGCCATCGACAGCCACCCGGAGGTGCTGCTCAAATGAGTTCCGGCGCCCGCTCCCACACCGCCCCGCAATCGGACCGCAAACCGGTCAGCCTGCCGCGCCTGGCCGAAATGAAGACCAACGGCGAGCCGATCGTGATGGTCACCGCCTACGACTACCCCTCGGCGACCGTGGCCGAGGCGGCCGGCGTCGACATCGTCCTCGTCGGCGACTCCGCTGCCAACGTCGTCCTCGGCTATCCGGACACGAAGCTGGTCTCGATGGACGAGATGGTGTTCCTCGGCAAAGCCGTTCGCCGCGGCCTGAAGACGCCGCTGATGGTCGGCGACATGCCGATGGGCAGCTACGAGGCGAGCAACGAGGAAGCGATCCGCAGCGCCCAGCGGCTGGTCAAGGAGACCGGCTGCCAGGCGGTCAAGCTGGAGGCCGGCGGCGTCATCGTCGAGCGCGCCCGGGCGATCATCCAGTCGGGGATTCCGGTGATGGGCCACGTCGGCCTCACCCCGCAGACCGCGACCGCCCTCGGCGGCTACAAGGCCCAGGGCAAGAGCGCCAAGAGCGCGATCAAGCAGCTCGAGGACGCGCTCGCCCTGCAGTCGGTCGGCTGCTTCTCGATCGTGATCGAGGCGGTCCCCTCGGCGATCACCGACGAGATCGTCAAGAAGCTCGAGGTGCCGACGATCGGCATCGGCGCCGGGCCCGGGACCGACGGTCAGGTCCTCGTCTTCCACGACCTGCTGGGGATCACTACCGGCCACATGGCGAAATTCGTCAAGCGCTACGCCGATGTCCACGAGACGATGGTTGAGGCGGTCAAGCAGTACGGCAAAGAGGTCCGCACCCGCCACTTCCCCGAGCCCGAGCACGTCTACAGCGTCGAGCCGGCCGAGCTCGACGAGTTCCGCCGCTACCTCAGCGAGGAGAGCCTGGCCAGCGCCAAGGGCTGGGAGTGGGAGCCGCTGCCGTAGCGACCAGCGCGCAGACGAGCAGCATAAGAGACCCCCTTGCCTTTATCGACGCAGGGTATTCGAACCTCTCGGGACGAAGGATGATTTTGGGGGTGGGATGGTCTCTAGAGTGCGGGCCATGGGAGTTGCCGCGCCAACCAATTCGAGAACTCGAATCGACAAAGCCGGTGAGCAGATCCGTGGTTGGCTGAAGGGCGAGATAGATCTTGATGACTCGCAGCTCCGCCAAGAGGTCGATGTCATCGATGATTTCCGGACGTGCCATGCAGACCCCTTGACGAGGGTGGCTGCTGGCGTCCGCTACTACGTTGCACGGCACTCGACTACTCAAGTGGGTGGCCGTCCCGTTGTGGCCCAGCGGCTCAAGCGTATGCGGACGATCGCCGACAAGCTGCTTCGTGAGCCCGAGATGCGCCTCTCGCAGATGCACGACATCGGCGGATGCCGCGCGCTTTTCGGGTCGGTGGAAGAGATCCAAGCAATGATCGTCCACCTGGAACGGCAGAAGCGGTGGGACATCCGCAGGGTGCGCGACTACGTCGCTGGACCTAAGCCTCGTTCCGGGTACAGGGCGATCCACGTCATTGTTCAAAAGGAGGGCTTGCTGATCGAGATTCAGCTGCGGACGGTTTCACAGCACGCATGGGCCGAGCTCATCGAGCGCACCGATCGAAGGACGGATGTCGGACTCAAGGCGGATCGCGCGCCCGATAACGTCACCGAGTACTATCGATTGGGTGCCGATCTCTTGGCTCAAGCTGATGAGGGGTCAGCTCGGAATCCAGAGACCCTTCGTCGATTCCAGGAGTTGCATGAGCAGGTACAGCGCCAATTGAGGAGAAGCGAGAGCGAATGAGTCAGCCTGAGCAATATTTTCTCCTGATCTACGACCTTACGAGTCGTGCCCTTCAGCATGAGGAGTTTGGGTGCGATCACACCGGTGCCGCCGAGAGATACTCCGAGCTGGAGGAGCTCCACCGCGAGAACAGCGCTATTGAGGTGGTCCTAGTCGGCGCGGACTCTTTCGACACGATCAAGCGGACGCACTCCCACTACTTTGTCGAGCGCGACGAGGACGTCTTCCGTGAGTTCTTGGAGGGCGCTACCTCCTGAGTGCATCCTCTGGGCTTGGTAGTGGCCGCGCCGTCTCTGATGCCGATCTACGAGTTCGAGTGCGAGGAGTGCGGGGCTCGGTTCGAGGAGCTGGTGGCGACGGGGGGTGGCTCCGCCTGCCCGACCTGTGGGTCGGAGCGGACGCGGCGGCTCTACTCGGAGGTCTCGCCGCCGGGCCGCCAGCCGCGCGGGGCCAAGGTCCGCTCGGACGAATCGCGGCGGCGCGAGCGCGAGTCGGCGCGGCAGCAGCGGCTGAGCGAGTCGCGTAAGCGCCGGGCGGCGGGGGAGAAGCCGTGAGCCTCAGCGCCGCCGAGCGGCGGGAGAAGCTGGTCGAGCTCTACAAAGAAGTGCAGGACTGCACCCGCTGCCCCCTGTATGAGACGCGGACCAAGGCGGTCTTCGGCGCCGGCAACGCCGACGCCGATCTGATGTTCGTCGGCGAGGCGCCGGGGGCCGAAGAGGATCGCCAGGGCCTGCCCTTCGTCGGCCGCGCCGGCCAGCTGCTGAACCAGCTGCTTGAGGAGATCGGGCTCGCCCGCGACGACGTCTTCATCGCCAACGTGCTCAAGTCGCGGCCGCCGGGGAACCGCGACCCCCAGCCGCTGGAGATCCAGGCCTGCGAACCGTACCTCTGGGAGCAGGTGCGGCTGATCGAGCCGCGGGTCGTCTGCACCCTCGGCAACTTCGCGACGAAGCTGCTCAGCGGCAGCCCGACCGGGATCACCAAGGTGCGGGGGGCGCCGCAGGTGCGCGACCTCGGCGGCCGCACCGTCTTCCTGTTGCCGCTCTTCCATCCCGCCGCCGCCCTGCGCGCGCCTGCGGTCAAGGAGCAGCTGCGGGCCGACTTCGCGACGATCCCCGAGCTGCTGCAGCGGCCGCTGCCGGGCCCGGTCCCCAGCAGCGAGGAACTGGAGGGGCTGGAGGAAGAGGGCGGCTCGACCCCGCCGCCGCCCAGCGACCAGCTCGGCTTCTTCGGTTAGCTTCACCGCTGCCCGTGGAGGTCGTGGAGACGAACAGCGCCGCCGAGACCGAGGCCCTGGGCGCTCGCATCGCCGAGCGCCTGCGGCCCGGCGACGTCGTCCTCCTCTCCGGCGAGCTGGGCACCGGCAAGACGACCCTGGTCCGCGGCGCCTGCCGCGCCCTCGGCGTCCCCGGCCCCGTCACCTCGCCGACCTTCACGATCGGCCAGCAATACGGCGGTGGGCGGCTGCCGGTCTCCCACCTCGACCTCTACCGGCTGCAAACCCTGGAGGGAGAGGACCCGGCCCTGCTCGACGACTACCTGCGGCCCGAGGGCGTGGCCTTCGTCGAGTGGCCGGCGGCGGGCGCGGCGCGGCTGGACCGTCCCGCGCTCGAGGTGCGCCTGGCCCACGTCGGCGAGGAGCAGCGGCGGATAGAAGTCGACTGGTAGGGGTAGGGCAGCTGGGGGCGCACCGAACCCTCTCTGGATGTGTTCAGGAGAGGGTGTGCCCAGCTTGTAGCATCGGCCCTCGGAACTCGATCGAAAGGCAAGGACGGATGAAGGGACTGAAGGCGCTGGCGGCAGTGATGTTGGCGATCGGACTGCTGGCCACCGCGGTGCCGGCCACGGCCGGCGCGGCGGCTTACAAAAAGTACGTGGGGTGCGGGATCTCCGGTAAAACGAAACCCGCGCACGTCTGCCCCAAGAAAGCCAAGAAGGGCGCGTTCTTCAAAAGCCTCAAAGGCGACGTCGTCTATTCCGTCTGCGTCAAGTTCCCGAGCGGGAAAAACCTCTGCGCCCAGGCTCAGGAAGCCAAACAGGGGACCCTCTACGTGAACAAGATCACCTCGACGATCCCTGGCAAGCACGTCGTCAGCTGGTTCGTCAAAGGCCAGAAAGTCGGGTCCTGGGCCTTCCGGGTGACGGGGTAGCGAACCCCTGATCGTCGTCGGCTTCGACACCGCGACGGTAGACACCGTCGCCTGCGCCTGGCGCGACGGCGAGGTACTGCACGAGTCGCAGCTGGGGCTTTCCCCGCAGGGGAGGCCCCGGCACGCGACCGGCCTGCTCGCCGAGGTCGAGCGGGCGGTCGCCGCGGCGGACGGCTGGGGGCGGGTCGACCTGCTCGCGGTCGGGCTCGGCCCCGGCTCCTTCACCGGCCTGCGGGTCGGGATCGCGACCGCCCGCGGGCTCAGCGTCAGCCTCGGTCTGCCGGCGCGCGGCGTCTGCACGCTCGACGCCGTCGCCGCCGGGATCGCCGAGGCCGGGGCGGAGGGGGAGCGGTTGGCGGTCCTCGACGGCTGGCGCGGCGAGGTCTTCGCCGCCCTCTACTCGCCGGCGGGAGAGCGGACCTGGGAGCCGGCGGTCTACCGGCCCGAGCAGCTGACCGAGCGCGTCGCGACCCTGGAGCGACCCCCGTCGGTCGCCGGTTCGGGGGCGGTACGATTTCGTCACGAGTTGGCCCGAGGCGGCGTCCAAATTCCGGACGATTCCGATCCCGTCCACCGGGTCGCCGGGCGCCATGTTTGCGCTCTGGCGGCAGCGGCAGGGGGAGAGGACCGCGACGGGCTTGCCCCGATCTACCTCAGACCCCCCGACGCGGAGCGGTGGCGTGAGCGAGACGCTTCACAAAGAGCCCAGTGAGCTGACCCAAGAGATCCAGATCCGCAGGCTCGCCTACAGCGACCTGCCGGCGGTGATCTCGATCGAGCGGCGCTCGTTCCCGACCCCCTGGTCGCTGGCGATGTTCGTGCTCGAGCTCTCGAAGCCGTCGGGGATCTGCCTCGCCGCCAGCGACGGCGACCAGTTGCTCGGCTACGTGGTCTGCTCTCGCTACGACCAGGTCTGGCACCTGATGAACATCGCCGTCGCCCCCGACCGTCGCGGCGCCGGCGTCGCCGGCCGGCTGATGCGCCGCCTGATCGAGGAGTCGGGCGGGACGCTGCCGTTCACGCTCGAGGTCCGCGTCTCCAACCACCGCGCGATCGGGATGTACGAGCGCTTCGGATTCCGCTCGGCCGGCGTCCGTCCTCGTTACTACCACGACAACGGCGAGGACGCCCTGATCATGTGGCTGGACTAGGGGTGGCTGGATTGAGGGGACTGGAGTGAGCGACCGCAAACTGCTGCTGGCGATCGAGACCTCCTGCGACGACACTTGCGCCGCCGTCCTCGACGGGCCGCGCATCCTCAGCAACGTGATCTCCTCGCAGGCCGCCGCCCACGAGGGCTTCGGCGGCGTGGTGCCGGAGGTGGCGGCGCGCCACCACCTCGAGCTGACCGCGCCGGTGGTCGAGGCGGCGCTGGGAGAGGCGGGCGTCACCCTGGACGACATCGACGCCGTCGCCGCCACCGCCGGGCCGGGATTGATCGGGGCGCTGCTCGTCGGGATCAGCACCGCCAAGGCGATCGCCGCCGCCCGCCGGCTGCCGCTGATCCCGGTCGACCACCTGCAGGGGCACGTCGCCGCCAACTTCCTCGAGCCCGAGCCGCTGGAGCCGCCGTTTCTCTGCCTGATCGCCAGCGGCGGCCACACGCTGCTGGCGGGGGTGCGCGACCACGAGGGCTACGAGCTGCTCGGCCAGACCCTCGACGACGCCGCCGGCGAGGCCTTCGACAAGTCGGCCCGCCTGCTCGGGCTCGGGTACCCCGGCGGCCCGGCGGTCCAGCGCGAGGCCGAAGGCGGCGACCCGGAGGCGTTCGAGATGCCGGTGGCGATGGCCCGCAACCCCG
The DNA here is from genome assembly GCA_035765335.1 of Solirubrobacterales bacterium. GTDB lineage: Bacteria > Actinomycetota > Thermoleophilia > Solirubrobacterales > 70-9 > VAYN01. Next base: position 17,109 of record DASTXV010000017.1, read on the forward strand.
GCCTCGACTTCAGCTTCAGCGGCCTCAAGACCGCGGTGCTGTACCGCTGCCGAGAGCTCGGCCCCGAGGGTGTGGAGGAGCGCCGCGCCGACCTCGCCGCCTCCTTCCAGGCGGCGGTGGTCGAGCAGCTGACGACGAAGCTGAAGCGGGCCTTGAAGAAGGGCGACTGGGAGGCCGTCGCGCTCGGCGGCGGCGTCGCCGCCAACGGGCCCCTGCGCGAGGCGGTCGCGAAGCTCTGCGAGGAGATGGGCGCGCGGCTGAAGCTGGTGCCGATCAGCCTCTGCACCGACAACGCCGCGATGGTCGGGTCCGCCGCCCGCTTCGCGCCCGAGGTCGCCTACCCGGACTACCTCGGCTACGACGCCTTCGCCAGCGGCGAAACCTCGGCCGCCGTCCCCCACTGAGCCGATGGCCGACGTCGTCGTCTACTCCCGTCCGGGCTGCCACCTCTGCGAGCAGGCGCTCGAGCAGATCATCGCCCTCCACGAGGAGGGCTACCGCTTCGAGCTGCACGAGGTCGACATCGAGAGCAACGAGCTGCTGTTGCGCCGCCACCTCGAGCGGATCCCGGTGGTCGAGGTCGACGGGGTCGAGGTTTCCGAGCTCGTTTTGGACCGGGACGGCCTCAAGGCCCGGCTCGATACTGTGGGGGCATGGTCGAGGTGATCGAGGAGTTCGACGCCGCAGGGGCGTTCCCAGTCGAAGGCGAGCGGTTGTCGCTGGGGGTCGCCGCCCGCCTTTCCCGCTATTTGCAGGTGCTGACCCAGGCGCGGAAGATGGGCCGGGAGACGATCTCCTCGCAGGAGCTCTCCGAGTACACCCACATCAACCCGACCCAGATCCGCCGCGACCTCTCCGGCTTCGGCAAGTTCGGCAAGCGGGGGGTGGGCTACAACGTCGACTCGCTGGTCTCGGAGATCCGCAAGATCCTCCGCACCTCCGGCCAGCACAACATCGCCCTGTTCGGGGCCGGCAACCTCGGCCAGGCGATCGCCACCTCCTCGATCTTCGCCGACCACGGCTTCCAGGTGGTGGCGGTCTTCGACAGCGATCCCAGCGTCGTCGGCAACCAGATCGGCGAGCTGCAGGTGCGCGACATCGGCGAGCTGCCGGACGTCGTCGCCGAGGAGGAGATCGTCGTCGGCGTCCTCGCCGTCCCGGCCGAGGCCGCCCAGGACGTCGCCGACCGCCTCGTCGAGGCCGGCGTGAAGATCATCTTCAACTACTCCGAGCAGCTCCTGCAGGTGCCGCCGGAGGTGACCGTCCACACCTCCAGCCCCGCCGTCGACCTGCTCTACGCGCTCTACTTCTACCTGGCCTGACGGGCCGTCTGACCTTGTCACTGGACCTCGATCTCGCCCGCGAGAAGTTCGAGTCCTCGCAGGACTTCACGGTCGGGCTCGAGGAGGAGTTCGCGATCCTCGACCCGCGGACGCTGGAGCTGGAGCACCGCTTCGAGGACGTCTTCGCCGCCTGCCAGCAGGACGAGCTGCTGGCCCACTCGGCGGCGGGGGAGCTGATCGCCGCCGAGGTCGAGATCCGCTCCGGGCGCTCGGAGACCTTCGCCGAGGCGGCCGAGCGCCAGCGCGAGCGGCGGGCGCGGCTGTTCGAGCTGGTCCATGGGATGGGGCTGGCGCTGGGGGCGATGGGCACCCACCCCTGGGCCGACTACCTCGACCAGCGAATCATCGACACGCCCCACTACAACCGCCTCCGCAACGAACTCGGCTGGGTCGCCCAGCGCAACAACACCTGGAGCCTGCATCTGCACATGGGGATCCAGGGCGCCGACCGGGCGATCGCCGTCTGTGACTGGCTGCGCGAGCTGCTGCCGCTGCTGCTCGCGGTCTCGGCCAACTCGCCTTTCCTCGACCGCCGCGACACCGGCCTGCACAGCGTCCGCAGCGAGATCTTCACCCGCACCTTCCCGCGCTGCGGGGTGCCGTCGCCGTTTCGCGACTGGCGCACCTACGCCGACTTCATCGGCACCCTGGAGCGGGTCGGGTCGGTGGTCGAGTCGACGCAGCTGTGGTGGAGCGTGCGGCCGCACCACAGCTTCGGCACCGTCGAGGTGCGGATCTGCGACGCGCAGACGCGGGGGGACGAGTCGCTGGCCCTGGCCGGTCTGATCGCCGCCTGCATCGCCCAGACCGCGCTCGATTACGACGAGCACGGCTACGAGGGGCGGGGGGCGCCGCTGGCCGATCGCGAGATCGAGGAGAACCTCTGGCGGGCGATCCGCTACGGCGCCGGTGGGCGGATGATCGACTTCCGGCGCGGCGAGGAGGTGCCGACCCGCTCCCTGCTCGAGCAGGTCCTGGTCTGGACCGAGCCGGCGCGGACGCAGCTCGGGATCGACCTCTCGCTGCCCGAGCGCAACGGCGCCCAGCGGGCGCGGGAAGCGCTCGACTCGGGCGTCTCGATCGAGGACATCTACCGCGATGCGGTGGCGGAGACGCGGCGGACCTACGGCGGGGCGCCGCAGCCTTCCGAGCGGGCCTGAGCGTCGGATTGAGCTTCCAGAGCGGGTCTCGGCGCTATGTCGCCGACTTCGTCTATAGACTCCCGCGCCGCCGAAAACCACCGGAGGAATAGGAACTTGACCGACTTCTTGACCGATTACGGAGTGGTCGTCGCGCTCGTCTGCGCTGGCGCCGCCGTCATCTATGGACTTCTCGTTACCCAGCGCCTGCTCGCCAAGCCCGCGGGCAACGACCGCATGCGCGAAATCTCTGGCGCCGTACAGGAGGGGGCGCAGGCCTACCTCAACCGCCAGTACACGATCATCGCCGCGGTCGCGGTCCCGATCGCGATCCTGCTGATCTTCCTGCAGGACTGGCACACCGCGCTCGGCTTCGTGATCGGAGCCGTTCTCTCTGGCGCCACCGGCTTCATCGGGATGAACGTCTCGGTGCGGGCCAACTCCCGCGTCGCCGAGGCCGCCCGCGGCGGCGTCCCGCCGGCGCTCGACGTCGCCTTCAAGGGCGGCTCGGTCACCGGCCTGCTCGTGGTCGGGCTGGCGCTGCTCGGCGTCGCCGGCTACTACGGCGCCCTCGTCCTGGGCGGGGTCGACGACAAGGAGGCCGTCGACGCGCTGATCGGCCTCGGCTTCGGTGGTTCGCTCATCTCGATCTTCGCGCGTCTCGGCGGCGGCATCTTCACCAAGGCCGCCGACGTCGGCGCCGACCTGGTCGGCAAGGTCGAGGCCGGGATCCCCGAGGACGATCCTCGCAACCCGGCCGTGATCGCCGACAACGTCGGCGACAACGTCGGCGACTGCGCCGGCATGGCCGCCGACCTCTTCGAGACCTACGCGGTCACCTCGGTCGCGGTGATGCTGCTCGGCGTCCTCACCTTCAACGCGGACTTCGCCCGCGAGGTCGCGATCTACCCGCTGGTCCTCGGCGGCGTCGCGATCATCGCCTCGATCATCGGGGCCCTCTGCGTCCGCACCAAATCGGACAAAGTCGAGGGCGCGCTGTACGTCGGCATGATCGTCTCCGGCCTGATCTCGATCGCGGCCTTCTACCCGATCACCGAGTGGCTGATGAAGGAACCGCTCCAGGTCGGCGTCCTCGACGCCGCCGCCTCGGCGGTCAGCGTCGGCGACCTCTGGCTCTGCGCGGTGATCGGCATCGCCGTCACGGCGCTGCTGTTCGTGATCACCGACTACTACACCTCGACCCGGTTCCGGCCGGTGAAGACGATCGCCCAGGCCTCCGAGACCGGCCACGCGACGAACATCATCCAGGGCCTCGCCCAGGGCTTCCAGTCGACCGCCGCCCCGGCGCTCGTCATCGCCCTGGCGATCCTCGCCGCGAACGAGCTCGCCGGCATCTACGGCATCGGCATCGCCGTGATGGCGCAGCTCTCGCTCTGCGGTCTGATCGTCGCCCTGGACGCCTTCGGGCCGATCACCGACAACGCCGGCGGCATCGCCGAGATGGCCGACCTGCCGGAAGACGTCCGCAACGTCACCGACCCGCTCGACGCGGTCGGCAACACGACCAAGGCCGTGACCAAGGGTTACGCGATCGGCTCCGCCGCGCTCGCCGCGCTGGTGCTGTTCGCCGCCTTCAAGTACGAGCTGGAAGCGGAGGCCCCGGCCGGGTTTGACCTGAACGGCCTCTTCAACCTGACCAGCCCCGACGTGCTGATCGGGCTGATCATCGGCGGGATGATGGTCTACCTGTTCTCGGCCTTCGCGATCGAGGCGGTCGGCCGCGCCGGCGGCCAGGTCGTCGAGCAGGTGCGGAAACAGTTCCGCGAGCACCCCGGGATCATGGAGGGGACCGAAAAACCGGACTACGGGCAGACGGTCAGCATCGTCACCCTGGCGGCGCAGAAAGAGATGATCCTGCCGTCGCTGATCCCGATCGTCGTGCCGGTGATCGTCGGCCTGCTCAGCGTCGACGCGCTCGGCGGCCTCCTGATCGGCGTCATCGTCGTCGGCCTCTTCGCCGCGATCAGCATGACCGCCGGCGGCGGCGCCTGGGACAACGCGAAGAAGCTGATCGAGGA